>NZ_LCYG01000061.1 GCF_001017175.1 Microvirga vignae | reverse complement strand
ATTGGCTACCTTGATCTTCGCCATGATCTCACCTTACGCTTCTTGAAGGGCTGGAACAGGCCTGCCGGCGGCAGGCGGTTACCGGGGGCTATAGCGCGGTTGAGGCCGGCGGGGAAGGTGGGGGGAGGCCCGGAATTCAGCGCTTTCTGGCGCGATACGGACTTTTCCTTAACTCGACGCAGGGCGTGAGGGCGAAAAGCGTGTTGGCCATGGCGGCCTTGGTCCTCACGGTTTCGTCCATTCTCCGACGCTGAGCCAGAGCTGCCGTCGCCCTCAAGAATGCCCGGTCGCAACTACAGGCTCCCGGCCCATCCGTTCATAACAGAGGTCGTGCGCCCGGCAGGCCGCATCGAAGGCGTCAACCGGCGCGCCCCGCCTGATGTCTCCAAGTCCACATCAATTGCCGTGAAAGAGCGTGGGAGCGCGGTGTGCGATCTTGGCCGTGGAGGAGGCGGCTATCGTCGGGCCTGAGGCGAGAGCCGCCAGACAGACGACGAGAAGGGTGGAATGAGGCCAGGACAGTTTGGCTCTCCGAGGTAGAAGGCGGACATATGACGTAGCGGGTCAAATAAAAATCCTGTGTGGGTTTCGGTTCCAATCGTGGGAATAACAGCCTGCCATGTGTGCTTACGCACGGAAAACCAGGCGTTACCGTAGTGGGATACTCTTATTCCAATGGCTCTTCACTGGGCTGGTTCGACACGGCTGGAGCTGTGAAACGCTACTCTACTTGAGCCATCGGATGTTTTACTTCGATGTCAAAGAGGAACTGATATGCGTCTTGCCATTCTTCTCGGGGCGACGGCTCTTGTGCTCGCCGGCTGTCAAACGGCGGAACAATCCATGTCAAATGCCGAGGCTGTCTGTCAGGAGACGGGTCTGAAGCCGGGTACCAGGACTTACACGCGCTGCGTCAATGCCAGCTACCGCAACAACGTGGCCCAGTCGAACACGGCGGCCAATCAGGCCGCTGCCGGTGCCGCTGCCGGCGTCGTCGGTGGTGCGGTGATCGGAGCCGCCGTTGCCCGTCCGCATTACTATTGCGGTTGGGGTGGTTGCTGGTAACGGCGCATCGTGCGGAACCGGAGGTCCGCGTCAGTGACCCGAAGGGCCACGTCAGCGAAAAGGGGATCCGGTTTTCCGCCCGAACGATACGATGCTCTAGCGGCTTTCGCAGGGCCGGAAAAGAGAGGCCTCCCTGGGATCCCAGGGAGGCTTTGTCTTAGGTGAGCCGATGATCGCTCAGAACGGGTAATGCTGGTTCGGATCCTCGATGGTGATCCAGCGCAGATCCGTGAACTCCGCGATGGCTGCCTTGCCGCCGAAGCGGCCATAGCCGGAGCCTTTCACGCCGCCGAAGGGCATTTGCGCCTCGTCTCCAACGGTTGGGCCATTGATGTGGCAGATACCGGACTGGATACGCTTGGCCACCTGCAGGGCGCGCTGGATATCACGTCCGAACACGGCGGATGAGAGGCCGTATTCCGTGTCGTTGGCGATGCGGATTGCTTCCTCCACGCCCTTCACGCGGATAATGCTCTTGGCGGGGCCGAATGACTCCTCCTCATACATGCGCATGCCCGGCACCACGTTGTCGACGAGCGTCGCTTCCATGATCGTGCCGTTGCGATTGCCGCCTGCCACGAGGGTGCCGCCTTTCGCGACGGCGTCCTTCACCAGTCCTTCGACGCGTTCTGCTTCCTCGGCGCTGACGATGGAGCCGAGCACCACATGTTCGCGGGGATTGCCGGCGGGCAGGGCCTTGGCCTTGGCGGCGAGTTTCGCGACGAACTCGTCGGCTACCTTCTCATCCACGATGATGCGCTCCGTGGACATGCAGATCTGGCCTTGGTTGAGGAAGGCCCCGAAGGCAGCAGCATTCACGGCGGCATCGATATCGGCATCGTCGAGCACGATGAGAGGCGCCTTGCCGCCGAGTTCCAGCAGAACCGGCTTCAGATGCCGCGCCGCGATCTCGGCAATGATTTTGCCGACGGGGGTTGAGCCCGTGAAATTCACTCGGCGAACGGCCGGATGGACAATCAGGGCTTCGACGACTTTCGGTGCATCGGCGGCGGCGTGCGTGACCACATTGATGACGCCCGCCGGGAAACCGGCTTCGGTCAGGACTTCACCGATGAGGCGATGCGTGCCGGGGCAGAGCTCGGAAGCCTTGAGCACCACCGTGTTGCCGCAGGCGAGCGGCATGGCGACCGCACGGGTGCCGAGGATGACGGGTGCGTTCCAGGGAGCCATGCCCACGCAGACACCAGCCGGTTGGCGGATGGCGAGCGCCGTCGTGCCCGGCTTGTCGGAGGGGATCACTTCGCCCGTGATCTGCGTCGTCATTGCGGCCGCTTCGCGCAGCATGTTGGAGGCGAGCATCACGTTGAACCCGGCCCAGGGCGCGGTGGCGCCGGTTTCCTTCACCATCAGCTCGGTAAACCGCTCGACATTCGCCTGCATCAGATCGGCGGCTTTCAACAACAGAGCGCGCCGTTCGCCGGGGCCTGTTTCCGACCATTGCGGAAAGGCAGCCGCCGCCGCTTCGATCGCCCTGTTGGCATCCTCGACACCGGCAGCGGGTGCGCGCGTGGCGACCTCGTCCGTCACGGGATCGCGCCGCTCGAAGGTCACCCCGCTTTGGGCCGATGCGTCCTGATCGCCGATGAGAAGCCTTTCGTCCATGCTGTCCTCCCTTGCACACGCCATCTTATGAGGCGCAGTGATGTTGTCCGGCTTGACATTAGAGCGGTTCAGTCGCTGAGGCGAAAGCCCCAGCAATAGACATGTCCCAATGGACATCGCCCTAGAGCATCGGATCGATCCGATGCTCATTCTTGAGAGGAGCGCATCGTCTGCGCGGAAAACCGGGTCCACTTTTCGCTGACGATGCGCTAGGCGCGGCGCTTCGTTTGGCGTTATGGAGAGGCATCTCATCTGCCCCTCGGGCCAGATTTAAGTTCAAAGACGCATCATGATCCGCCCCATCATCATCCTCGTGGAACCGCAGCTTGCCGAGAATATCGGCATGGTGGCGCGCGCCATGGCCAACTTCAGTCTCTCGGAACTGCGCATCGTCGCCCCGCGCGACGGCTGGCCCCGGAAGGGGGCGCATTCGGCGGCATCCGGCGCGGTGCATGTGCTGGAGGGCGCGAAGCTCTATGATACCGTGCGCGAGGCCATTGCCGATCTGAACTTCGTCTTTGCCACCACGGCGCGGGAGCGGGGGCAGATGAAACGGGTCTTCGGACCTGACGAGGCGATGGTCGAGACACACCGGCGCGGCACGGAAGGCCAGCGCATCGGCATCATGTTCGGGCGCGAGCGCACAGGCCTGGAGAACGACGAGGTCTCTCTGGCGAATGCCATCATCACCTTCCCGGTCGACCCGCAATTCTCGTCCCTGAACTTGGCCCAGGCCGTGCTGCTCGTGTCCTACGAATGGTACAAGCTCGCCACCGGCGGGGCGCTGCCGTTTTCCGGCGAGAGGCTCTCGCCGCCCGCACCACGCGAGATGGTGACCTCGTTCTTCGATTATCTCGAAGCCGAACTCGATGCGGTGAACTTCTACCCCGAGGACAAGAAGCCGACCATGACGCGCAACATGCGGGACATCTTTCACCGGCTCGAGATGACGGAGCAGGACGTGCGCACTCTGCGCGGGGCGATTCGCGCTCTTGCGGAAGGGCGCCGGTTGAGAAAGCCTTAAAGATCTTCTGCTCTAGTGTTGCCAGGAGCCATTTTTGCTCCGCACATTCTGATCTGAGATCGCCATGCGCCGCTCACTGACTGCCCTTGTTTTCCTCGGTTCGTGCCTCGCCGCTCCGGTGGCGATTGCAGCAACGCCGCCGGGTCAGCCGGGGCAGGGGCCGGGCGGGTCGGACTACAAGACCGCCGAGGTGGTCAGGCGCGGGACCGGAACCGTCAGTTCAGGCGCTTATATTTTCCATGGCAACGATACACCCGCCTCTCGCCCGGTCGTGGTGTTCTTCCATTCCTGGGGCGCCGTGAACCCGGCTCTCTATGGTGGCTTCATCGATCATCTGGCCCGCAAGGGCTATCTCGTCATCTTCCCGCGCTTCCAGGAAGTGAACCGCTCCCGCCCTGCCGATGCGACGGCGCGGGCGGAGGCTCTGATCCATGATGCATTGGCGGCTCTGGCCGACGATCCGCAGGCGCGGCCCGATCTCAATCGCGTAGCCTTCATCGGCCATTCCGCCGGCGTGCCGGTTGCCCTCAACGTGGCGGCGGGCGTGGGGGAGAGCAAGCTTCCGGCTCCGAAGCTGATCCTCGGTCTGGTACCGGGCGGCATCGCCTCCAACGAGAAGGAGCGTGGCATCATGCTCCGCGACCTCTCGACCGTGGATGACCAGACCCTTCTGATCGCCATGAGCGGCGATAGGGAGCACCTGCCGAGCGACCGCGCCTCCCGCCGGATCCTTGAGGCGACGAGCGCGATCCCGGCCACCCGCAAGCTGTTCATGCGCGCAAGCTCGGATGACCATGGCTATCCGGCACTCACCGCGACCCTGGCTTCGCCCGGCTCGCCCAAGCCCGAATATGATGCCGCGGCCATCAAGCTCCCGCCCGATCCGCCGCGTGATCCGAAGCAAAAGAATACCTGGAAGTGGAGCGCCGACATGGCGCTCTCCGGCCCCCAGACCATCCTGACCCAGCAGCTCGGAAACAACGGCATCGACAGTCTCGATTATCTCGCCTTCTGGAAGACCTTCGAGATGGCGGCCGATGCGGCTTTCTCGGGCAGGGACGCCACCGTTCTCGCGCGCGATCCGAAATTCGTGGACATGGGCAACTGGAGCGACGGCTGGCCCGTGCGCCGTCTCTCGACCCAGTTGCCGAAGGTGGCAGGGCAGGAAAAGCAGCCGGAGCAGGGGCCTCGCCGTGAGCTCAACATGTCTCCACCGAGAACAAGCAGGGACTGAACGACTTTCTGAAGCAGCTTCATTCGTAAGGTTTGCCGATGCGTATCGATCTTCTGGCCGGGGCGTCCTATAACTCGGCTGTCATGCCTTCTCCTGTTCCCACGATCCTCGTCTTCGATTCCGGCCTCGGCGGCCTCACGGTGTTCTCCGAGGTGCTGAAAACTCGTCCCGATGCCCGCTTCGTCTATGCGGGCGATGATGCGGCCTTTCCGTATGGGCGACTGAGCGAGGAGGCGATCACCGTCCGTGTTCTGGCCGTCATGGAGAGGCTGATCGACCTGTATGATCCGCAGCTTGTGGTGGTCGCCTGCAACACGGCCTCCACCATCGTGCTGCCGCATCTGCGCGAGCGCTTCTCGGTGCCTTTCGTCGGCACCGTCCCGGCGATCAAGCCTGCGGCCCAGGCAACCCAGACGAGGTACATCACGATGCTGGCGACGTCGGCCACCGTGACGCGCGAGTACACGCGCGATCTCGTCCAGACCTACGCAGCCGATTGCAAGGTCAATCTCGTGGGCTCACGCCGTCTGGCTGGCTTCGCAGAGGCGGAGCTGGCGGGCAATCCGGTTTCCGATGAGGAGCTGATTGAAGAGCTTCAACCTTGCTTCATCGAGGATGAGGGCGGGCGGACGGATGTCGTGTCGCTCGGCTGCACGCATTACCCGCTCCTCCTGCCGCGCCTTCAAGAGCTCGCGCCCTGGCCCGTGACCTGGATCGACCCGGCTCCGGCTATCGCTCGCCGCGTGACCCAGCTCATCGGTCCGCCCGTTCCGGGGCACGAGGCTGATGAGAACGAGGCGCTGGCGGTCTTCACCGGTGGAGCGGGCATCACGGCAGCCTTCCGCGAGGCCTTGCGCGGCAAGGGGTTGCCGGTCGTGCTGATCGAGGACATGCCGCTCCTCCGGGGGTGAGGCGGATAAGGGCCGGTCTTGATTGACTTATGCCCCGTTTTCTCTTACATCCCTCCCGTTCACGCGGTCCTCACGGGCCGCGTAACTTTTTACGCTCCCGTGGCCCGGCTTCCGGTCGGCCTGTCGTCCCGTCCCTCGAGACGGCCCTTTGGGCCTCCTCGGGATGAGGGGAAGAGGAGGGCGCGTTCCTCGCCAATTCGACAACAAAGAGGAACAGCGATGTCGAAGCGCATTCAGGCCAAGCACAAGCTTGACCGCCGCATGGGTCAAAACATCTGGGGCCGCCCGAAGAGCCCCGTGAACCGCCGCGAATACGGCCCCGGCCAGCACGGCCAGCGCCGCAAGGGCAAGCTCTCCGACTTCGGCACGCAGCTGCGCGCCAAGCAGAAGCTGAAAGGCTACTACGCCAACATCACCGAGAAGCAGTTCCGCCGCTACTACGCGGAGGCTATCCGCCAGAAGGGCGACTCCGGTGAGAACCTGATCGGCCTGCTCGAGCGTCGTCTCGACGCGATCGTGTATCGCGCGAAGTTCGTTGCGACCCCCTTCGCCGCCCGTCAGTTCGTCAACCACGGTCACGTGAAGGTCAACGGCCGCCGCGTGAACATCCCGAGCTATCTCGTGAAGGCTGGCGACGTGATTGAGGTGAAGGACAAGTCCAAGCAGCTCGAGGTCGTGGTCGTTGCGTCGCAGCTCGCCGAGCGTGACGTTCCGGACTACATCGAAGTCGATCACTCCAAGATGACGGCTCGTTTCACCCGCATCCCGACCCTCTCCGAGGTGCCGTATGCGGTGCAGATGGAACCGAATCTTGTAATTGAGTTCTATTCGCGCTAATCCCGCGAAAGTCTTCGCAAGATCAAAAGGCCGCCTGCGAGGGCGGCCTTTTTCGTTGGGGTGGGGGATGCAGGACAAAGTTGCTGAGCAGATCCTCGACGGCAAGGACAAGACTGACGGTCGCCTCGACCCACCGGAGCTGACTTGCTATCGCCTTAAAAGAAATCCGCCGCTGATCGTCCCTGGGGGTTCGGAACGCCGCTGGATGGACGAGACAGTCCAGCGTTTCGCCTATCGTTGCACCCCTCTGTCGATCGCCAATGCGAGTGGCTGGGAAATCCTGACTCCGTGTGCATTCAGTGCGACCTGGAACGGTGACCCGGCTCCCAAGGGCGTCACCTTGCAGTCACCCGACAATGAACATGTCCGGTTTGCTCGGTCCCATTTCGGCGAAGGCATCATCACTTTCGAACCCGGTTATCTGTTTCGCACCAATTCTGGTTGGGCCGTCTGGGTGCGGGGAACTCCCAATTTGGTCAAGGATGGGATCGCGCCTCTCGACGGCCTTGTCGAAACGGACTGGTTGCCGATGTCCTTCACGATGAATTGGCGTTTTACCCGCCCCGGTACGGTCCAGTTCGAGGCGGGTGAGCCTTTTTGCTTTATCACGCTGGTTCCGCATGCACAGCTTGACAGCGTTGGTCCCAGACTTGCCAGTCTTGACGAGGATCCTGACCTCAAAGCTGCCTATGTTGCTTGGAGCCAATCCCGCAAGGCATTCCTTGCTCAGCTCGCCGCAGGAGAGCCGGAGACATTGAAGCAGGGGTGGCAGCGCCATTATATCCGGGGCGAAGGCCCGGACCTCAACGGGCAGCCGAGCTATCATCTCACGAGGCGCAGGCTAAAGATGCCGCAACAGGATTAAGGCCGCCTTCCAGCGGCCTTTTTGTTTGGGGATTAGAAACTACTGCTGAGGAGCGGGGCCGCGCGGGCCAGGGCCCATGGGGCCATGGTGCCGCATCTCGGCCCGGCGGTCGCGGTGATCGTCGCGGTCACCGCGGCCGTGGCGCTGACGCCAGCCCAGGCCGTCTTCCACGGCCTCACGCATCAGGCGCGGAGCGATGCGCTTCTGGTCTTCGCTGAACGTATCCCAGAGAGGGCGCAGAGCCGTCGCGATGGCCGACGAGCTCTGTGCGCGCTCGGTCTGCATGGTGCTGCGCTGCTCGAAGCGCTGCATGAAGTCTGCCGAGCGACGCTGCTCGCGGTTCTCGCGGAACTGTGTCATCCGCGTATAGCGCTGGTTGGCGGCGTTGCGGATGGCGGACTCTACCGGGCCCCAGACCCTTTCCTGATCGGCAGTGAGCTTCAGGCCAGCCTTGATCGAGGCGATGCGGGCATCGACGAGGCGGTTGAAGTCATCCTGCGACAGGCGCGGACGAGCCTGCTGCCCCTGATCCTGCGCGGCCGGAGGCTCGGCGGGAGCCTGCGCCTGGGCGAAGGCATAGGTGCCGACGCCGGCGAGCATGGCAGCAGCGGTCGCGAGGGTGGCAATTGTCTTCATGCGGGTATCCTCCTTGAACACCGATGAAGATGAGATTGCTCGCGTCCTGCTCTCGGCCGGATGACTCCCGCATGAACTTTTCGTCATGTTGAAAGTGAGAAGTGAGCTAGTCGCCCGTCATGGCCGTCCCCGGACTGGATCCGGGGATCAGTCCCGGCCATCCACGTCTTGAGGCGAATTAAAGACCTGGGTCCCCGGCACAAGGCCGGGGATGACGGGGCGTCCGGCATTGGTCGCGCGCTTCAGCCCAAGCGTTTCAGGAAACCCGCAAAGCGCATGAGACCTTCGGGCCAGGGGCCGTGGCCGCTGGCCGTGTTGAGGTGGCCGGCGTCGCCTGCATCGACGATGGCCGAGCCCCAGGCATAGGCAATGTCCTCCGCCTTCTCGTAGTCGCAATGCGGGTCCGTACGGCTTGCCACGAGCACCGAAGGGAAGGGCAGGGGATCTCGCGGGATCGGTGCGAAGGCACGGTCGATTGCAGGGATAAAATCGGGCCTCTCCACATCCGGCATGCTAACCAGAAAGGCGCCCTGCACCTTGTTCGCCGGCAGGAGCGGAGCCGCATGAACGATGGCCAGAACGCCGAGGCTGTGACCGACCAGGACCACGGGCCTTTCGGCGCGCTTCACGTCTTTGGCGATGCGCTCCACCCATTTGTCCTTGTTGGGAGCATCCCAGTTCTCCTGCTCGACCCGCCAGGCGGTCGAGAGCTGACGCTCCCACCGGCTCTGCCAATGGTCGACACCGGAGTTTTCATAGCCTGGGACGATGAGGATATCGCAATCGGAGGTTTTCATGCCTCGGAGATAAAGGCGCACCCTTGTCGGTTCAAGCGCTACGCTTGAACTCCATGGTCTCTCTCCGCTTGAGGACAGCCTCCCGCTCGGCGATGTAGTCGCGGGTCAGAGGCACCACGTCATTGCGCTTGGCCAGCTGAATCTGGAACACCACCGCATCCTGCCAGCGGAAGGCGGATTCTGACATGGCAAGGTAGCATTCCCACATCCGGCAGAAGCGTTCGTCGTAGAGCTTCAGCACCTCGTCCCGCTGAGCCAGGAAGCGCTCGCGCCAAGCCTGGAGCGTGTAGGCGTAGTGCAGGCGGAGGATTTCGATATCCGTCACCACCAGCCCCGCGCGCTCGATGGCCGGCATCATCTCCGAGAGCACCGGCAGGTGACCGCCGGGGAAGATGTAGCGGGCAATCCAGGGATTGACGGGGTAGGGCATGCCGGACCTTCCGATGGTGTGGAGGAGCATCACGCCATTATCCTTCAGGAGCTTGCGACAGGTCTGGAAATAATCATCGTAGGACGCTAGGCCCACATGCTCGAACATGCCGACCGACACGATGCGGTCGAAGCTGCCGATCGTGGCACGGTAATCCTGGAGTTCGAACTGCACCCGATCCGCAAGGCCGGCGGTTGCGGCCCGCTTGCGCGAAACCTCCAACTGTTCCTCCGACAGGGTCACGCCCTTCACCGAACCCGCGCCAGCCACCTGAGCCAGATAAAGCCCCATGCCGCCCCAGCCGGAGCCGATATCGAGCACGCTGTGGCCGTTCTCCACCAAGAGCTTCGCCGCGATGTGCCGCTTCTTGGCGGCCTGAGCCTCTTCGAGGCTCGCATCCGGGTGGTCGAAATAGGCGCAGGAATACTGCTTGTCGCTGTCGAGGAAGAGCGAATAAAGCCGCCCGTCGAGATCGTAGTGATGGGCGACATTCCGCTTGGAGCGATGGGCATCGTTCTCGCCGCGCATGGTCAGCCAGTGCCGTATCTTGCGCAGGCGATGGAGGGGCAGGTCGTCGAATTCGCCGTGTGTGTCCTGAAGCAGGAGCTGGAGCAAGTTTAAGATGTCGCCTTGCTCGATGACGAGCCTGCCGTCCATGAAAAGCTCGCCGAGCTTCAGCTCAGGGTTGAGGCAAAGGGCCATCTCAGCCGCCGTATCCGTGAACCGGATGGCGGCTTCCGGGAGCCCGCCATCGCCGAAGGTGAAGGTCTCACCTTTGGCGGTGGTCATCGTCAGGGTGCCCCGCTTCACAGCGCGTGTGAAGGCGGTGGCGAGGATCTTCTCTGACAGCATGGTCTCAATCCCCGTGCCGTTGATCTCCTGCACGGGGATTGTCGCGCGTTAGGCAAAAATGTCCAGACCTGGAGTTATGCCCCAGCGGAACCGAAGACCCGCGTGAAGATCGTATCCACATGCTTGAAGTGGTAACCGAGGTCGAAGCAGGCTTCGATCTCCTCGGGTGTCAGGTACGTCGTCACGTCCGCGTCGTTCTTGAGAAGCGTCAGGAACTCGCCTTCGCCGCGCCAGACCGGCATGGCGTTGCGCTGCACGAGGCGATAGGCATCCTCGCGGGAGGCGCCTTTTTGGGTGAGGGCCAGTAGAACGCGCTGCGAGTGAACGAGGCCTCCGAGGCGGTCCAGGTTCTTCTGCATGTTCTCAGGATAGATCACGAGCTTGTCGATGACGCCCGTCAGGCGCGCCAGCGCGAAGTCCAGGGTCACGGTCGCGTCGGGGCCGATCATGCGCTCGACCGAGGAGTGGGAGATGTCCCGCTCGTGCCAGAGCGCCACGTTCTCCATGGCAGGCAGCGCATAGGCGCGCACCATACGGGCAAGGCCGGTGAGGTTTTCCGTCAGGACCGGGTTGCGCTTGTGCGGCATGGCGGAGGAGCCCTTCTGGCCCGCCGAGAAATACTCTTCCGCCTCCAGAACCTCGCTGCGCTGCAGGTGGCGCACTTCCGTCGCCAGGCGCTCGATGGAGGAGGCGATCACGCCGAGCGTCGCAAAATACATGGCGTGACGGTCGCGCGGGATCACCTGGGTCGAGACGGGCTCGACCTGGAGACCCATCTGCTCGGCCACGTATTCCTCGACGCTCGGGTCGATATTGGCGAAGGTGCCGACGGCACCCGAGATGGCGCAGGTGGAAATCTCGCGCCGGGCCTCGATGAGGCGCAGCTTGCACCGCTCGAATTCCGCATAGGCCTGGGCGAGCTTGAGGCCGAAGGTGGTGGGCTCTGCGTGGATACCGTGCGAGCGGCCGATGGTCGGCGTCACCTTGTGCTCGAAGGCACGACGCCTAATGGCGGCGAGCAGCTCGTCCATGTCGCGCAGCAGGATATCGGTGGCGCGGGCGAGCTGCACGTTGAAGGTGGTGTCCAGCACGTCTGACGAGGTCATGCCCTGGTGGACGAAGCGGGCCTCGGGACCAACGATCTCGGAGAGATGCGTGAGGAAGGCGATGACGTCGTGCTTCACCTCACGCTCAATGGCATCGATGCGCTCCACGTCGAAGGTGGCTTTCGAGCCCTTCTCCCAAACCTTCTCCGCCGCCTCCTTCGGCACGACGCCGAGATTGGCGAGCGCCGTGGTGGCGTGGGCCTCGATCTCGAACCAGATGCGGAACTTCGTTTCGGGCGACCAGATGGCCACCATCTCAGGACGGCTATAGCGAGGGATCACGGGACTTCTCCAGCGGGCGAAATGTTGGGTGATGGCTATGTGATGGCCGGAGAGAAAGCAAGCCATGTAAGGCTTTGTGAATCATATCTTGTGGCATGAGACCTGAAGCTGACGGTCCATGACTTTTTGCGTCTCTTGACGGGTTCAACAGGGGGCGTTGAACCCAGGAGTTTTCGCCCGTTCAGGGCGGCATCTCTCTTATGAATCGATCGAGGCTCCGCTCCGAGTGGCGGAGCTTTCGCCTCGTGAATGACCCTTGTTCGCCGCGATCGCTTTTCTGTTCAGGCAGCGGCTGCCGCGACAATGAACACCGTGGTTGCGGCAACTTTATTTCGAGAGAACTGAGAATAAAAACCAATAGAGTTGCCGATCCGCATCACAGCTTACTCTAGGTAAAATCTTACCCAGATTCTTCCTCGTTACGTATAGACAACGGCAAAGGTGTTCGTAAGGCTCACAGCTTGGCTCTGAAAAGGTGCGAAAACCGGAAGAGGGCTGGGGGTTTAAGTGTTCGGTCGACGTTCAAGGTTTTTTCTCAAAACGACTGTTTGCGTTTTCGTGGCTCAATTTGCTGCCACAAGCAGCCTGGCTCAGAACAATGCGGCAGGTTTCATCGGGCTCATCGGCGGAATGATCGCCGCGGCCCAGGCTCAGGCCGCGAAAGAGGCTTGGGCCAACCAGCCCGAGATGCGGGTCTATTGCTTCAATAGGGCTCTGGTGAAGTACAGGACCAACGTCGCCAGCATTATTCAGGGCGGCGTGATGCCCAACGACCCGCGTCTTGCACCGGTCGTGAACGAGTGCGCGCGCTTCGAGCCGTCGGCGCTCAAGACCAAGTATCGCTGCACGATCGACGACGAGAATGGATCGGCTGTCCAATCCACCTGCTATCAGGTTTTCGCGCGGCAGGATTCCGACGGACAGCTTACGCAGACCGATGTGCGCACCGCTATCGATCTCTACTTCAACAACGGCTCCTATCTTCTGGCCGATCTCGAAACCGATGCAGGCCGGCAGGAGCGTTATGCACAGGCTCAGCGCCAGCGCATGCTTGCGGAACTGGCAGCGTTGCGCACGGAGATCGAGGGACTGCTTACCTCCCGCTCCGATGCCGTGCGGGCTCAGGGACAGAAGCTGGTCAAGCGCATTCAGGCTGCCAACAACCCCAAAGCCTCCGTCTCGTCCTCGGACGTCGACACGATCCGCCGCGGGTACAACGCGCTCGTACGCTTCGAAGAAACGGAGAGCGTGCGGATCGCCTCGCTCGACAGTCTCAATGAAGTGAAGGCGAACGTGGAGCAGAAGGCGACAGGGGAACTTCCGCCCGAAATCCGCAGCGACTTCGAGGCGCTTCAGGCCAAGTATGCCGTCGCGTCCCAGCCGCCGCAGCCTGTCGCTGCCGTCGAGAAGGAGGATGACTCCATCGGTCCCACCTTCGACTGCTCGAAGGTGAAGGACCCGCTCGGCAGGATCATCTGCTCCGACAACACCCTGCGTCGACTGGATGTGGATCTGCTGCGCCCCTATTACATCCTGCGCTTCAGCGTGACGGAGCGGCGTGACGAGTTCAAGCAGGAGGCGGTAGCCTTCACGCAGTCGGTTCTGCAGATCTGCGGCGTGCCCGAGAAGGGCAATCTCTCAGCCGCCGCCATGAAGAAAGCTGCACCCTGCATCGCCACGGAGTACCGCCGTCAGCGCGACCTCTGGCAGGCACAGATGGTGCAACTCGCACCGGCCTCCGCCCGCGACGAGACGGGCCGCTCTCTCGACGAGCACGTGCGGCTGCAGAAGATGCTGCAGGACGTGGGACTCATTCCCTCCACCGAGAAAGCGGATGGCGTCTATGGCGTCGGCACCCGCACGGCGATCAGCAGCTTCCAGTCATCCGAGAGCCTGACCGCGGATGGCATTCTCTCCGACGAGACGGCCGAGCGGCTGATGCGTCGCGCCTCGCAGGCGGTCGCCGGTGGTGACGGTCCATCGGGTGAACAGGGTGCAGCCGGCCAGCTCGAAGAGCTGAAGGACGCCTATGCGGATCTGATCGAGCGGATCGATCGCTATGAATCCCGCCGTGCGCGCGAGCGTCAGCTCATCGAGATGGTCGCGCAGGCTGAAAGCTTCGCGAGGGACATGGCAACGCAGCCTCTGCCGGAGCCGGTCAAGGCCGCACTCGCAAGTCTTTCGAGCGATATCGAACAAGCTCGCGCGAACCCGAGCGTAGAGAGCCATGAGCGCATCGTCATGGCCTACGATGCGGTGAAGACGGATACGGAGAACGCCATCCGGGTTGCCAAGGCGACGACAGACAGGAACCGCTTCATCATCGAGGGCGATGCTGCCGATCTGTTGGTCCTCTACAACGACTCCGGCAAGGCGCCCACGCTCGTCCGCAATCTCAAAGGCGATCTCGTCTTCCAGGGCGACAAAAGCGGCATCTGCCAGCTGCATGACGGAGCAGTGGAGAAGAGATTTGCGGTTCTCGCGAATGCTCGCTTCGAGAAATATCAGCAGCGTCTCAGTTTCCCACTATCGCGTTGCGATACGAGCCGGCTTGTGGCTTACGACCTGATTGTTCTCAACCGCAAGCAGCTGTTGGCGTCGGATCAGACCTCCGACGTCGTGGCGCTGCTGAAGGCAGTCGACGAGGGCAGCTTCAAAACTCTGTTCACTGTGACCGGCGGCGATGTGGAAGCTGTCATCCAGGCAGAGGCAAACCGCCTGAAGGCCATTGAAGACGGCATTCAGAACGGCTCGGCCAAGGGCTTCGGTTTCGTTGCGCTCAACAACGGTCAGGGCAGCGTGTGCCAGACTTCCGGAGGCAATGAGCCGGCTCATGCCGCGGTGCTGCAATCCGCGACAGAACGCTTGGCGGAAGAGCTCAAGGCTGCGCCTGCGTTCAGGGCCATGTCGGTCGAGGATGCATTCATCGCCGCCAAGCGAGGCGAATGCATCGCAGTCTATTCCGAAGCTGGCGAGCTCAAGAGCCTGACGGCAGCCCTGCAGCGTGATGGCGTGCCATTCCGCTATCTTCCCGTCTGGGTCGATCAGGAGCAGCTTGCAAAAGCCGTCGAAGCGCTGAGGCTTGCTGCGGAAAAAGCTGCAGCGGAAGAAAAAGCCAAGGCGGAAGCCGAGGCCAAGCGTATCGCGCAGGAAAAAGCCTGGGCCGAAGCAAAATCCGTGTCGTCGCACGCGGACCGCAGCAACTCGCAGCGTTCTATCGAGCGAATGCTCAAGGATTATACGGACCGCTACAACAAGGCCTCGTCATCTCAGGCTTCACTCATGCGCGCGGACCGCAAGAGAACCTTGAGCCAAATGTTCGGCGCATCGAGCGTCTCCAGGTTGAGAAACTGGATCGGCAGGATCGAGAGGGCCACTCTCAATCAGAACGGGGATATCGACGGCTTCAAGGTCTCGATCGAAGGAGCGACCTTCGAGAGCGTGGCCCCTATCAAAGCCGGCACGGACACGCACAAGGCCCTCATCGAGGGCTCGGCCCGCCCGGTGGACTTCCTGCTCTTCTCCGCGGATGTGAGCTCGGTGAGCGAGACGGATTTCTTCCCCGAGAAGAGCATGACCGATTACGGTTCCATGACGTCACCGGAATACAAGGTCGCATTCACATCCGTGAAAGTTATCACGAAGTTCATGTACGACTACATTCGAGCGGCCGACGCTTCCAACGCCGAGCAAGAGGTCAGTAAGATCGCACAGGTTCCCGGCCCGGTCGTGAGTATGACGCCCATGAGGCTGTCGGCGCTGCCCAAGCCCATCGACACACTCGAAGGCGAGGCGCTGATCGTGGGCAGGAAGATCGACGAGGAGGTGAAGAAGACCGGAAAGGCCATCGTTGGTGGCGTCGCCGACGCCGTCCTCGGGGAGGGCGCCAGCATCCTCAGCGACGTCCTGATCGATATGACCGAGAAGGGCATGGAGAAAGCTAACGGAGGGGGAAGCTGGGTCGGTGGTGAGCTCGTGCTCTATAACGATCACATCGACTTCGTTGAGTCAGGCTTCAGCCAGATGGTCTACACACCCTCGGAACGCCCCCTGTCGATGGTCTGCTCCGATCTTCGGTCTGTACGCGCTATCGCGGATCCGAGCGGGGAGCGGGCGCTCGAGTTCGTTAAGGCGGATGGTTCGCTGCGCTTCAGGAGCGATCGGGCCGACTTCTTTCTGCCTCGGATCAGGGCGATATGCGATCCGCGAGGCGAAGTCCTCAAATGATGATGGAAAACGCCGTACGTGACAATCACGTGCGGCGTTCTCGTTTGAGGAGATGCGTGGAGTCTTGCGCCGCCGGCCTTCAGCGGGTGGACAGGCAGTAATCGCCGCTCGTGTAGTAGCCGCTCGGGCAGGAGCCGGTTTTTGGAATGGCATGCCGGGCATTGCTGGAGGAGCCCAGGCAGTAATCGCCCGACGTGTGATAGCCGCTGGGGCAGGTGCCCACCTTCGGCAGGGCCGGTCGCGGATCGGAGGACGAGGGAGCGCAGGCGCCCCCGCTCGTGTAATAGCCTGAAGGGCATGTGCCGACCTTCGGCACCGCCTGGGCGATTGCGCCCACGGGCAGCATCAGAAAGCTGGCAAGAAGCAGCAATCCCTTCGGCCGCACGGACCTTCTCCTTATCGCGCCTTGGTGGCGGCTTCGCGAATGGCCGCGATGTTCGGAGCGTAGGCCGAGGGGCCACCCTTGAAGACAGCGGAGCCCGCCACCAGGACGTTGGCGCCCGCTTCCGCCACCAGAGGCGCGGTTTCGGGGGTGACGCCGCCATCGATTTCGATGTCGATGTTCCGGTTGCCGACCATCTCCCTGACGCGCCGCAGCTTCGGGCAGACGGAGGGGATGAAGGCCTGCCCGCCGAAGCCTGGATTAACGGTCATCAGGAGGATCAGGTCCAAGTCGTCGAGCACGGGCTCGATGGAGGCTTCGTGGGTGCCCGGATTGAGGACGATGCCTGCCTTCTTGCCCAGCTTGCGGATGGTCTGAAGCGACCGGTGGAGATGGGGGCCGGCTTCCGCATGAATGCTGATGATGTCCGCGCCCGCCTTGGCGAAGGCTTCGAGGTACGGATCGACCGGAGCGATCATGAGGTGAACGTCGAAGATCTTCGACGTGTGTGGGCGGATCGCCTTCACGATGTCCGGGCCCATCGTGATGTTGGGCACGAAATGGCCGTCCATGACGTCGATATGGATCCAGTCGGCACCGGCGGCGTCGACAGCGCGGATTTCCTCGCCGAGCTTTGAGAAGTCGGAGGCGAGAATAGAAGGGGCGATGAGCAGAGGGCGTGTCATGAAAGCGCCGGTAGCACGCGCTTTCTCCAACGGCAACGGGCATTCGCGCCGCGCCATGAACCATTCCAGAGCATCGGACGAGAAAAGTGGACTTGCACTTTTGGGATCCATCCGATGCTCCCATTTAAGCTGCGCATCGTTGGATGCGGAAAACCGGGTCCACTTTTCACTGACGTGGCCCTTCGGGTCGCTGACGCGGCCCTGCGGGTCCGCACGATGCGCTAAGACCACCCGGTTGGGGAGAGGCGTTTTTGCCGCTGGAAAGACATGGACGGCCCTCCCGGAACGGGAGTAGAAGTCGTTCTGAAAAGGGGCAAAAAACCCCGGCTCTCCCTATGAGAGCCCAACAAGACAGGCAGGGCTTCATGCGTAAGGATGTGGTTGTTCTTGGCGCCGGCATCGTCGGTGTGTCGATTGCCGTGCATTTGCAGAAACGCGGCCGTTCCGTTCTCCTGGTGGACAGGCGCAAGCCCGGTGAGGAGACCTCCTTCGGCAATGCGGGCCTGATCCAGCGCGAAGGCGTCTACCCTTACGGCTTCCCGCACGATTTCGGGGCGCTGCTGCGCTATGCCCTGAACAACAACATCGATGCCCATTATCATTGGAGCGCAATCCCGAGGATCGCGCCCTTCCTGCTTCAGTACTGGATGCATTCCCGCCCGGCTCAGCACAAGGCGATTGCGCGAATGTACGCGCCGCTCATCGAGCGCAGCGTCACCGAGCACATGGCATTGGCCGAGGAATCCGGTTCCACGGACCTCATTCGCCCAACAGGTTGGATGAAGGTGTTCCGCGACGAGAAGAGCAGGGACGAGCAGTTCCGGGACGCCGAGAACGTGAAGCGCGATTTCAGCGTGAACTTCGACGCCCTCGACACCAAGGGCGTGGCCGAGCGCGAGCCTCACCTGAAGGTCGAGACCAAGGGCGGCATCCACTGGACGGACCCGGCCTCCGTCTCCGATCCTCATCTGCTGACGATGGGCTATGTCGGCCTGTTCGAGCGCCTTGGCGGCGAACTGGCTGCCGGCGATGCCCGGAGCCTCGAGGAAACCTCGACCGGATGGCGCGTGCAGACCGAGAAGGGGCCGGTCGAGGCCGGCGCCGTGGTCGTGGCGCTCGGCGCCTGGGCCGATGTGGTGACGAAGCAGCTCGGCTATAACCTGCCGCTTGCCGTCAAGCGCGGCTATCACATGCACTACAAGCCCGAGGGCAATGCGGTGTTGAACCGGCCGACCCTCGACTTCGACCGTGGCTACTTCCTGGCTCCGATGTTGAGGGGGGTACGCCTCACCACGGGCGCGGAATTCGCCGTGCGCGATGCGCCCAAGACGCCGGTTCAGCTCGACCGGGCCGAGCCTATTGCGAGGGAGTTCTTCCCGCTCGGCGAGCGCGTCGACCCCGAACCGTGGATGGGGATGCGCCCCTGCACGCCGGACATGATGCCGATCATCGGCAAGGCTCCGCGCCACAAGAACCTGTGGTTCGGCTTCGGCCACGCCCATCACGGCCTGACCCTCGGTCCCGTGACGGGCCGCCTGCTGGCCGAAATGATCACGGGTGAGACCACGATGGTCGATCCGCAGCCCTACCGCGTCGAGCGCTTCTGAGCCTTTCGATCCTGCATTTTCCCGTCATGGCCGGGCCTGTCCCGGCCATCTCGATTTTGAGAAGAACCTGCCCCGTCTCATCGAGATCACCGGCACAAGGCCGGTAATGACGTGGAGGATAGCTTCAGGGCTTTTGCACTCGGAAGCGTTCTAGCCTTTAACCAGCCCGCCAAACCTGTCCTTCCAAGCGGGCTGTGCTTGGGCGAAAGGCAGGGCGGTGGCCTCGTAGACGCCGCGTGCGATGGCACGGGCCAAGCAGTCGCTCGCGAGAGCGCCGATCTCGATGAAGTCCGCCGCCTCGTCCTTCAGGGGCTTCTTGCCTGTCGCGGCGGCAAAGACCGTATCCCCGTCATAAAGGGCATGGGCGAAGCGGAGGCCCTTCGCGTGGCCATCATGGGATATGACAGCCAGCCGCTTGGCCTGGGCCTTGGTCAGCACGGCATCCGTGGCCACGAGCGCGATGGTCGTGGAGACGGGCGGGGCGGCCTCCTGAGCGCGGCCTTTCCAGTTAAGCTTGCGCATCTCGGGCGTGATCCGGCTCGGCAGCCCCAAGCCTCCGAACTCCTGACCTTCCTCATAGGCTCCTGCCCAGAAATGCGGCCCGTCTCCGACCAGGGTGGAAGCCAGGGCGTTGACGATGACCAGAGCGCCGACGGTGTGGCCCGCGCTCGTCACCGCGCTCGCCGAACCGAGGCCTCCCTTCAGATCGACCGTCGTCGCTCCATAGCCGCCGCCCGCCGTGCCGAGAGCGAAGTCGAGACCGGCGGCCTGGGCCGCCTCGTAGCCCAGCTCGCGATAAGGCGGGTAGCGGCCCCATCCCTTGTTGCCGCCGTTGAGGAGATCGAAGGTGATGGCTTGAGGCACCAGGGGAACGAGCGCAGGACCGACGGCAAAGCCGATGCCCTTTTCGCGCAGGAAGGCCTGCACGCCGCCTGCCGCATCAAGGCCGAAGGCCGAGCCGCCTGAGAGGACGATGGCATTGACGCCTGGCACGACCTTGTCCGGCTCCAGCAGGTCCGTGTCGCGCGTTCCAGGGGCTCCGCCGTTGACGGCATAGGAAGCGACAGCAGGCTCGTCGAACAGAACGGCCGTGACCCCGGAGCCGAGTTCCGGGTCATGGGCGTTGCCGACCCGAAGGCCTGCCACATCGGTGATGAGATTGCGCAAAGCTGTCATCCCTTAAGGCAACCGCAAAAGCGCCGGCTTCACAAGCAGGCGAGCCCTGCATCCACCAGCTTTCTCAGGAAGCCGGAAAAGGCTAGAAGGCCTCATGCTCAGCGTTTCCTTTCCTGCCGCGGCCCTCGGCGGCCTCATCAGCTTCTTGAGCCCCTGCGTTCTGCCGTTGGTCCCGCCGTACCTGTCATTTCTCGCAGGCACGACCTTCGATCAGCTGCACGCCGGGGATGATCAGGCCGTGCGCCGCCGTGCGATGCTGGCAGCTTTGCTCTTCGTGGCAGGCTTTGCGACCGTGTTCGTGCTGCTGGGCGCGACCGCTTCGGCCCTGGGCCAGGTGATCCGGCAATACCTCGAAACCTTAAGCACGATCGCAGGCATTGCCATCATTATCATGGGCCTGCATTTCTTGGGCATCTTCCGGCTCCATGTCCTCCACCGGGAGGCGCGCTTCCATGTGGAGAAACCCATCGGCCTTTGGGGTGCCTATGTGATGGGTCTCGCATTCGCCTTCGGTTGGACGCCCTGCATCGGCCCGGTGCTCGCGGCTATCCTGGCGGTGGCGGGATCGGAAGACAGCGTCTCCTACGGCGCCATGCTGCTTGCAGCCTATTCGGCCGGCCTCGGCATTCCCTTCCTGCTTGCAGCCTTCGCCATGAAGCCCTTCGTCGCCCTCATGAAGCGCATGCGCTCCCGCTTCGGCTTGGTTGAGAAGACCATGGGCGTTCTGCTGATCCTGACCGGCATCGCCTTCCTCACGGGCTGGATCACGAACATGTCCTTCTGGCTGCTCGAGACATTCCCGGCTCTCGGCAAGCTCGGATAGGGCACCACAGGAATCGGGTCGTTCTCTCACGTCTGAGGGAGCAAACGTTATGGTCTCGACAGGGAGACCATCCATGACGTTTCAAATTCGCGGCCTTGAAGCCGAAGCCTTCGCCCCTCTTTTCCGGCTCAGCGACAAGGATCTTGAATCCATCGGTGCCCGGCGGGTTTATGCGGACGAGGCCGATGCCTATCCCTGCCGTATCTCGCTGACCCGTGTCCCGGTGGGCGAAGAACTGCTGCTCCTCAACCATGTTCACCAGCCCACGCCCTCGTCGCCCTACCGTGCCAGTGGGCCGATCTTCGTCAGCCGCTCGGCCACCACGGGCCATTATCGCAGCGAGCTTGCTCCCATCCTGAAAGACAGGCTCTTGTCCCTCCGCGCCTATGATGGTGCGGCCCTGATCGTCGATGCTGAGGTAGCCGAGGGTGAGACCGTGATTGAGGTGATCGAGCGCTTCCTGGCCGATCCGCAGGTGGCTCATGTGGATGCGCATTTTGCCCGCCGGGGCTGCTTTGCCGCCCGGATCGAGCGGGCATAGCACGGCCACTGTGAAGGCCGTCAGGGTGTCCACAGGCTGCGGGGGTATCACGAAAAAACCCGCCCTGTTGCCAGGGCGGGTCTGTTCGTTCGGCGAGGCCGATCGATTACATGCCGAGCTCGTTGCCGGAGTAGTCGATCTTGCCGTCGGCGCCCTTCTTCCAGACGTACATGACGTAGTCCGGACGGGTGATGTCGCCCTTCTTGTCGAAGGAGATGTCGCCGATGACAGTCTTGAACGGCTTGCCGGCTTTCATGACGTCGGCAATCTTCTTACCGTCGAAGCTGTTAGCCTGCTTCGCAGCCTCGGCCAGGATCTGGGCCGCAGCGTACGAGTAGAGGGTATAAGCCTCAGGCTCGAAGTTCTTGGCCTTGAACTTGGCCACCACGTCCTTCGCGTTCGGATTCTTGCGCGGATCCGGCGAGAAGGTCATCAGGGTGCCCTCGGCGCCCGGGCCGGCAATCGAGGTGAACTCGGCCGACACGATGCCGTCACCCGACATCATCGGGGCGTTCAGGCCCTGGTCACGCATCTGACGGATGATGAGGCCGGCTTCGGTGTGGAGGCCGCCGAAGTAGACGACGTCAACGCCGGACTGCTTCAGCTTCGACACGAGAGCGGAATAGTCCTTCTCGCCCGGATTGATGCCTTCATAGACGACTTCCTTCAGGCCCTTGCCGTTCATGGCCTTCTGGGTCTCGTCGGCAAGGCCCTTACCGTAAGGGGTCTTGTCGTGAACGATAGCGACCTTCTTGCCTTTGAACTTGTCGGCGAGGTAGCCGCCGGCAACGAGACCCTGCTGGTCGTCGCGACCGCAGGTTCGGAACGTGTTCCAGAGGCCGCGGTCAGTGTACTTTGGGTTCGTGGAGGCCGGGGAGACTTGGACGATGCCGGCTTCCTGGTAGACTTCCGAGGCCGGGATCGAGACGCCGGAGTTGAAGTGGCCGACGACCATCTTCACGCCTTCAGCGGCGAACTTGTTGGCAACGGACACGCCCTGCTTCGGGTCGGAGACGTCGTCGCCGATCACGAGCTGGAGCTTCTGACCATTGATGCCGCCAGCGGCATTGATGTCCTCGACAGCCTGCTCGACGCCGTTCTTCAGCTGAGCGCCGAAAGCCGCGTTCGGGCCGGTGATGGGGCCCGCAACGCCGATCTTGATCTGCGCGCTGGCTGCGCTGGAGAAGGCGAGGCCAAGACCAAGCGCCACGCCGGTCAACAGCATTTTTTTCATGAGGTCACTCCTCTGGGTGGTTTTATAGGCCCCTCTTCCTCGTGGGGCCGGTTTGACGGGGAACCCGTCATCCAAGGTGATATCATGCTGGTTTTTAAGCGGATGTCACCTGGGAATTTTTTGGACCAGAGCATCGGACCCAAAAGTGGTTTCCACTTTTGAGATCAATCCGATGCTCCACCTTTTTAAAGCGGCGCATCGTTTTGTGCGGAAAACCGGGGCTACTTTTCCGCACGATGCGCTAGCCCTTTGTCCCAGAAGCCTTTTCCCGCCAGGAAAACGGGCCGCTCCGCTCGTAGAGCCAGCGGTACTGCGTGGTCATCTGCCGGGCCCGGGTGTACTGGAACCCGAGGGAGCCGATGATCAGCAGCACGATCGTGTCCACCGCATAGTAGTGGATCGAGAGCAGGGTGCCTCCGAACAGCGCGAAGTGGATGAACCGGACCGCAGCGCCCAGGATGAAGAGATACAGGATCAGGTTCCAGTAGGCGCGCCAGGTGATGGCGATGGCCCGGCCGGTCATCCAAGCCCCCCAGCCGCCCATGATCACAGTGATGAGGAGGAAGAGCCAGACCGACGGTTCTTCGTAAAGGATACCCTGCATTAGTGGTGTCCTCCTTCGAGATAGGCCGCACGGACCTGCGGGTTTTCCAAGAGTTCCTTGCCGGTGCCGCTCATGGTGATGTTGCCGGTCACCATCACGTAGCCGCGATGGGCGAGCCTGAGGGCATGGTAGGCGTTCTGCTCCACGAGGAAGACCGTCATGCCGTCCTTCTCGTTCAGCTCTTTGATGATGTGGAAAATCTGCTTCACGATGAGCGGAGCAAGACCCAGCGACGGCTCATCGAGAAGGAGCAGGCGCGGGCGGCTCATGAGCGCGCGGGCGATGGCCAGCATCTGCTGCTCGCCGCCCGAGAGCGTGCCGCCGCGCTGCTGAAGGCGCTCCTTCAGACGCGGGAAGAGGGTGCAAACCCGCTCCAGATCCTGGTTGAAATGGGCCATGCCGTTGATGGCGGCGCCCATCTGCAGGTTCTCGAACACGGTCATGCGCGGGAAGATGCGGCGGCCTTCCGGCGATTGCGCAATGGACAGATGCGCGATCTCGTGGGTTGGCATCTTGGTGATGTCCCGGCCCGCATAGGTGATCGTGCCTTCACGGGCGCGCGGGTTGCCGAAGATCGTCATCATCAGCGTCGACTTACCGGCGCCGTTGGCGCCGATCAGGGTGACGATCTCGCCTTCATGGACATCCATGTCCACGCCCTTGAGAGCGATGATGTTGCCGTAATAGGTCTTCACGCCACGCACGCTGAGAAGCGGCTGACGGGCCGCATGGGCTGCGGTTTGTTGAATGCTTGCTCCAGCGGTCATGCGCCGATCTCCGCTACGACTTGCTGCACTTCTTCTTCATCCGCCACGCCGAGATAGGCGGCGATGACCTTGGGATCGTTGCGCACCTCGGAGGGCGTACCGTCCGAGATCTTCGTGCCGTAATCGAGCACCACCACGTGATCCGAGATCTCCATGACCACGGACATGTCGTGCTCGATCAGGAGGATCGAGGTGCCGTGATCCTTGCGGATCGAGAGCAGCAGGTGGTTCAACTCCAGCGACTCGCGCGGGTTGAGGCCCGCCGCTGGCTCGTCGAGGCAGAGCAGGAGCGGATCCGTGCACATGGCACGGGCGATTTCCAGACGGCGCTGGTCGCCGTAGGGAAGGTCGCCAGCCGGGTCGTCGGCGCGGTCGATGAGGCGGGTCTTCTCGAGCCAGAACTTTGCCTTCTCGATGGCCTCCTTCTCGGCCCTGCGGTAGCCGCCGAGCCCGAGGACGCCGAGGAAGGTGAAGCCCGAGGCGATCATGAGCGGGTTGTGCTGGGCCACCAGCAGGTTCTCGAGCACGGTCATGCCGGAGAACAGGCGGATGTTCTGGAAGGTGCGGGCGACCTTGGCCCTCCAGTTGATGTCGAAGCCCGGAAGCCTCTCCAGCAGCAGGTGCGAACCGTCCGGCTTGCGCAGCGCGATCATGCCTTCAGTCGGCTTGTAGAAGCCGGTGATGCAGTTGAAGACCGTGGTCTTGCCCGCGCCGTTAGGGCCGATGAGCGCAGTGATGTCGCCGCGCCCGGCCTGGAAGGAGAGGTCGTTGACGGCGACGAGGCCGCCGAAGCGCATCGTGAGATGCTGTACGTCGAGGATGGGATCCTGCAGCCAACGCATTAGCCGTGTCCTTCCTTCACGAGCGAGCCGGAAATGGCCTTGCGCTCTTTCAAGATCACCGAGGGTTCACGTTCCGAGATCAGTCCGCGCGGACGCCAGACCATCATCGCCACCATGCCGATGCCGAAGAGCAGCAGGCGGTATTCGTTCGGGTCGAACCCGGCGCCGAACACGGCCTGGAGGAAGGTCAGGTTACGCAGGATCTCGGGGCCGCCGACCAGCACAATGGCAGCAATCGCCACGCCGATCTGGGAGCCCATGCCGCCGAGCACCACGATGGCCAGGATGATCGCCGATTCCAGGAAGTTGAAGCTTTCCGGAGAGACGAAGCCCTGGCGGACCGCGAAGAACGAACCGGCAAAGCCGCCGAACATGGCGCCGAGCGCAAAGGCCGTGAGCTTGGTGTTCGTGGTGTTGATGCCGAGCGAACGGCAGGCGATTTCGTCCTCGCGCAGCGCTTCCCAGGCACGGCCGACCGGCAGCTTGCGAAGGCGCATGGTGACGAAGTTGGTGAGGAGCGCCAGACCGAGGATGAGGTAATAGAGGAAGATACCCCGGTGCATGGTGTGGAACTCGAGCCCGAAGAGGTTCGCGAAACCGCCTTCGTCATTCGTGAACGGAATGCCGAAGAAGGTCGCGCGCGGGATCGACGAGATACCGGCGCCGCCATTCGTCAGGTCCACCCAGTTGATGAGGACGAGGCGGATGATCTCACCGAAGGCGAGGGTCACGATGGCGAGGTAGTCGCCGCGCAGGCGCAGCACCGGGAAGCCCAGGATGATGCCCCACATGGCGGCCAGGATGCCGGCCAGCGGCAGGCAGATCCAGAACGACAGGCCGAACGTGGTCGAGAGCAGGGCATAGGAATAGGCGCCGACCGCGTAGAACGCGACGTAGCCGAGATCGAGCAGGCCTGCGAGGCCCACCACGATGTTGAGACCCCATCCGAGCATCACGTAGGTGAGGATGAGGACGCCAAGGTCGATCCAGTAACGGGACTCGCCCAGGCCGCCCTGGATCATGACGATCAGGAACGGGAAAGCGAGCGCAATCCCCAGGAAGAAGGGGATCGCGAACTTGGAGACATGCTGGAACGCGCTCGGCTCAGCATGGACCGGCTCGGTTGCCTGGTGCGCGCTGGGCGTGGCCTGGCGATAGGCCTTCGTCGCCGTGAAGGCGTGAAGGAAGAGACGCAGGCCGAAGACCAGCGCGCACATGATGGCGACCAGGCCCCAGCGCTGGCTGAGGAACAGATCCGCGCCGCTCTGCTCCGTTCTGTAGGAGAGGATCGGAATCGCAAGTCCTAAGGTGATCAGCGCCGACTTGCCGGAGTCCTTCAGGGCAGCGGCGAGATCGAAGCGGCGGGTGACCGCATCCGTCGGCGCCGTTGTGGTAATGGAAGGAGCGTTCATGCTCGTTGCTCCTTAAACCTTCTCGACCTCAGGCCGTCCGAGAATACCGGAGGGCATGAAGATCAGAACAATGGCGAGGATCGAGAACGCGGCAACGTCCTTGTACTCGATGGAGAAATAAGCGGACCAGAAGGTCTCGATGAGGCCGATGATCAGGCCGCCGAGAACCGCGCCCGGAAGTGAACCGATGCCGCCCAGAACCGCAGCCGTGAAGGCCTTCACGCCCGGCACGAAGCCGTCGTTGAAGCTCACGACGCCGTAATAGAGCAGGTACATGGTGCCTGCGACCGAGGCGAGCGCCGCGCCGATCACGAAGGTGAGCGAGATCGTGCGGTCCACGTTGATGCCGAGCAGCGAGGCCATCTTGCGGTCCTGCTCGCAGGCGCGCTGGGCGCGGCCGAGCGAGGTCTTCTGCACGAGATACCAGAAGATCGTCAGCAGCACGGCGGTCACGGCCATGATGATGATCTGCTTATAGGAAATCGCCACATTGTAGCCGCTCGCACCCTGGAACAGCACGATTACATCCTGCACCATGGGCGGGATCGGCTTGTTGCGCGCCCCTTGCGCCACCTGCACGAAGTTCGCCAGGAAGATCGACACGCCGATGGCGGAGATCAGCGGCGCCAGACGGAACGAGCCGCGCAGGGGCCGATAAGCGATGCGCTCAATGGCCCAGCCCCACAGGGAGGTGAGCACCATCGCGACGATGAGCACGATGAGAAGCGCCAGCGCGATGGATGAGATCCCGAGCCATGTCGTCAGGATCAGGAAGAAGATGAGCGCGATGAATGCGGAAAGCATGAAGACGTCGCCGTGGGCGAAGTTCACCATGCCGATGATACCGAAGACCATCGTGTAACCGATGGCGATGAGGCCGTAGATCGACCCCAGCGTCAGCCCGTTGATGAGCTGCTGCACAAAAATTTCCATGTCCTACCCTTAGCCCTCTGGAAGCGGGTCTTGCTTGGGAAAGGCTCAACAAAGCACGATGTGCGTGCAAGGCCAAGCCGATACGTCAGCTAAGCGGGTCTCTAGCAAACGGTTTTTCGTTCGACAACGTACTGTTATGATTCCTATCGATCTTCTTGATGGAATATTTGGCACGGTCTGGTCGAATTGAGAGCAAGCTTCGAACGGCCGCTTCCAAAGCCCCACAAGGGACCCATATGGACGCCAACGGCCTTGTGCTCCACTCGAAAGAGTGGGAGAGGCTTCCTGGAAGAACATGTTGAAGACTCCCGCTCCTCCCTCATCCGCCGCAACCGGTGCCCCTGGCCTCGACTCCGTCCTCTTCCGTGAGGGCATGAGCCGCGTTGCCGCAGCCGTTCACGTGGTCACCACGGATGGATCGGCCGGAATTGCCGGTTTCACGGCTACCGCCGTCACCCCCGTCACGGACGACCCGGCCTCGCTCCTGGTCTGCGTCAACACGGCCGCCCGTTCGGCGCAGGCGCTCCTGGCCAATCGAGTGTTCTGCGTGAATACCTTGACCGCAGACGATCAGGATCTGGCGAATATCTTTGCAGGCCGCACGGAGCTGCATGGGCCGGACCGCTTCTCGAAGGGAAAGTGGGACAAGCTCGCCACCGGCGCGCCCGCGCTCACCACGAGCCTCGTCTCCTTTGATTGCCGCCTGAGCGATGCCCGCGTCGTCGCCACCCACCACGTGATCATCGGAGAAATCGTGAACATCCGCCTCGGTGAACCGAAGCCGGCGCTGGTCTATCAGGGGCGGCTCTATCACGAGCTTTGAGACCTCAGGGGGCGTGAGCCCGAGGAACCTTCGATCTCGACCTCCCTTAAACGCATATGCTCTCGGAGGTTCGCCCATGCTCAAGCTCATCAGAAATATCGTTCTTCTCCGGCAAGCCTGGAAGTTGCTGAAGCGTCGGCGCTAGCGCATCGTGCGGACCCGAAGGGCCGCGTCAGCGACCCGAAGGGCCACGTCAGTGAAAAGTGGACCCGGTTTTTCGCAGCCAACGATGCGCTGCTCCAGGAAGAGAGCATCGGACCCAAAAGTGCAAATCCACTTTTCTCGTCCGATGCTCTAGGCGTCACGTTCCTCTCGCCGGTCCCGGCGCATAGGGGCTCCAGCCGGTGATCTGCACGAATCCATCCCTAGCCGCGACGACCATATGCTTGCGGTGCTTATGGATCAGGGCTCCCGGCCTGTGGCCGTGCGACTCCTGCCAGCCTGAGGCTTCCCACACATAGACGTAGCGGGAATCGACCTGCGCGAAGGCTTCAATGGAACCGAAGGCGCGGACCGTGCGCAGAATGTCCTCGACGCTTTCCGTCCAGTCGATTGTCCTGTCGGCTTGAGTGATCCGAGGCCAGTAGGTGCCAGGCCCTTGCGGCTTGGCCTCTTCCCAGAGGCGGGGGAGATCCTCCGCCAGCTGGCCTGCAATCTCCTTAGCCGCCATCTGGCATCTGGCGAGCAGCGTATCGTGGGTTTCCTGTGGGCTCAGGGCAAAGTGCTTCTGAGCGAGGATAGGTCCCGTGTCGAAGGCGGGCTCCAGGGCGTGGGCCGTGACGCCCCATTCCGGGACTTCATCGAGAATCGCCTTGAACAGAGGGTAGGGGCCGCGTCCGCTCGGCAGGGGCGAGGGATGGAAGTTGAGGGCATAGGGAACATGCTGCTCCCAGCCCCTGATGAGCCAGGGATAGCCCGCCACCACCAGCACTCGGCAGCCTGACGCTTTCAGCGCGGCAAGATCGGCCGGAGTGATGCGCGTCATCTGGATCGGCAGCCGTAGCGCTCGGGCGCGGGCGACCGTGACGTCATTGAAATCATAGATGCTGTCGCAAGGACGGCTGAACAGCTTCACCGGTTGCCAGCCTTTGGCGATCAGGGTCTCGAACACATCCCCGAGAAAATCGATTCCGGCAAAGGCGAAGCGCATTCTCAGGTTTTCTCCTCGTCGCCGGCTAAGCGCTTACTGAAGGCAAGATCGCGCCTCGGTGCAAGCCGGATTTCTACGTCGCTTCGGTTGGCACGAAAGCGCGCGGCCATTGACTCCATTATGATGGAAGTGCATTCTAACTTCATGGAAGGAACGTCCGGCATTAATGCACATCTCGCCAAGCGTCTGCGCGGATTACGTGCGGAGCGCGGTTTGTCCCTCGACGGATTGGCCGAGCGCACGGGCGTCAGCCGCTCCATGATTTCCCTCATCGAACGTGGCGAAAGCAGCCCCACCGCCGTCGTGCTCGACAAGCTGGCCGCGGGCTTAGGCGTCACGCTCGCTTCCCTGTTCGCGGAGAAAGAGAACGCTGGAGCCTCGCCGCTGGTGCGCCAAGCCGAGCAGCGTGTCTGGCGCGATCCGGACAGCGGGTATGTGCGTTGCAATCTGTCGCCTCCGGGCTTTCCTTCTCCCATTGAACTCGTCGAGGTGTTTCTGCCGGCCGGCGCCCGCGTCGCCTACGACACAGGCCGCCGCTCCGTGGGCGTGAGCCAGCAGATCTGGATCATCGAGGGTGAGATCGAACTGGGGCTCGGCGATGAGGCCTACCAGCTCTTCGCCGGCGACTGCCTGTGCATGGACATCGAGCAGCCGACGATCTTCCGCAACCTGTCCGGTCAACCCGCCCGCTACCTGGTGGCGCTAACCACCGACGCCAAGCCTTCAAATCGTTGAGGAGGTTTCGATGAATGAGACCGTCGCCATACGTGTCCTGTCGCCGAGAGAGGCTGCCGAACAGATCGAAGCCTTGTCCAAGGTTCTGATCGATTGCGTTGAGGGCGGTGCTTCCGTCAGTTTCATGCTGCCGATGACGCAGGACAAGGCGGATGCGTTCTGGAGGGGCATGGCCGACGGTGTGGCCGCGGGTGAGCGTATCCTTCTCGTCGCGGAGGAGGGCGGTGAGATCGTCGGCACCGTGCAGGTGGTTCTCAAACAACCTGAGAACCAGCCGCACCGCGCGGATATTTCCAAGATGCTGGTGCATCGCAAAGCGCGAAAGCGCGGTGTCGGTGCCGCTCTCATGCTTGCGGCCGAAGATGCTGCACGCAAAGTCGGGAAGAGCGTGCTCGTGCTCGATACGGTGACCGGAAGCGATGCGGAGCGCCTGTATACGCGTCTTGGCTGGGAACGCGTGGGCGTCATCCCGAACTATGCTCTTTGGCCGCAGGGCGGGCTGTGCCCGACAACCTACTTCCACAAACAGATCACGCCTGCTTGAACCTTGCGGCGCAAGCCTTCCGGCGTCTTGCGGGAACCGCGGAGTGCGATCAAGATTTAGCCTTGAGCATAGGGCAGGACATCGCCCTCATGATCGGGTGGGTGCCTGCCTCTGGATCTCATGGCTAGAGAGGGAGTTCGCATGGCATCCAAGGATTTCATCCGCCAAATGGAAGGCTACGGGCTGACGACGGCCCAGATACTCTATCGGATGCCGGATCATCCTACGTTCCTGCAAACCTATATCTGGCAGGATTACGACCTGGCTCCCCGTTTCCCGGTGCTCATCGATTTTCTGGAGTTCTGGAAACGGGAATTGGCGGGGCCGCTTCATTCCGTCACCATTACCCATTCTCGGTTGATCCGGCCTGCCGAGTTCCGGGCCGTCTCAGGGGAGATCAACATTCATTGAGAATGAGAAATCTTGGATGAGCCTTGGCCCGGGGGCTCAACTCGGCTAGCGCATCGTGCGGAGCCGGACGTCCGCATCAGCGACCCGAAGGACCACATCAATGAAAAGGGGACCCGGTTTTCCGCGTCTAACGATGCGCTATCCTCGGAGATAGGCATCGGATGGGTCCCAAAAGTGCATTCCACTTTTGGGTCCGATGCTATAGAGAGGCTCGTCGCCTCGAACTGGCCAGGGCTCTTTGTTTTCCAACGCTCGCACATCGCAGATCCTGCTCGCCCTTGCCTCCCAGCCAGGCGAGCGCCTGACCGTGCGCGACATCATGGCCGTGCTGCAGGACAGGGCCTTCGCGCTCCTCATCGTGCTGCTCGGTCTGCCGAACTGCCTGCCCATGCCGCCGCCGATTCCGCTCGTCTGCGGCCTGCTTCTGGGGCTGGTTGCCATCCAGATCGTTTTTGGCCGCGAAGCTCCCTGGCTGCCGGGTCAGCTCATGAACCGCTCCCTCGCCCGCACCGATGTGGAGCGGGCTGTTGGGCGGGCGATGCCCGCTTTCCGCAAGCTGGAGCGCTTCTCACGTCCGCGCATGACTTTCCTCGATACGCCCGTTGCCATGCGGCTCATGGGCGCAATCATCCTGGTGATGGCTTTGGGCCTCCTTTTTGCGCCGCCCTTCGTGGGGCAGATCCCCTTAGGCTTGGCCGTGTGCCTCGTCGGCCTCGGGCTCGTGGAGCGGGACGGCCTCGTGATCATCGGAGGGCTGGTCATCGGGTCCGTCGGCATGGTGCTCAGCCTCGGCTTCGTCTACGCAATCGTCACCGGTCTGGAAACCATCTTCTAGAGCATCGTTGGCTGCGAAAAACCGGGTCCACTTTTCACTGACGTGGCCCTTCGGGTCGCTGACGCGGCCCTTCGGGTCCGCACGATACGCCGGTGCTCAAGAAGCGAATGCCCGGCACTGAGCCGGGCACGATTGCTTTGAACGCGATGCGATTAGATCTTAGTCGTTGTCCTCGTCGAATTCCGGAGCCGATTTCAGCTGGTCCACCGGCATGGTCAGCATGAGCCGCATGTTCTCAGACATGTTGGCGTTGGATGAGCCGGCATTCTGGTTCGAGCCTTGGACGGAGCCTGTCGTTTCCGCATCGGCGGTCATCCGAAACGCGCTCATGGGCAGAGCGACAGTCCGGTCACCCAGGCCTTCTTCGACCTCGATCACGATAGCAGCCACCTGGCCATTGCGGTCGAGCACCACATCCTCGACATCGCCGATATCGTCGTTGTCGGGGCCGACCACATCCTGATCCATCAGATCCGACAGCAGCATGGAGCCCGGGCTCAGCTGGGCCATGAATTCCGAAGAATTCGAAGCCGGGGCGGCCTGATCGGCGGCCGGGGGCGAGGACTGGGCGAGAGCGCTCGTCGCGAGCAAGGTCGAACCGAGCAGGCCAGCCATGAGTAGCGTCTTCATCAGTTTCTCCTCCAATCACGTATTCAGCCAGGGTGTAACGCGACGGGAGGGGCTTGGTTCTGGCGCCAAGCTCAGATCAGGCGCAGGCCTTTCAGGCTCGCATGGCCCTCGCGGCTGACGATGATGTGGTCGTGGACGGTGATGCCTAGGGGCTTTGCCACATCGATGATCTCGCGGGTCATCTTGATGTCGGCGGAGGAGGGCGTGGGATCCCCTGATGGATGGTTGTGGACGAGGATCAGGGCGGAGGCCGAGAGTTCGAGCGCCCGCTTCACCACCTCGCGTGGATAGACCGGCGTGTGATCGACGGTGCCGGATTGCTGGACCTCGTCGGCAATCAGCGCATTACGCTTGTCGAGAAAGAGCAGGCGGAACTGCTCCTTGTCCATGAAGGCCATAGCCGTGCGGCAATAATCGAGCACCGAGGTCCATGAGGACAGGACCGGCCGCTTCGCCACTTCACCTTTGGCAAGACGCCGGGCGGATGCCTCTACGATCTTGAGATCGGTAACCACTCTTTCGCTGACGCCGTCCACCTCCATAAGCCGGGCAGGGGAAGCCGCCAGCACCTCGGCGAAGGTGCCGAAGCGCTTGATCAACTCCTTCGCCATCGGCTTTACGTCCCGGCGCGGGATGGAGCGGAAGAGCACCAGTTCCAGAAGCTCGTAATCTGGCAGCGCATCACCACCCACTTCCATGAAGCGGGTGCGCAGGCGATCACGGTGGCCGTGATAATGAGGAGTCTCGTCGCCGCTCATGCGTGCCTGGAATCTTCGCTCTCGGATAATGGAACGAAGAATCTTTAGCTCAGCTGTCGCGAGATACAAAGTTGCTTTCTGGTCAGCCCAGATTGTAGGGCGGCTTATCCAGACCTTTGGGCGAGTAGGTGAAGACCTCGACGCCCGTCTCCGTCACGCCCACCATGTGCTCGAACTGAGCCGAAAGCGACCGGTCGCGGGTCACGGCGGTCCAGCCGTCGGAGAGCACCTTCACCTGGGCCCGGCCCAAATTGATCATGGGCTCGATGGTGAAGAACATGCCGGGCTTCAGTTCGACGTTATAGGCCGGCTCCACATAGTGGAGGATCGTCGGAGAATCGTGAAAGGTCCGGCCGATGCCGTGGCCGCAGAAATCCCGCACCACGGAGCAGCGCTCGGCCTCGGCGTAGGCCTGGATGGCCGCGCCGATGTCGTTGGTGGTGGCGCCCGGCTTCACGGCGGCAATTCCGCGCAACAGGCACTCATAGGTGATCTCGCAGAGCCGCTGAGCGCGACGGGGGACCTCGCCGACGTAGTACATGCGGCTCGAATCGCCGTGCCAGCCGTCCAGGATCAGGGTCACGTCGACATTCATGATGTCGCCGTCCCGCAGCGGCTTGTCGTTGGGGATACCGTGACAGACGACGTGGTTGATCGAGGTGCAGATCGTCTTGGTGTAGCCGCGATAGTGCAGGCAGGCCGGATAAGCGCCATTGTCGCGGATGAACTCGAAGGCGAGCCGGTCCAGATATTCCGTTGTGACGCCGGGCTTTACGTGCTCGGTGAGCATGTCCAGGCACTCGGCCACCATGCGCCCGGCACGCCGCATCCCCTCGAAATCCTCGGGGCCATGCAGCGGGATATCGGCTGAGCGCTTGCGCTCGACAACGTCGGTCTCGGTCATTCTCGGTCCTTGCGTTCAAGCCCGAATGTAAGGATCATCTTGCCTGGCGCAAGCAAGGACCCTGCTTCGATGGGTTGCGAATAAGCCTCAGGGGTGTCATGAGCAACCCTGTTCATCCGGTTTGGTGGCTTTGGATACTCCCGTAATGAATGACCCGCGTCCCTTCGGGACCTTTGCGCCTACAGGCATCACCCGTTGGGTGATCGATCGCACGCGCGGTCTGCCTGGCAGCTGGATGGGTCGCCGCATCGCCATGATCATGCGCCGGGTGGTCATGAAATCCCTGAAAGGTCAGCCCCTTGACCTGGAGACGTTCGGGGTCCGGATGCGGATCGTTCCTTACAAGAACGTCTGCGAACGGCGCATTCTTTTTACGCCTCAGTACTTTGATCTCGACGAGATCAAGCTCATCGCTGCCCGCAACAAGGGCGATTTCATCTTCATCGATGTGGGCTCGAATGTCGGCTGGTACTCGCTCCTGGTGGCGCGCAAGGTCTGCGCGTCCTCCCGGATCCTGGCGGTCGAGCCCCAGCCGGAGATCTTCGATCGGCTGATCCACAACATTCGCCTGAACCCATTCGGCACGATCAAAGCGGTGGATTGCGCCGTCGCAGACAAGACGGGCGAGCTCACTCTGTTCCTCGATCCCCTGAACAAGGGCGAAGCGAGCCTCAAGATCGTGAATTCGAGCCAGACCGACACGATTCGGGTGCCTGCCGTGACCCTGCTCGAACTGGTGAACCGGGAGGGATTTTCCCATCTGGATGCGGTCAAACTCGATGTGGAGGGGGCCGAGGATCTCATTCTCGACCCGTTCTTCAGGGAGGCGCCTGCCTCTCTCTACCCGTCGGTCTTCATCATCCCCGACGTTGCCGACCGGTGGCAGGTGGATGTGCGCAAGCTCCTGGAGGGGAAGGGCTACCGCCAGACCCTCCAGACCCGGATGAACCTCGTTTTCGAGCGGGCGTAAGGAGGCTGGTCCTCCACTGTCATGCCCGCGAGGGCGGGAAGGTGGATTCACGCCTGAAATGGTGCTCCATCGTCATCCCGTCCCGGACTTGATCCGGGGATCAGTCCCCGGGGATCCACGCCTTCGGCCCGCTGTGCTTCCCAAAGACGTGGATGGCCGGAACGAAGCCGGCCATGACGGCGGAGGGTGGGGCTCCGTCATGGCCGAAGCCCATTGACCCTGCACCCCCTGTTGCATGTTATCTCGCCCTTGGAGCCGGACACATCCGGCTCCGGGGCTTCATAACCCCTCCCAAAGCGGCCTGTGTGTCAGCCGCAAATGACGCCTTCCCAACCTTACGGTCGGGGAGGCGGTGACGCATGTCCAGGGCGAAAGCCTAAAGGTCATCGCGGTCGTCTTTGGGCGGCTTATGAACTCCCCGACCACCAGCAGTGCTGGTGGTCACTTCACCTCAAGGGAGTTGCTGCGATAGACCAGCCTTATTCGTTCTGGGCCGACCTGCTCAACAAGTTCCACACCGCACCGGAGCTCATCCAGGCGCTCTGGCTGATTGTCATGCCCGCGACCTTGCTCGGCCTCACCTGGCTCGTGATGCGGGGCTTGACCCAGCTCGTCCCAATGCTCTCGCGTCGCTCCTGGCACGGGCAACTGATCTACGGCGTGTACCAGGACGGACGCGGCCGCTGGATGATCTACAGGCATGACCGCCAGCCGCAGGAGATCGACTGGACCAATCCGCCCCCGTCATGGCCGGGCTTGACCCGGCCATCCACGCGTTCGACCTGTGGCGGTTCTCGAGGCGTGGATCCCCGGCACAAGGCCGGGGATGACGGGGAGGGGCCGGGGATGACAGGCGAGGGTTATCGCGGTGTGATGATCTCCACCTGCCGGTCGATGGCGACCTCCTCCGGCGTGATCCGACAGACATAGGCGTAGGACTCCACCCCCGAGCCAAGGGCATGGCGGAAGGCCTTGTCGTAGGCCGGGTCGATGTCACGCGCCACGTCGAAGCGGTTCGCATCCATCTGGATCACATAGACGAGGGCGGCACGGGCTCCGGAGGCAGCCATGTCGGCGAGTTCATAGAGATGCTTGGCGCTGCGGGCCGCCACGCAATCGGGGAATTCGGCAAAGCCCGCCTCGCGCATCAGGTGGCAGTTCTTGACCTCAAGGTAGCAGGGCGGCTCTCCGTCCTTTTCCAACAGAAAATCGACCCGGCTGTTCCTGCCGTATTTCACCTCGGGGCGGACACGGTCGTAGCGGGCGAAGGGGGCAAGCCGCCCTTCGCGCAGGGCCTCGGCGACGAGGAGATTGGGGCGGGAGGTGTTGATGCCGATGAGCTGCAAGGGGCCGCCGCCGGCCGCTACCTCCACGAATTCCCAATTGTACTTGAGCTTGCGGGCAGGGTTCGAGGCCCGGGAGAGAAACACCCGGCTGCCGGGCTCCTTCAGGCCCATCATGGCGCCCGGGTTGGCGCAATGGGCCGTCACGATCTCACCGGAGGCAAGCTCCACATCGGCCAGAAATCGCTTGTAACGCTCGATGAGCCGACCTTGGAGAAGGGTTTCCTGAAAACGCATTCAATCCATCACTTGAGAAGAAAGGTTTTCCCGTAGCAGGAGAGAAGCATTGCCTTCAACTGAACCCTTGCTTGAGAATTGCCGTTTCTGAGGCTAGAGCATCGGACCCAAAAGTGGCTTCCACTTTTGGGTCCGATGCTCCATTTTTCAGGCAGCGCATCGTTGAAAGCGGAAAACCGGGTCCACTTTTCCGCACGATGCGCTAGAGCCCCTCAAAAGGGATCGATGCGCATGGCCGTCTCCGTCACAGCCGCCCTTCTCATCATCGGCGATGAGATCCTCACGGGCCGCACCAAGGATAAGAATATCGGCTACATTGCCGAGTATCTCACCGGCATCGGCATCGACCTGCGCGAGGTGCGCGTCGTTCCGGACGTGGAGGAGGAGATCGTCTCCGCCGTCAACGCCCTGCGCAGCCGCTACACCTATCTCTTCACGACGGGCGGCATTGGCCCGACCCATGACGACATCACGGCCGATTGCGTCGCGAAGGCCTTCGGCGTCGGCATCGGCCATGATCCGCGCGCCGTCGCCATGCTGCGGGAGCGCTACCAGCCGCACGAGCTGAACGAGGCACGCTTGCGCATGGCGCGCATCCCCGACGGGGCCGATCTGATCGAGAACCCGATTTCCAAGGCGCCAGGTTTCAGGATCGGCAATGTCTTCGTGATGGCAGGGGTGCCCTCGATCATGCAGGCCATGCTCGACAACATCGCGTCGACACTCCAGACCGGCGCTCGCATGGTCATCGAGACTATCGAAGCCGAGGGACTTGCCGAGGGCATCTATGCCGAGGGCTTGAGCGAAATTGCCGCCGCGCATCCGGGCGTTTCCATCGGCTCTTACCCGTCGTTTTCCACGAGCGGCTTTCACAACCAGATCGTCGTACGAGGCAAGGACTCTGCCGAAGTCACCAAAGCCGCCACCGCTATTCATGTTTTGCTAGGCCGCCTGAAGGGCGACCAAGCCCCCCTTTAATGCGTTCTCACTCCTCACAGCACCATACGAGCAAGACGATGTCTCCCACCTCTCCGAAAGCCTTCCCCGTCTCCTGGGATCAATTCCACCGCGATTGCCGCGCGCTCGCTTGGCGTCTCGCCGCGGCTGGTCCTTTCGAGGCGATCATCTGCATCACCCGCGGCGGCCTCGTGCCCGCGGCCATCGTGGCCCGCGAGCTCGATCTGCGCCTCATCGAAAGCGTCTGCATCGCGAGCTATCACGACTACAAGAACCAAGGCGAGCTGAAGGTGCTGAAAGACATCGCGCCTTCCATCAAGGCCATTGGTGACGGCCAGGGCAAGGGCGTGCTCGTCATTGACGACCTCACCGATACCGGCAAAACCGCCAAGATTGTGCGCGACATGCTGCCGAACGCGCATTTTGCCGCCGTCTATGCCAAGCCCGCAGGACGCCCGCTGATCGATACCTTTGTCACGGAAGTGAGCCAGGATACCTGGATCTACTTCCCCTGGGATATGGGCCTCGCCTATCAGGCTCCGATCCGCGAAGGTTCGGCAGGCTAACAACCCTTAAGGAGCGCCCGTGGCAGAGTTCGATATCGCGCGGACGCGCAAGAGTCTGTTCGGTGCGCTCCTTGATGCCCGTGACCGGTTCGGGAAGAACAAGGTTGCCCTGGAGGATCTCGAGCGACAGCCCATCACCTTCGGGCGGCTCGTTTTGGGGGCGCTGGTTTTGGGGCGGAGGCTTGCGGGCCTCACCAAGGAACGTGAAACCGTCGGCGTGCTTCTGCCGAACGTTCAAGCCATCGTGGTAACCCTGTTTGGCCTGAATGCCTTTGGGCGTATTCCGGCTTTCCTGAACTTCACGGCCGGCATCAAGAACCTCAAGGCAGCCTGCGAGATCGCCGGGATCAAGACCATCGTCACCTCCCGCCGTTTCGTGGAGCAGGGAAAGCTCGAGGAGATCGTAGCGACCCTGGGCGAGGGGCGGCAGATTCTCTGGCTTGAGGATGTGCGCGGAACGCTGACGAGCGTCGACAAGCTCCGGGGCGTTCTCGATTCCTGGATGGCACGCCGCGTTCACGCTCAAGCAGAAGTCGACCCGGACGATCCGGCCGCGGTGCTGTTCACGTCAGGCGCGGAAGGCACGCCCAAGGGGGTGGTGCTGTCGAACGCCAATCTGGTCGCCAACGCCTATCAGGTCAAAGCTCTGGCCGGCGACATCCTGACGCCGGACGATGTATTCTTCGATCCCTTGCCGATCTTTCATTCCTTCGGCCTGACGGCGGGGCTTCTGACAGCCGTTCTCAACGGCATGAAGTCCGTGCTCTATCCGAGCCCTCTTCATTACCGGCAGATCCCGAAGCTCATCGCCGGCACACGCGCAACCTTCATGCTGGGAACGGACACGTTTCTCCAAGGCTATGCCCGTGCCGCGGGCGAGAACGATCTTGCCAGCGTGCGCTACGTCATTGCCGGGGCCGAGCGGATCAAGGACGAGACACGCACACTCTGGGCCAAGCACGGCGCCGTCATTCTCGAGGGCTATGGCGCGACCGAATGCTCGCCGGTCATCAGCGTTAGCCTGCCCGATCATAATCGCCCGGGATCGGTAGGGCCGTTCCTGCCCGGCATCGAATGGCGCCTCGATCCCGTCGAGGGTATCCATGAGGGCGGCCGCCTGCATGTGCGCGGTCCTAATGTCATGAAGGGCTATCTCGATCCCGAGAGGCCGGGAGATGTCATTCCGCCTCCCGGCGGCTGGCACGACACGGGCGACATCGTGACCGTGGATGATGGCATCGTTACCATTCGGGGCCGGGCAAAGCGCTTTGCGAAGATCGGCGGTGAGATGGTGTCTTTCGCCGCGATCGAGACGATGATCCAAGGTCTCTGGCCCGACTTCAATCATGTGGTCGTTGCTCTGCCTGATCCCCGCAAGGGTGAGCAACTCGTGCTCGTCACCGACAAGCCTGAGGCCGATCGCGATGGGCTTCTGGCACATGCCCGGGAAGAGGGATTCCCGGAATTGTGGGTGCCGAAGTCCATTCTCGTCTCGGGCATTCCGGTGTTGGGCTCAGGCAAGGTCGATTATGCCGCCACCGTGGAGATGGCGCGGCGCCTCCAGGCCATGCTTTAGCCACGGGCCGCTCTAGGACCCGTCTCCCATCGGTCGGTAACAAAGCTGAGTTTGCCGCGTTGTCCTGCAATTGGTCCGCCTTGTGGTGGGCGGTGTAGAGACGATGGATGCCGTTATGAAAAGGATAGCTCTCGTCCTCGCGTGCTTGGCCTGTGGCTCCGGTGCGCAGGCCCAGCAACGTCTCTCGACACCGAATCTCACTTGCGGCCAAGCCCAGCGGATCATCTTTTCAAGAGGGGCCGCCGTCCTGGGCACTGGCGGGTACACCTATGATCGCTTCGTGCGCGACCGTAGGTTCTGCGAATTCAACGAGTATCTCGATCCTGCTTTCGTGCCGACCAGGGATACCCCTCAATGTCCCATTGGCTATCGCTGCCGCAGTGGTCCTCCGGACTTCTTTGATGATTGAGCCTGGAGCTGCCGGGGTAAGCGCGCCCTGCCGTGGGGAGGCATCCTTCGGCTATGGGAAGGCTTCGGAGCTGTTGAGATTATGTCACACTTCCCAGGAAACACCTGAGCCCAATCGAATTTTGCCTGTTTTTTGTGCAATAAGTCCTTTGGAAGAGCAGATCTGGCGCTCAGAGAGATTGCCTGAATCGGGCGCCTCAGTATTGTCACGGTTGCACATGGGGCCTGGACTCAGGCTTTAAGATTTTTGGAGATACACCATGAAGCTCGTTAAGAGCCTTCTGCTCGGATCGGTTGCGGGTCTCGCCGCCGTTGCCGGCGCTCAGGCCGCTGATCTTCCCGTGGCCAAGGCTGCGCCAGTCGAATACGTCCGCGTCTGCTCCACCTACGGCGCAGGCTTCTTCTACATCCCCGGCACGGAAACCTGCCTCCGCGTCGGCGGCCGTGTCCGTGCCGAACTGCTCTACGTTGAGCCGGAAACCCGCGATGACGACGCGATCGGCTTCCGCGCTCGTGGCCGCATCCAGCTCGACGCCCGTACCGCCACGGCCTACGGCCTGCTGCGCACGTTCGTCCGCTTCGAGATGACCCGCGACACCGGCGCGTACGGCTTCTCGTCCACCTCGGCCAACGTCGACCAGGCCTTCATCCAGTTCGGCGGCCTGACCGCTGGTCGCGCCCTGTCGTTCTTCGACAACGGCGACCTGCCGACCGAGCACTTCGGCACGCTCCGCTTCTCGGACGCTCCGA
>NZ_LCYG01000060.1 GCF_001017175.1 Microvirga vignae | reverse complement strand
ACCAGAACAGCTCGATGATCCTGCGCCTCTTCCAGTAAGAGCCACAATACTTGAGCAGACCGGAGCCCCGCCTTGTACAAGGCGGGGCTCTTCTTATGGGAAAAACCCCGGTTCCAGCGGCCGGTTCACGACCGGAACATGCCCTTGATCGCGCGGGCCACACCGACCAGACCGATCTTCGACATCCAGATCTCGAACGTGCTCGGATCGCCAGAGTTAGTGGCCTGACCGCGACTTTTCAGCCAAGTGCGTCTGCTCGTCGGGATCTGCGCCATGTCGACATCTTTATAGCCGTGCGGCGGCGCGTACGGCGCAGCATGTCCCGGATGACTGACATACTGGGCCTCGCCCGGATCCATCACGAACCCCGGATCGCGCTTGCTCGAGGCTGGTGACGTCCTCCAATAGATGCGGTTTCCATAGAACACGGTGCCCAGATATTGACCGTCGATGCGGACAATGTCGTTGTCGTTCCAAGGGAACCAGCCGATCCAGTTTCCCTTTTTGTCGAACAGGTAGCGATCGGTCTCCGAAAGGCGGAAGGCGATCCATTCACCCGTCGACGAGAAATAGTACTTCACTTTCGCGGTGGCTTCCTCGCTCTTCGGGCGGCGCGCGGGTTTGACGCGCGGGGCTTCAGGGGCAGGAGCCTCCAGCTGAGCATCCTTACCCTCGGCCGATCCAGTGGGAATGGACGAAAGCGGCGCCCGTTTTCCATCGTCCCGATTGGGATTGAGCGGCAGGAGTGAGTGGGTCGATACCCAACCGATCTCTCGATGCTCCGGGACGACATAGGCCCGACCGCCTTCGAGTTTTTCGATACGACAGGCAAACGTTCTTTTGTCGCCTGGCGGGCGATACAGAGCGGTCGCTCCGACATGCAATTCGTCGTCTTCTGTACCGTTTGACGATGGAGCTTCGAGGGAGCGTTCAGATGCCGAGCCGACGTCCATGGCGCTCCGATTGACTGCTTTCGAGCGTTCAACGGCGGCAACGATAAGCCGGGCTACTTCGCGGTGGCGGTTCGTGACTGGCTTTGGCTCCGATCGCGCCCGCTCCGGATACCAATTGCCGCCGATATTGGCGAGCACCTCTGCCACGAGTTTGATTTCGTCTTCGGTCAATTCGCATTCCCCCACAGCGAATCAAGTCTATTGCGTCTTTTCCGGAGCGCGGCAGGCTTGTTGTTTGATCTATTGTCCAGAGGCTTCAGGTTTTGGCAGTGAGAGCGTTTGAGTGGACACCCAGCCTATCTCCCGATGCGCCGGGACGAGATAGGCGCGACCGTGTTCCATTCTGTCGATCAAGCAGGTGATCGCTCTCTTCTCACCCGGCGGGCGGTACACGACGGCCGCACCGACGTAAAGCTGGTCGTCTCCCGCAAAGTTGAAGGCATTGACGTCATCGAGATTTTCAGAAGGCGAGCCGTCCACCGACTCGGAATCCTGCTCTGCGTCACTGAGCTTATCGAGTTCGGCCAGGATGAGCTGGGCCACGACCCGGTGGCGCTTGCTGATCGTTCGAAGTGCGGGACGCGTGCGCTCCGGATACCAGTTGCTGCCCACCTTGGCGAGCAACTCGGCGACGGCTTCTACTTTGTCTTGGTTCATTCCGGTGAGGGCCTTGATGCTGGTGGAAACATCACACGAATTGGAAATCCAAATTTATAAGCTCAAGCTGTGTCGAGGCTGACTTCCGGAATTGAGACTTTCAGGCAACGTGGACAAAGGTCAAACAACACTTTGAACATTGTTGCCTATCCCTTTTGGCAGGCCACCAGCAGAATGCAGAAAGTTTCTTCAGCTGAAGAAGCCTTCTGGACTCACAGATGCTTGCGAAGTCACACGGCTACCGGTCGCCTGTTCCGATCAATCTTCTAGATAGTTTGGTAGGCCGAACGTGAGAGGGCTGGGAGAGCCGAGGATTCTCATGCAGAACCGCAACAGGACGGGGCAGAGCTCCATGATTACCATCTTCGGATCGATCAACATGGATCTGGTCGCACGCGTGCGGAGCATCGCCCGGCCGGGCGAAACCGTCCTGTCGCGCAGAGCCGACAGCTTCTTCGGCGGCAAGGGGGCCAATCAGGCGGTTGCCGCAGCCAGAATAAGCGGGAAGGGCGCGACCAGGGTCGCCATGGCCGGGGCTGTCGGGCGTGATCCTTTCGGCAAAGCGTGCCTTGACAATCTGACGCAGAACGGCGTCGACGTGGAGGCGATCAAAGTCGTTGATGAGCCGACTGGCTGCGCCTTCATCACTGTCGATGAACACGGAGAGAACGCCATTACGGTGGCCAGCGGCGCGAACATGGCCGTTCGTGCGGTAGATGTTCCAAGGAGCTTTTTGTCCGATGCTTCCGTGCTCGTTCTCCAGATGGAGGTGCCTCTTGCCGAAAATCTCGAAATAGCCCTGCGAGCAAGGAGGGCCGGTGCAACCATCCTCTGGAACTTCGCGCCCGTTCCTGCGGAGACCGAGCGCGCTGCCATGGCTGACATGCTCGCTGCGATCGATGTGCTCGTCGTGAACGAGCACGAGGCGGTGTCTGTTGCCGCCATGATGGGCAAGGAGGTCGAAGGCGATTATCTGAAAGCGGCTTCTCTCCTGGCACACACTTACGGTCTCGTCTGCATCGTCACCGCCGGTGCAAAAGGCGCTGTTGCCGTCAGTCCCGATGGCTCGCAGAGGCATGTCGCCGCTCGGCTGGTGGTGCCGGTCGACACTACCGGAGCCGGCGATACATTCGTCGGCGTTCTCGCTTATGGCCTCGCGGAAGGGCGAGAGGTGAGCGAGGCCATGCAACGGGCCTGCGTTGCTGCGTCATTGTCGTGCCTGACGGCAGGAGCCCAGGCCGGAATGCCCTCGCGAGAGATGCTGGAAGAAGCCTTGTCTGCTTAACCGTTCGCCTGCGGGATCACCCGCGTCAGGCTTCCCGTTGCGGGAAAGAGGGGAATGAGGCAGGCCTGCAGGGCATGATAGAGATCCGGCTTTCCCGTGAACAAAGTGCTCGCCTGCTGCAGGTCTTCGGAGAGCTCTGGATGCCAGCCGCCTCGTTCATGATCGATCAGGTGACGATCCGCAAAACCCCACAGATGCCGATACCACGCTTCGTGGAATTCGCTGGGACTATGCTCGATGAGAAAGGCCGCAGCGCCGATAGCTTCGGCGCAAGGCCACCAGAGTTTCTGCGGCAGGCGCGGCTTGTCGTCCCAATCAAGGGCGTAGAAGAAGCCGCCCTTGTCGCGATCCCAGCCGAGCTCGATGGACTGCCGGAACAATTCGCGGGCTGCTTCAGGCATCCAGTCATGACGCTTGCCGCCGAGCACCCAGAGCTGAAGCAGAAGCCGTGCCCATTCGAGCCAATGGCCAGGCGTCGTGCCATAGGGACGAAACACATCGTAGCCGCGGTAATTGCGGTCCAGGGTCCAATCCGCATTGAAGTGCTCAGCCACCCGGTAACCGAGCGATACGGCATGACGCCCGATGATAAGGCTTGCGATGCGCTCGGCCTTGTCGAGATAAGATTTCTCGCCCGTCGCCTCGAACGCCGCCATCAACGCTTCCGTCAGGTGCATGTTGGAGTTCTGGCCGCGATAGGAGCTGATCGGCGACCAGTTCCGTGCGAATTCCTCGGCGACTGCACCATGCTGCTCTTCCCAGAAGCGTTCTTCGAGAACCTGCGAGATGTCTGAGAGAATCTGATCGGCGAGCGGATGCCCGACAACCTTCGCACTGGAGGCTGCAAGCAGCACGAAGGCATGTCCGTAGGCCTGCTTCGTATCGTCCTTGGGCCCATCGTTGGCCAGCGACCAGACATATCCCCCATGCTCGGGATCCCGGTGGTGGTTCCAGAGATAGGTCATGCCATGATCGACGATCGTCTCGCATCCGGGGCGGCCGAGCAGGACGCCAATGGAGAAGCAATGCACCATGCGGGTGGTGTTGTGGATCTGGCGAACCGGATTGCTGCTAGCGATGGCGTGCCCCGAGCTGTCGAGCTCGAAGAAACCACCCGCCGGATCGATACTGCGATGCTGGAAGAAATCGAACAGGTTGTTGGCCTGGTCAGCAAGCCATTGACGGTGGAACGGATGCGTGCGCCAGCTCGAGCCGGTTGCGGGAAGAGTAGGGGAGGGCATCTGCATGGTAGTCTCCGATCTCTGTTTAAGCGCGCTCTGCCATGAAGCGGGTCACTTCTTCCCATGTCGGCGGATTGGCGCCCCGCCGTGTGCAGACGATCGCCGCCGCCGCTGCCGCGAAATCGAGAGCTGCCGTGACTTGCGCCTCGCTTAACTCGGCAATGCCCTGCGATGTCAGCAAGCCATTCGCATCGAGCCAGGAGAGCAGACCGGCATGGAAGGTATCTCCTGCGCCGACGGTGTCGACCACATCCACGCGAGGCGCAGCACGCTCGATGATGGATCCGCCGAAAATCGCCAGCGGCCCCTCCGCTCCACGCGTTACGATCACGAGCTTCGGACCACGCTGAAGCCAGGCCCGTGCAGCCGCGACGAGAGTCTGACCCGGATAGAGCAGTTCGATATCCTCATCGCTGGCCTTGACGATGTTGCCATAGGCAAGAAGCCGTTCGAAGCGCTCCCGATAAATTTGCAAGTCGCCGACGACGCGAGGGCGAACATTGGGATCGAGCGAGATCACGCGCGATCCGGCTTCACGGCGCAGCAGGGTTTCAATGGCGCTGGCGATGGGCTCGACGCCAAGCGCATAGGATGCAGCGGCAATGGCATTGATGTCGGAAGGCAGTTGCGAAGGCAGGGCCTCCGGTCTGAGAGCGCGGTCCGCACTGTCCGGGGCATAAAAGGAATATTGCGGCTGTCCTGATGCACTGGTTGCGACGACGCTGAGCGTTGTGGGGTTCGGGCAGCGCTGCAGATAGGATGCGCTCACGCCCGCCTCCGTGAGCCTGCCCGCCAGGAAAACGCCGAATGCATCTTCCGACAGGGTGGACAGGAAAGCGGCGGGGCGGCCCAAGCGGCCGATGCCGATCGCAACGTTGAAGGGAGATCCGCCCGCCACGGCCTCCGCCGAGAGCCCGGTCTGAGAGGGCCCTCCGATAAACAGGTCGATCAGGGCTTCGCCACAGACCAGGATCATTCTCGGTTCCCCATATGAAAGCGGCGCCGGAACCTCCGACGCCGCACGATCAGGCACGCAAAGCTCAGGAGCGGGGTGCGGACCAGCCCTGATACTGATTGACGTTGTCGCGCGTAATCAGTTTCGAGGGCATTAACGTCACCGCGTTCTCGGGCTTCTTGCCGTTCATGGCATCGTTGCCCAGTTTGACGGCCAACTGCGCCATGGCATAGGGATCCTGGCTCGATGAGGCCTGGATCATGGGGCTGCCGGCATCCTTCAGAGCGGCCTCGATATCCGGCGCGCCATCAACCGAGGTGATGATGATGTTGCTGCGGTTGAGCTGTTTCGCGGCCAGATTCGTGCCAATGGCCTGAGGATCGTTGATCGCGAAAACCGCATTGATGTCCGGGAAGCGGGTGAGGTGGCTCTGCATCACCTGAAGACCGCCTTCACGGGAGCCCTTGGCATCCTGATCATCCGAGAGAACCTTGAGGCCGCTGTTCTTCGCGAACACTTCCTTGCAGCCCTTCACTCGGTCGATGACCGCCGAGACCTGTGGGCCGTTCTGGATGATAACGTTGCCTTTGCCCTGAAGCTTGTCGACGATGTACTGGCAGGCGATCTGTCCGGCCTGGACGTTGTCGGTGGTCACCGTCAGGTCAGCGCCTTTCGCCGCCGTGTCCACAGCGACGACCATGATACCGGCGGCCTGCGCTTTCTTGATCGCAGGCTCCAGCGCATTCGGATCGCCCGGATTGAGGAGGATCATATCAACGCCGGCGGCGATAAAATTGTCGATCTGGGTGAATTGCTTGTTGAGGTCGTAATCGTAGCCGACCGCCGTCACTTTGACGTTCGGGTTGATCTTCTTCGCCTCGGCTTCCGCACCACGGGCGAGTGCCACGAAGAACGGGTTGCCCATGGAGCCGAGCGAAATGCCGATGGATTTCAGCTCCTTGGCTTCGGCAGAGCCGGCACTAAGGGCCGCGGCGGCAACGGCCGCGAGAAGAATGCGCTTCATGTGTGTTCCTCCACGTCGTTTCGGTCTTTGTTGCGCCACGTCGGTCCGACCACTTCCGAACGCGGTAATCCTGCGACACATGGTTCAAGTGCGCGCGGAGCCTTTCAGGCGATAACGGTCGAGAGCCACCGCACCGATGATGACGAGGCCCTTGATGATGAACTGCCAGATGTCGGAGACGCCGACGAGAATGAGGCCGTTCGACAAGACGGCGATGATGAGCGCGCCGATGAGCGTGCCCCAGATTGAGCCGATGCCACCAACGAAGCTCGTGCCGCCGAGGATGACGGCGGCGATGGCGTCGAGTTCGTAGGACTGCCCGAGCTGCAGGCCGTTGGCTGCGTAAAGGCGTGCTGCCGACATCACGCCGCCCAAGCCGCTGGTGAGGCCGGAGGCGCAATAGACGAAGAGAAGCACGGCCCAGACCTTGATGCCGGTCAGACGCGCCGCGTCCGGATTGCCGCCCACGGCGTAGATATGAACGCCGAGCACCGTCCGGCGTAAGATGAACCAGGACACCAGCACGACCACCATGGCGATCACCACCAGCCAGGGAATGCCGAAGAGATAGCCGTTGCCAATGAAGGCGAAGGGAAGTTCAGGGTTGAACTGCGTGGTATCGTTGCCAAGCAGGCGCGCGAAGCCGCGCACGGCCGTCAATGAGCCGAGCGTCACGATGAAGGGCGGGAGCCGTCCAAAGGCGATGAGGGCCCCGTTGATGAATCCCAGGGCAAGACCCATCAGCAGAGCGGCCGGGATGCCCAGCATGCCCCAGTCGGGAATCTTCGATCCCAAGACTGCAACCATCGCGGCTGCGGCAAGGATCGAGCCGACCGACAGATCGATGCCGCCGGTGAGAATGACGAAGGTCATGCCCGCCGCAAGCACGGTATTGATCGAGGCCTGCTGCGCCACGATGGAGAGATTCTGGAAGCTCAGGAAACGACCCGACATGAGCTCGAAGACAATGCCGAGAATGATGAGCACCGGCAGCATGCCGATGGCCTGCAGGGTGGATCGCCATGCAAGGCGTCGCTGCAGGCTCTGCGTGCCTGAATCGACGGCAGCCGCTCCTGAAGTCTGGAGAGATGCGCTGGTCTCGTTGGGAGCTGTCATGCGGCGGCTTCCTTTACCCCCGTCGCGATGGCGACGATGTTTTCCTGCGTGATCGGCGGATGGCCCGCTCCACCGACCTCACCGGCGATCCTTCCTTCGCGCATCACCAATACGCGGTCGCAGATGCCCACGATTTCCGGAAGTTCGCTCGATATGACGATGACGCCGACGCCACGACGCACCAGCTTGTCGATCAGCCGGTAGATCTCGGATTTCGCGCCGATATCGACCCCGCGCGTCGGCTCGTCGAGAATGAGCACCCGGGGCTTGGTTTCGAGCAGGCGCGAGAGCAGAACCTTCTGCTGATTGCCGCCTGAGAGGCTGCCGACGGGAACGATATCTCCGGCAACGCGGATCCCGAGCGCTTTGATGGCAGCAGCTGCCCGCGCCCTGGCCGTTTTGAGGTTCAGCACCTTTCCGACACGTGAATCCCGCCCCAGCACGTTCAGATTGACGTTCTCGCGCACGGTCATGTCGAGGAAGAGACCAAGGTGCTTCCTGTCCTCGGTCAGATAGACGATGCCGGCTTCGATCGCATCCTCGGGGCGGCGGATCGCGAGAGGCTTTCCCTGAAGCGAGATCTCGCCGCTGATCCGGCGGTCGGCTCCATAAATGAGGCGGGCAAGCTCGGTGCGCCCGGCTCCGACAAGCCCTGCAATCCCGAGTGTCTCTCCCAGGTGAAGATCGAGGGAGCACTCGTGCACGCGCTGCCCGTCCCCGACATTGCGGACGGAGAAGATCACCGGGCCACGGCTGCCTTTCGCGTCATGGTCCTTCTTGTAGAAGGACGACAGATCACGGCCCACCATCATGCGGACCAAACGCTCAGCCGAGATCTCATCGCGTTCGAGCGTGCCGACATAGGTTCCATCCCGCAGCACCGAGACGCGGTCGGCGAGTTCGTAGACCTCTGCCATGCGGTGGCTGATATAGATGATGGCCATGCCGTCCGCCCGAAGCTGCCGCACGAGCGCGAACAGGGCTTCCGTTTCTCGGGACGAGAGGGACGTGGTCGGCTCGTCCATGATCAGGATGCGGGCATTGGCGATGAGCGCGCGGGCGATTTCCACCAGCTGCCGCTCTGCCATCGACAATTCACTGACCTTCGTCGAGGGGCCGAATGTAACCCCCAGCTTGGCGAGCACGGTGCGGCAGGCATTCTCCATCGAGCCGCGGTCGATCATGGGGCCGCTGCGATGCTCGCGACCCAGCAGCATGTTCTCGGCGACGGACAGGTTCGGCGCGAGGGAGAGTTCCTGATAGATGGTCGAGATGCCGTGATGGAGTGCGGCGAGGGGAGAGTTGATGATCACCGGCTTGCCGTCGATACGGATCTCTCCGCCGCTATCGGCATGATAGGCCCCTGAGAGAATCTTCATCAGGGTCGATTTGCCGGCCCCGTTCTCGCCCATGAGGGCATGGATCTCACCTGGGTAGATCGTGAGCGACACATCGGAGAGAGCTCGCACGCCGGGGAAGGTTTTCGAGATTCCGGACATTTCGAGGATCGGAGATGGTCCTGTCATGGATCCTCCCTGGGCGGCATCCCGCCAGTGCGGGCGATGGGAGATTTAGCGGGAAGGAGAGGATCGCCGGAAGGCCGCTCACAGACAGCAAGAAGCATACCGTTCCCGGCTACCCCAGGAGCGGCGGCGGTGGAATGTGGGGGTGTGACGACAGAGCCCCGGTCCACGGTTCTTTCCTCCCTGACGTCCTCGGATTGACGATGAGGCGGTTTGTTCGTTCAGGATGAGAGAAGACTAGGGCCGCTCAAATCAACTTTCAATCGCCACCTGTCAGGGCGTGTCTGAACTCCGGCCTGAGAGCACGATAGAGGCGGCGGAAGCTCTCGATTTGTGGGCTATAGAGTTCCGCAAGGTGAGATTCCGGTTCGATCGTCTCAAGTACTGCAGGGGCTGAGCAGACAGCTTCCGGAGCCTCCCCGGTCGCTGCCAGTCGCGCCAGCCGCGCGGCGCCGAAGGCGGGCCCTTTGTCGCTGCCTTCATAGCGGACAAGGGGGATGTTCAGGACATTGGCGAGAATGCGTGCCCAGAAGACACTGCGGGATCCGCCGCCGATCAGGCCTGCGTAAGAGAGTTGCGTGCCTGCGTGCTCGAGGCATGTCTTGGCATCGGCGAAACTGAAAGCGACACCTTCCAGAACGGCCTGCACCAGATCCGTCCGTTGCGTCTCGGGGGAAAGTCCGAAGAAGACGCCGCGCGCATAAGCGTCGTTGTGGGGCGTGCGCTCTCCTGCGAGATAGGGCAGGAAGAGCAGGGAGGATGGCTTGCGGTAGACGTCTTCGGTCCGCCGCAGAAGGTCAGCGATATCCGCCTTGAGCAGCCCCGCCGCCCAGGCGAGGCAGCTCGCTCCATTGAGCATCGCCGCCATCTGGAACCAGCGATCAGGAAGTGCATGGCAGAAGGAATGCACCAGGGCCTCTGGCGCGGGGCTGAACGCCCTCGTCGTGACGAAGAGTTGCCCGGATGTCCCAAGGGAGATGAAGGCCGCTCCGTCCTCAATCGCTCCCAGCCCGACTGCGCCCGCTGCCACATCGCCCGCGCCACCTGCAACGACGATCTCGCCCCTCAAGCCCCATTCCTTCGCCAGTTCCGGGCGCAAGCTGCCGGAAGGGTTCGATCCCTCGAGCAATGCGGGCATGTGGGAGCGATCCAGTCCTGTCGCCGCGAGTGCCTCGTCAGACCATGATCGCGCGGCCTCGTCCAGCCACCAGGTGCCCGCTGCATCCGACATGTCGGTTGCGAGGCGGCCCGTCAGTTTCAGCCGGATGTAGTCCTTCGGCAGAAGAACCTTTCGGGCTGCCCGAAAGGTCTCCGGCTCATGCCGCTGGAGCCAGAGGAGCTTCGGAGCCGTGAGGCCGGGCATCGGGAGCACACCCAGTGCTCGCGAAAGGTCCGGGTACTTCCTTTCAAGCTCCTCCGCCTCCCGGAACGAGCGGCCGTCGTTCCAGAGGATGGCCGGGCGCAGGGGGCGATCATTTTCACCGAGCAGTACGGCGCCGTGCATCTGTCCTGAAAGTCCGACCCCCTTGATGTCCGCGAAGGCTCCTGGAGCCCGGCTGCGCAGGTGCGAGATGGCGGCTTGAACCGCTTGCCACCATCCTTCAGGGTCCTGCTCGGACCAGAAATCGCTCAGGCGGGAGATCGCAAGAGGGATTTCCGTTTCGGCTATGGCGAGCTGACGCTCATCGACGACGATTGCCTTGACCGCCGAAGTGCCGATATCGATGCCGAGGTAGTGGGACACGCCTGCACTCCATGAGGGGCCCGTCAATGATGCTGAGATGCTGACCCAGCTTGCCTTTGACCCATACTTTAATTTCGCATTGCGATCAAAAAAGTACAGGTCGGGTGCAGTTATGGCTGTAGTCGGCAATAGATCGGCATCGTAGGCTTCTGATCACATCCTTCGTTGACGAAGAAGGCGGGTCGGCACCTCATGGCGGCTTCAGGTCCAACACCGGGCTACGATTTCATCATCGCGGGCGGAGGCTCCTCCGGATGCGTGGCGGCCACGCGGCTCGTTCGCGACTTCGGCTGTCGCGTGCTTCTGATCGAGCGAGGACCGGCAAGGGCGGCCTCCATCATGCGCATGCCGGCGGGTTACATGAAATATCTCGCCCGGGACGACTTCCTCGAGATGCATCAGACCCTGCCCCAGAACCGGCTCGGTGGACGGGCGCCCATCGTGCCTCAGGCCAAGGTTCTCGGCGGTGGCAGCGCCGTGAACGCGATGGTCTACATGCGCGGTCAGCGGGAGGACTACGACGGGTGGGAAGCCTATCTCGGAGAGGGTTCCGGCTGGTCATACGCCGATGTGCTGCCTCACTTCAAAGCGCTGGAGCGGAATTCCAAATTCAACAATGCCTATCATGGCATAGACGGAGACCTGCTGGTCTCCGATCCAGGCAGCCTGTGCGACATGACCGAGGATTACATCCTTGCGGCACAGGGGCTGGGCCATCCCTATAACCCGGACTTCAACGGCGAACGCCAGGCCGGCGTCGGCGTGATGCAGCATACGATGGGTCGTGGGGCCAACGGGAAGATGGTGCGCTGCGATGCCGTGTCGGCGTTCCTGTCTCAGGTCATGGCCGATCCGCGCCTGACCATTGTGACCGATGCTCTCGTGATGACAATCCTGATCGAGGCAGGTCGCGCCGTCGGCGTGGAATACAGCCTCAACGGCAATATGGTGCGCGCCTATGCTGAGCGCGAAGTGCTGGTTGCGGCCGGAACGTACAACACCGCGAAGCTGCTCATGTTGTCGGGCCTCGGTCCGGCCGACCATCTCAGAGAGCATGGTGTTCGAGTGGTTGTCGACCTGCCCGGAGTAGGGGCCAATCTGCAGGATCATCATGAGGTGCCGCTAATCGCGTCCACCACGCGGCCGAGCGGATATTTCGGTCAGGACAAAGGCTGGCGCATGGTGCGCAACGGCCTTCAGTATATTCTGTTCGGCACCGGGCCGGTCACGACGACCGGGATCGAATCCTGCCTGTTCTACGATCCGGATGGCGGCGAGCGTCCGACCATTCAACTGTATTGCGCCCCCATCGTTTATCTCGACCGCGATATATCGAGCGCCAAGCCGACCTATGGCGTGACGCTGACCTCGTGCCTGTTGCGACCTAAAGCGCGAGGAAGCGTCCGGCTACGCTCTTCAAATCCCGCGGATAAGCCCGTCGTCGATGCTAATTTCTTCGGCCATCCTGACGATCTGCGCCTGACGCTGGCCTCACTCCGACATGCGCGGAAACTGCTGGCGACAAAACCGATCGGCCCGAAGATTGCGCAGGAGCTGCTGCCGGGAGCCGACGTCGAAAGCGATGAGGCTCTCATTCAGTATTGCGGGAAGACCGTCAAAACCAATTACCACCCTTCTGGTACTGCCCGAATGGGTCCCGATGACGACCCGATGGCCGTGCTCGACAACCGAATGCGCCTTCGCGGTGTCGATGCCCTGCGCGTGATCGACTGCTCCGCTATACCGTTCATCCCGTCCGCGAACACCAATGCGGCAGCATTGATGCTTGGGCATCGTGCGGCTGAGTTCGTCGCAAACCCCAGTCGTCAGCCTGCCGAGGATCGACACTACGAAACCTTATCCTAGAACTAACACTAGATTCGAAAGCCTGTACCCAGCCTGCGTATTCGGCTCAAGCTGACAACCGTGGATCCGTCAAAGGAGACGCGGAACGATAACCGCCAACGAGCGGATTTTAAGAGGAAACGACCTGCTGTACCTATGGAGGGCGGCGAGAATGGAACGCAAATCAGTCCCCGTGTATGAGGTTATTGTCTTTCCGCCATCCGCATCGTTCCGATGGAACGTTCACGACTATCCTCACCACTTGGCGAAGTGGCATTACCACGTGGAGTATGAGCTCCACCTGATCCAGAATTCCTCGGGCACGATGATGATCGGCGATTATGTCGGTCCCTTCGAGCCCGACTGTCTTGTCCTGACAGGCCCGAATCTGCCCCACAACTGGTTGAGCGACACTGGCAACCTGATCATTCCCGATCGGGACATGCTGATTCAGTTCAGCCCCGAATGTGCCGACCGCATCTGCACGAACTTTCCCGAGTTCGAGGAGGTGCAGCGATTTCTGTCGGAGGCCGCATTCGGCCTGTTGTTTTCGGGGGATACGGCACGAAAGGGGGCTTCTCTGCTCCGGCAGATCGGCCGCGCTCAAGGCGCCCAGCGCATGATTCTGTTCCTGGAGCTCCTGGCGACACTGGCCAGGATCCCTTCCGAGCGGAAAACGCTCTCTCACCGCGCCCCCGCCGCAACCATACCGTCGCGCCCGTCAGAGAAGGCGGAGCGCGCAATCAACTACATCCACAATAACTATTTCTCCGATATCCACCTGACGACCATTGCTCAGCTCTGCGGCATGGAGTCGAGCGCCTTCTCCCGCTTCTTCAAAAAACAGACGGGCCATACCTTTGCGAAATACGTCAACCAGACGCGCATCTATTCGGCCTGCACGCTGCTCGCCCACACGGATCGATCCGTGACCGAGATCTGCTTCGATGTCGGCTTCAACAATATCGCGAACTTCAACCGTCAGTTCGTGAAGTTCTGCGATCAAACTCCATCCGCGTACCGGCGAACGGCGCGTCGATGCACAACGCCTGCTCCGGCCTCGATCCAGGAAAGCATTTTTATGCCCGCCAGATACGGATCGAACGCCTCTCCGGACAAAAAAGTACAGATCCCGATGAGCAGAGGCGTGGAAGCATTCACTGGCGCTTAATAGATTTTCACCAGAGGCCGCGCGGGATATGCGTGCGACTTCCGGGAGGTAAAGTCAGAAGAACATGTTCTGATTTGCTCGCCTTGCCTGACAAAACAATACGGCTCGCCCCCAAGCAGGGGCGTCGCATCTTTGATCTCGAGGGCAACGACCGCTGGTCTTCCTTGAGAAGGAGTTCGGGAGGGAAAACGCGATGTACCACTTCAAAAGCCTGATAGCCTCGACACTCACGGCAGCTTTGCTCTCAAGCACGACGCCGGCATTCGCCGATTTCTGGTCGGATGCGGCGAAGGGATTGGAGGGCACGACCATTCGAGGCATCTCCGAGAGTACGCCGCCGTCCAACTATGCCAAGGATGTGCTGGGTCCTGCCTTCACGAAGGCAACCGGCATCAAGGTCGAGTTCGAGGCGACGTCCTGGGATCAGATGTATGACAAGGCGATCAAGGACATGGAGGCCAATACCGGCATCTATGACTTCGTCTATATCGAGCAGGACATCATCTACAGCTATCTCGCCCGCAACTTCCTGGTCGATGTCACGCAAGCGCTGAACGAGAATCCCAACCTCAAGTCGCCGACCTTCGACCCGACGAAGTTCACGAGCTTCATCGACAACTTCAAGAACGACAAGGGCGACCTGTTCGGTGTCCCGATGGAGGCCTTCATCAAGGTCTATCTATACCGCAAAGACCTGTTCGACGACCCCAAGATCAAGGAAGCCTACAAAGCCAAGTACGGCGCGGATCTCGCGCCGGCCAAGGATCACAAAGAGTATCGTCAGATCGCCCAATTCTTCACCGAATGGGGCAAGGCGAACGGCCAGGAGATCTTTGGAACCACCGTTCAGGCCGCCTCCGGCCATCCCGCAGCCGTCTATGAGGTGGTCGAAAGCATCTTCCCCACCTATGGCGTCTATAACTGGGGTATCGACACCAAGGCCTATGGCGCTTCGGTTGCGAATGGCGGGCGCATGAACAGCCCTGAGGCCAAGGCCGCTCTGACCTGGTGGATCGGGAATCTTGCTTACGCGCCGCCGGAATCGACATCCAGCACGTGGGACGAGGTTGCTGCAACCTTCGCAGCAGGCCGAGCAGCACAAGGGCTGGTTTATGGCGAGAATGCAGCCTGGATTGCGACCGACGACAAGAAGTCGAACGTGGTCGGCAAGGTCGGCGTTGCGCTCCCGCCTGTGGAGCCTGGCATCATTGAGCAGGCCACCTCTGGTGCAGGATATATCGGCTACTATGACGGTGGCGCCTTCGGCATCCCGCATTCGTCGAAGAACAAGAAAGCCGCTCTTCTCTGGCTGCAATACATCGGCCAAGACTCCGTCCAGACGGATTGGGCGCTTGCCGGATCGCGCATCACGCACAAGGCGACCTACGAGGATCCGAAGGTGCAGGCGCAGGACAAGAAGGTCGACGGCTACTACACCTTGATGCGCGAGAAGGGGCCGCTCTTCCGGGGCGCGCCTCCTTTCCCGTTCCACAACCAGGTCCGCGAGGCGATCGCTCCCTTCATCTACCAGGCGATCACAGGAGAGCTGAAGCCTGACGAGGCGCTCGACAAGGCCGCCGCGGCAGCCGACGCCGAATTGAAGAACCTCGGCTACCGCAAGTAATGCGCCCTCCCTTTTGGGCTATCAAGGCCACCGTGCTTTTTGTGCGGTGGCCGTCAAATCCCAAATTCTCCGGTCGAGTTTGCACGACCGGAAGGCAGGAGCATCAGGATGCGTGCGAATTCGGTGGGATGGCTGTTGCTCACGCCGACCCTCCCCATTTTGTTCGTCTTCGGGGTCATTCCGTTCCTCTATGTTCTCGTCATCGGGTTCATGAACTGGAACAGCTTTGCAGCCAACCCCGATATGCAATTTGCCTGGGCCGAGAACTTCAGGCGCCTCGTTTTTGACGATCAGTTTCTGTACTCGCTCTGGCTGACGCTCAAGTTTGCCTTCTTCGCGGTCCTCAGCGAGATCGTGCTCGGCTATTTCCTCGCTCAACTCTTCATGAAGGACTTCCCGGGCAAAGGTTTCTTTCGCACCATCCATACGCTGCCGCTCGTGATCGCCCCGATTGCCGTCGGTGCCACATGGCGCCTTCTGACGGTGCCCGGCCTCGGACCGTTGCCCTATTACCTGAACCGGTGGCTCGGGTATGAGTTCAACATCAGCCGGTATATCGATCAGGCCTTCTTCACGACGGTCGTCATGGATGTGTGGCACTGGACGCCGCTCGTCACGCTGACGCTGCTTGCCGCACTGTCGTCCCTGCCGAAGGAGCCTTTCGAGCAGGCCCAGATCGACGGCGCGAACCGCTTCCAGATCTTCTGGCATATCACCCTGCCGCTGCTGAAGCCGGCCATTCTCGCCACCGTGTTCATTCGCATGATGGATGCGCTGCGCACCGTGGATGAGGTCTGGATGCTGACCGGCGGCGGCCCGGGCGCGGCCACGCGTTACATCGGTCTTCACATCTGGCGTGTCGTCTTTCCGAAGACCGACTACGGCTACGGGTCGGCGATGTCGCTGATTACACTCTATCTCACGATCGTCATGTGCTGGATGCTCTATGCAGGTCTGGTGGCACGGCGCGATTTGAAGAGGGCGGAATGATGCGCCGGTTTCGCAAGAGAGCTTCTGCATCGCTCGGGTCCATTCTGTTCTGGACGCTGTCGAGCCTTATCACGCTGCTCCCGATCTACTGGATGTTCGCAGTCTCCGCGAAGAGCCGCGTTCAGCTGTTCGGAAGCCCGAGCTTCGTCATTTCGAGCTTCTTCACGGAGAACTACACGAGCACGCTGGCCGATTCGGCCTTCCAGCGGTATATGTTCAATTCCGTCGTGGTCGCCACGGCGAACGCTTTGCTCGTTACCACCCTGGCGCTGCTCGCGACCTATGCTCTGTCCCGATACAAGTTGCCGGGAAAGGAGAATCTCTTTTTCTGGACCATCACGAACCGCATGGCGCCTCCGGCGGTGTTCCTTCTTCCGCTGTTTCTTCTCTACACGCAGGTCTTCGTCGTGGCCGACGTGAAGCTGTTCGACACGAAGATCGGCCTGATCCTTCTGTACTGCGTCTTCAATCTCCCCTTCGCGATCTGGACCCTGAGAGGGGTGATCGACGGAATTCCGAAAGAGCTCGACGAGGCCGCCTTCGTGGACGGAGCCAATACGTGGCAGGTCTTGACAAAGGTCATTCTGCCTCTGGCGAAACCTGGTCTGGCAGTGACCGGAATTCTCACCTGGGTTTTCGCATGGAACGAGTACCTGTTCGCGGCAACGCTGACCAGCGTGCATGCGCGCACCATCACGACGGGCCTTGCCGAGTTCGTGACCGTCACCGGCACGAACTGGGGAAGAATGGCTGCGACTGCGATGTTGACCCTCGTGCCGGCTCTTCTCGTGCTTGGTCTCGCGCAGCGTCACATCGTGGCCGGCCTTACCTTCGGCGCTGTCAAGGAGTGATGCATGAGTGACGACACCGATAGACCTGTTGCGGAGCGCCGTGGCTTTCTTCCGATTGAGACAAATGCCTTTGATCGGGTCTTCATTGCGGTCCTCCTGTTCGTTGCCTTGCACTTGTTCTGGATGCGCTTCCTCGAGGCCGATCTTCCCCTCATGGTGGCGACGGTTCTGTCGCTGATCGTTGGGGTCATCATTGTCATGCGCGGGTAGGAGGACCTTCGATGAAAGCGCTCGTTCTTGAGGAAAAGGGAAAGCTCGCCCTTCGTGATCACATCGTCGAAGAGGAGTTGGGACCGCGTGATGTCCGCATTCAGCTGAAGGTCGTGGGTGTCTGCGGCAGCGACGTTCATTACTACACGCATGGCGCCATCGGGCCGTTCGTTGTTCGGGAGCCGATGGTCCTCGGACATGAGGCAGCAGGTGTCGTCACCGAAGTCGGCTCTGCCGTCCACGAGTTCAAGGTCGGCGATCGTGTCTGCATGGAGCCGGGAATTCCTGACCCGACGAGCCGTGCAACGAGGCTCGGTTTGTACAACCTCGATCCCGCGGTCCGGTTCTGGGCGACGCCTCCGATCCACGGCGTTCTCAGGCCCAGCGTCGTCCATCCGGCTGATTTCACCTTCAAGCTGCCCGATAACGTATCGTTTGAGGCAGCGGCCATGGTCGAGCCCTTGGCCGTCGGTGTGCATGCCGCGATCAAGGCTCGGGTCAAACCCGGCGACATCGCTGTCGTCATCGGCGCGGGGCCGATTGGTCTGGTCACGGTTCTCGCGGCGCTTGCCGCCGGCTGCGCCCGTGCCATCGTCAGCGATGTCGATGACGACAAGCTGGCCATCGCGGCGAAACTAGGGCCGGTCACCCCTGTCAACGTGCGCAGCCGCGATCTCGCGGAGGCAGCACGCGCGGAAACGGATGGGTGGGGGGCCGATATCGTCTTCGAGTGCTCCGGCAACGAGAAGGCCGCAGCCGATGTCTTCGATCCGCTCTGCCCGGGCGGCTGCGTCGTCTATGTCGGCATTCCGCTGGAGCCCATCGCTTATGACGTGGCCAAGGCCCAGGTGAAGGAAGCGCGTGTCGAGCACGTGTTCCGTTACGCCCATGTCTTTCCGCGCTGCATCGCCATGCTGTCATCGGGCTCTATCGACGTGAGCCCTCTGATTACCCGCACCTTTCCCTTCTCCAGGAGCATCGAGGCGTTCGAGTACGCAGCCTCGGCCCCGAGAGGGGAAGTGAAAATCCAGATCGATATGCAAGATCAAGCCTGACGAGGAAAAAACATGGCGCCAGTCTCCATCAGCAATGTCAGGAAACGTTATGGATCTGCCGAGGTGATCCATGGGGTTTCCGTGGATATCAATGACGGCGAGTTCGTCATTCTCGTCGGCCCTTCAGGCTGCGGAAAGTCGACCCTGCTGCGCATGGTTGCGGGATTGGAAGAGATTTCTTCCGGTGATGTCCGGATCGGCGGAAGGGTTGTGAACGATAAGCCGCCGAAGGACCGGGATATTGCGATGGTCTTTCAGAACTACGCGCTCTATCCGCATATGACCGTCTACGACAACATGAGCTTCTCCCTCAGGCTGAAAGGACGGCCTGCGTCGGAGATCGATACGAAGGTCAAGCGTGCGGCGGCTATTCTCGACCTTGAGAAACTGCTCAATCGTTATCCGCGCCAGCTCTCGGGCGGCCAGCGCCAGCGCGTCGCCATGGGCCGCGCCATCGTGCGCGATCCGCAGGTCTTCCTGTTCGACGAGCCGCTCTCGAATCTCGACGCCAAGCTGCGCGTTCAGATGCGTGTGGAGATCAAGGAGCTGCACCAGCGCCTCAAGACCACGACGATCTATGTCACGCACGACCAGATCGAGGCCATGACCATGGCCGACAAGATCGTGGTGATGCACGATGGCGTGGTGGAGCAGATCGGCGCGCCGCTGGAGCTCTACGACCGTCCGGCCAACCGCTTCGTGGCAGGCTTCATCGGCTCTCCCGCCATGAACTTCATCGACGGGCAGGTTTCGGTCGTCAATGGCCAGCCGGTTGTGAAGACGCATGACGGCATTGCTCTTCCGGTATCTATTGCTCCGGCACAGCTCAGGGACGAGCAAAGGATCGTCTACGGCATCCGCCCGGAGCACATCACCCTGGGCGGGGGCGGCCACACGGCAAACGTCTCGGTGATCGAACCGACAGGGTCGGAGACGCAAGCCTTCATGAAGCTCGGCACGAACCCGCTGGTGGGCGTCTTCCGGGAACGCTTTTCGGTGCATCCGGGCGAGCGGCTCGATATCCGGCTTGATCCCGAGAAGGCGCATCTGTTCGATAAGGACACCGGGCAGAGATTAGCTTGAGGCAGGGCCGTTTCTGTCGCGGTCGTCGATGGCGGTTTACGTGCTGGTGAGGAACGGATCCATGGAATTCGAAGGCAAGAGCGTTCTTGTGACGGGAGCTGGCAAGGGCATCGGCCGGGCAACGGCCAGGCTCCTGACCGAGCGCGGGGCCAAAGTCGTTGCGATGACCCGCACGAAGGAGGATCTGGACAGCCTGGAGGGCGAGATCGGCTGCCGGTCCATCGTCGTCGATCTCGCTGATGCAGTGGCGACGCGAGAGGCGGCACGAGCCGCCCTGCCGGTCGACTACCTGGTGAACTGCGCCGGAACGACGGCGCTCGATCCTTTTCTCGAAGTGACGACGGAGACGTTCGACTGGATCTATGCGGTCAATACCCGTGCCCCCATGATCGTGGCCCAGGAATACGCACGGGATCGGGTCGCGCGCGGGCTGCCCGGGTCGATCGTGAATGTCTCGTCGATCTCATCCTTCATCGGTTTTGCCGATCATGCCGCCTATTGCGCCTCGAAGGGTGCGCTCGATGCTCTGACGCGCGTGATGGCGAACGAGCTCGGACGTCACAAGATACGGGTGAATGCCATCAACCCGACGGTCACCCTCACGCCGATGGCGACAAAGGCCTGGAGCGATCCCGACAAGGCAGGGCGCATGCTCTCGCGCATTCCGCTCGGGCGATTCGCCGATCCTGACGATGTCGCGGAGGTCATCCTCTACCTGTTGAGTGACCGCGCCGCGATGCTGAATGGTCTTGCGATGCCGGTCGATGGTGGCTTCATGATCAACTGATCTGGGTCCCGCGTGCTGATATCCGAAGGTTAAACGATAGGTTCAGGTCAGATGGCTCAACCTCTCTCCCTCGCTCGTCTTGCCTCTCTTCCCGAAGCGGTTGCCCGGCCGCGCTATGCGCGGGAGGCGTTGCGCGCGGGGCTTCTCCACATCGGCGTCGGGAACTTTCATCGCGCCCATCAGGCGGTCTACCTGGATGACCTGTTCAACAACGGCAGGGATCTGGACTGGGCGATCATCGGCGCGGGCGTGCGCGCGGGCGATGCCGCGATGCGGCATGCTCTCGAGCCACAGGATTGGCTCACCACAGTGGTCGAGTTGGAACCGGGAGCCAACCGTGCCCGCGTCACCGGTTCCATGATCGGTTTTGTGCCCGTCGGGGAGGACAGCCGGGCCATCGTCGATGCGCTTGACCATCCATCCATCAGGATCGTGTCGCTGACCGTCACCGAGGGCGGCTATTGCATCGATCCGGCGACCGGCGCTTTCAATCCGGAACATCCGGAAATCCGCTACGACGCCTCGCATGTCGATGCGCCCAAGGGTGTGTTCGGAGTTCTGGTGGCTGCTCTGAAGCGACGCCGCGAGCGGAATATCGCTCCTTTCACGATTATGTCGTGCGACAACATTCCTCACAACGGTCGGGTGACCATGGATGCGGTTGCAGGCCTTGCCGATCTGATCGATCCTTCGCTCGCGACTTTCGTGCGCGAGGAGGTGGCGTTCCCCAACAGCATGGTCGACCGCATCACCCCGGCCACGACCGACCGGGAGCGCGCCATTCTCGAGGAGCGGTTCGGCATCGAGGACAACTGGCCTGTCTTCTGCGAGCCTTTCCGGCAGTGGGTGCTCGAAGACCATTTCCCCACGGGTCGGCCGGTGCTGGAGGAGGTGGGCGTAACCTTCACGCCTCATGTCGCCGCGTTCGAGCTGATGAAGCTGCGCATTCTCAACGGCGGACATGCGGCGATCGCCTATCCTGCGGGCTTGCTCGGAATCCACTTCGTCCATGATGCCATGGCGGATCCTCTCGTGCGCGGATTCCTCGACAAGCTGGAGACGGAAGAGATCATTCCCCATGTGCCGTCGGTCCCCGGCGTCGATCTGGCCGAATACTACCAGCTCATCGCCAGCCGCTTCGCCAATCCCGATGTCGGCGACACGATTCCCCGTCTGGCGCAGGACGGATCGAACCGGCAACCGAAATTCATCCTGCCCTCGACCCATGAACGGCTGAAGGCAGGAGCTGACGTGACGGGGCTTGCCCTGGAATCGGCCCTCTGGTGCCGCTACTGCGTGGGAACCACCGATGCGGGTGAGCCGATTGCACTCAACGACCCGAACGCCGCACGACTGACACCTGCCGCTCTCGCGGCGAAGGATGATCCGGGGGCCTTCCTTGCCTTACGCGATATCTTTGGCGACCTCGCCGAGGCACCCCAGTTCCGTTCACGGTTCGAAACCGCGCTCAATTCTCTTTGGCGGGATGGCACGCGCGTCACGCTGCAGCGCTACCTGGGTGGCAATTTCGCCTAGTGCGAGCGCCTAAAGTCAAGGGTGATCTGACGGAGACAGTCGCCGATGTATATGGGAATTGATTTAGGCACCTCCAGCGTCAAGGTCATCCTCATCGATGAGGCGGGCACGCTTGTCGACGAAGCGGCGGTGCCGCTCACATTGTCGCGGCCACGGCCGCTCTGGTCGGAACAGGATCCTGAACGATGGTGGGATGCGACGCAGGCCGCCGTCAGACACCTGGAAAGTCGCCGATCCCTCGATGCCGTGGCAGGCATTGGCCTGTCCGGACAGATGCACGGCGCTGTTCTGCTCGATTCCAACGATCAGGTTCTTCGTCCCGCGATTCTGTGGAACGACGGGCGTGCCGGAGCGGAGTGCAGGGAACTCGAACAGCGTGAGCCGGCAAGCCGGGAGATCACCGGCAATCTGGCAATGCCCGGATTCACCGCGCCGAAGCTCATCTGGGTGGTGAAGAACGAACCGGACATCTTCGCGCGCACGGCGCGGGTGCTGCTTCCGAAAGACTGGATCCGCCTGAAGCTGACGGGGGAAGCAGTCAGCGACATGTCCGACGCGGCCGGCACTCTCTGGCTCGATGTCGGCAAGCGGCAATGGTCGCCGGCGATGCTCGAAGCGACGGGCCTCAGCGAGCGGCATATGCCGCGTCTCGTCGAGGGCACCGAAGTGTCAGGTGTTCTCTCTGTCGAAGCGGCTGCGGCACTCGGACTCCGTCCCGGTATTCCGGTCGCGGGAGGCGGCGGCGACAACGCGGCGGGAGCCGCCGGCATCGGTGTCGTCGATCCTGGAATGGCTTTCGTGTCGCTCGGCACATCAGGTGTGATCTTCGTTGCCGACGCGACCTTGAAGAAGGACCCGGAGCGGGCGGTTCATGCGTTCTGTCACTGCATTCCAGGCATGTGGCACCGGATGGCGGTGATCTTGTCCGCGGCGGCCACCCTGTCGTTTGCCGCCCGCCTTGCGGGTGCCGCCGACGAAGCGTCGCTTCTCACTGAGACGGAAGCGGCAGGTCTTCCGACCCAAAGCCGCCTCGTCTTTCTGCCGTATCTAAGCGGCGAACGGACGCCTCACAATGACCCCACTGCTGCGGGCGTCATCTTCGGACTCGATGGTACGACGACGCGGGCGGATCTGGGCCGGGCCGCGCTTGAAGGGGTGGCTTTCGCGCTGGCGGATGGACTGGACGCTTTGCAAGCCCGTGGCGGGACGATCGGCGGTCTTTCCGTCATCGGCGGTGGAGCACGCTCGAAACTGTGGGGGCGGATTCTGGCAGCCGCACTTCAGCGGCCTCTCACCTATCATCGGGGAGGCGAGGTGGGGCCGGCGTTGGGCGCAGCCCGGTTGGCGATGATCGCTGCCGCGGGAGCGAGCCTCGACGAGGCCTGTCCTCCGCCGCCGGTTTCTCATGTCATCGAACCGGAAGCTGCGTTGATGGAGTCGCTCGAGCCCCGACGTGCCTTGTATCGCCGCTTGTATTCCGACCTGAAATCGACTTTTGCGGATTCAGTGTCGTGAGCAGCATTCATACGGAAGGCAGGAGACCCAAAGATGGCATTGAATGAAGGGGATACTCCAGTCGGACTGCGGGAGCAGTCCAACAGGAAGATGACGGCGATCGTCTGCCATGGCCCCGAGGATTACCGCGTCCAGCAGGTGGACCGGCCGGTGCCGGAGGAGCGCGAGATGGTCCTTCGTATCGCGGCTTGCGGCATTTGTGCGAGCGATTGCAAATGCTGGTCGGGCGCGAAAATGTTCTGGGGTGGAGACAATCCCTACGTGAAGCCGCCGGTGATCCCAGGGCATGAATTCTATGGTGTGGTCGATGAGCTGGGGCCGGGAGCAGCAGAGCATTTCGGCGTCGGCATCGGTGAGCGCGTGATCGCAGAACAGATCGTCCCTTGCGATCAATGCCGGTTCTGCCGGTCGGGGCAGTATTGGATGTGCGAGGTCCATAACATCTTCGGCTTCCAGCGCGTGGTGGCCGATGGCGGGATGGCGGAGTACATGCGCATTCCACGCACGGCGCGCGTGCACAAGATCGACGAGGGGATCTCCGCGAACGATGCCGCGATCATCGAGCCTCTGGCCTGCGCCATTCACACGGTCAATCGCGGCGACATCCAGCTCGACGACGTGGTGGTGATTGCCGGCGCCGGGCCGATCGGCCTCATGATGGTTCAGGTGACGAAGCTCAAGACACCGAAACTGCTCATCGCCATCGACATGGTCGACGAGCGGCTGCAGCTCGCGAAGACCTTCGGGGCGGATGTCGTCATCAATCCTCGCGAGCAGGATGCATTGACTGTCGTGCGGTCTCTGACCGATGGATATGGGTGCGATGTCTATATCGAGGCGACGGGTTCACCGAGCGGTGTCGAGCAAGGCCTCAATCTCATTCGCAAGCTCGGTCGTTTTGTGGAGTTCTCGGTCTTCGGAGCGCCGACGACGGTCGACTGGTCGATCATCGGCGACCGCAAGGAGCTCGATATCCGTGGCGCTCACCTTGCGCCTTATTGCTATCCCATTGCCATCAATCTGCTGTCGCGGGGTCTGGTGACCTCAAAGGGCATCGTCACGCACCGCTACCGCCTCGAGGAATGGGACACGGCCATCGCTGTCGCGAACTCTCTGGAGAGCATCAAGGTGCTCATGGATGCGACGAGCCAAGAGAATGGACGAATGTGAGAGGGGCGTGACCGCTCAAGTCCTGCCCATCATGTAGAACTCGTCGTTGGGGCGCATGTTGGCGACGTTGGCGAGGCGGTTCGACATGCCGAAGAAGGCGGCGATGGCGGCGATGTCCCAGGCGTCGTCCTCGCTGAATCCTTGAGCGCTCAACGCTTCGAGGTCGGCATCGTCAACCGCATAGGCCTCGAAAGCCACCTTCATGGCGAAATCGAGCATGGCCTTCTGCCGATCCATGATGTCGGCTTTCCGATAATTGACCGCAACCTGATCCGCAATCAGCGGATCTTTGGCCCGAATGCGCAGGATCGCCCCGTGGGCGACGACGCAATACTGGCACTGGTTGGCATTGCTCGTCGCCACCACGATCATCTCACGCTCGGCCTTGGTGAGGTTCCCCGGTTTGTCCATGAGAGCATCGTGATAGGCGAAGAAGGCGCGAAACTCGTCGGGGCGCCGGGCAAGGACCAGGAAGACGTTCGGGACGAAGCCAGACTTTTCCTGCACGGCCAGGATGCGCGCCCGGATATCCTCCGGCAGATCGGCGATCTCCGGCGTTGGGAAGCGGCTGATTGGCGCCTTGCTCATGGGGGTTCCCTTCCTGCTATGTCGCCGCGGTGTAGCATAGGCCGAGCGACTTGTTTGACCTCAGCTTATTCGGCTTGGCTCAGGCGGACAACGTGCTTAAATTCGGAGCCAGGAGAGACAATCATGAGTGCGCAGCAGAATATCCCTGAAGAGCCCATTCTGATCCGCGAGGATCGGGAAGGGGTCGCGACCCTGACCCTGAACCGGCCCGGCCAGTACAATGCGCTGTCGGAGGAGATGCTTCAGGCGCTGCAGCAAAGCCTGGATGAGCTTGCCGTCGATGAGAGTGTGCGCTGCGTGGTGATTGCTGCCGCAGGCAAGGCCTTCTGCGCGGGACACGACCTCAAGCAGATGCGCTCCAATCCGCGCCAGGAATACTACGAGGATCTGTTCCAGCGGTGCGGCCGGGTCATGCAGAGCATCGTGAACCTGCCGGTTCCGGTGATCGCCCGCGTGCATGGCATGGCGACGGCTGCGGGATGCCAGCTGGTCGCGTCCTGCGATCTCGCGGTTGCGGCCGAGAGTGCCACCTTTGCCGTCTCCGGCATCAATGTCGGCCTTTTCTGCTCCACGCCGGCGGTGGCCCTGTCGCGCAATGTCGCGCCGAAGCAGGCTTTCGAGATGCTCGTGACGGGACGCTTCATTTCGGCAGCCGAGGCGCTGTCCTGCGGCTTGATCAACCGTGTGGCGCCAGATTCCGAGTTCGATGCGGCCGTGGCCGAGCTGACATCCGCGATCTGCTCCAAGAGCCCCGTGGCGATCCGCACCGGAAAGGCCATGTTCGGCCGCCAGCGCAGCATGAGCCTCGAAGACGCCTATGCCTATGCAGGCCAAGTGATGGCCTGCAACATGATGGCCGAGGATGCTGCGGAAGGCATCGATGCTTTCATCGAAAAACGCAAGCCCGTGTGGAAGGGGCGCTAGAGCATCGGACGAGAAAAGTGGACTTGCACTTTGGGGATCACTCCGATGCTCATCCTCTGAGGCCACACCCTTCACGCCTAACTTGCATGGGCGCGCGCCATCTCACGCAGCTGGAATTTCTGGATCTTGCCGGTTGAAGTCTTCGGCAACTCGGTGAAGATCACCGTGCGCGGGCATTTGAACGAGGCGAGGTGCTGCTTGCACCAGGCGATGATCTCCTCCGCCGTCACGGATTGATCGGGCTTCAGCTCCACGAAGGCGCAAGGGGTCTCGCCCCATTTCTCGTCCGGCATCGCGACGACGGCAACTGTCTGAACCGCAGGATGCTTGTAGATTGCATCCTCCACCTCGATGGAGGAGATGTTCTCGCCGCCGGAGATGATGATGTCCTTCGAGCGGTCCTTCAGCTGGATATAGCCGTCGGGATATTTCACGCCGAGATCGCCCGAATGAAACCAGCCGCCCGCGAAGGCCTCCTCGGTCGCGCTCGGGTTCTTCAGGTAGCCTTTCATGACGACATTGCCGCGGAACATGACCTCGCCGAGCGTCTTTCCGTCGGCAGGCACGGGCTGCATCGTGTCTGGGTCGAGCACGTCGAGCGCTTCCAGAACGGGATAACGCACACCCTGGCGCGCTTTCTTCGCGGCATATTCCGCTGGCGACAGCTTGTCCCAATCCTCATGCCACTCGTTGACGACGGCGGGACCATAGACTTCCGTCAGTCCGTAGAGATGCGTGACGTCGAAGCCCGCTTCCTTCATGGCCGCCAGCACGGCCTCCGGCGGGGGAGCGGCCGCCGTCATGAAGCGGACCGTTTGCGGGAACTTGCGCTTTTCGGCTGCAGGTGCGTTCAGCAGCGTCGACATGACGATGGGCGCACCGCAGAGATGGGTAACCTTATAATCCGCTAGGGCATCGTACATGGGCTTCGCGCGAACGGCACGCAGGCACACATGGGTGCCGGCGACGATCGAGAGCGACCAGGGAAAGCACCAGCCGTTGCAGTGGAACATGGGAAGCGTCCACAGATAGACCGGGTGCTGTCCCATTCCGCCGGTGATGATGTTCCCCATCGCCAGCAAATACGCGCCGCGATGGTGATAGACGACGCCCTTGGGATCTCCCGTCGTACCGGACGTATAGTTCAGGGTGATCGCATCCCATTCATCGCCCGGCAGGCTCCAGGCGAATTCCGGATCTCCCTCGGCCAGGAAGTCCTCGTATTCAAGATCGCTCAAGCGCTCGCCTGAACCGGCGAATTCCGGGTCGTCGTAGTCGATGACGAGCGGCTTGACGGACGAGAGTTCGAGGGCCGCCTTCACGGTTGCTGAGAACTCACGGTCCGTGATGAGAACCTTCGCGCCACTGTGCTCGAGAGAGAAGGCGATGATCTTGGCGTCGAGGCGGGTATTGAGCGTGTTGAGCACGGCGCCAGCCATCGGCACGCCGTAATGGCATTCGAGCATCGCGGGCACATTGGGAAGCACCGCTGATACCGTATCGCCGCGACCGATACCGTGCCGGGTGAGCGCCGAGGCGAGGCGACGGGAGCGGGCATAGAAGTCGCGATAATTACGCCTCAAGGAGCCATGAATGATGGCCGTCCGGTCCGGGTGAACGCTTGCGGCGCGCTCCAGAAACGTCAGCGGCGTCAGCGGCTGGTAGTTTGCGGGATTCTTATCGAGGTCCGTGTCGTAAACAGTCGAAGCCACGGGCGTTCCCCTGATGTCTGCTTATGAAGATCCTTGAGAGCTGCGAGCCCGGTCGGATGGTTCTGTTGGGCTGGAGCCTATCAAATGCGCGCGCACCCGTCTCGGTTGTTCGCGGCGAGCATCCCTTAGCAATAAGGCGGTAGCCTAGAGCCGCTTCCACTTGCCTGGAATCGGCTCTCTTCGTTGCTCTGCCGCATTTTCTGACGGCGAACCGGATCCACTTCGCCGGAAAATGCTCTAAAGCAGCAGGGCCGCCTGTCCGGCGGCCCTGTCCGGTGTCGTTAATGTCCGGCCTTGACGAGTGGGCACTCGCTCTCTGACAGGGGGCGGAAGGCCTGGTCTCCGGGGATGGTGCGAACCAGCTTCAGGTAGTCCCAGGGCTCGCGGGCTTCTTCGGGCTTCTTCACCTCGAAGACGTAGAGGTCGTGCACCATGCGGCCATCCTCGCGCACCTTGCCGTTCTTGGCGAAGAAGTCGTTGACCGGCAGCTCCTTCATCTTCTTCGCAACCGCCTGCGCCTCGTCCGTGCCCGCAGCCTCGATGGCTTTCAGGTAATGGATGATCGACGAGTAGACACCGGCCTGTCCCATCGTCGGCATGGCCTTGTGGCGCTCGTAGAAGCGCTTCGACCAGGCGCGGGTCTCGTCATTCAGGTCCCAGTAGAAGGCCTGGGTCATCAGCAGGCCTTGAGCCTGCTTCAGGCCGATCGCATGCACGTCGGTGATGTGCATGTAGAGGCCTGCGAGTTGCACGCCGGAATCCGTGAGACCGAACTCGTGCGCCTGCTTGATCGCATTCACCGTGTCGGCGCCGGAATTGGCGATGCCGACGATCTTCGCTCCCGAGCTCTGCGCCTGGAGGAGGAACGAGGAGAAGTCGTGATTGCCTTGCGGGTGCCTCACATTTCCGACGACCTTGCCGCCCGCCTTGGTGACGGCTTGGGCGGTATCCCGTTCCAGGGCATGGCCGAAGGCGTAATCCGCCGTCAGGAAGAACCAGGGGCCGCGGCTTGCCAAAGGCTGCCCTGTGCCGACGGCGAGGCCATAGGTGTCATAGGTCCAGTGAATGCCGACAGGGGAGCAGAATTTGCCCGTGAAGTCCGATGAGCCGCCGGTCGAGGCGATGACCAGCCGGTTTTTCTGCCGCCCGATCTCCTGAACGGCCAGCATGACCGAGGATGTCGGGAGATCGACGATCGTGTCCACCTTCTCCTCGTCGATCCAGCGGTTCGTGACGGCGGATCCGACATCCGGCTTGTTCTGGTGGTCGCCAGCGACGACCTCGATGGGCTTTCCAAGCACCTTGCCGCCGAAATCCTCGATTGCCATGCGGGCGGCGATGGTCGAGCCGGAGCCTGCCATGTCCGCATAGATGCCAGATTGATCGTTCAGCACACCGATCTTGACCACATCATCGGAAATTGCCTCTGCCGCCCGTGCCGAGGCGAGCAGGGATCCCGTGGACAAGGCGCCAATCACGGCGGCCAGCGCAATGTGATGCCCATGAAGCATCGTTCTCTCCTTGGATCGCGTCTTATGCGCAGGAGACAAGCGCTGCTGTTCGTCCTTGTCAACGGAAAAGTTCTGTTTAACGAACAAAAATATGGTGTAATGGGCATGCTCCCGTGTGGACAGTCTCGGCAGATTAAGAAAAATCCTGGATTACTGGGATGCGCGTTGTGTTGCGAGCCGGGTTGAATATGGAATCGTTCGCCTTAAAGAACCAAGGAATTGATCCGAAAACGGTCATGTCCTCACGCACCTCGCAGGCCTCTGGAGCGTGGCTTTTCAAAAGGGCGGGGACGAGCAAGAATGGAGCGCGGTCAAAACCATAGCCCTTGAGCCTCCGATGGCCTTCTCTCTCCGCCAGGTTCGCTATTTCGTCGCCATCGCGGAAACGGGATCCATTTCCGGGGCGGCGCGCCATCTGTCGATCTCGCAATCCACGATTACCGAAGCCGTGCAGGAGCTCGAGCAGGATCTCGGCTTCAAGCTGGTGGAGCGCTCCACCCACGGCATGAGCCTGACTCTGAAGGGGTATCAGTTCCTGCGCCACGCGGAGAAGATCCTCGCGGAGGTGTCCAATGCGCGGCGCGCCCTCAGTGAAGGTGCCGCGCCCTCCGAAGGGCGTCTCAATCTGGGTGTCACGCCGCTGGTGGCGAGCTACATTCTCGCCGATCTGCTCGCCCGGTTCCGGCGCGCCTTTCCGCTTCTCGAAGTCAGCGTCGTGGAGGATGGGCGCGATTATCTCGAACATCTCCTGATCGGCGGTGAGCTCGATATTGCCGTCATGGTGCTGCCGCCGCGACCGACGTTGCTCTCGCTTGAAGCCGAGATCGTGGAGGCCTCCCGCTATCGCCTCTGGCTTCCGCTCGGACACCGGTTCGCTCAGGAGGCGGAGGTCAGCCTGCGGAATCTCGCCGAAGAGCCGCAGATCCTGCTCGCCATCGATGAGATTGACGAGGCGCCCAAGCACGCCTGGCAGCAGTTCGGCATCCGCCCGCCCACGGCCTTCCGCACGCGCTCGGTGGAGGCGGTGCGGAGCCTCGTGGCAACAGGCGCAGGCCTCGCTGTCCTGCCCGATCTCACCTATCGCCCCTGGTCCCTCGAAGGCGACAAGATTGAGGCGCGGCGCATCCAGGAGGATCTACCGGCGGTGTCCGTGGGTGTGGTGTGGCGGCGCGGTTCACGCCTGTCGCCCGCAGCCTCCCAGTTCCTCTCCGTCGTGCAGACCTATAGGACCCACCGACAGCGCGCCTGACCTATCGGAAATTCCGATAACCGAATTCTCTCGATTGAAGTGGCGCAGCTTGGCGACTTGGGACACTCTTTTTGCAAGGGTAAGAAGGCTCAAGCCGATTGGGCCCGCCTGCTTTCAAATAGGGTTAGAGGGAAGGGGAGGCGCATCATGCGTCGCATCGTCTTCAAGACCGCTGGACTCTGCTTGGCGGCGTCGATTGGCGCCATGCCTGCCGCCGCGCAGGTCAAACAACTCGGCAAGGCCGAGGGTTCTGTCGATATCATCGCGTGGCCCGGCTATATCGAGCGGGGCGAAACCGACAAGAAGTACGATTGGGTCACGAGTTTCGAGCAGAAGACCGGCTGCAAGGTGAACGTGAAGACTGCCGGCACCTCGGACGAGATGGTGGCTCTCATGAACGAGGGCGGCTTCGACCTCGTCACCGCATCGGGCGATGCGAGTCTGAGGCTCATTTCCGGCAAGCGCGTGCAGCCGATCGACACGAGCCTCGTCCCAAGTTGGAACACCGTTGACCAGCGTCTGCAGAACGCGCCCTGGCACACGGTGGACAATGTGCATTACGGCGTGCCTTATCAATGGGGCTCGAACGTCTTGATGTACAACACCAACGTGTTCAAGGAAGCACCCAAGAGCTGGAACGTGGTGTTCGAGGAGACGACGCTCCCCGACGGCAAGTCCAACAAGGGCCGCGTTCAGGCTTTCGACGGGCCGATCTACATTGCCGATGCGGCGCTCTACCTGATGAGGCATCAGCCGGATCTTGGCATCAAGGATCCTTATGAACTCACCGAGAAGCAGTACAAGGCGGCGCTCGACCTGCTGCGCAAGCAGCGTGCGCTCGTGCAGCGCTATTGGCACGATGCCATGGTGCAGGTGGACGACTTCACCAATGAAGGCGTGGTTGCTTCCTCCTCCTGGCCGTTCCAGGTGAACCTCCTGCAGAGCCAGAGCAAGCCCATCGCCAGCACCGTTCCGGAAGAGGGCGCGACCGGTTGGGCCGATACCACGATGATGCATGTGGACGCGCCGCATCCGAACTGCGCCTACATGTGGCTCGAGCATTCCTTGAGCCCGAAGGTGCAGGGCGATCTCGCCTCCTGGTTCGGCTCCGTGCCCTCCGTTCCCGCCGCCTGCAAGGGCAACGAGCTTCTCGGAGCCGAAGGCTGCGAGGTCAACGGCATGGGCAATTTCGAGAAGATCAAGTTCTGGCGCACGCCGGTTGCAAAATGTGCAACCCAGTCCGAAGGCTGCGTCCCATATTATCGCTGGGTGACGGATTACATCGCCATCCTCGGCGGACGTTGATGCCCTGAGGCGGAGGCGCTTGAGCTTTAAGAGCGCCTCCCTTCGACAGAACAGGAGGCCTGATCGCTTGACCTCCGGAGCGCCTCTCATGTCCGTTCACACGCGTCCGCAAGACACCGTCGCGGCTCAGTCCCTCGCGCCTGCTCACGGCTGTGCCGTGCGCTTCCAAGATGTCGCCCGCCACTTCGGCGCCGTGCGCGCCGTCGACGGGCTCGATTTCGATATCCGTGCCGGCGAGTTCTTCTCGATGCTGGGTCCCTCCGGCTCGGGCAAGACCACGTGCCTTCGCCTGATCGCCGGCTTCGAGCAACCCGATGCGGGTACGATCAGCATCTTCGGTGAGCCCGTTGCCGGTGTTCCGCCTTATCGCCGCGCGGTGAACACGGTATTTCAGGATTATGCGCTGTTTCCGCATCTGAATGTCCTCGACAACGTGACTTACGGCCTGCGCATCCGCGGCATGGGGCGCGCGGAACGGGAGAGGCTCGGACGTGAGGCACTCGCGCTCGTAAAACTCGTCGGCTTCGAGGCGCGTCGTCCGCAGCAGCTTTCCGGCGGCCAGCGCCAGCGCGTTGCGCTTGCGCGCGCCCTGGTCAACCGTCCCAAGGTGCTGCTGCTCGACGAGCCGCTCGGCGCGCTCGATCTGAAGTTGAGAGAGGAAATGCAGGTGGAGCTGAAAGCGTTGCAGCGCAGCCTCGGCCTCACCTTCATCTTCGTCACGCATGATCAGGGAGAGGCGCTCTCCATGAGCGACCGCGTGGCCGTGTTCAATGCGGGACGCATCGTGCAGGTGGGCACGCCGGAAGAGATCTATGAGCGGCCTCAAGCGCGCTTCGTCGCCGAGTTCGTCGGCGGCTCCAACGTGCTCGGGCCTGACGTGGCTGCGCGCTTCGGTGGCCCCTCGAGACTCGTGAGCCTCCGGCCTGAAGCGATTGCCGTTCGTCCCGCCGGATATACAGTCGAGCCGGGCCGCCTTCATGCGGACGGAACATGCATCGAAGTGCAATACCAGGGTGCGATGCGGCGCGTGATCGTGGATTGCGAAGGCGTGCGCCTCTGCGCTCTTGTGCCTGCGTCGGACGTGCGCGACTTGAGGCCCGGTGAGCCGAGCCGCCTGTTCTGGTCGCCTTACGCCATGCACGCGATGGAGGATGAACGGTGACGGCTGGCGTCCTCGATCTGCCGATCCCGCGCGAGAGCCTGTCGCGCCGCTTCTCCGATGCGCTCTTCAGGCGCCAAGGCCTTCTGCTCACCTTGCTGCTCGTGCCGCCGCTTCTGTGGCTGGGCATCGTTTATGTGGGCAGCCTGATCGCGCTGCTTTTACAGAGTTTCTTCTCCATCGATGAGTTTTCGGGAACCATCGTTCGTGAGTTCACGCTGAAAACCTATGCCGAGTTGCTGCAGCCAGCCAATCTCGATGTCATACTTCGTACTGTGGTGATGGCCGCCGCAGTGACGCTGGCCTCCGCGATCCTTGCCTTTCCTGTCGCCTATTACGCAGCGCGCTATGCCTATGGGCGCATGAAGGCTGCCTTCTATCTCGCGATCATGATGCCGCTCTGGTCGAGCTATCTCGTGAAGGTTTATGCCTGGAAGCTGCTTCTCGCGAAGGAAGGGGCGGTGGCATGGGCGGCGGATCGGATCGGCGCGATGCCTATGATCGACGGCTTGTTGAGCGCCCCACTGATTGGCGGCCCGTCCTTATCCGTCAGCTATATCGGCCAATTCCTCGTCTTCATCTATCTCTGGCTGCCTTTCATGATCCTGCCGATCCAGGCAGCGCTGGAGCGCGTGCCCGGCAGCCTCGTCGAGGCGTCGGCAGATCTCGGCGCATCGCCGAACCAGACATTTTGCACGGTGGTTCTGCCTCTCGCCATGCCAGGCGTGGCGGCGGGCTCCATCTTCACCTTCTCATTGACGCTCGGCGATTACATCCTGCCGCAGATCATCGGCCCCTCGACGCTGTTGTTGGGCCAAGCGGTCTATGTGTTGCAGGGCACGGCGGGCAACATCCCGCTCGCAGCGGCTTTCGCAGTCGTGCCGATCATGGTGATGGCGGTCTATCTTCTCGCGGCGAAACGACTGGGGGCATTCGATGCGTTCTAAGGCTTCCTTCGGCTTGAAGATCAGCGCCGCCGTCGGGCTTCTCTTCCTGCACGCGCCGCTCGCGTTCGTGATCCTCTATGCCTTCACCACGGAGGAGCGCAGCTATCAGTTCCCGCCGCCGGGGCTGACGCTGAAATGGTTCGGCGTTGCCTGGTCGCGCCCTGACGTCTGGAACGCGCTCACGCTTTCGTTTCAGGTGGCGACAGTTGCCACTCTTATCGCGCTGGTACTGGGCACGCTTGCCGCCGGTGCGTTGGCGCGGACCAAGTTCTTCGGACGCGAGGTCATCTCGCTTCTCATCATCCTGCCCATCGCGCTGCCCGGCATCATCACCGGAATTGCGTTGCGCTCCGCCTTCAACCTGATGGATCTGCCTTTCTCGTTCTGGACCATCGTGGTGGGGCATGCCACCTTCTGCGTGGTGGTGGTGCACAACAATGCGGTGGCGCGCCTGCGGCGCATGTCGCCCTCCATCATAGAGGCGTCCTACGATCTCGGCGCCGACAGCTTTCAGACCTTCCGCTATGTGATCTTGCCTAACTTAAGCACGGCGCTGCTCGCAGGCGCAATGCTCGCCTTCGCCCTGTCCTTCGACGAGGTGATCGTCACCACCTTCACCGCAGGACAGCAATCGACGCTGCCGATCTGGATGCTCAACGAACTCGTCAGGCCGCGTCAGCGGCCCGTCACCAACGTCGTTGCCGTCATTGTGATCGCCCTGACCTTCCTGCCTATTCTCGCGGCCTACTACCTGACCCGTGAGGAGGCAGGCGCATCCAGCCGCGCGTGACGGACAAACCGATCCGAATAATGTGAGGAGGACATCATGGATACAGGCAATCTTTTGAAACCATCGGATATCGAAATGCTGATCAGCGGGCGCTTCGAGGCAGGATCTGAAGACGCCGAGACGATCCTCAATCCCCGCACCGGTGAAACGATCCTGAAATTGCCAGAAGCCTCATCCGAGCAGATCCACGAAGCGGTTTCGGCGGCGGAAGCCGCCTTCGTCTTCTGGTCACGCACCACGCCTGCCGAGCGCTCAGGATTTCTGCTGAAGCTCGCCGATCGCATCGAGGCGGAAGCGGAGTCTTTCGCGAGCCTCGAAGCGCTCAATTGCGGCAAGCCGCGTTATCTCGTGCTGCGTGATGAAATCCCGGCAGTCGTCGATTGCTTCCGCTTCTTCGCGGGCGCGGTGCGCACCATGCAGGGCGCAGTCGCCGGGGAATATCTGCCGGGCCATACCTCCATGATCCGGCGCGATCCGATTGGTGTCGTGGCCTCCATCGCGCCGTGGAATTATCCGCTGATGATGGCGGCGTGGAAGCTCGCTCCGGCTCTGGCTGGCGGCAATACGGTGGTGATCAAACCCTCCGAGCAGACGCCGCTGACGACGCTGAAGCTCGCTAAGGTCATCGCCGATGTCCTCCCTCAAGGCGTCGTCAACGTAGTGGTAGGACGTGGCGAAACGGTCGGCCAGGCGCTCATCTCCCATCCGAAGGTCTCGATGATCTCGCTCACCGGCGACATCGCCACGGGCAAGAAGGTTCTCACCGCCGCTGCGAACTCGGTGAAGCGCACGCATCTGGAGCTCGGCGGCAAGGCGCCGGTCATCGTGTTCGACGATGCCGATCTTGCAGAGGTCGTCGAGGGCATCAGGGTCTTCGGCTACTACAATGCGGGTCAGGATTGCACGGCAGCCTGCCGCATCTATGCGGGCTCGAAGATCTACGACCGTTTCGTCGCGGATCTCTCCTCCGCCGTGTCGGGGCTTCGGCTTGGCCTCGAGAATGATGATGAGAATGATCTCGGACCGCTCATCTCGCCGCGCCAGCGCTCGCGCGTAGCCTCGTTCGTGGAACGTGCTGCGGATCTCAAGCACATCGAGATCACAGCCGGTGGCAAGGAGGGGAGCGGTGGCGGCTTCTTCTACGAGCCCACGGTCATTGCCGGAGCCCTCCAGGAAGACGAGATCGTTCGCCGTGAGGTGTTTGGCCCTGTTGTCTCCGTGACGCGCTTCGACGATGTGGATCAGGCCGTCGCTTGGGCGAACGATTCCGATTACGGCCTCGCCTCGTCCGTGTGGTCCAGGGACGTGTCGAAGGCCATGAGCACGGCCTCGCGCCTGCAATATGGCTGCACATGGGTGAACTGCCATTTCATGCTGGTCAACGAGATGCCCCATGGCGGCCTGAAGCAATCCGGCTACGGCAAGGATATGAGCATGTACGCGCTGGAGGATTACACCGCCGTACGCCACGTGATGGTGAAGACGGGCTAGAACATCGGACGAAAAAAGTGGACTTGCCTTTTGGGTCCGATGCTTCCTTCCTCAGGGAGCGCATCGTTCGGGGCGGAACCGGAGGTCCGCGCCGGTGGCCCGAAGGGCCACGTCAGTGAAAACCGAGTCCACTTTTGAAGCACGATACGCTAGGTGCCCGCGCTTTCAGGTCTGAGCCCCTCGATATTGTAAATCGGAATCGGGCGGCTCAGGCCCTTCAGATTGAAGTCGCCAAGAGAGATTGAGGCCGCCAGGTTCTCCGCCTCTGTGGCGACGCGCTGCGTGACCAGGATCTGGCCGTCGCGCGCTTCCGAGCACAGGCGCGCGGCCACATTCGTCACGGTACCGATGGCGGCGTAATCGAACCGGCCTTCGAAGCCGATCCGGCCCATGGTCGCATAGCCTTGCGCGATGCCGATGCCGAAACCGATGGTGTATCCACGCAGCTGCCAGTCACGCGACAGCATCTGAATATGGTCGCGCATGGCGATCGCAAGCTTCACGGCGCGAGCGGCAGGATCGGGGCAGGGAATGGGATCGTTGAAGAAGATCATCATGCCGTCGCCTGTAAATCGCTCGAGCGTTCCCGCAGCCTCGTGGATCAGCGGTCCGAGTGTCGAGTGATACGCATTCAGAAGATCCATGACCTCCTCGGGCGCAGCAATCTCGGCAAAGCTCGTGAAGCCGCGCAGGTCGCAGAAGAGCACCACAATCTCCCGGCGGTGATGCTGAAGGATTTCGGCTTGGCCCCCCTTCGAGGCGATCATGTCCGCGATCTGAGGCGGCAGGAAGCGCCTAAGATCGCGTAACCGTTCGAGCTCGTGCACCTGCTGTTCGACACGCTCTTCCAGATGCTGGTTCAGGGCTGCAAGCTCTGAAGCCTGTGCCTGGACAGTGTCGTAGAGGGTTTTGATCCGCAGCAGCGAACGCACCCGCGCAACGAGCGTCGCAGGCTCGAAAGGTTTGGTGAGATAATCGTCACCTCCGGCGTCGAGGCCTGCCACCACGTCCTTGATGCTGGATTTCGCCGTCAGCAGAATGATGGGGATGGCGCGAAGGGCTTCGTTGCCCTTGAGCTGTTGCGTGACTTCGATGCCGTCCATATCCGGCATCATGATATCGAGCAGGATCAGGTCGGGGCGCAGTCGATCCGCTTTCTCGATCGCCTCGCGTCCATTGCTGGCCGTCTCGATTTCATACCCCCGCGCCTCCAAGCGCACACGGACGATCTCGATGTTTTCCTCGATATCGTCGACGACTAGGATGAGAGGGCGATCGCGCATGGCCCGTCATTCCAGAAGCTCGCGCACCTTCGCGAGGATTTGGCGCGGGCTGAAGGGTTTCGCGATATAACCGTCGCATCCGGCAGCCCAGGCCTTCTCCTCGTCTCCCGAAAGCGCATAGGACGTCACGGCAATGATCGGAGGCGGCTGGATCGATGGATTGGCCTTGATATGCCGGATCGCCTCATATCCGTCGAGAATCGGCAATTGGATATCCATCAGGATCAGATCGGGCCTGAATTCCGCCGCAGCCGTGATCGCCGCCTGGCCATCATGCGCCTCGCAGATTTCAAACCCCGCATTGGTCAAAAGATCGCGCAGGATCCGTCGATTGTCCTCCGTGTCCTCGACGATCAGGATCCGCTTGCTCATCAGGCAGCCTCCGTCACAGGGCGGGTCTCCAGCGGGAGGTCGATGGTGAAGGTGGAACCTTGTCCCACGGCTGAGTAAACATGGATCGTGCCGCCGTGCATCTGCACGATGCGCTTCGAGATGGCGAGGCCGAGTCCTGTTCCGGTGCCGCCATTCACAGCATTGGAACCTTGTTGGAAGGCCTCGAAGATGAGTTTCTGATCCTTCGGCGCGATGCCGATGCCAGTGTCCTTGATGGCAATCTTCAGGCGTCCGCTCACCACCTCGGCCGAGACATCGACGGAGCCTTGATCCGTGAACTTGATGGCGTTGCCGACGAGGTTGACGAGCACCTGGGTCAGACGGCGCTCGTCACCGCTGCCACAGGGAAGTCCCTCCGGAACCGAAACGCGAAGGGAAAGTCCCTTCGCCTTGGCGAGCGGCTCCGCCGTGGTGACGGCGGCGTGGACGAGATCGGAAATCGAATAGGGCTCTGCGGCGATCAGAAGCTCTCCGGCCTCGATCTTCGAGAGATCGAGGATATCGTTGATGAGAGCGAGAAGATGGCGGCCATTCACCTGCACGCGCGTGAGCACGCCGTGCGCCTTGTCGGGAAGATTACCGTAGAGCCCGTCGATGAGAAGCTCGGTATAGCCAAGAACGGCATTGAGCGGCGTGCGCAGCTCATGGCTCACGTTCGCCAGGAATCGGGACTTGGCTTGGCTTGCTTCCTCCGCGTGCTCCTTGGCCTGACGCAAGGCTTCGTCACGAGCGTGGCGCTCAGTGATATCGCGCACCACGCAGATCAGCCCGCCATCCTGGATGATGGTAAGCGAGACGTCCTGCGGGAAGAGCGTGCCGTCGCGCTTCAGGCCCACGGCCTCGCCGTTCCAGTGACCGTCCTGGAAGACCTTGGGGAAGGCCACAGCCTCCAAATATGCGCGCTCCTCGTCCGTGTAGAGCTGCTTCCAGCTCTTCCCGATAAGCTCCTCCGGGCGATCATAGCCGAAGATCTTCACATGAGCTTCGTTGAGGTATTGGTAGTGATAGTCCGCATCAAGGATCGCCATGCCGTCCATGGCCGCTTCCATGGCGGCCAGATGGCGGCGCAGGACATCCTCGAACCGCTTCATATCGGTGATGTCGAAATAGGTGAGCATGCGCCCGCCATCGGGCAACGCAATGATGCGGTACTGAAGAACGCGTCCGTTCTTCAGGCGCATCTCGGTCGTGACGGGAGAACCGCTTCTGATCTCGCCGATGCGTCGTGCCTTGTAGGCCCCCCATTCCTCATCCGAGACATCGTAGCTGCCGAGTGTCCGGCTCTTTTCCATGTCCTCTTCCAGGGAGCGAGGCTTTTCATAATAGCTCGTGGGCATCTCCCAGATCTCGCGATAGGCCCGGTTAGCGAGGCGAATGCGGAAATCGGGGTCGAGAAACAGGATGCCGTATTGAATGGTGTCGAGAACGGCGTTGAGGTCGCGTAGCGCCGCTTCGGTTTCCTTCTTGGCCTGCTTGAGCTGCGCTTCTCTCTGTTTCAGCTCGGTGATGTCGTTGAAGGCGAACAGCAGGGCAGGGGCGGATTCATAGTCGGCGAAGCTCGCGTTCACCAGGGCCCAGAATTGCTTTCCGTCGTGGCGCTGAAGGAGAACTTCCACGTCCTGAACGCGGCCTTCCTGCGATAGAATCTTGAGGATCCGCTCGCGATCGGCAGGGTTTGCGTAATAGTTCGGCGCGGGCGTTCCCCGCAACTCCTCGGGTTTGAGGCCGATGGCCTCTGCGGTGCGAGCATTGGCGTACAGAATCCGCCCATCGGACATCCGGGTCACCACCAGCGGGAAGGGCGCCAGCTCCAGAAGGCGCCGCTGGCGCTGCTCAGCGAGCGCGATGGCATCGAGGGCCCGCTTCTGCTCGGTGATGTCCACATAGGTGAGCATGCGCCCGCCATCCGGCAGGGCGACGCAATGATAGCGCAGCACACGGTTGTTCGGGGAGTGGATCTCGATAGGAGCCTGGTCGCAGCATCGGATGTCCTCCATGTTACGCTCGATGAAGGCGTCTTCGTACTCGTGTTCGATGCCCAGCGCCTGGCTGTGATGGGCAATCACGTTGCGGATTGGCGTGCCCTTGGCGATCTGCGCCTCGGGCACGGCCCACATTTCCTTGTAGGCCCGGTTGGCGAGGCGGATCTTCAGGTCGGGGCTCAAGAACAGTATGCCGTAATCGATGGTATCGAGGAGGGCATTGAGCTCTCGGTGGCGCGCCAGCTCCCGCTCGGCCCTTTCACGCTCTGCAAGCTCGTGGGCCAGTTCATCATTGAGCTTGACGAGGCTCGCGCTGCGCTCGTTAAGCGCCGTCTCGCGGGCATCGATCTGCCGGGCCATCGTGGTGAAGGCGTCCGCCAGCTCGCCGATCTCATCATCGCGGCGAAGATTGAGATGCGTCTTGAACTCTCCCTTGGCGACGGAGCTCGTGGCGCGCACCAGGAGGCGCAAAGGAACGGCAATCTGGCTCCTGAGCGTCGAACTGAGAATGGCGATTTCGAGAACCAGCGCCAGGGCACCCATCAGGAGAATGAGGCGAGCCGTCTGCCACGCGCTCTCGGATGCAAGATCCAGAGGATAGACCGTCGCAAGGGTCCATGCAGGACCGCTGAGCTTCGTGACGGCAATCACCTGATTGTCGTTTTGGTCACGAATGACGGTCTGCTGTGGCGAACGCTCCAGTGTCAATCGGTGAATTTCCTCGAGTTTGGCGTCTCCGGTTTCGGAAATCGGCAAAGAGCCGCTGCGTGCCTGGATGGCATCCATGAAGCGGGGATGGGCGATGATCCGTCCTTCCTCGGAGAAGAGGATGTTATAGGTGCCGCCCAGATCCGTGCTGACAGCGCGGCCGATCAGGTCATGAACGAGAATATCCTGGCCGATTTGGATGGCCGGACGTCCGTCCAGGAGAGCCGGGCGGGTGACCGATACGAGCCAGTCGTTGATACCGTAATCGAAATAGAGTTCGGACCAGCGCTCCTTGACCGAGTCGGCGATCGCGCCGGTGCTTGCGATGAGCACGTCGTCCTTCTTGGCAGAGAGTAGATTCAGCTTGCCCGAAATCTCCCAATCTCCCGCCCGCAAAGCCCAGGGCTGATCGGGCCAGTACATGATGACGGCGCCTTCCGGCGTCATGACATAGAGGTTGGCGAACTGGCTCTTCCAGGCTGGGCCGAACTGCGTGATCAGATCGAAGGCGACGACAAGCCGGCGCTTGAGATCGCGCTCGATCATCACGTGCTTGCCGATGAAGCCCGTGACGCCATAGGTCTTGAAGACATTCTCCGTCAGCCGCGTGGTTCCGTCGGGATGCTGCTCGAACAGGCTTGCAAAGCGCTGCTCCGCTCCTTGCGGGTCCATCTGGCTGATCTCGCGCAGATAGGCATCCGAGAATGTCCGAATATTGCTGCTGGCGAGGTCGAAGATCGCGCTTTCCCGGACGCGCCTCTGTTCGACATACCGCTCAAGGTTCTCAACGGCCTGGTGCTCGAAGCCCGTCTTCACGTGCCAGTAGCTCATGATGGTGGCGGCCGCGACGACGAGGCTGATGCGGATCGCGATCTTGCGGAGCGTCAGCAGGGTGAGGGAACGCTTTGGGCTTGTAATCTTTCGAGGTTCAACATGCTCAAGGCTTGTCATCGGACGGCTCTGGCGAGGGGAGGGAAATCCTTGATGCCAAGCTTTCGGGCAATCCTGTCGTTAAAAAACAGCTCGCCTTCGCGATTATATGAAAGAGGAATGTCGCTGGGCTGAACGCCTTCGAGAATGCGAAGCGTTGCCTGGCCCACCCAGCGTCCCTGTTCCTGCGGGCTCTTCACCACTCCGATGAGGCTGACGGCGGTGAGCCACTCGAAATCCGTCCCGCTCGGGATTTCGCTCTTCTCCTCCGCAAGGCGGGTGGCGTCGGCGAGGTTCCAATCGGGCAGGGCTCCGACGCCGAGGATCATCAGCATGTCGACTTCCTTCTGGGCCTGCAGGAAGGCCTCCTTCCAGGCCGCATGCGTTCTTACGAAGTAAGTCTTGTCGTAGGTGATCCCGAAAAGCCGCTCGTGATAGGCAAGCTCCTTGCGCTTGACCTGCGTATCCTCGGACAGAAAGCCGAGCTTCGGCCCCCGCGCGTGCTTTCGCAGCAGCCGCACGATCTGCGGGATCGGCGAGACCTCGACCATGCCCGTGGTATTGCGGAAGGGCAGGCCATAGGTGGAGGCGTCCCAGTTCAAGCCGCAGAAGACGACCGGGATCGAGGAATCACGCATATAGGGCTGGACGAGGTGCTGCGCGGCGGGGTCGTCACTGGTCGTGATGACATCGGGCTTGAACTCGTCGATGATACGCTTGGCCTCCAGGGCAGAGGCCCGGATGTCGCTGTCGGACGGGCGTCGCTTCGTGTCCATGTGAAACACGCGCAGCTCGATATCCTTGCCCGTCAGCGTCTCCCGGAGAGCCGCCACGATCCGGTCGTTCCACTCGTTGCCTGCGTGGTAGGAATCGATGTGCAGCACCTTCTTCGACGCTTCCTGCGCTTGAGCGCCTTCGGTTGCAGGAAGAACAGCCAAGGCGCAGACAAGGATGCGGACGAGCGCTGCTCTCCACATCCGAAATCCTGCATGCTCGAAACGTCGTGACATGGCATAATCCGATCGTGTGAACGTTCGACTGCCGTTGGCGGACACTTGTCCTTCTCACATTGTGCCGCGGGCTTATGCCTTGCTTGTGAGTTTCGCTTCTCGAACCATACTATGCCCCGAAACCGCTGCTCCCAACTCTTTTGCGTGATCACACCCCTTAAGGGGTAGTTTTGATATAGCGCTTCTTGATCGGTATCGGAGCTGAACGGATCATCAGGACTTACGAAACCTTTCGCAGTTTTCGTGCATGGCTTTAGGCGAGCCCGGAGCGCGGATTGCAGGCCTCGCAAATGGCAACGATGTGGCGGTGGTCCGTTCCGCAGCATCCTCCCAAGACACAAAGCTGCGTCATCCTCTGGCGCAGCGATTGATAGTGACGCCCGAGCACAAGCGGATCGCCCGCATCCAACTCGGTGGCTGCATCGAGTTCGGCATGGCTCAGGGCGGAGGCATTAGCCCTGATGCCTTTGATCCGCTTAAGCCACGTATCCCCTGTCGCCACGGTGCTTTCGAAATGCGTCGGGTGCGCACAGTTGATCATGTAGTAGATCGGACCCGAACCGGTGGCCGCGTCCACTCGTTCGATCGCCTCCTGCAGCGTGTCTCCGGACGGCAGGCGGCCATCTGTTTCCAGCGTAAAGGAGATGACCACAGGAAGGTCACGGCTCTGTGCAGTCCGCACGATTCCGATGGCCTCTTCCGGATAGGCCAGCGTTATCGCACTCGCCATATCGGCCTGCGTGTCGTGAAAGACCTCGATCTGAGGCGCGTGGTAACGCTCTGCTTCCCTCGGGCTCATGCGGTTCTCGGCCTTGTATCCGTCGCCGCGGGGGCCCAGGACACCATTGATGACGACAGGCGTACGGTCCGTGGCGTAGGCCTCGCGCAGTTCGCAGGCGAAGGCCACGGATCTGCGCTGAACATCGGCGAGAGCTTCTGCCGAATAGCCGAGCTTCTCGCCCCAATCGGCATTGGTGCGCCATGTGACCGTGTCGAGGATGAAGCCGATGTTCCGTTCCTGGGCGGTTTCGAGATAGGGTTTGAAGTAGGCTCTCAGCGTCTCGCGTCCGTCCTCGTTCATGATGAGAGGAAAGGCCGCAAAGCAGGGCAGATCGATGCCGTGATGAAAGACCAGGGTTGTTTCCAGGCCGCCATCGGTGAGGAAGTCTCCGCCGGAGAGTTGCGGCAGGTTCGATCGATACAAGGCCATGGTTCTTCTCCCCTCAAAACCATGCTAGGATTTTGAATGAAGAAGGCGTTCCGTTCTGTGATGCGGATCACACGGGATCTCGCGCCGCAAGATCCCCGTCGCTCTCATGCGAACGATACAGATAGGACGGATGGAGCACGCGAATGCGGTTACGGCTCAACTCCACCCAGCCGCGACGGCGCCAATCCTGAAGCTGCCGGTTCACGCTTTCACGGCTTGCACCGACGAAAACGGCGAGCTCCTCCTGGCTGACATGCAGCTCGCAGCCGTAATCTTCGCTGAGCGCAACGAGACGATGGGCAAGCCGGGTTTCCAGCGGCAGCAGCGCACGTTCCTCCATTTGCTCGCTCATCCAGCGAATGCGCTCGCACAAGAGTTCGATGATCCGGATCGCGACGGAGGGGCGCCTTTCGAGAAGGTCGAAGAAGTCGCGCCGAAGGACTGTATAGAGCTCCGTCGGCTCCACCGCCACCGCATCGGCGGTTCGCGGGCGGCCGTCAAGAAGGGCAACCTCGCCGAAAACATCGCCCGGACCGAGGAGATTGAGCGTCAGACGTCTGCCGGAAGAGCTCCCCGTCGCGATGCGGATTTGCCCGCGACGCACGGCATAGAGCGCATCGCCCGGATCCCCTTTGAGAAAAAGCGTCTCTCCTGGATCGAGGTGCCGCGACACGCACAGCACCGCGACGGCTTCGATGGCGTCGTCACCAAGACCTGCGAAGAAGGGATTGGCCTTGAGCAGAAGCGCCAGGTTGTGCGGTCCAGCCATGGAGAGGCCCTTCTTCAAGGATGACGGGGCATCGAGTGCAATGTGATCAAGGTCACAGAAGAGGGGCTCCGAGCCGCGCATCATCCATCGTGACGATAATGGCCGGGAATGCCTGCCCTTAGCGTCAAGGGTCGGACCTCGATCTGGTCCAGTCTAGCATCAAAAGTGCTGGGAGGCATGCCATGATGCAGAACACTGCTTCACTGAACGGTTCGATGATCTCGCAGTCAGGTTGGATTGCGCGAGCCGTCATTGCGAGTACCACCGAATCCATCCGCTATTTCGTTGCGCTGATGAAAGAGGCCGCTGCCCATGAGCGGGATCGCCGGCAGCTCGATGAGCGCATGCTGCAGGACATCGGGCTCGAACCCTTCGACGTCTATCACGGCTGGCGCGGCGCAGGGCGTTAATGCTCGCGACCCTTTCCAGACGCGCCTTCTCGCGAAAGAACGAAGATGAGCCTGTATTCTCGCTATATCGGACCCAAAATCGTCAGCTGCCTTTGCGCGATGGATGACATCGCGGCGGAACGGGAGCGGGTCATCCCTCTCGCATGCGGTGTGGTGCTCGAAATCGGCATGGGACCGGGTCTGAACCTACAGTTCTACAATCCCTTGAACGTGACGAAGGTCATCGGGGTCGATCCGAACGATGCCTTCCTTCACCTCGGTGAAACGCGGCATCGCAACAGCCCGGTTCCTCTTGAGATCGTCCGTGCTCCAGCCGAGGCGCTGCCCCTGAGGGATGTATCCATCGATACGGCCGTGATCACCTATACGCTGTGTTCGGTCGACGATCCCGAGCAGGCGCTCAAGGAGATCCGGCGCGTTCTCAAGCCCGAGGGCAGGGTGCTCTTCCTCGAGCATGGGCTGTCGCCGGAGGAGGACGTGGCGCGCTGGCAGTATCGACTCAATCCGATCTGGCGCTCACTGGCGGTTGGCTGCAATCTCACGCGCCCAGTCGCAAAACTGCTCCAGCAAGCCGGTTTTTCCATCCAGGATATGGAGGAATACTATCTGGGCGGAGCTCCGCGCGTGATCGGCTTTCACTGCCGCGGCATCGCTCAGGCCGGCTGACTCTGCGAATCCTCCCTCCTGTCGTATCTCTCCATTCCAGCGCCGCTCCGTTCACCGACGTTACCGAACCGACCGGCTTTTATTTCGCTCCGACGCTGAAATCTCGAGAACCAGCAGTGATGCGGCGGCATGCACGGCGTATTTTGTAGGCTTCCTGTAATTTAGTTTTATCCTCTTACTTACCTTTGGGCATGTAGGTATCGTAGCGGCGCGAGATGCGTGAGCGAGAACGCATTCCGAGGCGCTCGCAATCGGCGGGATTCCGAATCGACAGGAAGAGCTGTATGTTATATTGTTGATTATCGGGTCAAAGATATTGCCTTTATTCTATCCATAACGATTGCCGCCCCTGTCATGATGCTGATCCCGCTGCGCCGCCCGTTCATCTTTCCCCTTCTTCTGCTCTTGAGTGCGGCTCCCGCACTGGCGGAGGATTGGGTGATTGTTAAGGTCTCGGGCGAGGCGTGGATCTCTAACCCGAATGCACCGGTTGCCAGAGCGACGACCGGAATGACGGTTCCGGATGGGGCGACTTTCTCGACGAGCCACAATGCCCGCGCTCAATTGGAGCGGGGAGCTGAGAGCATTCTGGTGAGCCCCAATACGGTGATCACGCCGCAATCCTACACGTTCTTCGGCACGAGCACGACGATCCGGCAGCAGGTGGGGCGGATCGAACTTGAGGTTGAGAAACGCAACGTCAGGCATTTCTCGGTGAAAACCCCGCTTCTGGCAGCTGTCGTGAAAGGAACGCACTTCACGGTCTCCGTGTCCAGGGGCGGCGCGGACGTGCAGGTTGCGCGTGGATTGGTGGAGGTTTCCGATCTGAAGACTGGTGCATCAGCAGATGTCGGCCCCGGTCAGAAAGCCATTGTCGGTGGGCCGGAAGGGCGCGGTCTTCGAGTGACTGGGGCAAGCGATACTCCAGAGGTCAGGAGGGGACGGTCCCAGAACTCTGATGATGAGGACACCGGAACGAAGGGCAAATCCGGCAGCAAATCCGGCACAGGCAATCCCTCGAACAATTCTGACGGCACGGGCGTCGGCAACAGTGGCGGCAAGGGCAGTTCCGGATCCAGCGGTTCAGGCGGCAATGCAGGCGGCAACGGGAACGGCGGCGGCAAAGGCGCAGATAATGGCGGCGGCAACGCAGGCGGTTCCGGCAATGGCGGTAACAACGGCAACGGCGCTGGTGGAAGCGGCAGCAGCGGCAGCAGCGGCAGCAATGCAGGCGGTAACGGCAAGGGCAGCGACAATGGCAATAGCGGCGGCAGGAGCGACGCAGGCTCAGACAACGGTGGGGGAGGCGGCTCCTCCGAGGGCAAAGGAAAACATTAAGGTATCCCACAACGCGTCAGGTTGCCGGCGCTCAGGGCTTATTCTCTTTCCCTTGTGAGGGACACGTGTTCCGACACGCAATCGTCATCAGTTTCATCGTTCTCTTTGCAGGCTTGCTTCACAATGGAGGCGTCCTCAAGCCGCTGAAGGATGGGCTGACGGAACTCCGCTTTGCTGCCGCTCACCGGGATCCAACCGGCGGGATCGTGCTGGTGGAGATCGATGCCAAGAGCATTGCCGAAATCGGTGAATGGCCGTGGCCCAGGCGCATTCATGCCGACCTGATCCGGTCCATCGATCGTCTTGAGTCTTCCGAAATTGCATTCGACATCGATTTCAGCGCGCGGTCGAACGAGGCGGATGACGGCGCTCTCGAAGCCGCTCTGCGAAGTGCGAAAAGCTCGGTTATCCTCGCCACGTTCACCCAGCCTGGGTCGTCGGACATCCAAGATGGCCGCACCATCGCCAGTCAGCCGCTCGTCCGCTTTCGGGACCACGCCTGGCTTGCTACCGTCAATATAGAGCTGGATCCCGACGGGCATGTTCGGCGCTATCCCTATGGTGCCATGATCGATGGGAAGCTTCTGCCGTCGCTTGCCACGCTCTACGGAGGCGTCTCCCCGAACACTGGTTCATTCATCATCGACTTCAGCATTTCGGCAAGTGAGATTGACCGCATCTCGGTCATCGATCTTCTGCAAGGGCGTATCGAGGCTCAGCGCTTGAGGGGAAAGAAAGTGATCGTCGGCGCTGGTGCGATCGAGCTGCGCGACGTCTTCCAGGTGCCACATTATGGTCTGATCTCCGGTTCGCTTCTCCAGGCCATCAGTGCGGAGACGATCGCGCAGGGACGGGCGCTTGATGAAACGGAGCAAAGGATCGCAGTCGTCGGCTTGATCGTGCTGGCGGTTCTGGTTTGGGCGGCAAGAGGCTCCAAATGGCACCACGTTCTCCTGACCCTGATCGGCTGTGCCGCTCTGGTGGAAATCTGCGCCGGCGCCCTGCAGGTCTTGCACACGGTTGCGCTCGATACCTCAGCTTGGCATGTCGCTGTTCTAGGCTTCATGGCGGTTACGGTCGGACGGGAGATTGACCTGCGTCGTATTCTCCTCGTTCTTTCAAACACGGAGCGTCAGAATCTGAAGATTGTGCTCGACCAAGTCGTTTCAGACAATTTCGACGGCATCATCGTGGTCGATGACGAAGGAGCCATCCAGTCGATCAGCCGCTCCGCCGCACAGATTCTTAAACCGGGACACCGCCGGAACTGGATCGGACTTCCTGTCAAAGAACTAGCACCGGCTGAAATGTTGCTGGCGATGAGAAACGCCATCTCGGACTGCGCCCAGGGAGAATGGCGCGGATCTGCGCCGCGTCAGCTGCACCTGCAGGATGGCGGCACCGACGAGCGGGTGCTCGAATATGTCGTCACTCCCTCGCGTCTCCATGAGAACGTAGACACGACCGGTGGCAGACCTGCGGGCCGCTTCTTCGTTTGTCTGAGCTTCCGTGATATCACCGAACGCAGGCGTGCCGAGCAGCGTCTGGCATATCTCGCTCACTATGACACGCTGACCGGACTACCCAATCGCAACCACTTCACGGAGAGCCTGCATGAAGTATTGAAAGAAAAAACTGCAGGAGCGTCTTCCGGAGCTGTTCTGTACTTCGATCTCGATCGCTTCAAGACGGTCAACGATACCTTCGGGCATGGAACTGGGGACCTCTTGCTGCAGGCCGCTGGTCGTCGTGGGCTCGAACTTGTTCCGCCTCCGCATGTTTTTGCACGCTTCGGCGGAGACGAGTTTGCCGTGCTCTGGCGTGAGCCGATTGCGAAGGAGGATCTCCAAACTCTCGCGCGGCGACTGATCGAACAAATCGGCGATCCTTACGAAATCAATGGCAATCGTCTGACGATTGGCGTCAGCGTCGGCATTGCAGCGATTGATGAAACGGCAAGCGGTCCCGATGTCATCCTGAAACGGGCGGATGCGGCGCTCTACCGGGCAAAGAAGGCTGGACGCGGGCTTCATTGCTTCTACGAATCTTCGATGGAAGCGGAACTGCGGACCAGACAAAAGCTGGAGATGGAGCTTTGGGACGCCCTGGCGCGACAGGAATTCCAAGTGGTCTACCAGCCGCAATTCGACCTCGGCAGTCGAAAGCTCATTGGTGTTGAGGCGCTTCTGCGCTGGCCTCATCCGGAGCGCGGAATGGTGCCACCCAACGAGTTTATCCCCATTGCCGAGGAAGTCGGCATGATGGAAGCGCTTGGCGAGTGGGTATTGTACGAGGCATGCCGCGAGGCCGCTCGCTGGCCTCAGCCTATTAAGCTTTCAGTCAATGTGTCGCCAGTCCAATTCACACGTGGCAATTTCGTCGCGTCTGTCACGAAGGTTCTGGCTGATACGGGCTTGCGAGCGGATCGGCTGATGCTTGAGCTTACCGAGTCGCTCTTCGTTCAGGAGTGCGGTGCGGTCCGCAGCGCCATCGACGAGTTGAAGTCTTCCGGAATTGGCTTTGCTCTCGATGATTTTGGGACCGGCTACTCCGCGCTCAGCTATCTGCGGAAATTCCCTATCGATGCCATCAAGATCGATCGTTCTTTCGTCCTCGGCGTTCCGGACGATGTGGAGGCGATGGCCATCGTGCAGGCTATTGTCGCCCTGGGTCGAAGCCTTGGAATTCGCTTGATCGCCGAGGGGCTGGAGACACCGGATCAGATCCGCGTGCTCCAGGAACTCGGATGCCAGGAAGGCCAGGGTTACGGTCTGGGTCGCCCACAGCCGGCTCAACTCATCATGGAGCTCCTCAATTGAGGTTCTGAACTTCATTTTGAGGACAGACCTCGATTGCTTAGGCCGCACCAACAGAGAGGTCAGAAGACTCGCTCCCTGCACAATCTGCCCTAAATCCGTGGTGTGCAGGACGAACCTCTTCCAACCCGTCGGCGTGCAAGACTTCTCCCGACCATTCTGGGCCGGCTCGCCCTCTCTGCTGCACTCGGGCTTGCGATCCTGGCGGGACTGGTCTGGGGCGGAATAATCGTCGTTCCGAGACATCTCAATCCGTTCGCGCCCTTGCGGGTGGCGGACGAGGTGAATTGGCTGACGCGGATAAAGCTCTCGCGTCTCGAGAGGAGCGGGCCGCAATGCCTTGGAGTGCTGGCAGAGTCGGATGTTTCCTACAGACCCGTTTCGGATCGTGAGGACAGGGATGGCTGTGGCTTGTCCAATGCGGTCGAGGTGACGGAGGCTTCGCGCGCCTTAAGCGGGAACTTTACGGCTTCATGTCCTCTGGCAGTCGCCTGGGCGCTCTTTGACCGCCACGTCGTCGGGCCGTCTGCTCGCAGACATCTTAGGCAGGATGTGGCGCGCGTCGTCCACTTCGGCACTTACGCCTGTCGCAACATCAACCACCGCGCTGAAGGTCGGCGCAGCGAACATGCGACCGCCAATGCTATTGATCTTGCCGGCTTCGTGCTGGCGGACGGACAGCAGATCACGGTGAGAGCCGACTGGACGGGAAGTGATCCCCGCCGCGCGGCTTTTCTGCGGGATGTCCGAGATGGCGCCTGCGGGTTCTTCGACGTCGTACTCAGCCCCGATTACAACGAGGCCCATCACGATCACTTCCATTTCGACATGGGCGCTTATCGTGCATGCCGGTGAGAAGAGCTCCGACGCCTTGCCGCATCGTACGGAAAGTGAACTTGGTTTCTCGCTGGCGCGGACCTTCGGTTCGCATCAGACGATGCGCTTCTTGAGGATATCCGCATCGAACCGGTCTCCGCCTTTGGGACCAATCCGACGCTTCAGTTGACGGCGTAAGAGGGAGTGTCGCCCATCAGCGCAGCCTTGGCGGCCAGGAGCAGCGCCTCGCCAAGCTCGCGCGCATGCTCGGGCGTCATCGCCACCGGCAGCTGCCGGCGCACGCCGCGCTCGTACTCCTCCGGCGAGGTGGCCATCTCGATCACCATCATCGCGTCGCGGCCATCGAGCGTGCCCACCGAGAAGCTGGTGAGCGCGCCGATCAGGTCCATGTCAGGTTTCATTGTGTTTGCCCCTACGGTGTTGTTGGGAAGACCCTACTGAAATCCTCAGGCCTTGTCTGCTCTCCGCCTGGAGAGTGGATTGTGTTACATCGCTGAAACGAAAGGAAAATCGCCGGTCAGGCTCCGACCCTGCGCAATTGTGAAGTCACGGCACAGCGCGAACGCCATCATGATAGCAGTGTCCTCTTCGTCGAGATCTCGACGGCAACTTGCCATGCCCCATGAGCCCCACTGCCCTTTAAAGGACAAGTTCGTCCCTGAGGCTCTCCCAAACCATCCTTTCGGCAGATGATTTCTTCGATTCGATGGGTGGAGAGGTGGAATTTTTATTCGCGGCCCAGCGTATCAAAGTCCAGCTTAGTGCGTTGAGAGAGGAGCAACTTGGGCGTTGGTCAACTGACCGAGGGCAGAGGCGGAGGTCATCATGCTTCGTCGTTTCTGGTGTACTCTCGCGTGCCTTATTCTCGCTGGCGGCTTTCTCGATGGAGCACCTGCCTCCGCTGAGCCTCCGCTTGATTTGGCTCTTGTCATCGCTGTTGACGTGTCCTCCTCGATGGAGGCGGAGGAACAAAGCCTGCAACGCGCTGGTTTTGTAGCAGCCTTTCGATCGTCGCTTGTCCATGAGGCCATCCAGAACGGCGCAGCGGGGCGGATCGCGGTAACTTATGTCGAGTGGTCTGGAGCCAAGGATCAGGTGGTGCTCGTTCCCTGGACAGTCATCGATGGTCCGGAAAAAGCGAAGGCCTTCTCCAATCATCTCGCCAGCAAGCCGATTCGCCAGGCAGGCATGACATCGATCTCCGGGGTGATCGACTTCAGCCGCGATCTGTTCACGGATATCGGCAGAATCTCGTCACGCCGCGTCATCGACATCTCGGGGGATGGTCCCAACAATGACGGGCGCAAGGTTGAACTCGCGCGGGATGAGGCGATCGCGGAAGGCATCACGATCAATGGCCTGCCGATCATGTTCGGGCGAGCCTCGAACAGCCCCGAGATGGTCGGGCTGGACATGTACTATCGGGAATGCGTGATCGGCGGCGTCGGGGCCTTCATGATCCCTCTGCACGACCCGGAGCAATTCGCCATGGTCATTCGCACCAAGATCATGCGCGAGATTGCCAGACGTGAGGATCGGTCTCCACAGGTCCTTCCGGCTCAGTCTCGCATGAATTGCGTGACTGGCGAGAAGAAAAGCGAAGACGATCTCAGCGTCCGGAAAGATCCGTGAGCGCCTTCAGTGCATGAGGCCGGCAGCCTTCAGCGCCTTTGCAATGACAGCACCGACGTCCGGGATGGAGGTAGGCGCTTGCTTCCTGCGCTCCTGCGAAGCAGGGGTTGATGGCAAGGTCTTTTCGGTTGGAATGGTTCTCGACGTGGTGCTTGCAGGCTTCTTCGATACGCCGCGCCCGGTAAGGCCCCAAAACTGCGCGACGTGATAGCTCGACGAGATCCCGGCTTCTAGCAGGAACGGGCCTGCAACGCCGTAATTGTTCTCGCCATCGCCCGTGGCGAGCGGCGTACCATGGGCCATGCCGGTGATGACGTATTCCTCGACCACGTCCTCTCCGGCATCGTTCGTCCAGACGCGACGCGGATAACCATCCACGGTTTCGTTCCTGCTGGGAGCCCTCGAAAGGCCATGGACATTCGTCCATTGCTTGATGATCTCGCCTGCATTGAGGGGCTTCACGGTGGCATCGGCGCTGCCATGCCAGACGGACACCTTGGGCCAGGGCCCGCGATGCGGAGAGGCCCGGCGTACCAGATCGCCCCATTCCTGGGCAGGGCGTGTCTGCCCTTGGAACATGCACTCGAAGGCTTCCGAGACACTCGTGGCGCATCGATAGGGAAGGCCTGCGATGATGGCCCCCCCAGCGAAGACTTCCGGGTAAGTGGCCAGCATGGTCGCCGTCATGGCGCCGCCTGCCGAAAGTCCGGTCGCGTAAATACGGTCACGATCAACGCCGTGATCGCGAATGGCACGCTCCACCATCTGACGGATCGAGGCGGCTTCCCCCCGGTCGCGTTCGATGTCCCCAGGTTGGAACCAGTTGAAGCAGCGTTTCGGGTTATTGGCATCCTGCTGTTCGGGGAAGAGCACGACAAAGCCGTAGCGCTCGGCCAGAACCGACCATCCGGAGCCGTAATCATAGCCCGCAGCGCTCTGTGTGCAGCCGTGAAGAACCACCACGAGGGCAGGGAGGGCGTCGAGCTCCGGTGGCGCATAGGTGAACATGCGCAGATTGCCCGGGTTCGGACCGAAATCTTGCGTTTCCGTCAGTCGGCTCGGAGCCGTCGGGGAAGGCTCCAGCGAGGCTGCGCTCGCGGCCGCGGCCTTCATCGATCCTTCCCATTGTCTCCGGTAGCGAGCCAGTTGGTGGATCATGCTTCCCAGGCGCTGCATCAGGTTTATCCTTCAGGTTACCTATCAGATAACGCCTTACAGAAGCTCTTGTTGCGATGCAAAAAAGATATTTTGCGCTGCAGCAAAATATTCCAATCTGCATAGGATTGTTGCCGCAAAGCCATGACGGAACGTCAACTGGCGTCCCGCGGTGGAGCTTGGAGAAGAGGCTGGTGCTTCAGTTGACGGCGTAAGAGGGAGTGTCGCCCATCAGCGCAGCCTTGGCGGCCAGGAGCAGCGCCTCGCCAAGCTCGCGCGCATGCTCGGGCGTCATCGCCACCGGCAGCTGCCGGCGCACGCCGCGCTCGTACTCCTCCGGCGAGGTGGCCATCTCGATCACCATCATCGCGTCGCGGCCATCGAGCGTGCCCACCGAGAAGCTGGTGAGCGCGCCGATCAGGTCCATGTCAGGTTTCATTGTGTTTGCCCCTACGGTGTTGTTGGGAAGACCCTACTGAAATCCTCAGGCCTTGTCTGCTCTCCGCCTGGAGAGTGGATTGTGTTACATCGCTGAAACGAAAGGAAAATTGCTCCCCGAGATCCGGATTATCGGACAGCTTGGCCATATTTGGCGAGGATCAAGGCTGCTTGTGCTGGAAGCAGGCAGAAGAGGAGCCGGGTAGAAGGACCCTGGCCTGCCGTCGATGCCCGTGCCGCTGGCGGGGCCGCGATTAAGGACCTTAAACAACCTGCCGCGAACGAGTCCTGAATGCGTCAGCATCGACGAAACGTCAGGCCGGAGTGCTTATGCTCTCCGGCCCGTTTGCGTTCCTAGCGGCGCTTACCGGAAGCGCGCTTCTTCTCGTTGGGGTGCTTGTGGTCCTTTGTGCCTTTTCGCTCCTTCGCGCCGTTATGCTCGCGAGGCGGTTTGGATTCATGCGCACGCTTGCCTTCTCGCGGTCCCTTACGCTCGGAAAATTCGCTTCTCTCCTTCGGACCCTTGTGCTTGGGCGCATCCCAGGATTTTCCATGCGGCGCATCGGCGGGCTCGATCCGGATGTCCTCGTCATTGGCCTTGCGCACAGCGGCGGCGAATTTCGGCGCGTGGGACTTGGCGATCTGGAATTTCGACTCCCTGTCGAAGATCTTGATCGAGCCGATCTCCTTCTTCGTCACATGGCCGAGACGGCAGATGATGGGCAGAAGCCAACGGGGGTCGGCATTGTTGCGGCGCCCCACGCTCATGCGGAACCACACCATGTCTTCCGACGCGCCGTAAGCGCCATCTTCTGAAGCGCCGCGACCCCATTCCCTTCCACCGCGTCCGCGCTCTTCCTGGCGTTCGCGCTTGTCCTTGCGCTGACGCGGTCCACGATCTTCGCCGGGATCGAAAACCTCTTCAGGTGCGGGCAGGCGTGAACGATGGAAGCGCGCCAGGGCATTGGCGATCTCCTCGGCCGATTTCTGCGCGAGCAAGACGCGAGCCATGGCAAGATCTTCTTCCGTCGTCTCTTCGGAGAAGATGGGATCCTGCATCAGGCGCTCGCGGTCGAGCGTGCGGATGTCGTCAGCTGAAGGAGGGCCGGCCCAAGCCACGTCGATGCCGGCCATGTCGATGAGGCGCTCGGCCTTGCGGCGGCGCGTATAGGGCACGAGCATCACGCACACGCCCTTGCGACCGGCGCGGCCTGTACGGCCGCTGCGGTGCAGGAGCGTTTCGTGATCGTTCGGCAAGTCTACGTGAATGACCAGTCCGAGGTCGGGCAGGTCGATACCGCGAGCGGCAACGTCGGTGGCAACGCACACGCGGGCGCGTCCATCGCGCAGGGCCTGAAGAGCATGGCTGCGTTCACTCTGGCTGAGTTCACCCGAGAGAGCAACCGCTGCGAAGCCGCGCTCTACGAGGCTCGCATGCAGGTGGCGCACTGCCTCACGGGTATGGCAGAACACCATCGCTCCGCGGCTTTCATAGAAGCGCAGCATGTTCACGGTGGCGAGCTCCGTCTCGTTCGGCGCGCAGCGGATGGCGCGATACTCGATGTCACCGTGCGGCTCATTCTCGACCAGTGTGTCAATGCGGTGCGCATCGCGTTGATAGCGGCGCGCCAGCGTCACGATGTTCTTCGGCAAGGTGGCGGAGAAGAGCAGCGTGCGGCGCTCCTCGGGCGTGGCGTCGAGGATGAACTCGAGATCCTCGCGGAAGCCGAGATCGAGCATCTCGTCCGCTTCGTCGAGCACCACGACTTTCATCTTCGATGTATCGAGGCGTCCGCGCTCCAGGTGATCGCGCAGGCGGCCCGGCGTACCGACAACGATGTGGCAGCCATCTTCCAGAGCCCGCTGTTCGCGGCGCACATCCATGCCGCCGACGCACGACGCAACACGTGCGCCGGCCGGGCCATAGAGCCAGATCAGTTCGCGATGGACCTGAAGGGCCAGCTCACGGGTCGGCGCAATGATGAGCGCCAGCGGCTCGCGCGGCGCACCGAAGCGCTCCGCATCGCCAAGCAGGGTGGAAGCCATGGCCAAGCCATAGGCTACCGTCTTGCCGGAGCCGGTCTGGGCGGACACGAGAAGATCGCGGTCGAGGGCATCCTGCTCAAGAACGGCGGCCTGGACAGGGGTAGGGTCGTTATAACCACGGTCGCCAAGGGCACGTTCGAGGCTGGGATTGGTCTTGGGAAAAGGCATGGGAATGGGGCTGAACCGGTTCGAGGGAGCTCAAAGGCTCCGATAAATGTGATCAGCCAGAGGTGGCGCCGTCGTCTATTTCGTCGATGGACACCAGGAAAACGACATCGATGTTGATGCCGTCAGAGTCTTCGTCGTCTTCGACCTCGTCCTCATCCTCTTCGTCCAGAACCTCATAAAACGCATCGATTTCGTCCTCGGATGCGGGTCTGGTTGTCAAGGCAGCTGAGCCGTCCCAAAGGAAGCGGCCCTCGCTCTTAAACGACTTCAAGTCATCTTTAAAGCTCTCGCTCAAAAAGAGTTCCTGGGCCTGCTCCTGATCGGCATTGGTCACGGCAACCGCCTTGCCGGCAATCTCCAGGGTAACCATGGCATGTCCTTCGTCGCGCAAGCTTGGTCTCCTTGCCTAACGCGCATCTGGGCATTTCGATCAATTCGGCTTCGCTTCAAGAGCCCTACAGCGTATAGTGCAGGGCCTCGCTGGCGGATCGCAGGGATGGCAGGAAGCGCTCCTCCATCTCGGAGGCCGGCACGCGCGCGGCCTGTGCGCTGATGTTGAGGGCGATGGTGACTTGGCCGTTCTTCTGGACCAGCGGCACGGCGATGGAGCGAAGGCCGAATTCCAGTTCCTCATCGACGAAGGCATAGCCTTGCTGTCGTGTCGCCTCCAGGATATCGCGGAATTCATCCTTATCCGTGATGGTTTTCGGGGTTCGAGGCTCCAGACGCACCCGCTTGAGATAGGCCTCGATGATCTCAGGGGGCTGACTGGCCAGGATCGCCCGTCCCAGCGACGTGCAATAGGCGGGCAGGCGGCTGCCCACGCCTAAGCCGATGGACATGATGCGGCGTGTCGCCGAGCGGGCGATGTAGACGATATCATCGCCATCCAGAACGGCCGCGGAGCTCGACTCGCCAGTCTCCTCCGAGATCCGCTCTAGGAAGGGCTGCAGACGTGTGGCAAGCGCCGTGGAGGAGAGATAGGCATAGCCAAGCCTGAGGATGCGCGGGCTCAAGGAGAAATAGCGCCCATCGAAATCCGCATAGTTGAGCCGGGTGAGGGTGCGAAGATATCGGCGGGCAGCCGCGCGGGTGATGCCCGTGATCTTGGCCACATCGGACAGAGTCAGGCGGGGCCTGCTGGCATCGAAGGCTTCGATGACCAGAAGGCCTTTCTCAAGACTCGCGACAAAGTCGCGGTCCTCGCCGCCCTGGCTGTCGATCTCCTGAGCCATGCTGCTCTCCAAAGAGGGTGTTCGACTCATGTGGACTTGACACCGTGCCCCTGAATCGTCCTTGATGTTCGATATGGTAATCAATGTTCGCGATGCGCACAAGTTGATAGCGCCATAGCCAAGGGACCGCGATCCACCCAAAGAGATCCGCGGCTCAGAGGGAAGGAAACGAGGATGACAGCAGGCAAGAAAATTCTGGGTGCGGCTATCGGCGCATTGCTGATGAGCTCCGTCTCCGCATACGCCGAGACCATCAAGGTCGGCATCATCGGCCCGTTCTCGGGTCCGTTCGCGCTGCAGGGCAAGAACTTCCAGGCGGGTGTCGAAGCCTACATGGCGCTGAACGGAAAATCTGTGAAGGGCCATGATGTCGAAGTCATCTATCGCGACCTTCCGGCCGCAAACCCTGCGCAATCCCGCGCCCTGGCGCAGGAACTGGTGGTGAAGGAGAAGGTGCAGTATCTCGGCGGCGTCTACTTCACGCCTGACGCCATGGCGATCACGCCCTTGCTCGCACAGGCCAACACGCCGCTCGTCATCTTCAATGCGGCGACCTCTGCCATCATGAATACCTCGCCGCTCGTGGTCCGCACGTCGTTCACGACCGCGCAGACGACGACTCCTCTCGGCAAGGTGGCTGTCGATGAAGGGGTCAGGAAGGTCATTACCGTGGTCAGCGATTACGGCCCGGGCATCGATGCGGAGAATGCCTTCAAGAAGGCTTTCGAGGCAGCCGGCGGCCAAGTGGTCGAAGCTATCCGCATGCCGATGAACACCGCCGATTTCAGCCCGATCATGCAGCGCGTGCGCGATTCTGGAGCTGCCGGTGTGTTCGCCTTCCTGCCATCCGGTCCGCCCACCCTGGGCTTCGTGAAGGCGTTCAACGAGACGGGCTTGAAGAAGGCGGGCATCAAATTCTACGCGCCGGGTGACCTCACCCAGGAATCCGACCTGCCGGCGCTCGGCGAAGCGGCCGAGGGCCTGAAGACCAGCTTCCATTATGCGGTGGCCCATGACAGCCCGGAGAACAAGAAGTTCGTCGAGGCGGCCACCAAGGCCATCGGCTCGGCGGACCAGCTCTCCTTCCCGTCGGTCGGTGCTTATGACGGCATGCATGTCATCTACAAGATGATCGAAGCCACCGATGGCAAGCAGGATGCCAAGAAGGCGGTCGATGCCGTGAAGGGCCTGTCCTGGACCAGCCCGCGCGGACCGGTGCGCATCGAGCCCGAGACGCGCCACATCACGCAGAACATCTATCTGCGCGAGGTCGCGAAGGGCTCCGACGGAAAATACTTCAACAAGGAAATCCAGACCTTCCCCGACCAGAAGGATCCCGGTCTCGCCACGCAGTAAGGCGGTGAAAGTTTGAGATGGATGCAGTCGCCAGCCGATTGCGTCCATCGCCTCCCTCTTCAAGCCATCGCGGCGAGCGAGCGGAACACGATAGATGCAGACTGTCTTAAGCATTGCGACCGACGCCTTGGCCTTCGGCATGGTGTTGTTCATCATCTGCATCGGCCTGTCGCTCACGATGGGCCTGATGCGGGTCGTCAATCTCGCCCATGGCGCGTTCGCGATGATCGCGGGCTATATCGCATCCTACGCCGCACGGGATCTCGGACTTGGCTATGCGGTTGCGATCTTTCTCGCTATCGTCGGCACCATCATCATCTCCATTCCGCTGGAGCGTTTTCTCTATCGGCGGATCTATGGCAGCCCTGAATTGACCCAGGTGCTGATGACGATCGGCATCACCTTCTGTGTGATCGGCATCACCAATTATTTCTTCGGCCCGACCCTGAAGACCATTCCTCTGCCTCAGGCCCTGAGCCAGCCGGTGGACATAGGCTTTCGCACCATTGCCGCGCATCGCCTCTTCGTGATCGCCTGCGGCGCGGTCGTCGCCGGCGGCCTGTGGTATCTCATCGAGCGCACGAGCTTCGGCATCAAGCTGCGGGCGACGGTGGATAATGCCGCCATGAGCGACGCTCTCGGCGTCCGCACGCAAGTCGTTTACGCCGTCAGCTTTGCCATCGCCATCGGCCTTGCCGCGCTCGGTGGCGTGGTCGGCGCGGAGTTCCTGCCGATCGAGCCTTATTACGCCCTGCGCTACATGGTGATGTTCCTCGTCGTCGTCTCGGTCGGCGGGGCGGGCTCCATCCTTGGGGCCGTCATTGCGTGCCTCGTGCTGGGACTGGTCGATACGACAGGGCGTTATCTCATGCCTGAATTCGGCAATTTCTTCTTCTATGCCGCGGTGATCCTCATCGTCTGCCTGTTCCCGCGCGGCTTCCTGGGAAGGGCTCAGTAACATGCAGCTCACGGCTCAGGCTGGAACGGTATCGGCAGCTCCCAGAGCGAAGAGCCTGTGGTGGCGCGACGTGATCGGGATCGTGTCGATCATCGCTCTCGGGGCGGCAGGCTATTGGCTGTTTCCCGACAATCTCGCACTTCTCACCCGGATCATCGCGGTTGCGCTTCTGGTGCTGTCGATCGATCTGATCGTCGGCTATTGCGGCGTGGCCACCCTAGGACAGGCGGCATTGTTCGGCGCTGGCGCTTATGCGGCAGGCATTGCCTGCGTGAACGGTGTCACGGAACCGATGACGCTGCTTGCCATCGGCGCGGCAGCAGGCGCGGCGGCCGGGCTCGTCATGGGTACGATCATGCTCCGAGCCCACGGGCTCGCGCAGCTCGTCCTCTCCATCGCCATCGTGCAGCTCTTCCATGAAGCCGCGAACAAAGCCTCTGCAATTACGGGCGGCAGCGATGGATTGGCGGGGCTGATGGTGAGTCCGCTCTTCGGAATCTTCGAATTCGATCTGTGGGGCAAGACGGCCTATATCATGGGCCTTGCCCTTCTGCTCATTGTCTTCGTCGCGTTGAAGTTCATCGTGGCGTCGCCCTTCGGCATGCTGTGCCGCGGCATCAAGCAGGATCCGGTGCGGATCCGCGCCATGGGAGCTTTCGTGTTCCCGGTGCTCCTGAAGATGTTCGCGATCTCAGGGGCGGTGGCCGGCATGGGCGGGGCTCTTGCCGCCATCTCAACGCAGGTTGTCGGCCTCGACAGCGTCAGCTTCGAGCTCTCGGCCAATGCGCTCGTCATGCTGGTTCTCGGTGGCCTTGGCACACTCTATGGCGCGCTGATCGGCACCGTGATCTTCATGGGTTTCGAGCATGTGGTCTCCGCCATCAACCCGTTCCACTGGATGACGATGGTGGGTGCGCTGCTGATCGCCGTCGTGCTGGCTGCTCCCGGAGGCTTGAGCAGTCTGGTCGAAAAGGTCTCCGGATCGAGGGGAGGGAAGGCATGAGCGATCTCTTCCGCGTCGAGGACCTGTCGAAATCCTTCGGCGGCCTGGCAGTGAGCCGTAACATCTCCCTCTCGATGCTGGCGGGCGAGCGCCTGGCTCTCATCGGCCCGAACGGTGCCGGCAAGACCACTTTCGTCAACCTGGTCACAGGCCAGCTCATGCCCAGCGCCGGACGCGTCATCCTCAACGGGGAGGACGTGACGCAAATCGGAGCCGTGCAGCGTGTGCGAAAGGGGCTGGTGCGGACCTTTCAGGTCACGCGGCTCTTCTCGGAACTGACGCCCGAGGAGCATGTCACTCTCACCGTGCTGCAACGGGAGGGAAAGGCCTCGCGGATCCTGAGCCGCTTCCGCGGCAATTCCACTGTCGCGGACGAGGTGCATGATATTCTGGGCACCCTCGGCTTGCTCGAGGTCGGGCGCCGGAAAGTGGGCGAAATCGCCTATGGCCAGCAGCGCCTTCTGGAAATCGCCATTGCGCTCGCCCTCAGGCCGAAAGTGCTCCTGCTCGACGAGCCTGCGGCCGGCGTTCCCTCCATCGACACGCCGCGCATCGAGCAGGCGCTGGAGCGCCTTCCGCCGAGCCTCGCCGTGCTCATGATCGAGCACGACATGGATCTGGTGTTCCGCTTCGCCAAGCGCGTGGTGGTGCTGGCGGCTGGCGAGATCATTTTCGAAGGGTTGCCGTCGGAGGTCGCTGCCGATCCGAAGGTGCGCGAAGCTTACCTAGGGAATTATGCCAATGCCCGCAGCGTCGCTTGACGTCAAAAACCTGAGCGCGGGCTATGGCCCGACAATCGTGCTGGAGGACGTGTCTTTCTCCGTGCCGCCCGGTGCGCGCCTGTCGATCCTCGGCCGCAATGGCATGGGCAAAACGACCTTGCTCTCGACGCTCATGGGCATGAACCGCCGCTATGGCGGGGAGATCCTGGTCGGTGGCAAGGATCTGTCGTTCTTGAAAAGCTCTGAACGCGCCAGACAGGGTATCGGTCTCGTGCCGCAAACGCGCGACATCTTCCGCTCGCTGACCGTGGAGGAGAACCTGATCGTCGGCATCAAGGATCGCCCGCGCAGCGTCATCCAGGAGGCCTACGACATGTTCCCGCGTCTCTTCGAGCGCCGGAACAATCTCGGCTGGCAATTGTCCGGCGGCGAGCAGCAGATGCTCTCCACGGCCCGCACGATCCTGGGGCGTCCCTCCGTGCTGCTCCTCGACGAACCGCTCGAAGGTTTGGCGCCGGTGATCTGCGAGGAGCTGATGGCAGCCTTCACGCGCCTGGCCTCCAGCGGCGAGATGACGATCCTGCTCGTGGAGCAGCGCCTCGAGAGCGCGCTCGATTTCGCCGAGTCCGTGCTGATCCTGGAGCGCGGCCGCATCGTCTGGCAAGGCACGAGCGAGGCTCTGCGGGCCGATCATGGCTTGGTCGAACATTACATCGGCGTCGGCTCGCTGCATTGAGGTGGGGCATGGCATTCATTCGCGCAAACGGCATCGTTCTTCACCATCAGGTCATCGGACGGACTGACGGGCCAGCGCTCGTTTTCAACAACTCGCTCGGCAGCGATTTTCGCATCTGGCAGGAAGTCGCGCCTGCTTTCACGGATCGTTTCCGCGTCGTTCTTTATGACAAGCGCGGACACGGCCTCTCGGAAGCGCCGCCTGCTCCCTATACGATGGATGATCACACGGACGATCTCTTCGCGCTACTCGATCACCTCGGGATCGATGGCGCAGCCCTGGTCGGCCTCTCCGTCGGCGGCATGATTGCGCAACGTGCGGCTGTACGAGCGCCTCAAAGGGTGAAGGCGTTGGTACTATGCTGCACGGCGGCGAAGATCGGCACGCCGGAGCTGTGGGCCGAGCGGATCTCCGCCGTCGAAAAGGGTGGCATCGAGCCCGTCGTCGAGAATGTTCTTCAACGCTGGTTCACGCCCGCTTTTCGTGAGACGCGCAGGGACGACGTCGCCGGCTGGCGCAACATGCTGGTTCGCATGCCCGCCCCCGGCTATGCCGGAACCTGCGCGGCCATCCGCGATGCCGATCTGACGCCCGATGCAGGCAGGATCGAGGCTCCAGCCCTCTGTGTCGCGGGCGATCAGGATGGCTCCACGCCAGCCGATGTGGTGCAGGGCACCGCAAGCCTCATTCCCGGCGCGCGCTTCGAGCTGGTCGACGGGTGTGGGCACATTCCCTGTATCGAGAAGCCGGAGGTTCTGACCCGGTTGATCCAACAGCATCTTCAGGAGGCAGGTCTTGTCTGACGATTCTCACAGTGAACGCTACAAGGCGGGCATGGCAGTCCGCCGCCAGGTTCTCGGCGATGCGCATGTAGACCGTGCCGGCGCTCAGATGACCGAGTTTGACGCGGATTTTCAAACCTTCATCACGGAAGGCGCCTGGGGCTCGGTGTGGGCGCGGCCCCATTTCACCAAGCGCGAGCGCTCCATCGTCACCATCGCGCTGCTGGCGGCGCTGGGGCAGGACGAGGAGGTCGCCATGCATGTGCGCGCCACGCGCAACACCGGCGCGACCAAGGATGATATTCGCGAAGCTCTCTTGCATGTGGCGGTCTATGCAGGCGTTCCTGCCGCCAATCACGCCTTCAAGATCGTCAAGAGAGCTTATGAGGAAATGGAAAAGGCCTAAAGCACAACAATAACGGCTTCTGCAGGGAGAGCAGGCATGTCGGACGACGGATCATTCTACCAACGGGACAGGAGCTGGCACCCGCCGGCTTTCACGCCTCAATATAAGACCTCCATCCTACGCTCCCCACAATATCCGCTGCTCTCGCTCGACAACACGATCTCGGAGATGACGGGACCGGTGTTCGGTCACCATAAACCCGGCCCGCTCGATAACGATCTGATCCGCAACTATGCCAAGACCGGAGACCCGATCGGCCAGCGCATCATCGTCTATGGCCGCGTATTGGACGAAAACGCCCGTCCCGTGCCCGGCGCTCTGGTGGAGTTCTGGCAAGCCAATGCAGGCGGGCGCTATCGCCACAAGAAAGAAACCTATCTTGCGCCCCTCGATCCCAATTTCGGCGGCTGCGGACGCGCGATCACGGACGAGGAAGGGCGCTATTGGTTTCGCACCATCAAGCCCGGCGCCTATCCGTGGCCGAACGGCGTCAACGATTGGCGGCCAGCCCACATCCATTTTTCGATCTTCGGCCACGCCTTCGCGCAGCGTCTCATCACGCAGATGTATTTCGAGGGCGATCCGATGATCTGGCAATGCCCCATCGTCTCGACGATTCCGGACAGGCGGGCCGTCGAACAGCTGATCGCGGCGCTCGACCGCGAGAGCACGCTGCCCATGGATGCTCTGGCCTATAAGTTCGACATCGTCCTGCGCGGCCGTCGCTCGACCATGTTCGAAAACCGCATGGAGGGGAACTGATGGTTCAGAAACTCGACAGGTTGAAGGAGTCTCCCTCTCAGACGGCGGGGCCTTACGTCCATATCGGCGCCACGCCGAACTGGGTCGAAATCACCGGCGTGTGGAACGAGGATCTCGGTCTCGTTCTCGTGGAACCTGAGACGAAAGGAGAGCGCATTGTCGTCAAGGGTCGTGTCTTCGACGGCAGCGGGACACCGCTGAAGGATGCGCTCATCGAGATCTGGCAGGCGGATGCGGAAGGGCTCTATAACAGCCCGCAGGAAAAGCGCGGCAAGGCCGACCCGCATTTCACCGGATGGGGGCGCCAGCCGACGGACGGCACGACGGGCGAATACAAGTTCGAGACGATCAAGCCGGGCCGCGTGCCCTACAAGGACGGTCGTCTCATGGCGCCGCACATCACATTCTGGATCGTCGCGCGCGGCATCAATATCGGCCTCCATACCCGCATGTATTTCGGTGATGAGGAGAAGGCCAATGCGGAATGTCCCGTGCTGGCGCGCATCGAACATAAGGTGAGGGTGCCGACTCTCATTGCCTCGCGCAGCGAGGAGAACGATGTGCCTGCCTATACCTTCGACATCCATTTGCAGGGTGAGAAGGAAACCGTGTTTTTCGATATCTGATTGTGAGCAGCATGGCCAAGTTTCAAAGCCTTCATGACGCTGTCAGGGACAACCTCAAGGACGGGGATATCGTCGCTTTCGAGGGGTTCACGCATCTCATTCCTCATGCGGCCGCCCATGAGGCGATCCGCCAGGGGCGCAAGGATCTCACGCTGATTCGCATGACGCCGGACATCATCTATGACCAGATGATCGGCATGGGCCTCGTGAAGAAGGTTGTCTTCTCCTATGCCGGAAACCCGGGCGTCGGTCTGCTGCGCCGCATGCGCGACGCCATCGAGAACGGCTGGCCGCGTTCCATCGAGACGGTGGAACACAGTCACGCAGCCATGGCGAATGCCTATGAAGCGGGAGCCGCCGGGCTGCCTTGCGCGATTTTCCGCGGTTACCGCGGCGCAGGCCTCAAAGACGTGAACCCTGAGATCCGTACCATCGCTTGTCCGTTTACCGGCGAAGAGCTCGCCGCAGTGCCCGCGCATCGTCCCGATGTCGCTTTCATCCATGCGCAGAAGGCGAGCAGGCGCGGCGATGTGCTGGTCGAGGGCATCATCGGCGTGCAGAAGGAGGTAGTGCTGGCCTCCAAGCGCGCCGTGGTGACAGTGGAGGAGATCGTGGACGACTTCGACGATCTGCATCCGAATCTCTGCGTGCTGCCTCATTGGACGATCACATCCGTCGTGCATGTGCCGGGAGGAGCGCACCCGTCCTATACCCATGGTTACTACGAACGTGACAATGCGGCCTATCTCGAATGGGACAAGGTGTCCGCCGATCGCGATCTCTTCACGACATGGATGAGGAAGAATGTTCTCGAGGCAGGCCCCGAAGCCTTTGCCGAGCGCGTGAAAGGGCTGTGAGCATGACGACGATCTCCGATTTCATGCCGAATGAGATGATGACGATTGCGGCGGCACGCGCTCTGTCCAACGACGATGTGTGCTTCGTCGGCATTGGCGCTCCGTCGGCGGCCTGCAACGTGGCCCGTCTCACCCATGCGCCTGACATCACTCTGATCTATGAAAGCGGCACCATCGGCACCGCGCCGAATGTGCTGCCGTTGTCCATTGGTGACGGCGAGCTGTGCGAGACGGCGCTCACCACCGTCTCGGTGCCCGAAATGTTCCGCTACTGGCTGCAGGGTGGGCGCATCTCCATCGGCTTCCTCGGTGCTGCCCAACTCGACCGCTTCGGCAATATCAACACCACCGTGATCGGTGACTATCACAAGCCCAAGGTACGCCTGCCGGGCGGCGGCGGCGCGCCGGAGATCGCGAGCTCCTGCAGGCAAGTGTTCATCACCATGAAGCAGGCCACGCGCGGCATGGTGGAGACAATCGATTTCTACACCTCCTTCGGCCACGGCGAGGGCGGCGACCATCGCCAGCGTCTCGGCATCACCACCAAGGGGCCGACGCTCCTGATCACCGATCTCGCGCTCTGGAAGCCCGATCCGGAGACCAAGGAATTCACCGTGGTGTCGATGCATCCAGGCGTGACACGGGAACAGGTGCAGGAAACCTGCGGCTGGAAGGTGCGCTTTTCCGAGCGGCTCGAAGAGACGCCGCCGCCCACTGAGCTCGAGCTCACCACCTTGCGCGAGCTCCAGGCACGAACCGAACGAGCCCATGGCGGCAAGAAGGGAAGCTAGTCATGCGTGAAGCATATATCTGCGCTTATGTGCGCACCCCCATCGGCCGCTACGGCGGTGCTCTGTCGAGCGTCCGTGCCGACGATCTCGCCGCCGTGCCGCTCAAGAACCTGATGGAGCGTTACGCGAAGATCGACTTCGAGGCCGTCGATGACGTGATCTTTGGCTGCGCCAACCAAGCGGGCGAGGACAACCGCAATGTCGCCCGCATGGCGCTGCTGCTGGCAGGCCTGCCCGGTTCCGTTCCCGGAACCACGATCAACCGTCTCTGTGGATCAGGGATGGATGCGGTGATCACCGCCGCACGGGCCATCAAATCCGGCGAGGCGGATCTGATGATTGCGGGCGGGGTCGAATCCATGTCGCGCGCCCCCTTCGTCATGCCAAAGGCGGAGTCGGCTTTCTCCCGCGCCGCCGAGATCTACGACACCACTATCGGCTGGCGCTTCATCAACCCGCTGATGAAGCAACAATACGGTGTCGACTCGATGCCGGAGACCGGCGAGAACGTGGCCGAGGATTATCGCGTCTCGCGCGCGGATCAGGATTCCTTTGCCCTGCGGTCGCAGCAGAAGGCGGCCGCCGCGCAGGAGAAGGGACGCTTCGCGCAGGAGATCGCGCCGGTGACGATCCCGCGCCGCAAGGGCGACCCGGTGGTGGTGGACAAGGACGAGCATCCGCGCGGCGATACCACCCTGGAACAGCTCGCCAAGCTGCCGACTCCGTTCCGCAAGGACGGCACGGTCACGGCTGGCAATGCCTCCGGCGTGAACGATGGCGCGGCGGCGCTCGTCATCGCGTCGGAGGAGGCCGTGCGGAAATATGGCCTTGAGCCGATTGCCCGGGTGGTCGGCGGAGCCGCAGCAGGCGTGCCGCCACGGATCATGGGCATCGGCCCGGTGCCGGCCACGCGCAAGCTGTGCGCCCGCCTTGGGCTGAAGCCCACGGACTTCGATGTGGTGGAACTGAACGAAGCCTTCGCCAGCCAAGGCATTGCGGTGCTGCGCGAGCTCGGGATTCCGGAGAATGCAGAGCACGTCAATCCGAATGGCGGTGCGATTGCGCTCGGCCATCCGCTCGGCATGTCGGGCGCTCGCATTGCCGGCACGGCAGCGCTGGAGCTGAAGCTCAGAGCTAAGAGGCATGCGCTCGCGACCATGTGCGTCGGCGTGGGGCAGGGCATCGCGATTGCCCTTGAGGTTGTCTGATCAACGAGGAGCCCGCCATGCAGGCGTTTTCCCATCCGTTTCTGCAAGCTCTCGTTGGCGATGAGGCCGTGGAGGCTATCTTTTCCAATGGGGCCGAACTCTCGGCGATGCTCGAAGTCGAGGCCGCACTCGCGAGGGCTCAGGCTCAAGTCGGATTGATCGATGAGGACGCCGCGCAGAGGATCACGCAAGTCTGCCATTCGTTCCGTCCTGACTGGCCGAAACTGGCGGAGGGACTTGCTCAGGATGGGGTTGTCGTTCCTGAACTCGTCAAGCAGCTCCGGGCGGCTGTCGGAGAGCCCCACGCCAAGGCCGTCCATTTTGGTGCGACCAGCCAGGATATCATCGACACGGCGCTCGTTGTTCGACTGAAAAGCATCACCGAGATTTTCGGAAACCGTATCACTGCACTGGTCTCGGCCCTCCGCAACTTGCGTGCGCGTGATGGTGCGGTGAAGCTGATGGCTCATACGCGCATGCAGCGGGCGCTGCCTTTCACCGCTGGGGACAAGATCGACACTTGGCTGCAACCGCTGGAACGACACGCCGAGAGTCTCGATAATCTCGCGCCGCGCCTTCTCGTGGTTCAGCTCGGCGGTCCCATCGGAACGCGCGGCGAGATGAAGGATCATGGCGATGCAGTTGCCGATGCCATGGCTGAGATTTTAGGTCTTGGCTATGGACCGTCCTGGCACTCGCAACGCGACCGGATCGGCGAGTTCGCGGCCTTTCTCTCGCTTCTGTCGGGAACCCTCGGCAAGACCGGGCAGGATGTGGCCTTGATGGCCCAGAACGAGGTCGGCGAAGTGCGCCTCGCCTCCGGCGGCGGGTCTTCCGCCATGCCGCACAAGTCCAATCCGGTGCAGGCCGAACTGCTCGTCACCTTGGCGCGCTACAATGCGGGCCTGCTCGGCACGCTGCATCAGGCGCTCGTGCATGAGAACGAGCGGTCGGGCGCCGCGTGGACCTTGGAATGGCTCGTGCTGCCTCAGATGGTGATGGCGACAGCCGCGGGCTTGAACAAGGCGCGGGCGCTCGCCAGCAGCATGAGCTTTTCGTCGTCAGCAAACGCTCAGCATTAGGCATCGCCGACGATGACTGTCACTCTGCCGCTTCCGCCGCAATCAGGACAAGGCCTCTGGTTCAACTGGCCGGAGCCGCTGCAGGTAGGACAGATGTTTTCACCCGTTTGCGGGGTGCCGGGTGCATCTTCATCGCCGGGATTTTTCCGCTCTCCTTCAGCCATCGTGCCATCTCCTTTGCAGGTGAACGCCGTAAGCCAAGCTGCGGTTCGCTTCCTGAGATGCACGGTCTGAGGGACGGGGGATGACCAAAAACGAACAAGAGGCGCTGCATACGGCGCCGCAGGAGGGAACGACAATGCGCACCAAGGTCGCGGTCATCGGCGCAGGCCCCGCAGGGCTCTTGCTCGGGCAACTCCTGCATAAAACGGGAATTGAGACGATCATCGTCGAGCGGCGCAGTCGGGACTACGTGCTCGGCCGTATCCGGGCCGGCGTGCTGGAGCAGGGCACCGTCGAGCTTCTGGAAAAGGCAGGCGTCAGCGACCGCATGCATGCCGAGGGCCTGGTGCATGACGGCGTGGAGTTCTGCTTCGATGGCGACAAGCACCGCTTCAACTTCCGCGAACTGATCGGGCGGACAGTCACGGTCTATGGCCAGACGGAAGTGACGCGCGATCTCATGCATGCGCGCGATGCGTCCGGGGCGGTCTCCATCTACGAGGCCGATGACGTCACGATCCACGACTTCGACACGGACAAGCCGAAAGTCCGTTTCGCCAAGGACGGCGTCTCGCAGGAAATCGCCTGTGAGTTCATTGCCGGATGCGACGGCTTTCACGGCGTGTGCCGCGCCAGCGTTCCGGCGGGGGCGCTGACGACGTATGAGCGCGTCTATCCCTTCGGCTGGCTCGGTGTGCTGGTCGATCGCCCGCCTGTGGCGGACGAACTGATCTATGCCCACCACGCGCGGGGCTTCGCCCTCTGCTCCATGCGCTCTCCCACCCGAAGCCGCTACTATGTCCAGGTGCCGTCCGGCGAGAAGGTCGAAGACTGGTCCGACGACCGGTTCTGGGATGAACTGCGTCGGCGTGTGGACGAGGAAACGGCGGAAAGGCTTGTCACCGGTCCCTCCATCGAGAGGTCCGTCGCGCCGTTGCGCAGCTTCGTGGTCGAGCCTCTCCGCTTCGGTCGACTGTTCCTGGCGGGCGATGCCGCTCATATCGTGCCGCCTACCGGAGCCAAGGGGCTGAACCTCGCCGCCAGCGACGTCGGAGCCCTGGCCGAGGCGCTGACCGAGTTCTATCAGGGGCGTTCCTCCGCCGGAATCGACGGCTATTCGGCCCGGGTGCTGGCCCGGGTCTGGAAGGCGGAGCGGTTTTCCTGGTGGATGACCTCGATTCTCCACACTTTCCCTGAGACCGATGCCTTCGGCCGCCGGATGCAGCGGACGGAGTTCGATTATCTCGTCTCGTCCGAGGCCGCGTCCAAATCCCTGGCCGAGAACTACACCGGGTTGCCCCTCTAACCCTACGGGATGTGAACAGCCCTTAAGACCAGTATGGACACGGAACGACCAATATGAGACCAGTTAGGGGTGACCCTGACTGGCCCTAAACCCCTTTTCCGGTCGTTGTACCGGCAATCCTTAAGCGGCTCCCGTATCAATGAGGACGGGCTGGGCCTGCACGGCCATTCGGCTTGGGTCATCGATGGTGCCACGGGTCTTTCGACGGAGCAGCTGACGAAGGGCGGCAGCGATGCCGCATGGCTCGCGGGCGTCATCGGCGAAACCCTTGAGAGGCTGGCGAGCGAGGATTGCCTTGGGGCAGAGGGCCTGAGGCGGCTCGAATCCGAGGTTCAGCGCAGGTTCGAGGCTGTCACTGCCCATCTTCCCGGCCACCATGTTCATCATACCCCTTCGGCATGCCTGGGCTTGATTCAGGCTCGCGAGGCCGAAGCCGGAAAGCTGATGGTCAAGGGCTTCTTCCTTGGGGACGTGGTGGCTCTCGTGCCGAGAGAGCACGGCATCGTGCGCTGGACGGACGAGCGGGCAAAGCCCTTCGAGCGGAAGACGCTCGCCGCTCTGGAGGCCGGAGGCCACGAGCTGGGTCAGATGCCGGAGGCGGTGAGGCGTCAGATCCTGGAGAACCGCACCAAGCTCAATCAGCCGGACGGCTATTGGGTTGTGAGCCCATCCTTGCCCTGGGTCGGGCGTGAGCTGCGGTTCGAGGCTCAGATCCAGGTGGGCGAGGTGATCGTGCTCGCGACCGACGGCTTCATGCGCCTCGTGGATGTCTTTTCAGCTTATACGGATCGCTCCCTTCACGCCGCTCTGGCCGAGGGCAGGGGAGAGGAGTTGATCGAGGAATTGCGGGCGTTGGAGCGCGGCGATCTCCGGTCGGGGGATTATCCGCGTGTGAAAACGCATGATGATGCGACAGTGCTCGTGATCGCAGCCGAGACAAGCGGTTAGCGCATCGTGCGGAAAAGTGGATCCGGTTTTCCGCACGATGCGCTCTTCAAGAAAGGGGCATCGGATCAACCCCAGAAGTGGTTCCCACTTTTGGGTCCGATGCTCCAGGACTTCAACAATGAGGGAGCCGACAATGAAACTGACCCGACGCATTCTGATGGGCGCTGCCGCCGGCAGCTTCCTGTTCTCAGGCACCGCCGCCATGGCTCAGCAGACCGAGCTGACCTTCTGGAGCTGGCGCCAGGAGGACAAGGCCTTCTACCAGGACACCATCAAGAAGTTCCAGGCCAAGGAGCCGAACATCTCGATCAAGTTCGAGACCTATGCGCCCGAGAACTACCAGACCATTCTCTCCACGGCGCTCGCCGCCGGCCGCGGGCCGGACGTGATCCAGGTTCGCGCCTACGGCAACCTGGAGACCATCGCGACTCCCGGCTACCTGCTCGCCCTCGACAAGCAGAACGTGCCGGAGCTGGTGAACTTCCCGGAACCGGCGCTCGCCGCCGAGACGCTGCGTGCCGACGGCAAGATCTATGCCGTGCCTTTCGCCATGCAGGCTCAGCTCGTCGTCTACAACAAGAAGATCTTCAAGGATAACGGCGTGAACCCGCCGAAGACCTGGGATGAGCTGATGACGCTCGCTCAGACCCTGAAGTCCAAGAACATCACGCCGTTTGCCAACGGCACTGCCACCGCCTGGCAGAACGAGACCATCGTCGGCGGTCTTTTGTCCTCCATGCTCGGCAAGCAGTTCGAGGAAGACATCATCTCCGGCAAGGCGAACTTCACCGATCCTCGCTTCGTCAACGCTCTCGCCAAGCTGAAGGACATCAGCCAGTACTTCTCGCCGAACTTCACCGGCGTCGATTATCCGTCCTCGCAGCAGCTCTTCGTGGCGGGCCGCGCGGCCATGTTCGCGGGTGGTTCCTATGAGGTCGCCAATTTCAAGAACCAGAACCCCACGCTCGATCTCGGCGTGTTCCCGGCCCCTGTGCTGAAGGCTGGCGACCAGGCGCTGATCGCGACCTATTATGACGGCGGCTATGCGGTGAACGCGAAGAGCGAGAAGAAGGACGCAGCGCTCAAGTTCGTGCGCTTCCTCGCGACGCCGGAATACGGCACGGCCTTCACCAACACCCTGAAGAACCTGTCGCCGATCAAGGGCATCAAGATCGAGGACCCGATCACGCAGGAAGTGGCGAAGCTCGCCGAGAATTCCATGTCCTACCTGATGCTCGTGCGCTTCCGCTATCAGGAGCCGAGCGGATCGGTGCTGCTGCAGTCGAACGTGCAGAAGATGCTCGCCGGCCAGCAGACGCCTGAGCAGGCGGCTGCCGAGATCAACAAGGGCATCGCGACCTACTACAAGCCGTTCCAGAAGTAAGTCTCTGACATGAGGGCGGCGGATGGGGTTCATCCGCCGCTCTTCTCCGAAAGCTCGTCCCATGCCCGTCTCGCCCAAACAGGCCCGCACGTTGAAGCATCGCAGCTGGGTGGCGTTTCTCGTCGTCCCGCCGGTCGTGTTCATGTCGCTGTTCGTGGTCTATCCGATCCTCTCAGCCTTCGCTTACGCCTTCTATGAATGGCGCGGGTTGGCGCGCGGCGAGTTCGTGGGATTGGCGAATTTCAAGGAGGTGCTCCTCGGTGCCACCATGGCGCCGACCGTGTGGAATGCCTTCCTGCACAATGTCTATGCACTCGTGGCGCTCATGATCATCCAGAACGGCGGCGGCTTTTTCCTCGCCTGGCTGCTCTACAAGGAGCCCTTCGGCTTCCGCTTCCACCGGGTGGCGGTGTTCGTGCCGGTGGTTCTGTCGACGATCATCGTAGGCTTCCTCTGGAAGCTCTTCCTCAATCCGAATTTCGGCATCATCAATCAGGCGATCTATTCGATCGGCCTCGATTCATGGGCGAAGCCCTGGCTCGGCGATTCCTCGACCGCGCTTGGTGCACTCATCCTCGCCAATGCCTGGCACTTCGTTGGCTTCCCGACGCTCGTCTATCTCGCCGGCATGCAGCGCATTCCCTCCGAGATCATCGAGGCGGCGCGGCTTGACGGCACCACCGAATGGCAGTTGCTGAAGAATATCGTGTGGCCGCTGGTGGCGCCCAGCACCACCATTCTCTTCACGCTGCTCTTCATCGGCGCGTTCAACTGGTTCGAGATTCCTTATGTGATGGTAGGCCTCGACGGTTCACCCTTCGGTTCGACAGATGTGCTGGGTCTCGTCTTCTACCGCACCGCCTTCGGCAACCAGAGCGCCAGCATCCAGAATTTCGGTCTGGGCTCGGCGCTCGCCACCCTCATCTTTCTCTTCATCGTCGTCTTCGCGTCCATGCTGACCTTGTGGCTGCGCCGTCGGGAGATCCAGTTTTGATCGCCATGGCCAAATCTTCCCCTGCTTCTTCCTCTTCGCGGCAGCCCGTCTCCTTCGCCTTCCTGGCGCAGGTGATCCTGATCGCGAACTCGTTCGTCATGCTCTATCCGGTCGTGGTGATGGTGCTCTCCGCCTTCAAGACGACGGGCGAGATCTTCGAGCACCCCTTCGCGCTGCCCGATTTCACCCAGGTGCATAACTTCGCCAAGGTGCTCGGCGAAACCTCGATGCCGACCTATTTCGTCAACTCGATTATCGTGACCGGCATCTCGATCCTGCTGATCCTCGTGCTCGGCACCATGGCGGGCTATGCGGTGGCGCGGTATGAATCGCGCACCAACACCTTCATCCTGCTCTTCTTCCTGGCGGGGTTGATGCTGCCGTTGAAGCTCGCGGTGATCCCGCTCTTCATCCTGTTGCGGGATCTCAACCTACTCGACAGCCGCTGGAGCCTCATCGTCACCTATACGGCCATCGGCTTGCCCTCTGCCGTCTTCATCATGGCGGGCTTCCTGCGCTCCCTTCCGGCTGAGCTGGAGGATGCGGCCCGCATCGATGGCGCTTCGGAGCCGCGCATCATGTGGTCCGTCATGCTGCCGCTGGCGCGCCCGCCCATGGCAATTGCGGCCATTCAGAACGCCGTACCGATCTGGAACGACTTCTTCTTCCCGCTCGTGTTCATCCAGACCGACTCCTACAAGACGCTGCCGCAGGGCCTCACCACCTTCATGGGGGAGTATACCACCGATTGGGGCATGCTGTTTGCGGGCCTCACCATTGCGGCGGCGCCGATCACGCTTCTCTACATCGCCCTGTCGCGCCAGTTCATCCAGGGCATGACGGCGGGAGCGGTGAAGTAGCATGCTGATCCCGAAAGGCGCCCTCGTCGTTTCATGCCAGGCCCGCGCGGACAACCCGCTGCACGGATCCGTCTACATGTCGGCCATGGCCCGCGCGGCGGAGGCGGGCGGCGCGCAGGGCATTCGCGCCAATGGGGTGGAGGATGTCGCGGCGATCCGTGCTGTGACCGCTCTCCCGATCATCGGCATCTCGAAAGTGTGGGACGAGCGCTTCTCGGTCTACATCACGCCCGGCTTCGAGAATGCCGAGCAGATTGCGAAAGCGGGCGCAGACATCATCGGCATCGATGCTACCCCACGTCCTCGCGACGGCGATCCGGTTGAGCGCCTAATCGCTCGCATCCGCAATGAGCTGACGAAGGAAGTCTTTGCCGATATCGCCACGCTGGACGAGGCCAAGGCAGCGTACGCTTACGGCGCCACCTATGTGGCGACGACGCTTTCCGGCTACACGGAAGAGACGACCATGCGCAGAGGGGAGGGGCCCGATCTGGAGCTGCTGGAGGCCCTGATCGCCGCTCTCCCGGTGCCGATCGTCGCCGAGGGCCGTTTCGATACGCCCGAGCTCGTCGCGGAAGCTTTCAAGCGCGGCGCCCATGCGGTGGTGGTGGGAACGGCCATCACCAATCCGCGCGAGATCACCAAGAAATTCGTCCGGGCCGCGCAAGCCTGAACCGCCTGAGGGAGAACAGAATGGCCAATGTATCGATCCATGATGTCCGAAAGTCCTTCGGCACCGTCTCGATCATCAAAGGTGTCGACATCGACATCCAGGATGGCGAGTTCGTCATTCTCGTCGGACCATCGGGCTGCGGAAAGTCGACGCTGCTGCGCATGATCGCGGGATTGGAGGACATCACCAGCGGCGACATCCGTATCGGTCCTCGCGTCGTCAACGACGTGCCGCCGAAAGACCGCGACATCGCGATGGTGTTCCAGTCCTATGCGCTCTACCCGCATATGACGGTTGCGGAGAACATGGCGTTCTCGCTCAAGCTCAAGGGCGTGCCGCAGGCTGAGCAGAAGAAGCGCGTGACGGAGGCCGCAAACTCGCTCGGCCTCACCCCGCTTCTCGATCGTTATCCGCGCCAGCTTTCCGGCGGCCAGCGCCAGCGCGTCGCCATGGGCCGCGCCATCGTGCGCGATCCGCAGGTCTTCCTGTTCGACGAGCCGCTCTCCAATCTCGACGCCAAGCTGCGCGTTCAGATGCGCGCCGAGATCAAGGAGCTGCACCAGCGCCTGAAGACCACGACGATCTATGTCACGCACGACCAGATCGAGGCCATGACCATGGCCGACAAGATCGTGGTGATGCACGATGGCGTGGTGGAGCAGATCGGCGCGCCGCTGGAGCTCTACGACCGTCCGGCCAACCGCTTCGTGGCAGGCTTCATCGGCTCTCCCGCCATGAACTTCATCGACGGGCGCTTCGGTCCGGGCGGGTTCGTGCTCCCGAGCGGCGCAGTCCTGCCGTTGGAGGTCAAGCCACCTGTCGGCCTGGGATCCGAAATCACCTATGGCATCCGGCCCGAGCATCTTCAGATTGCACCGGCTGGAACCCCGGATTCCATTCCGGCCACTGTTTCCGTGGTGGAGCCGACAGGGTCCGACACCACGCTGCTCGTGAAGGCCGAGGGAGGCAGTCTCACGGTCGTGCTGCGGGAGCGCTGTGCGTTGAAACCGGGTGAGGCCGTGGCCCTGAAGCCGGTCCCTCATCATGCTCACCTCTTTGACGAGCATGGCACGCGTATCGCCACGGCGTGAGGCTCTACACGGAAACGTGAAAGCACGGCTGGCGTTCTCGGGTGTACCCCTATCATATGGGCTTTAAACGAGGTTTCGCCGTGTTTATCCGTCGTTCTTCCGATATCCTTCCCTCCGAGATCACGCCTCGGGAGGTCTATCTCAACCGGCGGCAATGGATGGCCGGTGCCGCCGGGCTTGCCCTGGCGGCTGCCCTACCGGAAGGATTGGAGGCTGCGCCGTTGTCGGCCGCCAAGAGTCCTTTCTCCACGGATGAGAAGCTCACGAGCCGTGAGGACGTGACGAGCTACAACAACTTTTACGAGTTCGGCGTCGACAAGAGCGACCCGGCAAAGAATGCGGGAAAGCTCAAGACCTCTCCCTGGACGGTGAAGGTCGACGGGCTGGTGTCAAGGCCTCAGGAGATCGGCATCGAGGATCTCATCAAGTCCTCGACCCTCGAGGAGCGCATCTACCGCATGCGCTGCGTCGAGGGATGGTCCATGGTGATCCCTTGGGTCGGTTTCCCTCTGGCCAATCTCATCAAGCGCGTGGAGCCGCTCGGCAGCGCGAAGTATGTCGCGTTCGAGACGGCCAATCGTCCCGACGAGATGTCCGGCCTTCGCTCCGTCTTCCCCGTGCTCGACTGGCCCTATCGGGAGGGCCTGCGGCTGGACGAGGCCATGCACCCGCTCACGATCCTGGCGGTCGGCCTCTACGGCGAGACGCTGCCGAACCAGAACGGCGCGCCGATCCGCCTTGTCGTGCCGTGGAAATACGGTTTCAAGGGCATCAAGTCGATCACACGCATCAGCTTCGTGGAGAGGCAGCCGCAGACCGCCTGGAACAAGCAGGCACCCAACGAGTACGGCTTCTACGCCAACGTGAACCCGAACGTGGACCATCCGCGCTGGAGCCAGGCGACCGAGCGGCGGATTGGGGAGGGCGGGTTGTTCACGAAAAGGCGCCCCACGCTCATGTTCAACGGCTATGCCGAGCAGGTGGCGAGCCTTTATAACGGCATGGATTTGCGGAAATACTATTGATGGCGGATCGAGCTGCCGTTCAAGGCGCGAAGAAGGGCTTTGCGCTGCCTCAGGTGCCAAAGATTCTTGTCTACATCGTCGGCTTCGTTCCGGCGGTGTGGCTCTTCTATGCGGGCATCACCGATCAGCTCGGCGCAGACCCGATGCGCTATCTGGAGCAGGCGCTGGGTCTCTGGGCGTTTCGCTTTCTCATCGCAACGCTTGCGGTCACGCCTTTGCGCCAGCTCTTTTCCATCAACCTTCTGCGCTATCGCCGTGCCCTCGGGCTTCTCGTCTTCTACTACGCGTTCCTGCACCTCGTAACCTATACGGTACTCGACCAGGGATTGGATTTTGCAGCGATCTGGGCCGATATCGTGAAGCGGCCCTACATCACCATCGGCATGGCGACCTTCGTCATTCTCGTGCCGCTGGCGCTCACCTCCACCAATGCCGCGATCCGGCGCATGGGCGGGCAGGCCTGGGCACGGCTACACCGCCTCGTCTATCTCGCAGCCATTGGTGCGGCTTTGCACTTCATCCTCGTGGTCAAGTCCTGGCCGCCGGAGCCCATGATCTACGCGGCCATCGTGATCGTGCTGCTCGGCTACCGCCTCGTCCGCTCCCTGGGGAGGAGAGCCGAACCCCGGCGTCGCCCCGCTTGAAGCCGCAGCCCGGTTCGCTAGGATGCCGGGATCAAGAGGGCTTGAGGAGCAGGCTATGCAGACGGCACGATCCGGGCGGGGCGCGTTCAAGGCGCTGGTCTTCGGGCTTGCTCTTGCATGCTTCATGACCCCCGCACAGGCCAAGGACGTTGTAGTCTTTGCCGCCGCGAGCCTCAAGAACGCTCTCGACGATGCAGTTGCAGCCTGGAAGCGAGAGACCGGCAAGGCGCTCGTGATCTCCTATGCCGCAAGCAACGCGCTCGCCAAGCAGATCGAAGCGGGAGCGCCTGCGGATATCTTTTTCTCCGCCGATTTCGACTGGATGGATTATGCGGCCTCGAAGAACCTGATCCGGCCCGAGACGCGCACGAACCTGCTCGGCAACAGCCTCGTTCTCATTGCACCAAAAGGCGCGAGCGTGCAGGTTTCTCTCCAGCCCGGTTTCGATCTCGCGTCTGCGCTCGGCGATGGTCGTCTCGCCATGGGACAGGTGGAAGCTGTTCCGGCCGGCAAGTATGGCAAGGCGGCCCTCGAAAAGCTCGGTGTTTGGGGCGCCGTGAAGGACAAGATTGCGCAGACGGAGAACGTGCGCGCTGCGCTTCTTCTCGTGTCACGCGGCGAGGCGCCTCTCGGCATTGTCTACAAGACCGACGCCCTGTCCGATCCGAACGTAGAGATCGTTGCGGCTTTTCCTGAGAGCACCCATCCGCCCATCGTTTATCCGGCAGCACTGACGAAGGATGCTGCCAATCCGGATGCAGCGTCCTTCCTGAACTTTCTACAATCCTCACAAGCCAAACCCTTCTTCGAGAGGCAGGGTTTCAATTTCATGGCAACACCGGGTTCAGGCTCGTGATGGACTGGCTTTCTCCTGAGGAATGGACAGCGGTCCGCCTGAGCCTCAAGGTCGCGCTCGTCGCAATGACGGCAAGTCTTCTTCCTGGCATTGCTGTCGCCTATGCGTTGGAGCGCGGGCGCTTTTGGGGGTGGCAGGTGCTCGATGTTCTTGTTCATCTGCCGCTGGTTCTTCCGCCTGTTGTCGTCGGCTATGCCCTTCTCCTCGGATTCGGGCGGCGTGGCCCTATCGGCTCTGTTCTCGCTGAGCAATTCGGCATCGTGCTGTCCTTCCGCTGGACGGGCGCGGCTCTCGCCTGTGCCATCATGGGCTTTCCCCTGCTCGTGCGCGCCATTCGTCTGTCGCTCGAGACGGTGGATCGTAAGCTCGAAGACGCGGCAGGCACGTTGGGCGCGCATCCTGCCTGGGTGTTTCTTTTCGTCACTCTGCCGCTGATCCTGCCCGGCATCATCGCCGGCATGGTTCTGTCCTTCGCGAAGGCGATGGGGGAGTTCGGCGCTACCATCACTTTTGTGTCCAACATTCCAGGCGAGACGCAGACCATTCCATCCGCCATCTACACCTTCACGCAGGTTCCCGGAGGTGAGGGCGGTGCATTGCGCTTGACGCTCGTGTCCGTCGCTATCTCCATAGCGGCGCTCTGGATCTCTGAATGGATGGCGCGCCGTGTCCGGCGGAGGTTTCTCGCTTGATGATCATCGATGTCGATCTTCATCATGAGCAGGGCGATTTCCGGCTCGATGCGCGCTTCAGGTCGGAAGGGAGGCTGACGGCTCTGTTCGGCCCCTCCGGTTCCGGCAAGACGACGCTCGTCAACATCATCGGTGGTCTCATTCGCCCAAGCGCGGGACGCGTTTGTGTGAAAGGGCGTGTTCTCGTCGATACGCAGCAAGGTATCTTCGTACCGAGGCACAGGCGGAGGATCGGGTACGTCTTTCAGGAGGCGCGCCTTTTCCCGCATCTGAACGTGCGCCGAAATCTTCTGTTCGGGCGCTGGTTCACGCCAAGGCGCGAGCAGATTGCCGATTTTGATGCAATCGTGGGGCTTCTGGGGATCGGGCATTTGCTGAGCCGCTGGCCCTCGACCTTGTCAGGGGGCGAGAGGCAGCGCGTCGCCATCGGGCGCGCGCTTCTCTCCGATCCGCATTTGCTATTGCTGGACGAGCCATTGGCCTCCCTCGACGAGGACAGGAAGGCCGAGATCTATCCCTATATCGAGCGGCTGCGGGACGAAGGAAATGTGCCGATGGTTCTCGTGAGCCATTCCGTTCCGGAAATCGCACGGCTTGCCACCTTCATCGTGGTTCTGAACGATGGGCAGGTGACTGCCTTTGGGTCCGCTTCCGATATCTTGAAACACGCGAGGCTCTTTCCTCGCACCGGCCCGGCTGAAACAGGTGCCTTGGTCGAAGCCCGCGTGCTTCGACACGAGGAGGCTTATGGGCTGACCGTTCTGCAGGCTGCTGCGGGGACGCTCACAGTCTCCCGCCTCGACCTTCCCGTCGGTGCGTCCGTGCGCGTACGCCTTCGCGCCAGAGACATTATTCTCTCCCTCGATCCACCTGAGAGGCTCAGCGCTCTCAATGTCCTGGCCGGCGTCATTTCGGCGATTGAGGAGTCGTTTGGCGCCAGCGTCGATGTGACCCTGGATTGCGGCGGCGACAGCCTTGTCGCGAGCGTGACCCGAAAGTCCGTGGAGCGACTCGGTCTTAAGCCGGGTTTACCGGTCCACGCCCTCATCAAGAGCATCGCTTTCGACCGGGAAGCCCTTGGCTCGGCGATGCCCGGGAATATGTGAGTTGCAGCCAAGGAGGTTGCGCCTGCCCTTCAGGCGTGTAGCCTTCCTTTAATCTTTGCCTTTCGAGAGATGACATCATGAACGAGCAATTCCGAAAGCCATCCGACGCCGAAGCCCATGCCAGGCTCCTCGACCGCCTCGCCGAGGTCGCCGTGCGGGTGGGCCTTGGGCTGAAACCCGGTCAGGAGGTCATCATGACGGCCCCGCTCGATGCCGTGCCCCTGGTGCGTCGCATCACGGAGCATGCCTACAGGGCGGGTGCCACGCTCGTCACCACGATCTTCTCGGATGAGGAAGCGACTCTCATGCGCTTCCGCCATGGCCGCGACGAGAGCTTCGATGCGGCCTCCGCTTGGCTCTACGAGGGCATGGCGGCTGCCTATAAGAACGGCGCGGCACGGCTTGCCATCGTCGGCGAGGATCCGTCGCTGCTTGCGAAGGAGGATCCGGAAAAGGTCTCCCGCGCCAATCGCGCCCGCTCCAAGGCCTATATGCCAGCCCTCAACCTGATCGCAGGCTTCGACACCAACTGGACCATCGTGTCCGCCGCAACGCCGTCCTGGGCGAAGACCGTGTTCCCGAACGATCCGGAGGATGTGGCGGTCGCCAAGCTCTGGAGCGCGATCTTCTCCGCCTCCCGCGTCGATACGCCGGACCCGATTGCGGCCTGGGAGAGGCACAACGCTGGCCTCCAGGCGCGCACGCGCCTGCTGAACGGGAAGAACTATGCCGCGCTGCATTTTAGGGGTCCCGGCACGGATCTGCGCGTCGGTCTGGCTGACGGGCACGAGTGGAATGGCGGTTCGACCAAGGCGAAGAACGGCATCGTCTGCAACGCCAACATCCCGACCGAAGAAGTCTTCACCACGCCGCACAAGGACCGCGTGGACGGATATGTCACCAGCACGAAGCCGCTTTCCTATAATGGCACGCTGATCCAGGACATCCAGGTAAAATTCGAGAGCGGTCGCATCGTGGAAGCGAAGGCTCGCACGGGCGAAGCCGTGCTGAACAAAGTGCTGGACACGGATGAGGGCGCGCGCCGTCTCGGCGAGGTGGCGCTCGTGCCGTTCTCGTCACCGATCTCGCAGAGCGGGCTTCTCTTCTTCAACACGCTGTTCGACGAGAACGCCTCGAGCCACATCGCGCTGGGCCAGGCCTACAGCAAGTGCATCCGCGAGGGCGGCAGCATGAGCGAGGAGGAACTGGCCTCGCGCGGCGCCAACAAGAGTCTCATCCATATCGACTGGATGATCGGCTCCGACCAGGTGGACGTGGATGGCATCACCCACGACGGTAAGGCCGAACCGCTGATGCGCGGCGGCGAGTGGGTCGCCTGACAGAAGACGAAATTCAGCGCCGGCCCGACAGGGCCGGTGCCTCTTTCATGGGTTCATTGATGCCGGATCACACCTTTTCCCATTCGTTGCAGCCGCTGCTCTCCGTCCGCAATCTTTCCGTGGAGTTCGGAAAGGGGCCGGGAGCCTTTCGGGCGGTCAGGAACGTGAGCTTCGATGTTCAGCCGGGAAAGACGCTGGCCGTCGTGGGTGAATCCGGATCGGGAAAATCCGTCACGTCGCTGGCGATCATGCGGCTCACCGATTATTCCGGCGGGCGGATCGTCAGCGGAGAGGTTCTGCTGCGTCATGATAAGGGGAAGGCCATCGATCTGGTGAAGGCCTCCGACGATCAGCTCCGGGCGATCCGCGGCAACGACATCGCCATGATCTTTCAGGAGCCGATGACCTCGCTCAACCCGGTCTTCACCATCGGCAACCAGATCGAAGAGGCCCTCTTCCTGCACGAGGGACTGACCGCGCGCGAGGCACATTTAAGGGCCAAAGAGCTGCTCCAGAAGGTGCGCCTGCCGGATGCGGACAGGCTGTTGGAGCGCTATCCGCACCAGCTCTCGGGGGGCATGCGCCAGCGCGTGATGATCGCGATGGCTCTGGCCTGCAACCCGAAGCTCCTCATCGCGGACGAGCCCACCACGGCGCTGGATGTGACGATCCAGGCGCAGATCCTCAACATCATTCGCGACCTGCAGCAGGAGATGGGCACAGCTGTCATCTTCATCACCCATGACATGGGCGTGGTGGCCGAGATGGCGGACGAGGTGGTGGTGATGTGGAAGGGTGAGAAGGTGGAGCAGGCGCCCGTGCGCGAGATCTTCGCTTCGCCGCAGCATCCCTATACCCGCGCCCTTCTGTCCGCCGTGCCGCGTCTCGGCAGCTTCAAGGGGCTGCCCTATCCGAGGCGCATGCCCGTCATGGTGCTGGATGGCGGCGCACCAAAAGAAATTGGCGGAGTGCACGAGCAGAAGACCGCCGATTACACGAAGCCTCTGCTTCAGGTCGAAAAGCTCACCACGCGTTTCGATGTCGGTAAGTCCTTCTTCGGCCGCGTGACACATCGCGTCCATGCGGTGGAGGAGGTGAGCTTCGAAATCTACCCCGGCGAGACCCTGGCGCTGGTGGGCGAATCCGGTTCCGGCAAATCCACCATCGGCCGCACGCTCCAGCAGCTCGTCGAGCCGACGAGCGGCACGGTGCGCTTCGATGGGCGCGACATGGCCTCCATGAGCCATGCGGAGCGCCGCCGTTTGCGGCAGGACATCCAATATATCTTCCAGGATCCCTTCGCCTCCCTCGATCCGCGCCATACGGTGGGCTACAGCATCGCTGAACCCATCGTGGTGCACGGCCTCATCAAGGATCGCAAGGCGATCGAGCATCGTGTGCATGAACTGCTGGGGCAGGTCGGACTCCAGCCGCAGCACGCCAGGCGCTATCCGCACGAGTTTTCCGGCGGCCAGCGCCAGCGCGTGTGCATCGCGCGGGCGCTTGCGAGTGACCCACGGCTCATCATCGCAGATGAATCCGTCTCGGCGCTCGACGTGTCGATCCAGGCGCAGATCGTCAATCTGCTCATGGAGCTGCAGGAGAGGAGGAGGCTGTCCTATCTCTTCATCACGCATGACATGGCCGTGGTCGAAAAGATCAGCCATCGTGTCGCCGTGATGTATCTCGGCCAGATCGTCGAGCTGGGCACTCGCCAGGCGATCTTCGAGAACCCGCAGCACTCCTATACCCGCAAGCTCCTCTCCGCAGTTCCGATCGCCGACCCGCTCCGTTCCCGCATTCCGCCGCGTATCGAAGGCGAGATTCCGAGCCCGGTGCGGCCCGTGGGGCAGGAACCGCTCATCCATCGCATGCGGGAAGTGGAGCCCGGTCATTGGGTAGCGCTTGAGGCGGAAGCGCTGCGGGGAGCAGCGTGAGCGGATTGATGGGATGACGGTTCTCCTCGACCAGCGCTTCGAACGCACGCTCGGCCGCCTCGTCCGAGAATGGAGCAAGGGCGATTACCACGGTGACACGATCGAGGTGTGGCTCTTCGAGGACGAAGAACCTCGCCGCCGGGCCGAGGAGCGGCTTTTGGAAGCGGGGGTCAAGGCGCGCATCCGCAGCGCCTACAAGCCTCTCGTTCATGCCTTCCTCGAGGAGATCGACACCAGCGATCTTGGGCACGTCACCATTCGCTATCCGGTGCATGAGAGTGCCGATCCCATCCGCTTTCTATCGGAAGCCTATCCGCTGCCGGCTTTGCTGGATGGAGTAGAGGTCGCGTTCGAGAAGGGTGATGCGGACCTCACCTACAAGGTGCGATGCGAATATCGGGACGGCCGTGTGATCGAGCATGCGGTATTCGCGCCAAACCGGCTCCGCTCGAACCATCTGGGGCAAGCAGACCTCGCATGCACGGGCTGGCTCAAAGCACCGGCGTTGCTCGATGGAGCACCAGGCAGGAATGGGCCGTTGGAAACGGAGATCGAGCAGGTCTTTCATGCGGTGATGTTTACTCTGATGACGCATGACTGGCCGCTGCAGGAGCCTTATGCGGAAACGATTGCCATCGATGTCACGATCCCAGGCATTGAGCGAGCGTTGGGCCGTGGCGATGAGGTGATGAGCACGCGAGAGGCATTGCACGAGGAACTCTATTTCTCCGTTCTCGAATGGTTTCACCATCAATCGGGCAGGCCGCTCGACGACCGCGGTCTGATGCCGGGGCAGATCGTGCCGGATGTCCAAGCAGGCAGGGGCGATCCTCATGTGCGCGTGGCCTTACGGGCTTTCATGCCTCCGCAGGACGACGCAAGGCCCAGGCAGGAGCTCGAAACAGCAGATGCTGCTCCGGGGCTCGTCCAAATCGGGCAGGAGCTCGCTGCTTTGCCGGGCGAGGTCTTTGGATCGACCTCACGTGAGGGGCGGCCTGTGCGTGGCCTCTATCGGCCTGGCACGCGTCCCGCCGTTCTCATCACGAGCGGGCAGCATGCCAACGAGACCTCCGGTCCCGTCGGCGCCTTCAGGGCGGTGCGGCGGCTCCTCGCTAATCCAGGGTCCAACATCGCCTTCATCCCGGTCGAGAACCCGGATGGATACGCCCTGCATGGGCGGCTCTGCGAGAACAACCCGCGTCACATGCACCATGCAGCGCGTTACACCTCTCTCGGGAACGATCTGGAACATGGACCGGAAGAGCCGGTCTATGAGATCGGTGCGCGGCGAAGGGCGCTGGAGTTGTCGGGCGCCCAGCTCCACATCAATCTTCACGGCTACCCGGCCCATGAATGGACGCGGCCCTTCACGGGCTATCTGCCGCGCGGCTTCGAACGATGGGCGCTTCCGAAAGGCTTCCTCCTCATCCTGCGCTATCACCCGTCCTGGGAGGTGACGGCACGAACCTTGATCGAAGCGGTTACGCGAGGCTTGTCGGCCGTTCCAGGGCTGGCCGATTTCACGCGTCGTCAGCTTGAGCTCTGCGCCGTTCATTCCGGCGCAGCGCCCTATGAGATGATCAACGATGTGCCCTGCCTGCTGACGGCGCAGGAGCGCCATCCCACGCCGCTCACGCTGATCACCGAGTTTCCCGACGAGACCATCTACGGCGAGGCTTACCGCTTCGCTCACACCGTGCAGATGGCGACAGTGATCGCCGCTGAGCAAGCCTTTGCCATCATGATGGAAACTGCCGTCTGAGCCTGCCGGAACAGGAGACCGGAGCGGTCGTTAGTGGAGAAATCTCCTCCCTTCCTTAAGGTGCGACGATGGCACGATTTTCCTGGAAGCAAAATGAGAATGAAACATCGGTCAAGGAGGCCGTCGGCGTCGTACGAGAGTATGGCGAGCCCCTGCCTCCGTTGAGCGATCAGGACGTCTTTGGCGCCATGTTCGATCGGTTCGCGGACGCCAAGATCGTGCTGCTCGGCGAGGCGACCCATGGCACCTCCGAATTCTACCGGGCCCGCGCGGCCATCACGCGGCGGCTCATCGAGCATCATGGCTTCAACATTGTGGCCGTGGAAGCCGACTGGCCGGATGCGGCGCGCATCGATGCTTACGTGCGCCATCGGCATGTTCCCGATACGGACGATGTCGCTTTCGAGCGCTTTCCCACGTGGATGTGGCGCAACGAAGAGGTGGCGGATTTCGTCAACTGGATGCGTGACTACAACAAGGAACGCCCCGAGGACGACCGCGCGGAGTTCCGTGGGCTCGATGTCTACAGCCTCAACTCATCGATCCGCTCGGTGCTCGATTATCTGGACAGGGTCGATCCGGAAGCCGCCAAGGAGGCGAGGGGGCGCTATGGCTGCCTGAGCCCCTGGCAATCGGATCCGGCGCGTTACGGTCGCGCGGTTATCACCGGCCAGAAGAAGCCCTGTGATGAGAAACTGCTACGCCAACTGCAGGACATTCTCGACAAGCGCATTGACTATCTGGAGTCCCATGGCGGCGAGCAGTTCTTCGACGCGGTGCAGAACGCCAAGATCGTCCACGCGGCTGAGCACTATTACCGCATCATGTACGAGGGCGCGACGGAGTCCTGGAACCTGCGCGACCGGCATATGTTCGACACGCTCCAGAGCCTGCTCGCACGCCGGAACAATGCCAAGGCCGTGATCTGGGCGCACAACTCCCATATCGGCAATGCCGCAGCCACCGCCATGGGCTGGCAGGGCGAGTTCAACATTGGGGAGCTTTGCCGCAAGGCCTATCGTGGGGAGGCCGTGCTCATCGGCTTCGGTACGGATCGCGGCACGGTGGCCGCCGCCGACGATTGGGACGAGCCCATGCAGGTGAAGAAGGTGCTACCGGCCCGGCCCGACAGCCATGAGCGCATTTTCCGCGATACAGGCATCAAGTGCTTCCTCGCCGATTGGCGGGAAAACCTCCTCGACGAACTGAAGGATGCTCTGTCTCGCCCGCGCCTCGAACGGGCGATCGGGGTGGTCTACCGGCCGGAGACGGAACTCTACAGCCATTATTTCGAAGCCGTCATGGCCGAGCAGTTCGATGCTTTCGTCTGGTTCGAGGACACCAGGGCCGTCACGCCGCTCACCCATGCCCATGGGAAAGGCATGCCGGAGACTTATCCATTCGGGCTCTGATGAGGAGCGACACCCCGAGGCTTGTCGGGAAGGGTCAGCGCCATAGCCTGACATCCCACCCTGCTGTTTTCCCCTGTCATGGAATTACCGTCATGGCCGCACCTGTTGCGGCCATCCACGTCTTCGGAGTCTTCGGAACCGCAGTGGTTCGAAGCCGTGGATCCCCGGCACAAGCCCGGGCATGACGGCGGAGGGTGCTCCTAATCGCGGAGGATAGTTCCCACTTTGTTCTTGACAATGTTCCTAAGCTGGGCCATGGTCAGGCTGTCCTGCCGAGGGGCGCGCTCGCGAGGCGTCGTGACTGCGGGGTCGGTCCCGTGAGCAGATCCGCCGCAGATCTGCGCGACGGGAGGCCCAGGCTGCGGCGCGGGCTCCCGGCTGGTCGCACGCCGGCTGCTCAGACGGGCAGGGTCCGCCTGCGGCGGTCGCTGAGCCAGCGCCCGCCTGTCCGCCTCAACAAGCCGTGCGAGGAGCCGTCGGGTTCCTCTCCCACCTCAGCCATCGAGCCGGACCGCTCCTCGCGCCCCCTCGATCCCTCACCCTCGGAAGGCTCGCAAGCCCCGAGGATGCTCCCGCTTGCTCTTTGACATCCTGCATCCATGTCATCGCTGGCGGTCCGAAAGGACCGGGAAGAGGATCGATAGCGCTGTGCCTGATCGTGGATGCCCTTTCCCTCCGCTGCGCTCCGGCCGGGCATGACAGGCAAAGACTCGGACGGACGGAGATTCGATGGGCCGAGCCCAGCGCCCAGACCGTGCGCCCCCTCAACTCTTCCCGCAGGGGAGAGGGAAGTAAGGCAGCGTCACTCCCCCGCCTTGCCCCGGCAGGCTGCCCCTGCTAACTGACGGCCAACCCCCTTCAACCGACTTATCAGCAGGGCTTTACCCGTGTCCCGTCAGTTCATCTACCATATGCGTGGCCTCTCCAAGACCTATTCGGGCGGCAAGAAGGTCTTGGACAACATTCATCTGTCCTTCTACCCCGACGCCAAGATCGGTGTGCTCGGCGTCAACGGCGCCGGTAAGTCGACCCTTTTGCGCATCATGGCCGGCATCGACACGGATTGGACCGGCGAGGCCTGGGTGGCCGAGGGCGCCCGCGTCGGCTACCTGCCGCAGGAGCCTCAGCTCGACCCGAGCAAGACTGTTCGCGAGAACGTGATGGAGGGCGTGGCCGCCAAGAAGGCGCTGCTCGACCGCTACAACGAGATCGCCATGAACTATTCGGAGGAGACGGCGGACGAGATGACCCGTCTCCAGGACGAGATCGAGGCCAAGGGCCTCTGGGATCTCGATTCCCAGGTCGATCAGGCCATGGACGCGCTTCGCTGCCCGCCGGACGACTGGTCGGTGGACAAGCTCTCGGGCGGTGAGCGCCGTCGCGTGGCGCTCTGCAAGCTGCTGCTGGAGCAGCCGGAACTGCTGCTCCTCGACGAGCCGACCAACCACCTGGATGCCGAGACGACCGCCTGGCTCGAGGGCCATCTGCGCAATTATCCGGGCGCGATCCTCATCGTCACCCACGACCGCTACTTCCTGGACAACGTGACGGGCTGGATTCTCGAGCTCGACCGTGGCCGCGGCATTCCCTATGAAGGCAACTACTCGTCGTGGCTCGAGCAGAAGCAGAAGCGCCTCGAGCAGGAGGGCCGTGAGGAAGAGACTCGCCAGCGCACGATCGAGCGCGAGCGCGAGTGGGTGTCCGCTTCGCCGAAGGCCCGGCAGGCCAAGTCGAAGGCGCGTATCCAGCGCTATGAGGAACTCGTGGCCAAGGCCAACGAGAAGGGCCCGACGACGGCTCAGATCATCATTCCGATCGCCGAGCGCTTAGGCAACAACGTCATCGAGTTCGACAACCTCAAGAAGGCGTTCGGTGACAAGCTCCTCATCGACGGGCTGTCCTTCAAGCTGCCGCCGGGGGGCATCGTCGGTATCATCGGCCCGAACGGCGCCGGTAAGACGACCCTGTTCCGCATGATCACGGGCCAGGAGCAGCCGGACGAGGGTGCTATCACCATCGGGGAGAGCGTGAAGCTCGGCTATGTGGACCAGAGCCGTGACTCGCTCGACGCCAACAAGACGCTCTACGAGGAAATCTCGGGCGGCAACGAGGTGCTCTATCTCGGCAAGCGCGAGATCAATGCCCGCGCCTATTGCTCGGCCTTCAACTTCAAGGGCGGCGATCAGCAGAAGAAGGTGGGCGTGCTCTCGGGCGGCGAGCGCAACCGCGTGCACCTCGCCAAGATCCTGAAGTCGGGTTCCAACGTGCTGCTGCTCGACGAGCCGACCAACGACCTCGACGTGGATACCCTGCGCGCGCTCGAAGAGGCGCTGGAGGATTATGCCGGCTGCGCCGTCATCATCTCGCACGATCGCTGGTTCCTCGACCGCATCGCCACCCACATCCTGGCCTTCGAGGGCGACAGCCACGTGGAATGGTTCGAGGGCAATTTCGCGGATTACGAGGAGGACAAGAAGCGCCGCCTCGGCACGGATTCCACGATCCCGCACCGGATCAAGTACAAGAAGTTCACGCGATAAGAAGGCACCACTCCGTTCCAGGCAGCCTGAACGGATATTACAAGGCGAACAGGGCTCCCATGCGGGAGCCCTTTTCCCATTCTGGCACTGGATCCTAGATTTTCAGCATCCTCTTGGCCTCGTCGAGAAGCCGTTCCGATTCCTCGTGATTGCCGGCCTTATGGGCGGCCTCGCCTCTCTGCCGCAGGTTCATGACCTTCCGCCTGTCAGCTGACGAGAGCTGGGCCGTCTGCACGGCCTTATCGATGGCAGCCATGTCCCTTGGGCATCGATTGGCGAGAGCGGGGCCGGCAGTGATGAAGCTGAGAGACAGGGCAAGAGCAATTGCACGACGCATGGTATTCCTCCCATTCGCCCCCGGATTTAAGTTATCCCAGCATCCGTGATGGGAAAGGGGTGGCCAGCGTCCGATGCGCGGGCGGGATCCTTTCGGTGTTTTTTGCGTCTAGTATTCGTTTCGGGCTCCGCAAGGCTTGGGTTCGTCGCCTAAAGCGTGTATGACCCTTGAGGCACGAGACAAAAGATAGAGACGTTCACGTGCTAGCCGATCACACTACAGCTTTTCAACCCGTTGCAACGCCTGAAGAAGCCGTCGAGCGGCTGATCCGGCTCCATGACAGCGCCGTCGAAGCGCAGCGCCATTGTCTGGAGCATTTCTTCGCGACGGGTACGCCCCCCACACCGCTTGAACGCTCCCGCTTTCGCTATCCCGAGCTGAGGCTCGATTACCGGGCGAGTTCTCTGCCGCCCGTGAAGCAGCGCGCCTATGCGAAGTTCCAGGGGCCCGGCGTCTACGCAACGACCATCACGCAACCGGCTTTCTTCAAGAACTACCTGCTGGAGCAGCTGAATTACCTCGTGCGCGATTATGGGGCCACTCTTGAGGTCGGCATCAGCGATCAGGAAATTCCCTATCCCTATATCTTCGAGCGCGGCGATGAACTGGGGCGCGGTGCGCATTCGGCCGCCGAGCTCGCGCAGCATTTTCCGACGCCGCTCCTCGCCAAGGTCGGCGACGAGATTGCCGACGGCACCTGGATCTTCCATGAAAACGAGCCGCGTCCGCTCTCGCTCTTCGATGCCGCGCGCGTTGATTACTCGCTGCGCCGTCTCGTGCATTACACCGGCAGTGATTGGCGCTCGGTGCAGCCGTGGATCCTGCTCACCAACTATCATCGTTATGTGGACCAGTTCATTCGCTGGGCCGTCAAGGAGCTGGCGCATGAGAATGGGCCCTACAGCAAACTCGTGCTGCCGGGTGGCGTCACGATTGAGCGCGGCTTGGATGCTGCGGTGGTGGAGGAACTGATAGCCTCGTCGCCGTGGCACCGCTTCCAGATGCCGGCCTATCACCTGATGCGTAAGGACGGGCAGGGCGTCACTCTCGTCAATATCGGCGTCGGCCCCTCGAACGCCAAGAACATCACGGATCATCTTGCGGTTCTGCGCCCGCATTGCTGGCTTATGGTGGGTCATTGCGGCGGACTCCGTCAGTCGCAGTCGATCGGCGATTACGTACTTGCTCACGGCTATCTCCGCCGCGACCGCATTCTCGACGGCGCCGTGCCGCCGGAAATTCCGGTGCCGGCTCTTGCCGAAATCCAGGTCGCCTTGCAGGAGGCCGCCGTGCAGGTCACGGGCGAGCGCGGCGAGGAGCTGAAGCGCCGCCTGCGCACCGGCACGGTCGTGACTTACGATGATCGCAACTGGGAACTCCGTTGGAGCCACGAGCGGCGGCAGATCAATCTCTCCCGCGCCATCGCGGTGGACATGGAAAGCGGCACGATTGCCGCACAAGGCTATCGCCTGCGCGTGCCCTATGGCACGCTGCTTTGCGTATCCGACAAGCCGCTGCATGGCGAAATCAAGCTGCCGGGGGCAGCCAATGCCTTTTATGAGCGTGCAGTCAGCGAGCATCTCATGATCGGCTTGGCCGCTGTCGATATCCTGCGTGGTCAGCGAGCTTCCGTGCATTCGCGGAAACTCCGCAGCTTCGACGAGCCTCCATTCCGTTAAGCCGCGCCGTCCATGTCTCGCGAAACGTTAGGCCTTCTTCTGGGCTTCGTTGGCGTATGCATTTTCGCCGGCACGCTGCCCTTCACCCATATCGCCGTCGAGGATTTGAGCCCGCTCTTCGTCACCACGGGACGGGCGGCGCTCGCGGGCCTATTCGCGTTGGTGACGCTGCTCGTCTTGCGCAAGCCGTGGCCGACGCCTCGGCTTGCTCTTACCATGGCGCTCGTGGCGCTCTGTCTCGTTGGAGGTTTCCCGGTCTTCACGGCGCTTGCCATGAAGACCGTGCCGGCTTCCCATGGCGGTGTCGTACTCGGCATCCTGCCGCTCGCCACTTCCGCCATCAGCGTGCTGATCGCGGGTGAGCGTCCAAGCCCGGCATTCTGGCTCTCCGCTTCAGCCGGTGCGGGTCTTGTGATCGGCTTCACCCTGCATGAGGGCGGCGGCTCGCTGGGGCAGGGGGATCTGTTCCTCCTCGCGGCGGCACTCTCCTCTGCGATTGGCTATGTGATTTCCGGCAAGCTCGTGCGCAAAGGGATGGCTGGGTGGGAGGTCATTTCCTGGGTGCTGGTGGTAGCCTTGCCGGTGACGGTGCCCGTGGCGCTCTGGACCGTGCCGAAGGATCCTTCAGCCGTCCCGGCCTGGAGCTGGATCGGTTTCGTCTATGTAGCTCTCATGAGCCAGTATCTCGGCTTCTTCGCCTGGAATGCCGGGCTGGCGCTTGGCGGCATCGCCCATGTCAGCCAAGTCCAGTTGCTCCAGACATTTGTGACGCTCCTCATCGCGGCCGTTCTCAACCGGGAGTCGATTGCCTTGTCGGCTTGGTTGGTCGCCGGAGCCGTCTTCCTCCTTGTGGTCGCCACTAACAAGGCCAAGGTCGGGCAGTCAAAAGTCTAGAGTCTTGTCCGCGAGTGATCGGGTTTCTTGTCAAAAAACGGCTGAGCCAAAGAAAAGAGCCGCTTCCACTGCTGCCTAAAGCTCTTGCTTGCTCTCGCTTCAAAAAAGATATAAATATATCTTTATATGTAAGAGCGAGTTCTGGCTCATGGCCGACAAGGAAGCTCCATCTCTGGATTTGACGCTGGATGTCCTGCGGGCAGCCGCCGAAGAGACGCGCCTGCGCATCCTGGCTCTGCTGGCGGAGGGCGAACTCTCCGTTTCCGACCTCACCGACATTCTGGGCCAGTCCCAGCCGCGCATTTCCCGTCACCTGAAACTGCTCGTGGAAGCGGGCCTCGTGGAGCGGCACAGGGAAGGAGCCTGGGCCTTCTTCCGGCTCACCGACCGCGGCACGGCCCTGAAGATCATCCGCCCGACGCTCGAGAGCCTGGACCGCTCGGATCCGCAATTGTTAGAGGACCGTACGCGCCTTGAGGCCGTGCGCGCCCAGCGCTCTCAGGCAGCCCAGGCTTACTTCTCGCGTCTTGCTCCCGAATGGGATCGTCTGCGCTCGCTCCACGCACCGGAAGCCGTGGTTGAAGCTGCGGTGCTCGACGCTCTCGGACAAAAGCCGATTCGCAACCTCGTTGATCTCGGCACCGGCACCGGCCGCATGCTGCAACTCCTTGCTCCACGCGCAAGCCGCACGGTCGGTCTCGATGCGAGCCATGCGATGCTCTCCGTCGCGCGCGCCAATCTCGAAAAGGTGGGCCTGCGCGGCATCGAGCTGCGCCAGGGCGATATTTATGCGCCGCCGTTCCCGCGCGACACCTTCGATCTCGTGATCATCCATCAGGTGCTGCACTATCTCGACGATCCCGCGCGTGCGATCCGCGAGGCGGCGCGTCTTGTGGCTCCCGGCGGGCGCATCCTCGTGGTGGATTTCGCGCCGCATAAGCTGGAGTTCCTGCGCGAAGCGCAGGCTCATCGCCGTCTCGGATTCGCGCCTTCGCAGGTCGCAGGCTGGCTCGATGAGGCAGGTCTTGATTGCACTCTCACGAAAGAAATAGCGCCGCCCAAGAGGGGCGATGACCAATTGACCGTTTCCCTTTGGCTTGGACAAGACCGCCGTGTCGCAACGGATTGGCCTCTCTCCGAGCCCAGCAAAGAGGTTGCCTGATGTCGCCCATGACCCTTCGCCCCAGCAGGCAGGCCTCTTCCCCCATCAAAGTGTCTTTCGAGTTCTTCCCGCCAAAGACGCCGGAGATGGAAACGACGCTCTGGGCCTCCATCCAGCGTCTCGCGCCGCTCAATCCGCAATTCGTCTCCGTGACCTACGGTGCTGGCGGCTCCACGCGAGAACGCACGCATGCCACGGTCTCGCGCATCGTGACGGAAACGCATCTCAAGCCTGCCGCGCACCTGACCTGCGTGGCGGCGACGACAGAGGAGGTGGATGGCGTCATCCGCTCCTATTGGGATGCAGGCGTGCGCCACATCGTGGCCCTGCGCGGGGACCCATTCGCCGGCATCGGCACCGCATACGAGCCGCATCCCGGCGGCTATCGGCAGACTTGCGATCTCGTGGCGGGCATCAAGGCCATTGGTGACTTCGAGGTGTCCGTCTCCGCGTATCCCGAGAAGCACCCCGAGGCCGCCTCGCTCGACTCCGATATCGATGTGCTGAAAGCAAAGGTGGATTGCGGCGCGGACCGTGCCATTACCCAGTTCTTCTTCGATAACGATCATTACTTCCGCTATCTCGACCGCGTTCGCGCGCGCGGTATCGATATCCCCATCGTGCCTGGCATCGTACCCGTGCAGAACTTCAAGCAGACAGCGAATTTCGCAGCCAAGACCGGGGCCAGCATTCCCGATTGGCTCGCGGCCCGCTTCGAGGGACTCGACAACGATGTGGAGACCCGCAAGCTCGTCGCCGCTGCCGTTGCCGCCGAGCAGGTGATCGACCTCGTCGACCGCGGCGTGAACGAGTTCCACTTCTACACCATGAACCGCGCCGATCTCGTCTATGCGATCTGCCATCTGCTTGGCCTGCGAGATCAGAGCGTGAAGGTGGCGGCTTGAGTTTTCAGGCCCGGCTAAGCCGGGCATCTGTATTTGCCATGCACTGCATGGATGGCTGAATGATCATTCGGCCGGAAGGAAAGAGACTGTAATGATCGTGTCCGAACCTCGTCCCGCCAACGGTGCTGAAGTCCTCAAGATGCTGCGTGAGGCTGCCTCCAAGCGCATTCTTGTGCTCGACGGCGCCATGGGAACTGAGCTTCAGCGCTCGCGCTTCTCGGAGGAGGAGTTCCGGGGTGAGCGGTTCAAGGACTGGAAGCACGACGTCAAGGGCAACAACGATCTCCTGATCCTCACGCAGCCGGATGCCGTGCGCAGCGTGCATCTCGATTACTTCCGCGCGGGCGCCGACATCGTCGAGACCAACACCTTCTCCGGGACCTCCATCGCCCAGGCCGATTACGGTATGGAGGAGATCGTCTATGAGTTGAACTATGAAGGTGCACGGATTGCGCGTGAGGCCGCGTTGATAGTCGAGAGAGAGGATGGTCGCCGCCGCTTCGTGGCAGGCGCCATTGGTCCTACGAACCGCACGCTTTCCATCTCGCCGGACGTAAACAATCCCGGCTATCGTGCCGTGACCTTCGACCAGGTGCGCGATGCTTATGCCGAGCAGGTGAGGGGCCTTGTCGATGGCGGGGCGGAGATCATCCTCATCGAGACGATCTTCGATACGCTGAACGCCAAAGCGGCCATCGTCGCCACGCATCAGGTCTTCGAAGAGAAGGGTGTGAAACTCCCGATCATGATTTCGGGAACGATCACGGACCTTTCCGGCCGCACGCTCTCGGGTCAGACGCCTACGGCCTTTTGGTATTCCGTGCGCCATGCGGAGCCGTTCTCCATCGGCCTCAACTGTGCACTCGGTGCGCGCGAGATGCGCGCGCATATCCAGGAGATCGGCAAGGTCGCCGACACCTTCGTCTGTGCCTATCCCAATGCGGGCTTGCCTAACGAGTTCGGCCTCTATGACGAGAGCCCCGAGGCCACGGCTCGCATGATCGCGGAATTCGCGGATGCTGGCCTCGTCAACGTGGTCGGCGGCTGTTGCGGCACCACGCCCGCGCATATCCGTGCCATTGCCGAGGCCGTTGCTGGCAAAGCGCCGCGCCAAGCGCCGAAGATGGCTCCACTCATGCGCCTCTCGGGCCTCGAGCCGTTCACACTCACTTCCGACATCCCTTTCGTGAACGTCGGAGAGCGCACCAACGTCACGGGCTCGGCCAAGTTCCGCAAGCTCATCACCAATGGCGATTATGCTGCTGCACTCGACGTTGCGCGCGATCAGGTGGCGAATGGCGCGCAGGTGATCGACGTCAACATGGACGAGGGCCTGCTCGATTCCGAGAAGGCGATGGTGGAATTCCTCAACCTCGTCGCTGCCGAGCCCGATATCGCCCGCGTACCGGTAATGGTGGACTCGTCCAAGTTCCATGTGATCGAAGCCGGCCTCAAATGCCTTCAGGGCAAGGCCATCGTGAACTCGATTTCCATGAAGGAGGGCGAGGAGGCCTTCATCGAGCACGCAAAGATCTGTCGGTCCTACGGTGCGGCTGTGGTTGTCATGGCTTTCGACAAGCAGGGGCAGGCTGATACTCTGGAGCGCAAGGTCGAGATCTGTACGCGGGCCTACAATATCCTCACCGAGAAGGTGGGCTTCCCGCCAGAAGACATCATCTTCGATCCGAATGTGTTCGCGGTCGCTACCGGCATTGAGGAGCACAACGGCTATGGCGTTGCCTTCGTCGAGGCGGCACGCATCATACGTGAGACGCTGCCGCATGCTCATATCTCGGGCGGCGTGTCAAATCTCTCCTTTTCCTTCCGCGGCAACGAGCCGGTGCGCGAGGCGATGCATTCGGTGTTCCTGTTCCATGCCATCAAGGTTGGCATGGACATGGGCATCGTGAACGCGGGTCAGCTTGCGGTCTATGACGAGATTGATCCCGAGCTGCGCGAGCTGTGCGAGGATGTGGTGCTCAACCGCCGCCCCGATGCGACAGAGCGTCTGCTGGAGGCGGCACCCCGCTTCAAGGGTGACGGAGCTGGCGCCTCCAAGGCGGCTGATCTTGAATGGCGCTCCTGGCCCGTCGAGAAACGCATCGAGCATGCGCTCGTCAACGGCATCACGGAGTTCATCGAGCAGGATACGGAAGAGGCGCGCCAGGCCGCCGAGCGTCCGCTTCACGTCATCGAAGGGCCGCTGATGGCAGGCATGAACGTGGTCGGCGATCTCTTCGGCGCCGGAAAGATGTTCTTGCCGCAAGTAGTGAAGTCCGCCCGCGTGATGAAACAGGCCGTGGCCTATCTCATGCCCTTCATGGAGGCGGACAAGCAGGCATCAGGCCTCGACGAGCGCTCTGCTGCCGGCAAGGTGCTGATGGCAACCGTGAAGGGCGACGTGCACGATATCGGCAAGAACATCGTCGGCGTGGTTCTCGCCTGCAACAATTACGAAGTCATCGATCTCGGCGTGATGGTCCCTGCGCAGAAGATCCTCGAGACAGCGCGCAAGGAGAAGGTGGATGTGATTGGCCTTTCCGGCCTCATCACACCTTCACTGGACGAGATGGTGAACGTGGCGAGCGAGATGGAGCGCGAGGGCTTTGATATTCCACTCCTCATCGGCGGCGCCACCACCAGCCGCGTGCACACGGCGGTGAAAATTCATCCGAACTACCACAAGGGGCAGGCCGTCTATGTGACGGATGCAAGCCGCGCGGTGGGCGTTGTCTCGTCGCTGCTCTCGCCAGATACGCGTGAGGCTTACATCGAGACGCTGCGCAGCGAGTACCGCAGGGTCGCCGATGCTCATGCGCGCTCCGAGGCCGACAAGCAGCGCCTGCCGATCGAAAAGGCGCGCACCAACAAGCTGAAGCTTGATTGGGAATCCTACTCTGCGTCCAAGCCCTCCTTCATCGGTGCGCGCGTGTTCCGCAGCTACGATGTCGGCGAGCTTGTCCCGTATATCGATTGGACGCCCTTCTTCCAAACCTGGGAGCTGAAAGGCCGTTTCCCGGCCATCCTCGAAGACGATCAGCAGGGCCCAGCTGCGCGCCAGCTCTGGGACGACGCCCAAGCGATGCTCAAGCAACTTGTCGAGGAGCGCTGGTTCAATCCGAAGGCCGTAATCGGCTTCTGGCCTGCCAATGCGGTGGGCGACGACATTCGCCTCTACACGGGCGAAAGCCGCAGCGAGACGCTCGCCACCTTCCATGGCCTGCGACAGCAGCTCTCGAAACGCGACGGCAAGCCGAACCTGTGCCTCTCCGACTTCATTGCTCCCGTCGAGAGCGGTAAGCCTGACTGGATCGGCGCTTTTGTCGTGACCTCAGGCATCGAGGAGGTGCGGATTGCTGAAAAATTCGAGCGTGCGAATGACGATTATCGCTCCATTCTCGTGAAGGCTCTGGCTGATCGTCTCGCCGAGGCCTTTGCCGAGCGCATGCATGAGCGCGTGCGCAAGGAGTTCTGGGCCTATGCGCCGGATGAGAACCTTAACAATGAAGAGCTCATTCGCGAGGAATATCGCGGCATCCGTCCTGCTCCCGGCTATCCTGCGCAGCCCGATCACACCGAGAAGGCGACGCTGTTTAGCCTGCTCGAAGCCGAGTGGCGCATCGGCGTGAGCCTGACGGAGTCCTACGCCATGTGGCCGGGCTCCTCCGTGTCGGGTCTCTACCTCGCGCACCCGGAGGCTTATTATTTCGGCGTGGCGAAGGTAGAGCGCGATCAGATAGAGGATTACGCGATGCGTAAGGGCATGAGCGTGCAGGAGGTTGAGCGCTGGCTCAGCCCGATCCTCAACTACGATCCGGCAAGCTACAGGCCGATGGCAGCGGAGTAGAACTCCCCCCTGTCATCCTCAGGCCAAGCCGACGGCGAGGGGAGGAGATCCATGGCGATGCGCATTTGAGTGGATTCGCTCCCCTTTCCGCTACGCTCCGGCCGGGAACGGCAAGATGCACTAGGCGGCCGCCGCAGAAGGCCGCTTCGCGATCAGGTTGCGCAGAGTGGTGATGGTGGAGGCATCCGCCACGCCGTCCACGCGCTCGGGACGGAAATGGCGCTGGAACGCGGCGACCACCTTTTCCGTGTCTTCGTCGAACACGCCATTGATCTTCAGGCCATAACCATACATGGCGAGCATCGCCTGAAGCGCTTCGATGGGCATGCCCTGATCTCCACGCGAGAAAAAGCGTCCGTCGCTGAGAGTGGCTGGCGGCACCCAATGGCCGATGCCGGCCTCGTGCAGGCGTCTCCAGGGAAAGATCTCGCCGGGATCGACCTTGCGGCCGGGCGCGACATCTGAATGGCCGAGCACGCGGGTCACCGGAATGCGCCAGCGGCTTACGATGTCTTTCGCGAGCGCGATCACGCTTTCGATCTGCACATCGGGATACGGGGGGAGGCCGCCCGGATGCCCGGGGTTGGCGATCTCGATCCCGATGGAGCAGGAATTGATATCCGTCTCTCCATCCCAATTGGACATGCCCGCATGCCAGGCGCGGCGAGACTCCGGTACGAGCTGCAGCACGCGTCCGTCGCCGAAGACGAAATAGTGCGCCGAGACCTGCGAGACCGGATTGCACAGCCATTGCAGTGCCTCGCCCTCGTCCGGCATGCCCGTGTAGTGCAGGATCAGCATGTTCGGGCGCTGTCCGTCTTTCCGCTCCCCGTGATTGGGTGAAGGAAACACCTTCGCGGCAACAGGGCTTTCGGGGGAAAGGGACACGCTCATACTCTCACCTGAGGTTCCGTTCGGTGGCGATGCGCTCCCAAGCGGCATTGATCGCGGCCAGGCGCTCGGTTGCGATCTTCACCGCCTCCGGCGGCAGGCCACGGGCGATCTCCCGGTCGGGATGGTTCTCGGCGACCATCTTGCGATAGTGCCGTTTCAGCTCCTCGTCGCTCATGGCCCTGTCAGCCTTGAGGATAAGGTAAGGATCGTCCGCTCGCTTCACGTGGCGGGCGGCGATGCGCTCGAACTCGGCTTCCGAGAAGGCGAAGATCCCCGCCACGTTCTTAAGGTAGAGATATTCGGCGTCGTGAACGGCTTCGTCGGCCTTGGCGATATGGAAGAGACCGTCGATCACGTCTTCCAACAGAGCGGGCTCTTCCTTGAACTCCATGCCAATCTGGCGGGCGTAAGCCTCGAACCCATCCGTGGTTTGCATCGCAAGCTCGAACAGGCGCTTCACGCGTTCATGCTCGTCGGCGGGCACATCGACGACCTGTTCGAAGGCCTTCACTTCGACGTCGACGACCACGCCATCGGCCTTGGCCATCTTCGCGGCGAGCGCCACGAGACCCATAGTGAACAGCACATCGCGCGGCGGCTTTCCGAACGGAGCGCCCTCGCGATCAATGAGCACATGGCCGGCAACGCCGCCCAGGAGAGCGCCAATCGGCCCTCCGAACGCCAAGCCGATGCCGGCACCACCAAGCTTACCCCAAATCGACTGAATCATCTTGGAAACAGTGGTCGCTCAACTTCAGGCAAAAGAAAAGGGGCCGAGAAGATCTCGGCCCCTGAATTCAGATTCAAGGACTATCCTAGCGGCAATAGACGTTGCCGTACATGTCCTGATACGTGCCGTATGGGCAGGCCGGGCCGCGAGGAGCCGTTGCTGCACCGACGATTGCACCGCCAGCTGCGCCAATGGCACCGCCGGCGAGAGCGCCGCTTGCACGACCGGTTGCTGCGCCACCGATAGCCGCACCAGCCAGACCGCCGACGGCGGCGCCACCGACTGCACGCTCGCCAGGAGTGTTGCAGGCTGCCATCGAGAGGGTGAGAGCACCCGCGGCAATCGCTGTAATGATCTTCTTCATGGAGGCTTCCCTGTATCTAGCGGGCTGTAGGCTGCCCAGCCCATCCTTAGCTTGACCTTACGCTGACGCCAACTCCCGACGCGGGGAAGAAGTTCCTTGTTCCTCAATGAGCTGTAGAAAAATTTTTTGTTAAGGCGCGGAGGCTATTCCCCGCCTTTTTGCGCTTCGATTTCACGAAGAATCAGCGTCTAGCTTGAGCATTCATTGAACACAATTGCGATCTGCCAAGTCACAACTTTGCCTTATTTGGGCTCCACCCACCGCGGCCCCGCGACCTGTGCCATTTGGAGTTTATGTATGACTTGGCAGCATTATCTGAGAACATTGGTGGTCGCGATTCTCGGCGCAATTGCACTTGCCCTCGGGTCACAGGCGAGGGCTGAAAACAGCCTGATTTCCCCAGAGGAAGCCGAGCAGCTCGTGCGTGCCCAGATCGAAGAGCACAGGACGGCTGAGGCTGCGCTCAAGGAAGAGCAGGAGGCGGCCGAGGCTGCAGGAGCCGCCAAGATTGCGAAGTCTGGCAAGGCTGCAAAAAGCACCGACAACAAGAAGAAAGTTAGAGAAGCTGTTGCTGCAGCTCCCGCCGCTGCTGTTGCGAAGGCGGCGACCGAGACACCTGCAGCGACTGCCCAGGAAGCGGCACATGAGGCCAATGTCGAGGAAACCGCCTCGCTTCCAGCAGAGCTCCCTGTTCGCTCCCGCTCCGAGCGGGCGGATGTCGTCAAGGCCAATGCTCTGAAGCCTCTGATTGCTCGCTATGCCTCCGAGAACGGCTTGTCCTACGATCTGGCCGATGCGGTGGTACGGCTTGAGAGCCGCTACAATCCCGGTGCTCGCAATGGCCCTAATGTGGGTCTCACCCAGATCAATGTGCACACGGCTCACTCCTTGGGATACAAGGGCGATGCCGCTGGCCTGCTCGATCCGGAAACCAATCTGCGTTTCGGCCTGAAATATCTCGCCGTCGCCCACAAGCTGGCTGGCGGGGACACCTGCGGTGCGATCCTGCGTTATCAGTTCGGCCTCCGCACGACGACGATGACCGGTGCCTCGCGGGCCTATTGTGCGAAGGTCAAGATGCTTACGGCCGCGGCCGAATGAGGCTCAAGGCCTTGACGCAGGCCTGTGTTTCGCACCACATCCCCTCTGTCAGCTGGCCGGGCGGCCGCTTCGAGCTTGCTCGAGGAGGAAAGTCCGGGCTCCATGGAAGCAAGGTGCCGGATAACGTCCGGCGGGGGCGACCCCAGGGATAGTGCCACAGAAAGCAAACCGCCCTGCTTGGCAGGGTAAGGGTGAAAGGGTGCGGTAAGAGCGCACCGCGGACGCAGTAATGCGGACGGCATGGTAAACCCCACCAGGAGCAAAACCGAATAGGGACGACAGGCGTTCGCGCCAGGCCTGCTTCCAGGCTGGTCGTCCGGGTTGGTTGCTTGAGGCGGTCAGCAATGGCCGTCCCAGAGGAATGGCCGCCACGTTCAAGGGTTAGACCTTGGACCATACAGAACCCGGCTTACAGGCCGGCTGACCCCTTCTTTTCCACAGGCCCCAAACTGCGACAAAGCGGACCAAACCTTTGGTCCGCTTACGATTCATTAACCCTAAATACGTCTCATGGGGGCTGCATGCTGCAAGGCATGCGTCCCACCCTCGTTCCGTTGACGACCATATTATCCCATGTTATCCCAAACCATCCCGTCGACGGTGTCTTCCGAAGGGGACGTTAAGCGCATCACAAGCGCTAACATCCTGCTTCTGAAAGTGGCGTTCTCGCCGGCTGCGGGTGGCAGGCCGACCAGGTCTGCCGGGGGGCTGACAATCGGGAGCTGGCGAGCTGCGGCCAATGAACCGCTTCGTGTCCAATTTCACCAACAAGTTGGATTCGAAGGGTCGCGTCTCGATCCCCGCATCCTTCCGGGCCGTGCTGGCCAGGGATGGGTTCGAGGGTCTCTACGTTCATCCCGCGCTCGATGCGCAGGCCTTGGACGCAGGTGGCAACACGCTTCTGAACGAGATCGATGCGTTCTTGTCGACGCTGTCGCCCTATTCGGACGAACGGGATCAGCTGTCGACCGCATTGTTTGGGACCAGCGAAATTCTAAAAGTCGATCCGGAGGGGCGTGTCATCCTGACGGACTCAGTGAAAGTACATGCCGGGATTGGCGATACCGTGACGTTCGTCGGACTCGGTCACAAGTTCCAGATTTGGGAGCCCGAGCGTTTCCGTGCGCACTTGGAGGAGGCGCGCACGAAGGTCAGAGACCTGAAGAAGGCGCTGGGAACCCGGGTTGTGGAGCCACGTATGGTGCAGAACACCTCACCAGGAGTGCGGGAGCAATGATGGGACGCGGCGACGGCCCAGGAGCCGGAGCCGCTGGCGGACCGACCCGTCACGTTCCTGTGCTCCTGGCGGAGGTGTGCGATGCGCTCGATGTGAAGCGCGGCGGTCTCTACATCGACGGCACGTTCGGCGCGGGCGGATATACGCGCGCAATTCTCGATGCTCATCCTCAAAACAAAGTGATTGCCATCGACCGCGATCCCGATGCGATTGCGGGCGGTGCTGCGCTGACCGCGAAATTCAAGAAGCGCCTCATGCTCGTGCCGGGGCGCTTCGGCGATCTCGACGCGATTGCACGTGCTCAAGGATTCGAAGCCGTCGATGGTGTCGTTCTCGATATCGGCGTCTCGTCCATGCAGCTCGATCAGGCCGAGCGCGGTTTCTCGTTCCGCAATGATGGCCCGCTCGACATGCGCATGGAGCAGGAGGGCCCGAGCGCTGCCGACATCGTCAATGAATCCTCCGAGACCGAGCTCGCCGACATCTTCTATCATTACGGCGAGGAGCGCCGTGCCCGGGCGGTTGCTCGCGCCATTATCGAGGCTCGTCGTCGGGAGCCATTCCAGACGACGCGTCAGCTTGCCGATCTTGTCGCCTCGCTGATCCGTCAGGAGCCGGGCGGCATTCATCCGGCAACTCGCGTGTTCCAGGGGCTTCGTATCGCGGTCAATGACGAGCTGGGTGAACTGGTGCGCGCGCTGCACGCCGCCGAGCGCATTCTGAAGCCTGGCGGGCGGCTCGTGGTCGTCACCTTCCACTCGCTCGAAGACCGCATCGTGAAGCAGTTCTTCGCGGCGCGCACCGGACGCATGCCGAGCGGCTCACGCCACATGCCGACCATGGCTGCGCCTGAGCCGACATTCGAGGCGGTGACGAAGGGCCCGGTTGGTCCGAGCGAGCAGGAAATGGCACGGAACCCGCGCGCGCGCTCGGCGAAGCTGCGAGCTGGTTCACGGACGAGCGAGCCGCCGCAGGAACCGCTCAGCGCCATCACCATGTTGGCCGAACTGCCGCAGACAGCGGAGAAAAGGGGAGGGCGGCGATGACCAAGCTGCTCCATTTCGTCGCGATCTCCGCCCTCATCGCTTCGGCGGGCTATGCCTATTCGATCAAGTACGACACGCTCTACTATGCCGAGCAGGTGGCGAAGCTGAAATCCAAGGTGCAGCGCGAGCGCGAAGCCATCGCCGTGCTGCAGGCTGAGTGGCAATATCTCGACCGCCCGGATCGCCTTCAGGCCGCTGCCGATCAGCATCTCGATCTTCATGCCCTGAAGATCCAGCAACTGGCGCGTCTGTCCGATCTGCCGAACCGTCCGACGCGCGAGGATGAGATCGGCCGCAAACTCGAAGCGCTTGGCCTGCTCGAACCGACGGCAACGCCGAAGGACAAGAGCAACGAAGCCCGTACCCCATCGACCCGAACCCCGAACCGGTAAGCCCCGTGTTGCACGAGCCTCAACTCGAACTGAAGGCTAAGAGCCCTCCACCCAAGACAGGCATTCTCTCGTATGCGCGAGAGCTGTTCCGGTTGCGTCTCGACAAGAGCACGTCCCGTGTGGGCTTGGCCGCCTTCTGTTTCGTCGGTCTGTTCAGTGTGATTGGGGGGCGTCTCGTTCAGCTCGCCGTGACCAGCGAGAACACGAGCGAGGTGCGGCGCGCGGCTTCTTCGGAAATCTCCGCAGCTCGTCCCGATATCGTGGACCGCAATGGAGAAATCCTCGCCACCGATGTGAAGATGGTCTCCGTCTTCGCGGAGCCACGCAACATCATCGACAAGGATGAGGCGGTGGAGTTGCTCACCGCCGTTCTGCCCGATCTCGATGCCACGGAGCTGCGCAACAAGCTCAACACCAAGAAGGGCTTCGTCTGGGTCAAGCGCGAGATCACGCCGCGCCAGCAGGCCGAGGTGCACCGACTCGGCATTCCGGGTGTGGGGTTCCTGCCTGAGAACAAGCGTGTCTATCCGAATGCCGAGGCTGCTGCTCACGTGCTGGGCTTTGCCAACGTGGACAACGTGGGCATCGCTGGCATCGAGAAATACATCGACAGCATGGGCCTGCAGGATCTCAACGGTGCAGGCTTCAACATCTCCGCCGCCGATCTGAAGCCCGTTCAGCTCTCGCTCGATCTGCGCGTGCAGCATGCTCTGCGTGACGAGCTTGCGAAGGGCATGGCGAAGTTCAAGGCGAAGGCCACTGCCGGCGCTGTCCTGGACGTGAACACCGGCGAGGTAATCGCCCTTGTCTCGCTGCCCGACTACGATCCCAACAACCCCGTGGACGCGCTCGACAAGGACCGGATCAACCGCATCAATGTCGGCGTGTTCGAGATGGGCTCGACCTTCAAGGCGCTCACCGTGGCGATGGCGCTCGATTCCGGAAAATACAACATCAACTCGACCTTCGATGCCCGGTCCGGTCTGCGCTATGGAAAGTTCACCATCGGCGACTATCACCCCACGCGCCGCATTCTGACGACACCGGAAGTGTTCGTTCACTCGTCCAATATCGGGACGGCGCGCATGGCGCTCGGCATCGGCGTCGAGGGCCACAAAACCTTCCTGCGCAAGATGGGCCAGCTGTCCCGCCTCGAAACGGAGCTGCCTGAAAACGCCTTGCCGATCATTCCGCCCCGCTGGGGCGAGCTCAACACCATGACCATCGCCTTCGGCCACGGCCTTGCCGTCGCGCCGCTCCAAGCACTCATGGCCGTCGGAGCACTGGTCAATGGCGGCGTGATGATCAAGCCGACCTTTTTGAAACGCACTGAGGCCGAGGCGCGGCAGAATGCGTTGCAGGTACTCAAGCCTGAGACAAGCGAGGCCATGCGCTATGTGATGCGCCTCAACGCCTCGACCCCGGAAGGCTCGGCGGGGTCGGCGTCAATCGCGGGCTTCTTCGTCGGCGGCAAGACCGGCACGGCGGAGAAGGTGATCAACGGCCGCTATGCCAAGAACAAGAACTTCACTACGTTCACGGCGGTTGTCCCTGCGGACAAGCCGAAATACGTGTTCCTGACCATTATGGACGAGCCGCAGGCGGTCGAGGGCACCTACGGCTTCTCGACCGCCGGCTGGAATGCGGGTCCCGTGACAGGAAACATCATCGAACGCGTCGCGCCGCTCTTGGGAGTTCCTCCCCGGTTCGAGCCGCCGGTACAGCCTTTCCCACTCATGTCGCGCCTCAACGCATGGGGCATCCGGTAATCATGACGAACTCCATTCAATTGAGCGATCTGCTTCCGGAGGCCAAGGGCTTTCCGGAAGCACACTTGTCTGTGACGGGCATCGCCTCCGACAGCCGCAGAGTCGGGCCCGGCAGCGTGTTTTTCGCCGTGCCAGGCACGAAGGTGGACGGCATGAGCTTCGTGACGCAGGCAGTGACCGCTGGCGCGGTTGCCATCGTGGGAGAGGCGGAGCGTCCTTCCGCCTTGGCTGCCAACGTAGCGTATATTCGCGTGCGCGATGTGCGGGAGGCTCTCTCGCTCGCAGCATCCCGGTTCTATCCGCAGCAGCCGGAGAAGGTGGTTGCTGTCACAGGCACAAGCGGCAAGAGCTCCGTGGCCGATTTCACGCGCCAGCTCTTCGCGTCGCTCGGTTACAAATCGGCAAGCCTCGGCACGCTCGGCGTGATCACGTCGGATGGCGCGGCCTATGGCTCGCTCACGACGCCTGATCCGATCTCTCTGCATCAGACGCTCGACAAGCTCGCGAAGGATGGCGTGGTTCGTCTGGCAATGGAGGCCTCTTCCCACGGAATCGATCAGCGCCGCCTCGACGGTGTTCGCCTGAGCGCTGCGGGCTTCACCAATCTCGGTCGCGACCACCTCGATTATCACAACACGACCGAGGCTTATGCCGCCGCGAAGCTGCGCCTGTTCGACACGCTTCTGCCTGCCGATGCTCCTGCCATCATCAATGCCGATGGGCCTTACGCGGATGTGTTCCAGCATGGTGTGCGCAATCGCGGTCTGACGATGCTGACCACCGGAAGCATGGGCGAGACGTTGCGTCTCGTCGAAGCGCGTCCGGAAGGCTTCAGACAGACTCTGACCATTGAAGCGTTCGGCAAAGAGTTCGAAACGACCCTGCCGCTTCTCGGTGCCTTCCAGGTCGAGAATGCGCTCGTCGCCGCCGGTCTCGTGCTCTCTGTGGAAGGCGGGGGCAGGGCGGACGAAGTCTTCGAGGGCTTCAAGACGCTGAAAGGTGTCTCGGGCCGGCTCGAGCAGGTGGGCGAGGTCGATGGTGCGATCTGCATCGTCGATTACGCGCACAAGCCCGATGCACTGGCCCATGTGCTCGATGCCCTGCGCCCCTTCACCAAAGGTCGTCTCGTCTGCATCGTCGGTTGCGGCGGAGATCGCGACAAGGGCAAGCGTCCACTCATGGGCCGCATCGCCGCCGATAAGGCGGATATTGTCATCGTCACGGACGATAATCCTCGCTCCGAAGACCCAGCCGCGATCCGTGCCGAGGTGTTGAAAGGGGCTCCCGGTGCCCGCGAGATCGGAGACCGGGCTTTGGCCATCCGCACCGCCGTGAAAGAGCTCCAACCGGGCGATATTCTGGTCGTGGCCGGCAAAGGCCATGAAACGGGCCAAATCATCGGCGACCGGACCCTGCCGTTCTCGGATCATGACGAGGTCCGGGCGGCTATTGCGGAGAGGCAGGGATGAGTTCACCTTTGTGGAGCTTGGATGAGATCGTAGCCGCCACCGGCGCCCGTATCGGCCGCGGCTTTGACAAGGCGACCGGCGCCTCCATCGACACGCGCACGCTGGAGCCCGGCGATCTCTATTTCGCCATCAAGGGCGATGTGCATGACGGTCATGATTTCGTGCCGGGCGCTCTCGAGAAGGGTGCTGCGGGCGCTGTCGTGTCCGAGGAAAAAGCTCCTGCCTTCGCATCCGACAGGCTCATCGTCGTGCCTGACGTTCTCGAAGCCATGCGCCAGTTGGGTCGTGCGGCACGCAAGCGCACGGATGCGAAGATCGTCGCGATCACGGGATCTGTCGGCAAAACCGGCACGAAGGAAGCCATGCGCCTTGCGCTCTCCCGTCAGGGCGCGACACACGCGTCAGTCGCCTCCTACAACAACCATTGGGGCGTTCCGCTCACCCTCTCCCGTATGCCGCGCGGGACCGAATTCGGCGTGTTCGAGATCGGCATGAACCATGCCCACGAAATCCTGCCGCTCACCGCGATGGTTCGCCCGCATGTGGCCGTGATCACCACCATCGAGCCGGTGCATATCGAATTCTTTCCTTCGCTCTGGGGCATCGCGGATGCCAAGGGCGAGATCTTCTCTGGCCTGGAGCCCGGCGGCACGGCGGTGATCAACCGCGACAGCCCATATTTCGAGCGCATGAAGGCGCACGCGCTCGCGTCCGCCGCAGGCCGTGTAATCTCCTTCGGGGAGCAGGAGGCTGCCGATATCCGCGCCGAGCGGATCGTCGTAAAACCCGACCAGTCGCTCGTCGAGGCCCGCGTCTTCGGCCAGCTTCTGAGCTACAGGATCGGCACGGCGGGACGGCATATCGCCCTCAATTCCTTGAGCGTGCTTGCCGCATGCCATGCGCTCGGCGTGGATCTGGCGCAGGTTGCGGTTTCCTTTGCCGATCTGAAGCCCCCCGTGGGGCGCGGCGAGCGCACGATGCTCTCCATCGACGGAGACGAGGCGCTGCTCATTGACGAGAGCTACAATGCGAATCCAGCCTCCATGCGGGCAGCGCTTGCCAATCTGGGCGCGATGGAACTTAACGGCCAAGCTCGGCGTCTAGCTGTGCTGGGCGACATGAAGGAGCTGGGCGAGAAGGGTCCCGCCCTTCACGAGGGACTCGCAGAGGCGATCGAAGCCAACAACATCGATCTTGTTTTCGCGGCAGGGCCTTTGATGAAGAATCTCGTCGACCGCCTGCCGGAGGCGAAGGTTGCGGCGCATGCTGGGACCTCCGCCGAGCTCATCGATGTGGTCTGCGCTGCAATCCGTCCCGGCGATGCGGTGACCGTCAAGGGATCGCTCAGCATGAAGATGGCTTTGGTCGTCAAGGCTCTGAAAGAACGTTACGGCGCGAGCCCAACGGCGAACGCGCTGAAAGGATAAACACGAATGTTGACCTGGTTGGCTGAGCTCAGCCCCTACTTCAGCCCTCTTAATATCTTCCGCTACATCACGTTCCGCACCGGGGGCGCGACGGCGACAGCCATGCTCTTCGTGTTCCTGTTTGGGCCGTCGATCATCTCGTTGCTGCGCGTACGCCAGGGCAAGGGGCAGCCGATCCGTGAGGATGGACCGCAATCGCACCTTCTCACGAAGCGCGGCACGCCGACCATGGGCGGCCTGATGATCATGGCGGGCGTGCTGGTTTCGACGCTGCTCTGGGCCAATCTCGAAAACCATTATGTCTGGATCGTGCTGTTCGTGACCGTCGGCTTCGGTGCCATCGGCTTTTACGACGATTACCTGAAAGTCACGAAGCAGTCGCATAAGGGTTTCTCGGGCAAATCGCGTCTTGCCATCGAGGCGATCATCGCGGCTGTCGCCTGCGTTGCCATTTCCTACATGGCAACGCCCGGTCTTGCGAACAAACTGGCGCTGCCGTTCTCGAAGGAACTGCTCTTCAATCTGGGTTGGTTCTACATCGTCTTCGCGGGCTTCGTGATCGTCGGCGCAGGCAATGCGGTGAACATCACGGATGGTCTCGATGGTCTTGCCATCGTGCCGGTCATGATCGCGGCAGGCACCTTTGGCTTTATTGCGTACCTCGCCGGTAATGCCGTCTTCGCCAATTACCTGCAGATCCACTTCGTGCCCGGCACCGGCGAGCTTGCCGTGATCTGCGGCGCGTTAATTGGCGCCGGCATAGGCTTCCTCTGGTTCAATGCGCCTCCGGCGCAGATCTTCATGGGCGACACGGGTTCGCTCGCACTCGGTGGCCTTCTCGGCACCATTGCGGTGGCAACGAAGCACGAGGTCGTGCTCGCCATCGTCGGCGGTCTCTTCGTGCTGGAGATCATGTCCGTGATCATCCAGGTGGCCTCGTTCAAGCTCACGGGCAAGCGCGTCTTCAAGATGGCGCCGATTCACCATCACTTCGAGCAGCTGGGCTGGACCGAGCCTCAGGTGGTGATCCGCTTCTGGATCATCGCCGTGGTGCTCGCCCTCGTCGGCCTCTCGACCCTCAAGTTGCGGTAAATTCTGATGACGCCCGTCACGACCTTCTCCGGCAAAACAGTCGCCCTCTTCGGCCTTGGCGGATCGGGCCTCGTGACGGCGCTCGCCTTGAAAGAGGGTGGGGCGCACGTCGTGGCTTGCGACGATAATCCCGCAAAGATGACCGAAGCTGCCGCCAAGGGTATCGGGACGGGCGATCTGCGCCAGCTCGATTGGTCGAAAGTGTCGGCGCTTATCCTCTCGCCCGGCGTTCCCCTGACGCATCCGGAACCGCACTGGTCGGCAAAGCTAGCGAACGAGGCGGGCGTCGAGATCATCGGTGATATCGAGCTCTTCTGCCGCGAGCGTGCGAGGATTGCGCCGGACGCACCCTTCGTCGCCATCACCGGGACCAACGGCAAGTCCACGACGACCGCGCTCATTGCGCATATCCTGCGCGAGGCAGGCCGCGACGTGCAGATGGGCGGCAATATCGGAACCGCGATCCTCTCGCTTGAGCCGCCCTCCGACAGCCGCATCCACGTGATCGAGTGCTCCTCGTTCCAGATCGACCTTGCGCCGTCGTTAGCGCCCACGGTCGGCGTTCACCTCAACTTGTCGCCGGATCACATCGACCGGCATGGGACGATGGAGAGCTACGCGGCGATCAAGGAGCGGCTGGTGGCGAAGGCCCAGCAGGCGGTCATCGGAATTGATGATGGTTTGAGCCGTGCGATTGCGGACACCTGCACTGCAAAAGGCGTGAAAGTGACACGCATCTCCATCGAGCCAATGGGTGCAGAAGGTTTCTTTGCTGACGGTACCACCCTGGTTCAAGTCACTCCGTCTGATGCGGTCGCTGTGGCTGATCTGGCGGGCATCGGTTCACTGCGTGGCTCTCACAATGCCCAGAATGCAGCAGCGGCCGTTGCTGTCGCCGTGGCGCTCGGTGTCTCCGGCGAGAAGATCAGGTCTGGTCTTTATACGTTCCCCGGTCTTCCTCACCGCATGGAAGAGGTCGGGCGTATTCGTTCGACGCTCTTCATCAACGACTCCAAGGCCACCAACGCCGACTCCACGGAGAAGGCACTCAAGTCCTTCGACAACATCCTCTGGATTCTCGGCGGCAAGCCGAAGGAAGGCGGCATCGAGCCTCTGAAAGAATACTTCCCGAAGATCCGCAAGGCCTATCTGATCGGCGCGGCCACGGAAGAGTTCGCAAAGACGCTTGGGAACGGTGTCCCTTATGTCCGCTCCGGCACGCTCGACAATGCCGTTCAGCAGGCGGCAGCCGATGCGGCGGCGATGAATGGACCCTCGGTTGTTCTCCTGTCGCCTGCCTGCGCATCCTACGATCAGTTTCCGAATTACGAAGTGCGCGGAAATCATTTTCGCGAGCTAGTCCGGGCATTGCCGGGTGTTGAAGCCAAGGGGGCTTGAAGATGGTGTCGCGCGCGGAACGCTCGGCTTTCAGCGATTGGTGGTGGACCGTCGACCGGCTGCTGCTGGCGGCGCTTGCAATTCTCATGCTCGCAGGTCTCGTCTTTCTCATGGCGGGCGGCCCGCCCGTCGCGGAACGCCTGGGGCTCTCGACCTTCCACTTCGTGAACCGTCAGGTGCTATTCCTGATTCCGGCGCTTCTCATCATGCTGCCGGTCTCGTTCCTGTCCCTGCGCCACATCCGTCGCCTGGCGCTGCTGGTCTATCTCGGTGGCATGGTGTTGATCGGGCTCGCCTTCCAGTTCGGGCCTGAGATCAAAGGTGCGCATCGCTGGGTCCTGATCGGCCCGCTCGGTATCCAGCCCTCCGAATTCGTGAAGCCGGCTTTCGTCGTTCTTGCCGCCTGGGCCTTCTCCGAGGGTGCGCGGCGCAAGGATATGCCGGGCGCGCTCCTCGCGCTGATGCTCCTGCCGGCTACGATCATCCCGCTCATCCTGCAGCCCGATTTTGGCCAGACCATGCTCGTCACCATCGTATGGTGCGGTCTTTTCTTCGTCGCGGGCCTGCACTGGTTCTGGGTGATGGGCCTTGGTGGTGCGGGTCTTGTCGGCATCGTCGCGGCCTACGAATTCCTGCCGCACGTGCGCGCCCGTTTCGAGCGCTTCCTCGACAAGGATTCGGGGGACACGTTCCAGGTGGATACGGCGATGGAATCCTTCTCGCGCGGCGGTTGGCTTGGGCGCGGTCCCGGCGAGGGAACGGTGAAGCGCATCCTTCCCGATGCGCATACCGACTTCATCTTCGCCGTGACGGCGGAAGAGTTCGGCATCATCGTGTGCCTCGGTCTGCTTGTGCTCTTCGCCTTCATCGTGCTGCGCGGCCTGATGCTCGCCAAGAGAAACGAGGACACCTTCTGCCGTCTCGCCGCCACGGGCCTCGTCCTCATGTTCGGATTGCAGGCCGCCATCAACATGATGGTGAATGTGCACCTCATGCCCGCCAAGGGCATGACGCTCCCGTTCATCTCCTATGGCGGCTCCTCGCTGCTGTCGCTGGCGCTCGGGATGGGCTTCCTCATCGCGCTCACCCGCCGCCGCCCACGCGCCGAAATGATGGAGCAGTTCAATCAGGAATGGCAGCGGTGAAAAATAAGCCTCTCGTCCTTCTCACCGCCGGCGGCACCGGTGGCCATCTCTTCCCAGCGGAAGCCCTCGCCAACGTGCTGAAGGCTTCCGACTGCCGCGTGGTGCTTGCCACCGACAAGCGCGCGAATGCCTATGCAGGCTCGTTCCCGGCGGACGAGATCATCGAGATCCCGTCCGCCACGCCCTCAGGCCGTTCCGTACCGCAGATTGCGAAGGCCGCGCTGCTGCTTGCTCAAGGGACGCTGAAAGCCATGGGCACCATTCGCAAACTGAAGCCGGATGCGGTTGTCGGCTTCGGCGGCTATCCTACCGTGCCGCCAGTCGTTGCCGCATCGCTCCTCAAAGTGCCGACGGTGATCCACGAGGCCAATGGCGTGATGGGCCGCGCAAACCGGCTGCTCGCGCGTCGCGCCACGGTGATCGCGACTGGCTTTGCCAATATCAAGGGCATCCCGGAGAATGTACCGGGCCAGGTGATCCAGACTGGTAATCCTATCCGTCCGGCGGTGCTGAAAGCCTCTCAGCAGGCTTACTCCACGCTTGAGCCGAGCGGAAAGATGCGCCTCCTCGTCGTGGGGGGCAGCCAGGGCGCGCGCGTGATGAGCGATGTCGTTCCGCCGGCCATCGAGTTGCTGCCGCCGGAACTGCGCGCTCGCGTCACCATCACCCAGCAGGCGAGGGGAGAGGACCTGGAGCGGGTGCGCGCGCATTACCAGCGTCTGGGCGTGGAGTTCGAGGCCGAGCCCTTCTTCAAGGACCTGCCGAAGCGACTGGGTGACGCGCATCTCGTCATCTCCCGCTCCGGTGCCTCGACAGTCGCGGAGCTTGCGGTGATCGGTCGCCCCTCGATCCTCGTGCCACTGCCGGGTTCGCTCGATCAGGACCAGGCCGCCAACGCCAAAACCCTTGGCGATCTCCGCGCTGCCATCGTTTGCCCACAAACGGAATTCACCCCTGAGCGCTTGGCGAACGAGATTCGTTCCTATTTTCAAGAGCCTGACCGCTTGACCAAAGCCGCTGCCGCTGCACATAGCGCCAGGATCACGGATGCGGCCGAGCGTCTGGCTCACGCTGTCCTCAACCTGATACCTTCTAACAAGAACGGAATGCCTTCATGAAACTGCCGCCGAAGCTAGGTCCCATTCACTTCATCGGTATCGGCGGCATCGGCATGTCGGGCATCGCCGAAGTCATGCATAATCTGGGCTACACGGTTCAGGGCTCGGACGCTGCCGACAACTACAACGTCAAGCGCCTCGCCGACAAAGGCATCAAGACCTTCATCGGTCACAAGGCCGAGAACGTAGAGAATGCCGAGATCGTCGTGGTTTCCACCGCGATCAAGCGAGACAACCCGGAGCTGATCGTCGCCCGCGAGAAACGCCTGCCCGTCGTGCGCCGCGCGGAAATGCTCGCTGAGCTCATGCGCTTCAAGTCCTGCGTCGCAGTCGCTGGTACGCACGGCAAGACCACGACGACATCGCTCGTCGCGACTCTGCTCGATGCGGGCGGCCTTGACCCGACAGTGATCAACGGCGGTATCATCAACGCCTATGGCACCAATGCCCGCATGGGCGATGGCCAGTGGATGGTGGTGGAGGCGGACGAATCCGACGGCACCTTCCTCAAGCTGCCGGCGGACGTTGCCATCGTCACGAACATCGATGCCGAGCACCTCGATCATTTCGGCACCTACGATGCGATCAAGGACGCCTTCCGCTCCTTCATCGACTCGATCCCGTTCTACGGTTTCGCGGTGATGTGCATCGATCATCCGACCGTGCAGGACCTCGTCGGTCGCATTGAGGATCGGCGCATTATCACTTATGGCGAAAACCCGCAGGCTGATGTCCGCTTGATGGACGTGGACTCGCGCGGCGGTCAGAACCGCTTCCGCGTGATGATCCGTGACCGTCGCCCAGGCTTCCGTCTCGAACTCGAAGATCTCGTTCTGCCGATGCCCGGCGCGCACAATGCGCTCAATGCCACGGCAGCCATCGCCGTTGCGCATGAGCTCGGTGTCTCGCCTGATGCGATCCGCAAGGCGCTCGCAGGCTTTGGCGGCGTGAAGCGGCGCTTCACGCGCACGGGCGAGTGGAACGGGATCACCGTGTTCGACGATTACGGCCACCATCCCATCGAGATCGCCGCGGTGCTCAAAGCCGCGCGCGCATCGACGGAGGGCCAGGTGATCGCCGTGGTGCAGCCGCACCGCTATTCGCGCTTGTCGTCCCTGTTCGATCAGTTCTGCACCTGCTTCAACGATGCGGATGCGGTGATCGTCGCGCCAGTTTATGCCGCGGGCGAGCAGCCGATCCCGGGAGCTGATCGCGACAGCCTCGTCTCCGGCCTCAAGGCGCGCGGCCATCGTAGCGTGATGGCACTCGAAAAAGCGGAAGACCTTGCGGGTCTCATCAAGGGTGTGGCGAAGCCGGGCGACTACGTGATCTGCCTTGGCGCCGGCAACATCACGCAGTGGGCTTATGCGCTGCCGGGTGAACTCGAAGTGCTGGGCGAGAAGGCGGCGTGATGTTCGCTGACATCACTCCCGACCTGAAGGCCACGATGCCGGAGCTGCGCGGCAAGCTGGAGGCGAATGCGCCGACAGCGCCGCTCTCGTGGTTTCGCACCGGCGGTCCGGCGCAGGTGCTGTTCACACCGGTCGATACGGACGATCTCGCTTACTTCCTGCAGCATCTCGATCGGCAGATCCCGGTACTCGTCGTGGGTCTCGGCTCCAACCTGCTCATCCGCGATGGCGGCTGGGAAGGTGTCGTAATCCGTTTAGGAAAGGGCTTCTCGGAAGTCTCCGTCGAGGCAGGGCTTCGCGTGCGTGCAGGCGCAGGTGCTCCTGACGTGAAGGTAGCGCGTGCGGCAGCCGAAGCCGGCATCGCCGGTCTCTCATTTCTGCGGGGCATTCCAGGCGCCATCGGCGGCGCACTTCGCATGAACGGCGGTGCCTATGGCGGCGAAACGATGGATGTTCTCGTCGAGGCCAAAGGCCTGACCCGCGCCGGGGAAATCGTGACGTTCACCAATGCGCAGATGGGTTTCACCTATCGCCATTCGAGCGTGCCTGACGATGTGATCTTCACGGAAGCTCTCTTCGAGGGCCGTCCCGGCAATCCGGATGAGATTCTGGCGGAGATGAATGCCATCACCGAGGCGCGTTCTTCGACGCAGCCGGTCAACACCCGCACGGGCGGCTCCACCTTCAAGAACCCTCCGGGCGGCAAGGCCTGGGAACTGGTCGACGCCGCCGGATGTCGGGGCTTAAGGATCGGGGATGCCCAGGTCTCCGAGATGCACTGCAACTTCCTCATCAACCACGGCTCGGCCTCGGCAGCCGACATCGAAGCCCTAGGTGAGGAAGTGCGCCGCCGGGTTCGCGAGATGTCGGGCATCGAGCTCGAATGGGAAATCAAGCGGGTCGGTCGCGCGTAACGCGTAACCCCGAATCACTTTGTTAACGCCCGGCTGCTTCACTGAACGCCGGTTGCAGCTCGAGGAGCATGTCATGGCCAAGCACGTTGCCATTCTCTACGGCGGTTGGTCCGCGGAGCGCGAAGTGAGCCTGGCCTCTGGCCGGGCCTGCTGCAAGGCATTGGAAGAGCAGGGGTACAAGGTCACTCCCATCGACGTGCAGCCCGATATCGCCACCGTTCTTCAGGCCGTTGCGCCGGATGTGGTGTTTAATGCCCTTCACGGCCGCGTCGGCGAGGACGGCACCATCCAGGGTCTCCTGGAGGTGTTGAGGATTCCCTATACCCATTCCGGCGTCCTGGCCTCGGCGCTCGCCATGCAGAAGGACAAGGCCAAGGTCATCATGGCCGCCGCCGGCGTGCCAGTGCCGAAGGGTATGGTCGTTAACAGATTGGAGGCGGCGAAAAGCCACGTCCTGCCCGCTCCCTATGTGGTCAAGCCGGTGAACGAGGGCTCCTCAGTGGGCGTCATCATCGTCCGTGAAGACCGCACTCACCCGCCTCAGGAACTGCTTCGGGAAGACTGGGCGTTCGGCGATCAAGTCCTTGTCGAATCATATGTTGCGGGTCGTGAACTCACCTGCGCGGTCATGGGTGCCAAGGCCCTGGGAGTCATCGATATCCGCCCCGCCACTGGGGTCTTCTACGACTACGATGCAAAGTATGTGAAGGGCGGGTCCATTCACGTCCTGCCGGCAGAAATTAAACCGAATATTTACCAAAAGGTCCAAGAGTTGGCGTTAACGGCGCATCAAGCGCTCGGCTGCAGGGGAATCAGCCGCGCCGACTTACGGTACGACGACACACCCGGAGGAACCGGGGAACTCGTGGTCCTGGAGGTCAACACGCAACCCGGCATGACCGAGACGAGCTTGGTGCCAGAACTGGCAGCCCACGCGGGCTATTCGTTTGGCGAGCTTGTGCAATGGATGGTGGAGGACGCTACCTGCAATCGATGACGGCCTATCAGGCCGGCGTTGTTGCGACGCGCGCTGCCTCTGACAGGCAGCCTCCCCGAATCAAAAAGGTTTTCGGCTCCTCGAAGAGCGTCCGGCGGCGGTCCGCGGGCGTTCCTATCGAGAAGCGTATCCCGCGTTATCTCGGCACCTGGCTCACTCTCGGCTTCTTCTCCGGAGTTGTGACCTTCGGTCTCTGGCAGGGTGGCCATCTCGACACTTTCATCCGCGAGAACGGCCAGCCGCATCACGCCCTGGCGCGCGCGCTTGGCCTCGGTCTCGAGCAGGTCACGATTTCCGGCATCGCGCAGATGCGCGAAACCGAGGTGCTGACTGCAGCGGGCCTTAATTCCAAGCTGTCGCTGGTCTTCCTCGACGTGAACACGCTGCGTGAGCGTCTCGAGCATGTGCCTATGATCGAGAGCGCCACTGTGCGCAAGCTCTATCCGAACGAGCTCGTGATCACGCTCACCGAACGCGAGCCCTATGCGATCTGGCAGAACAACGGCGAGCTGTTCATTATTGCCGCCGATGGCACCGTCATCGACCTGATGCAGGACGAGCGCTTCGTCGATCTGCCCTTCGTGGTGGGCGAGAACGCCAATATCCGCAGCAAGGAATATCTGGCGCTTCTCGAAGCTGCTGGTCCTCTGAAGGCCCGCATCCGCGCGGGCACGCTCGTGTCGGGCCGCCGTTGGACGCTGAAGATGGACAACGGCATGGACGTGCGCCTGCCTGAGCAGGGCGCAGCCGATGCGCTGGCCCGTCTCGTGAAGCTCGAGAACGAACAGAAGATTTTGGAAAAAGACGTGCTCGCGATCGATCTGCGTATGGCTGATCGCGTCGTGGTTCGTCTCACGGAGGAGGCGGCTCTGGCCCGCGCCGAGTCGCTCAAGAAGAAACCGATGCGCGGCAAGGGGGTCGAAACATGAGTCTCTCCGGTCACGGACTAACGCCGCGTCTCAAGCCTTTGTCTGCGCGCAAGAGCGCCATTCTCTCGGTCCTCGACATCGGAACGAGCAAGGTGGTCTGCGTCGTGGCGGAGCTGAAGCCGTCCGATGAAGTGGAGTCCCTGCGCAGCCGCACCCATGTGGCGCGCATCCTCGGCATCGGCCATCAGCGCTCCGCTGGCTTGAAGAGTGGTGTCGTTGTCGATCTGGAAGCGGCGGAAAGCGCGATCCGCCAGGCTGTTCACGCAGCCGAGCGGATGGCGAAGGTCGAGATCCAGTCGGTGATCGTGAGCCTCACCGGCGGCCGTCTCGCCTCCGAGCATTTCGAGGCGCATGTACCCGTGCGCGGCGCTGTGAGCAACGGAGACGTTCACCGTGTGCTCGATGCGGCATCCTCTTACGATCTGCGCCGGGGCAGGGCGGTTCTGCATGCGCTGCCCACAGGCTTCTCGCTCGATGCGCAAAATCACATCGTGGATCCCGCCGGCATGATCGGCGAGCAGCTCGGTGTCGATCTGCACGTGGTCACCACGGAAGCAGCGGCCGCGCGCAACCTCATGCTCGCGGTCGAGCGCTGCCACCTTGGTGTCGAGGCGGTGATCGCCTCTCCCTACGCTTCGGGCCTCTCGGCTCTGGTCGATGATGAAGCCGACATGGGCTGCGCCGTCGTCGACATGGGAGCGGGCACCACGAGCGTGGGCATCTTCTCCAACGGGCATCTCGTGCACACGGATGCCATCGCCGTCGGTGGTCATCACGTGACCATGGACATCGCGCGCGGTCTCACGACCCGCGTCTCCGCTGCCGAGCGGCTCAAGACACTCTACGGCTCCGCAATCACCTCAAGCGCGGATGACCGGGACATGATCGCGGTGCCGCAGGTCGATGAGGACGAACGTGACGTTCCGAACCATCTGCCGAAGTCGCACCTCGTTCGCATCATCAAGCCGCGGGTCGAGGAGATCCTCGAACTCGTGCGCGATCGCCTGAAAAGCGCGGGCTTCGCCGCCCAGGCCGGACGGCGCGTCGTGCTGACGGGTGGCGCAAGCCAACTTGTCGGGCTGCCGGAAACGGCACGCCGCATTCTGCAGGGCCAGGTTCGTGTCGGGCGTCCGCTCGGCATCAAGGGTCTGCCTGAGGCGGCAAAGGGCCCTGCCTTTTCGGCGGTGGTCGGCCTCCTGGTTTATCCCCAGGTGGCGCACATCGAGTATTTCGAGCCGCGCTCGAGCGGCTTGTTTCAGAGTACGGGAACTGACGGCTACTTCTCGCGGGTGGGCCGATGGATTCGCGATAGTTTTTAAATGCGTAACGCGGTGACGCGGCGGGTCATCGCGGGAGTTCAAGTCAACCAGGGTAAGCGTCGGCCAAACGCTGTCAGTTAAAAGGCCAAAGAGGCACAGGTCATGGCAATCAATCACACTCCGGACATCCGGGAACTCAAGCCGCACATCACTGTCTTCGGTGTCGGTGGCGCCGGCGGCAACGCCGTGAACAACATGATCGAGTCGGGTCTGGAGGGCGTCGAGTTCGTGGTGTCGAACACCGACGCACAGGCGCTTGCCTCCTCCAAGGCTCCGCGCGTGATCCAGATGGGCATTCAGGTCACCGAGGGTCTCGGCGCAGGCTCGCAGCCGGAAGTCGGCCGCGCTGCCGCTGAAGAGGTGATCGACGAGATCCGCGATCAGCTCGCCGGTTCCCACATGGTGTTCATCACCGCCGGCATGGGCGGCGGCACCGGCACGGGCGCTGCTCCGGTCGTGGCTCGCGCTGCCCGCGAACTCGGTATACTGACGGTCGGTGTCGTCACGAAGCCGTTCCAGTTCGAGGGTGTGCGTCGCATGCGTCTGGCTGAGGCCGGCATCGCCGAACTGCAGCAGGCGGTCGATACCCTCATCGTCATCCCGAACCAGAACCTCTTCCGTGTCGCCACCGAGAAGACCACTTTCGCGGACGCCTTCGCGATGGCTGATCAGGTTCTCTACTCGGGCGTCGCCTGCATTACCGACCTGATGGTGAAGGAAGGCCTCATCAACCTCGACTTCGCCGACGTGCGCTCCGTCATGCGCGGCATGGGCAAGGCCATGATGGGCACAGGCGAGGCTTCCGGCGAGAAGCGCGCGATCCGCGCCGCCGAGGCGGCCATTGCCAACCCTCTCCTCGACGATGTGTCGATGAAGGGCGCTCGCGGCCTGCTGATCTCGATCACCGGCGGCAATGATCTCACCCTCTACGAACTCGACGAAGCAGCCACCCGCATCCGCGAGGAAGTGGATCAGGATGCCAACATCATCCTGGGCGCCACCTTCGACGAGAGCCTGGAAGGCATCATCCGGGTCTCCGTGGTGGCCACCGGAATCGATCAGGCAGTCATGGAGAATGGCGGCGATCTCTCTGCCACCGAGCAGCGGATCTCCGAGGTGGCCGAGCGTCTGCGCGCCGAAGCCCGGGCCCGCGCCACGCAGACCCAGGCCACACCCACCTTTCGCGCCACCGCCCAGGCCGAACCGGTGAAGGCGGCTCCGATCCTGACCGAATCCGCGTCCGGCCTGACCCCGGTTCCGGCTGCTGTGGCTCCCCAGGCCATGGAAACGGTTCCCCAGCCGGTGATCCGGGACGACGTGGTTCTCACACCGGCCCAGCCCAAGCCTTCCATGACTTATGAGCCGGCTCCCCAGCAGCCGGTCTATGAAGAGCCGGCGATGCAGGAGTCCTTCATTCCGCCGCAGGCCGAACGCGCCATGCGTCCGGCCCGGATGCCGCGAATCGATGAGCTGCCGATCCCGGCTCAGAATCAGATCCGCGCCAGCCGTGGCGAGGTCGACCCGGTCCAGGAGCATAAGCCGTCTCTGATCCAGCGTCTGGCCACCATGGGCTTCGGCCGCCGCGAGGAGCCTCAGCACGCTCCTGTGGAGCAGGCACCCCGCCAGGAGGCCCCACGCCAGCAGATGTCGCCGGTGCATGCCGAGTATGCCCGTCGTCCGGCTCCGCAGGCTCAGCGCCCGGCTCCCGCCCAGAGGGGCATGGAGGACGATCAGCTGGAGATTCCGGCCTTTCTCCGTCGCCAAGCCAACTGAGCCTGTCAGAACTGTTACAGAGCGAGGCCCCAGCCGCATGTGCGGCTGGGGCCTTCTTGCATAAAGCCGTTTATTAACAAAGGTTTAAGAATTGCCGAGTTTGTAACAGATCGTAAAAAAGCGTGATTTGGCCTAGCCTAAGCCGGAGACTATGTTGCCCATGTCGAAAGGGCCGGTTCCATTTCGATCCCGCCCGTTGAAGTAGTTTACAGCGAACGCATCGCGCAGCGGTTCTTTCAAGCGGCGATCATGTTCGAGGTTCAAAGATAATGAAGCAAAGCCATCAAACCACGCTCCGCGCCGCCGTAACGCTCGTAGGTATCGGCGTCCATTCCGGGGATGAGGTGAAGATGATCCTCCACCCGGCGGAGGTGAACCATGGCATTGCTTTCCTGCGCACCGGCCTGCCGGGCGGCCTCGACCGTCTCATCGATGCCCGTCACCTCGCGGTGACCGCGACCGAGCTCTGCACCGTGATCGGTGATCGCGAGAGCGGGGCAGTGGCCACCATCGAGCATCTGATGGCTGCTCTGACGGGCCTCGGCATCGACAACGTCCTCGTCGAGATCGATGGGCCGGAAGTGCCGATCCTCGACGGCAGCTCTGCTCCCTTCATCGATGCGATCGACCAGGTCGGCATTGCCGTTCAGAACGCAACCCGCCGTTATCTCAAGGTTCTCAGGCCCGTTCGCGTGACCCAGGGCAAGGCTTTCGCCGAGCTTCTCCCGAACGAGCGCGCCTTCCGCCTGGACGTCGAGATCGATTTCCCCACTCCGGTAATCGGCCGCCAGCGCAAGGCTGTGGACCTTTCGCCTTCCGTGTTCCGCCGCGACATTTCCCGCGCCCGCACCTTCGGCTTCATGCGCGACGTGGAGAAGCTCTGGAGTGCTGGCTTTGCCCTCGGAGCCTCTCTCGAGAACACGGTCGCCATTGGCGATGACGGCATCATGAACCCCGAAGGCCTGCGCTACAGCGACGAGTTCGTGCGCCACAAGCTGCTCGACGCGGTTGGCGATCTGTCGCTCGCCGGTTTGCCGCTGCTCGGCACCTACCGCTCTTATTGCGGAGGCCACCGCCTGAACTTCTCCGTGCTCGAAGCGCTGTTCTCAAGCCGCTCGAACTACGCCATCGTGGATGCCGTTCCGCGTCGCGAGACGGGCTATGCGGAGGTCGGCAGCGCGGCAATGACGGCTTTCGCTCCCGAAATCCATTAAGACTTTTCTTGTAAAGATACATCGAGCGCCTATTGGCCGCATGGTTTCGGGCGGCTTTGCCCTATCCAACTGGGTAAAGCCTCCCGGATGGGGTTGGCTCTTGCCCCCCGTATAGGTTAAAGAACCTCGGTGCATCGTTAAAAAATCACCGAGCACGGATTTTGGAGGACCGCGAAGCCATGTCTTTCGCGAAGGTTTACTTGAGCTTGAGAACCGCTGCCGGGCGCGCGCTGCTGGTTGGCGCCTGCGGTCTGGCGCTCGCCGGCTGCAATTCCCTGTCGTCGCTCAATCCCTTTGACAAGAGCGAAACCTATAAGCCGGAGATCGTCGCCGACGTTCCGGCCGAAGAGATCTACAACGACGGTCTCGCCCGGATCCAGAAGCGGGATTTCGGAGGCGCGGCCAAGAAGTTCAACAGCCTCGACCGCCAGTATCCCTATTCCGAGTGGGCGCGCAAAGGGCTGATCATGGAAGCCTACGCCAATTACGAGGGCGGCCTGTACGAGGAGGCGATCACCGCTTCCAAGCGCTATCTGCAGCAGCATCCGAGCACCGCGGATGCGGCCTATGCCCAGTATCTGCTGGCGTCGTCCTATTACGATCAAATTCCGGATATCACCCGTGATCAGGCTGCCTCCGAACGCGCCATCGCCGCGCTGCAGGACCTGATCCAGCGTTATCCGCGCTCCGAATATGCAGCGGACGCGAAGAAGAAGCTCCAGGTTGCGGGCGACCAGCTCGCCGGCAAGGAGATGGAGGTCGGCCGCTTCTACCTGCAGAAGCGCAACTACTCCGGCGCCATCAACCGCTTCCGTACCGTGGTTTCGCGTTACCAGACGACTCGCCACACGGAAGAGGCGCTTGAGCGTCTCACCGAAGCCTATATGGCTATGGGCATCGTCAGCGAGGCGCAGACTGCTGCCGCTGTTCTCGGCCACAATTTCCCTGACAGTCCTTGGTACAAGGACGCCTATGCCCTGCTGACCAAGGGCGGTGTTGAGCCGCGCGAGGACTCCCAGTCCTGGATCAGCAAGGCGTTCCGTGGCGTTCCCCAGGTCGGTCAGCGGGCGGGGTAAGCCTCACATTCCATGCTGATCCAGCTGGCGATACGCGACATCGTCCTCATCGACAGGCTTGAGCTTCATTTCCATGAGGGGCTCTCTGTCCTCACGGGTGAAACGGGCGCGGGCAAGTCCATCCTGCTCGACGCCTTTGCCCTGGCTCTCGGCGGGCGCGGTGACGGAAGCCTCGTCCGTCATGGCGAGTCTCAAGGGCAGGTCACGGCTGTCTTCGATTGCGCGATGGACCATCCGGCTCGCTGCATCGCTCGCGAGGCGGATATCGACGTGGATGGCGATTTGATCCTGCGCCGCGTCCAGGTCGCGGACGGGCGCACCCGCGCCTTCGTCAACGATCAGCCCGTGAGCGTTCAGGTGCTCAAGGCCATCGGGTCGGCCCTGGTCGAAATCCACGGCCAGCACGACGACCGCGCTCTCGTCGATCCTGTCAGCCACCGCACCATTCTCGACGCCTTCGGCGGCCTCTCCGATGAGGTCCAGGCCGTGGCGGAGGCTGCGCGCCGGGTGCGGGAGGCCCGTGCGGCCCTCCAGGAGCACCGCAGGCGTATCGAGAAGGCCCGCAAGGAGGTCGATTTCCTGCGCCACGCCGTGGAAGAGCTGACCACGCTCAATCCTCAAGGAGGCGAGGAGGAGACACTGGCCGAGCGCCGGGTCGTGATGATGCAATCCGAGAAGGTGGCCCAAGACCTCAACGAGGCCTATGAGGCTGTCGCGGGTAAGGCATCGCCTGTTCCCGAACTCTCGGCTGCTGTGCGCAAGCTGGAGCGCCGCAGCGCCCAGGCGCCGGCCCTCGTGGAGCCCAGCGTCAAAGCCCTCGATGCCGCGCTCGTCGCCATCGACGAGGCTCGTGCGGCTCTCGAAGAGGCCATCCGCGCCACCGAATACGATCCCCGCGAGTTGGAACAGACCGAGGAGCGTCTCTTCGCGCTGCGCGCCGCAGCCCGCAAATATGACGTACCCGCCGACGAACTCGCGGCCCTCCGCCAGCGGTTCGAGAGCGATGTGGCCGCCATTGATGCGGGTGAGGAGCATCTCGCGGGCCTTGAGGTCGCTTTGAAGGAAGCAGACCTGGCTTACCTTGCTGCCGCGAAGAAACTGTCGGCAGGCCGCAAGAAGGCTGCTCAGGCACTCGATGCCGCCGTGCAGGCCGAGCTGCCGCCCCTGAAGCTGGAACGCGCCCGTTTCATCACGGAAATCCAGACCGATGAAGACAGCCGCGATCCCGCAGGCTTCGAGCGGGTGGAGTTCTGGGCTCAGACCAACCCCGGCACCCGCCCGGGCCCGCTCATGAAGGTGGCGTCGGGCGGTGAGCTTTCCCGCTTCATGCTGGCTCTCAAGGTCATTCTGGCGGACAAAGGCTCGGCTCCAACCCTCGTTTTCGACGAAATCGATACCGGCGTCGGTGGTGCCGTGGCGGATGCCATCGGCCAGCGTCTTGCGCGTCTGGCAAAGGGTGTCCAGGTCATGGCCGTGACGCATGCTCCGCAGGTAGCCGCCCGGGCCGAAAGCCACTTCCTCATCGCCAAGGAAGGCGTGAACGGGGCGGAGGATCGTGTTGCAACCCGGGTCATTCCATTGGAGGCTGCGCCCCGCCGCGAGGAAATCGCCCGTATGCTTGCCGGCGCGACGATCACCGAGGAAGCGCGTGCTGCGGCTGCCCGCCTGCTGGAAGCGGCAGCGCATTAGGCATTGTCCTTCCGATGTCGTTCTGAATGGCGTAAATCGGGCTCCTCTCGCGTCATGGCCGTGCCCGGACTTGATCCCGGGATCAGTCGCGGGGATCCCCCGTCTGTTCGCATCGCCGATGAACCCTCCGCGTCATCCCCGGCCTTGTGCCGGGGATCCCCGTCTTGGACACGCAGCGCTTCCCAAGATGGGGATGCCTGCAACGAGTGCGGGCCTGACGCGGGGCCATGGCGGCGGCAGC
>NZ_LCYG01000006.1 GCF_001017175.1 Microvirga vignae | reverse complement strand
AGCGTCATGACCTCCCGTTCGTCCCCGACGGCGACGAATTGTCCATTCCGAATGGCCAAAGCAGTTGCTTCGGGTGCCTGACGATCGAGGGTCGTGATCCTGCCGTTGAACAGGATCAGGTCGGCCGTGCCAGCAGCCACGGCCCCGAGCCCACCAACAACGGGGTGAGCGTTATGGGTCATCGACATGACCGAAGTTCCTGTCTCTTATTCGAGATCGCTCGAGCTTGAGCCCAAGCCCCTGAACGATGACAGACCTGACAATCGCCGACCTACGGCAGCTTAGTGCGCCTGAGACCGCAGCGGCGGTGCACGAACCAATCCTAGCCTTGCATCGATCGAGTATTTGCCCGGTCCCGTCAGATACAGCAGCATGAAGCCGCCGATGATGCTGAAGTTCTTGTAGAAGTTGATCATGTTCGCATAGCGGTCGATCCCTTCCATGCTCCAGTAGGGATGGCCGATGTACGCAGTAGCAAGGCTATAGAGCGCCAGCACCACCGCTAAGGGCCGCGTCCAGATGCCAAGGATGATCGCAATGGACACTACGAACTCGACCACGATCGCCACCAGAGCGGCAATCATCGGCAGGGGAGCGCCGCTCTGCGTCATATAGCGACGGTCCCTGAATAATCACCAAGCTTATCCCAGCCGAATATCAGAAACAGCAGGGCAAGCAGGAAGCGAGCGATCAGAATGACCTCATCCCTAATCCTCTCGGCGCCGAAGTCGTTCATGATCCGCCTCCATGGTGACCGGTTGGTCGCGACCTCCGCGAGACGCCCTTTTGTCGTCCTGCGAGCCCACGCTTTTACTGAGAGTCCGGACGGCTCATCACTTCTTATCCGGGACCGTCAGTTCAGTGTCCACGTCGTCCACAACGAAGACAGCATGGATCTTGGCCGGCTGCGTTTCGCTCGCGTTGGCGCTGACACGATGATGATCGCCGGGCATCTCCGTCCAGTTTTGTCCGGTCTGATAGGTCACTTCAGGTCCTTCGTTGACCTGGCTGCGGACAGCGCCTTCAATGACCGTCGCGTAGATGATTGCGGATTTCGCATGGGTGTGGGACGGCGAATATCCACCTGGTCCATATTCGACCATAACGCCCTTGATGCTCTTGCCAGGGATGCCCGGCAAAGCCCGCTGGTAGACTTCCGTCACTTTCGCGTTCTTGGAGCCAGGAAGCTTTATCCCCTTATCCGGCGAACCGGGTGCTTGGGCATCGGCACTTCCCATGGTCAGCAACAATGCTGTCGCTGCGGCACTCATCATCATTCTCATCGGATATCCTCCGTTTCGGGCTAATGTCATGCACACAGGCTCTTACATGCGGTCCTGGTATTGCTTCTGCGCCGAACCGACGTCCTTGGCCTTCTGATAGCTCTCCATGACGGTCCGATAGTCGGGTGTGGCCACGGTATAGATGTCGGCGATTTCCGCCGCCTCCGGGCGCCTCCAGGTGCGGTGAAGTTCGCAGATCACCGCGTTGGTGGTTATCGGTACGACTCCGGACTGAGCGAACCGGGCAAGGGTTGTGCGGGATGCCATCTGGCTGGGATCACCGGATGCGTCAACAACGGCATAAACGTTGAAGCCTGCGGCCTTGGCATCGAGGGCTGGAAACATGACGCATACGCTCGTCCAGACACCGGCCATGATCAGCGTCTTTTTACCCGTCTTCTCGACGGTCTGGACGAACAGATCGTTGTCCCAGGCATTCACCTCGCCGTTCCGCGGCACGTAGACGGCATGAGGCGCCAGCTCGGCTAACTCCGGCATGAGCGGACCGTTTGGCCCTTCAGGTTCCGAGGCCGTTGTAATGATCGGCAACTTCAGCAGAGTAGCAATTCGGGTAAGCGCCGACACATTGGCGCGAAGTTCGGCGACAGTCACGTCCTTGACCGTCTGAAAGAGACCTGTCTGATGATCGAGCAGGAGCAACGCTGCGTCGTCGACATTCATCAGAGCTTTGCCACCCCCACTGGGCAGAACGTGTCCCATTTTGTGTTCCTTACCTTAAGATTCAGAGAGCCTGCCCCTATCTGAGGGGACATCAATTAGGTCTGTCCCCTCAAAGGGCACTTGTCCGATCTTGGCTCTTTCTACCGATCGCGAAAGCTATCTTCTGGTCTAGACAAGCGGCAGCCCGATTATGCAGCGGCCGAATGGACCTATACCTTGGTATCGGAACCGCTAAACCTTTCTGCCCATGCCCATTGAAACACCAAGCCGTACGTGCGTCGTTGGGGCCGTGACAGGAGTAAAGACAGAATTTTTCTGATCCCGCGTGCGCTATGGCAGGTACCGACGTATTGTCATCTAAAAGCTGATCAACGAGAGCAGATCAGCGCAAGAACAGCACCGGCTTAACTGGCATCGTCGGACCGCATCGGTGCGCCTGAGTGCGAAAAATCGATTACTGACGCTAGAGCATTTTCCGGCGAAGTGGATCCGGTTCGCCGTCAGAAAATGCGGCTCAACAAGGAAGAGAGCCGATTCCACGTAAGGGGAAACGGCTCTAAAGACAGCATTTGCGGTCAGTGTACCAACAGGAGCAAACTTATGGACGACAGCGTCACTGAGAATCCAGCCGCTCACCGCTTTGAGATGGCCGTCGGAGACTCTATTGCGGCAGCCTATTACCGGCTGGAGGATGGCAAGGTCGTTCTCATTCATACCGAAGTGCCCCAACAGCTGTCCGGTCAGGGGATCGGCTCCAAACTGGCAGAAGGGGCGTTCCGGTTGATCCGTGAGAGTGGACGTCAGGCGGTTGTCCGGTGCTCTTTCATGGCGAATTGGGTCAGCCGCCACCCTGAGGTCAACGACCTCGTCGTTGGATGAGCATCATCAGGATCACTTCCGCTCTTGCGCCATGATCAACCCGGTTCAAAACAGTCTCTGTCACCGACAGATCACAGTTATGGATAGCACACCGGTGGAGGCGGCGGCTCGGGCAGCGGGATGAACTCAGCTTCATCCCCTGGCATAGTGTCGAACCGGGCCGCCTTCCAATCGGCTTTCGCCTGCTCGATCCGGTCCTGCCGCGACGAGACGAAATTCCACCAGATGAAGCGCGGGCCGTCCATCGGCTC
>NZ_LCYG01000059.1 GCF_001017175.1 Microvirga vignae | reverse complement strand
CCCGGCCGTTACAACCTCTATCTCGGAGGCGCTTTCGACGGCTCCCGCCTGTCGAAGCTCTATGCCGCCGACCTGCAGCATGAGGAGATCGTTGCTGCACTAGACCCGTTGTTTGCGGCCTACGCCCATGGGCGCGAACCCAGAGAGCGGTTCAGCGACTTTCTCATCCGCTCCGGGATTGTCGCAGCAACGACGAACGGGCGCGATTTCCACGCGAAAACCGGCCCCATCGCGAAGGCGGCGGAATGACTCCGCCAGTCCTTCCCAAGGCCTCGCGTGCGGCTCGACTTAATCCCTTGCCGAAGCTGCCGATCTTCTACGACCTCATGGGAAAGCGCATTCTCGTGATCGGCGGAAGCGAGGGAGTTGCCTGGAAGGCGGAACTTCTGGCGGCCTCAGGGGGCATCGTTCGCATCGTCGCAGAAGATCCGTCGCCGGAACTGAGCGCTCTCATTGTCAGTGCGCCTGATCAGTTCGATCTTGTTCAGCGCCATTGGCAACCTGATGATCTTGATGGCGTCTCAGTTGCGGTGGCTGATATCGAGGACAGAGACGAGACCAAACGATTTGTGGAGACGGCGCGCAGTCGCGGTGTGCTCGTCAACGTCATCGACCGGCCTGCTTTCTGCGATTTCCAGTTCGGATCCATCATCAACAGATCGCCCGTTACGGTGGCCATCTCGACAGATGGAGCGGCCCCCATTCTTGCCCAGGCCATCCGACGCCGGATCGAAGCTGCATTGCCACTCTTTCTGGGAGCTTGGGCACAGGCGGCAAAAGACTTTCGCGAGAACTTAAAAGCAATCGTGCCGACCAAGGCAGGCAGGCGACGCTTCTGGGAGAAATTCGTCGACACGGCCTTCACGATGGAGGGCGATGAAGAGCAACGTTCTTCCAGCCTCAAGCGCCTGGCTCTCGAAACACGTGACGATCAGGCAGCGAGATCAAAGATCGGCGAAGTGGTGATCGTTGGCGCCGGCCCTGGTGATCCTGAACTGATGACCTTGAAAGCGATGCGTGAGCTTCAGGCCGCCGACATCATCGTCTATGATCGTCTTGTAACACCCGGGGTGCTGGAACTGGCCCGCCGTGAAGCGCGCCGGATCCACGTTGGCAAGGAAGGCCATGGCGCCTCCTGCCGGCAGGACGATATCAATGCGCTCATCGTGGATTTAGCCCTTGCCGGCCATCGCGTCGTGCGCCTGAAAGGTGGCGATCCCTCCATCTTCGCCCGCACGGGTGAAGAGGTCGGAGCCTGTCAGGACGCGGGCGTCCCCGTCCGTATCGTGCCGGGTGTGACGACTGCCAGCGCAGCTGCAGCCTCGCTCGGCGGCTCACTGACCCACCGCGACCATGCGCAGCGAGTCCAGTTCGTCACGGCGCATGATCGTCACGGGGATCTCCCTGAGGAGCTGAATCTGGGTGCTCTCGCAGACCCGCAGACAACGACGGTCGTCTATATGGGGCGGCGCACCGCTTCCAAATTGGCTGCACGCTTGATCAAAAGCGGTCTGCCGTCCGATACGCCGGTTGCCGCTGTAAGCGATGTATCGAGACCAACACAGGAGCAGTTGCAGGCCACGATCTTCGATCTTGCTCATGGAGCCACTTTGCCTGGAACCGGCCCCCTGATCATCATCATAGGGGCATCCGTTAGACCGGTCCACGAGGCAGCGTCCGATCTGGTTCAGAGGTCGTATCATCCTGCAGGCGCCGAGCAGCCAGTAAGCGGTCCTGGTCAAAGACTGCCGGCGCTCTTTTCGAGCTGATCAGCGCTTTCGTTGCGATCACAAGGGCTTTGATGCGGCCTGCGCCGAGATCTGGTCAAAATACGCAATTCTGCAGACGACCGCTCCGCCGACAATCATCCAGAAGAGTGCGATCTTCAGGATCAGTTTTCGAGAGGGGCGTGATCGTTTTTTCATGACCTGCGTGAAAAGAAAAGAGCGACTACACAGGCAATATACGCGACATGTGCAGATCAGAAAGTGTCGCAACAACCAGCTCGTGAATTTAAGAAGAAGATTCTATCTTTCGCTTGGACTGCAGGCAAAACATTCTGCGTTTGTGATGGAAGGTAGTTCGAATTGCTACCGCCACATCTCTTCCGGTTGGCATTTATCATCATGCCAGCGTGGATGCATGAGCCTGAAGCAGGGAAAGGTTCATGCCCTGTCATGTGAAGGGACCCTTTGAGGTTGGAAGATTGTCCCTTCAGACCCCAATGCTTCGTGCCTCAGCTCAGCAGGTTGAACCAAACGGCAAATCCGCGCGAGCCATTGTCGCTTCTCTTCTCTCCTATCGCCGCAAGTTGACGACAGCGACGCCGACCAGGGCCATGGCGCCACCGATGGCACCGAGCAGAGTCGGCACTTCTCCAAGCCATAGGAAACCGAGAAGCGTGGCGACCGGCGGCACGCAGTACATGAAATTCGACGCGCGGCTGGCCGGCAATTGCGACAGGGCAACGGACCAAGTGCCGTAGGCAACAAGGCTGGGCACGAGACCGAGATAGATTACGGCCTGAATGCCCGAAGCGGAGGCAATGGAGAACTCGGATGCTGCATTTGGCAGCCAAGGGGCGAGGAAGAGGGTGCCAAGCACCATGTTCCAAGCCGAAACCGTCAGCGGCCTGTGTCTGGCGAAAAGCGGCTTCTGCACAACGGTCGTCACGGAAGTACACAGAGCTGCCCCGAGAATGAGCAGTGCCCCGGTGTCGAGATGCATCCCCTGCCCTTCGCCGAGGGCTATCAGGCCGATGCCCGCGAACGACAGCGCCGTCCCAGCCCAGGCGCGGACGCTGAAGCGCTCGCCCAGCACGAGCATCGCGAGACCCGCTGTCATGATAGGGTTCGTGTTGATGATAAAGCTTGCCGCACCGGCCGAGACCGTCATCTCGCCCATGTTGAGAAGGGTCGTATAGAGCGCCACGAACAGAAAGCCGCCGATCGCCAGCCGGAGGAAATCCGGCGGCGTCGGCCATGCCGGACGCATGACGACAAGAAAGAACGCAGCCGGTACGGCGGCCACGGCAAACCGCAGAGCGCCGAGCTCGATCGGGCCGAAAGCCTGCAGGCCGGCGCGAATAGCTGGGAAAGCCGAAGCCCAGGCGAGAATTGTGATGATGACGGCAGTGGTGGTCACACCATCGAAGGATCTACGCTCGAAAGAAGAGGCGGTACCAATGCTCATAGCAGAAACTCACGAGGGGAATTAGCCAGATCGACAATCCTGTGCTCTGAGCTGATTGACAATCGAACAATTCGAGGATCAGCTGTGCACATGGATCACAGCTCGCCCCCGCTGCCGCCTCTCGATGCTCTCCGGGCCTTTGACGCTGCGGCACGCCTCGGAAGCTTTTCGGCAGCTGCGCACGACCTGAACCTCACGCATGGCGCCATCAGCCGACAGGTGGCCAAGCTCGAACATTGGCTGGGAGAGAAACTCTTCGACCGGCAGGCCCGCGGCGTCGTCCTGACTCCGCAGGGACAGCGCCTTCATCAGCGGACGACCGAGGCTTTCGCGCTGATCGCTGATAGCGCCGATCGCTGGGTCGAGCGGCGCGGCGCGGCCGTTGTCCGCCTCACGACAATTCCGTCGGTCAGCAACTTGTGGCTGATGCCGCGCCTGAAAGCCTTCGAAAGCGGCGATCCGCCCTTACGGATCGAGTTCGTGGTTGAGCATCGCAACACGGATCTCGAAGCGGACGGTATCGATCTGGCAATCCGCTGCGGCCGAGGAAGCCTGCCGGGACGTGTCTGCGTGCGCCTGTTGGAGGAGCACTGCTTTCCGATTGCCTCACCTGCCCTCGCCGCTTCTCTCGGATCCGGCGCCGTAGAGCGGCTTCTGAACTGCCCGCTCGTACACGATTCCGACGCCTCCGGCTGGCGAGCCTGGTTCACCGCACAGGGGCTAGACTATCGTCCCAAGCCGCAGGACCGCCGATTCGAGGATTACAACCTCGTGCTCGATGCCGTAGCCCACGGCCTCGGTGTGGCACTGGCCCGTCCGCCACTGGCCGGCGAGGCCCTGCGCAGCGGGCGCGTCATCGCAGTCGATCACCGAACAGCGCTCAATCCTGTGTCCTACTGGTTGGATCGGCCCTCGAGCCGGTTACGGCCCGCTTCGGCAGAACTGGCCCGACGGATCATAGCGGAAGCGGGTCTCCCCCTTAGTGTGGCCGAGGCATTCCTGAAAACATAGAACATCCTGAGCGCCGCAGCCGGAACGCATGCGCTCCCGGGATGAGTTCCGGTAAAGCCATCCGTCCACTCAGCCTGGAACTGCTGGCGGGTTGAATCGAGCCTGATCTTCCTGGTGCCGGTAGAGAAGTATAAACAGAGATCCATGACAAAGGCCGTATCCAGTCGCGCCATCCAGGGCCAGCGTGCGCGTCAGTCGACAGGGCGAGCTTTTGACCTACTGCTCCTTGTGCGCCATTGATGACGGTCGATGCCGTCGTGCGCTGCAGAAACCTTTGATGGCGATCTGCGGGCTCTCACGCCGATGGAGCTTTAGCGCAGAGCCAAGCCGTTGCCCTAAGTACGAGAAGCTCCGGCGAGTTAGCGGCTTTTGCTAACCCCTCGCTGGTCCGACCGCGTCCGATGAAGGACCGCCCTGGGTCAAATGCGGAAATCCCTTGCTCTTTTGAAGGTCCGCTTACCACTCACAAGCTGACCAAAGCGGAATTTCTGAGAAGTGCGACTAGCTGCCCTTCCCTGTAGCGCTCGTTTCGGGAGAGCTGGTTTGCGTCGAACCAACTTCCCTCTGTCCCCGTGCAGCGTCGTGGCAGTTCATTCTCTCACTTACAATCGCCGTTACCGCCTTCCCCCGCCGCCGTTTCCGCCACCGTTGCCATTTCCGCCGGCATTGCCGCCTCCGCCGTGACCATTGCCATTCCCGCCGGAATTTCCACTGCCGCCGCTTTTTCCGCCACCGTCGGCTGAGCCTCCTCGAGAATTGCCGGCATTACCGGGAGAGTCGCTGTTATCGCTGCGCCCGCGAGCCGCGCCGGGTCGGGAGCCGCCCAGGGGAGACTGAGCAGGACCAAGATCCGGGTGAAGCGGTGAGGATTTGTGCCCTTGGGCGCCCGCAGGGGTGCTGGGGGCACTGCGCCTGTCCGGGCCCTGTGAAGACCCACTTGAACGAACCGATCGGCCCTCGAGCGAGACCCGCTCAAGGCCCAGTCGTCCTTTCTGATCGGCCACGATGGTCACCACGGCGGCGGCATAGGATCCAGCCGGAAGCGCCGCAGAGACTCTCCCGGCGAGTTCAAGACCCGAACTAAGGCGCAATCCGTTCCTTGTCCGCTCGACATAAGCCTCGATGGAGAAGCGCCGGACCTCGGGCCCCAGGAGATTGCGCTCCCTGGTAGTCCTGGTCACATCCAGAACGCCCCCCTTGTACGAGCCCTCCAGAACAGCCCGTGTGCCGACGAGCGCTGGGGTTGCCCCGCTGAGCCTTAACGGCCCGATCCTGAGGCTGCCGTCGCGCAGCTTGGTCACGCTGCCAACGACCCTGTCAGGGCCTTCGGCTCTGGGCTCGATAAGACTTGCAACGATGGTTCCGTCTGGCCGCCGCAGGCCGAACACCGCAACACGCTCCCCGCGCCGCCATTCCGGCCTGCCGTTGAGCTTTTCGGTGGAGACGGCTTGGCCAAGCACCCTGAGTGTCTTGCCGCTCGTCGCCTCGATCGTGCCGACGACCTCACTGGCCACGTCGATCTGCCTTGTTCGCAGCACACCATCCTGGGTCTCGGCGACAACCTGCACCACCTGACCGATCTTGAGGTCGGAGACCGCCCGGGGTTGCCCGTCAACCCGCACCGGGACGTCCGGCGCATAGGTCACGCGCAAGCCGTTGACGATGATGCTACCGAACCCACGAATTGTGCCCATCACGCCTGTCCCGCCGATGCCGCGATCGCTTTCGGGGTCGCCCGAAACCACTCCGGTGCCGCCAATGCCGCGGTCGCGCGGATCCTGGCCCCGCGCCATATCCAGCGGGACAAAGAGCAGCACCAGCGCGGCCAGCCAGCAGGCAGTGATTCGTGCAATCGAAGTGGCGCAGTCCCTCACGTCCTGGGCTCCTCGTCGTTGCTGTTGGTGGACGTTCCGGCGGCAGCCGACGGCGCAACCTCTTCGCAATAGACGTAGACGCCGAAGTTCCATCGCCACTCACCGGGCATCACTCCATCACTGGCGGCGTGTGCCTCGCGGTTCAACTTCTGGAGAGCCTGCATCGCAACCTCGCGGGAGCGTCGCTGGAGTTGCTCGGCCGCATCCTTCGTCAGGCCGTCGTAGTGCACGGCACGCTCAAGGAATCGAGGCGATTGCGCCTCCACGTTCGCGACCGCAGCGGCGATGTGATCGTGCAGGTTGCGCCCAAGATAATAGAGCTGCTGATCATTCCCGCCCCGCGGCACGAAAGCCGCCTCGACAAGGACAGCGCGCTCCTGGCCATCGATGACGACAAGTTTGCGGTCGAGCCACTCGTCCAGCACCGCGCGGGGCCGCACGTCGCGGGTGACCGAGGCGACAAGTCGTTCGAAGGACGGCTGTGACGGCTCCGCATTGCGGGGTAGCGGCAGGGGCTGCCCCTCGCCATCGGTGAACTCCGGATCTGCAAGCCAGCGGGCAAGAATGCGGCTCGTCTGCGACACGGTCGCTGGAACAACGTTGACCGGAGCGCCCGCCCCGCGCAGGCGGCGGACCTCCTTGCGGTGGATGCCTGTGAGGAGACTGACGCGGCTGTCCGTCTGCTCCTTGCCTTGAAGAGCGAAATCGTACTCGGCGACGTTCACGTAAAGCTCTCGCAGCAGCTCCGCGAGCATGGGAAACGTGATCCCGCTGCGGATCAGGAGCCGCACGAGCGGACGCAGCAGGCGTGCCAAGGGCGCATGCAGCGTGGCTTGGTCAAGAGATCGGGGGGTGTCGCCGGACATAGCCCAATAGGTAAGCGGATTGGTTGTGGGAAGCAATCCCACATCAAGGTTGACGTGGGAAAATTTCTCACATAAGTCGAATAAGGGACTCAACGGTCCCGGAATATGCTGGAAGGAAACTCCATGACACGACGTCTTACTCTCACTGTCTCGGCTTTTGCCTTGGGGCTTGCGATCAGCCTCCAACCGTTCTCCCTTGATATGGCTTCATTCAAGGTCGAGAAGTCTCAGGCCCACGCCAAAGGCGGCGACGGCGGGGGTAACGGTGGCGGCAACGGTGGCGGCAACGGCGGGGGTAACGGCGGCGGAAATGGCGGCGGCGGCAACGGCGGCGGTAATGGGGGTGGGAACGGCGGCGATTCCCGCAGCGGTGGCGGCGAGAATTCTCGCGGAGGCGCAAGCGAGCGCAGCGGCCGCAGCTCCGGCGCCAGCGACGCCTCCGCAAAGGGCCAAGCCAGGGCCGAGCAGGCGCGGAGCAGCACCCGTGAGGCCAAGGAAGTTGGGGCGAAAGTCTCCTCCGAAGCGAAGCAAGCGGCAGCGAGTGCCAAGAGCATCGGTCTGGATGCGGCCAAACTCGGTCGCATGAACGCGGTGAATGCCTCCGCGACGGCCCGGCAGCGGGCGGCAGCCCATTCGACGGTCGGGCTTATTGCGTCCTATGAGAAGGCCTTGAGTGTCAGTGACGACACCGAGGACGAAATCACCGACGCCGAAATCACCCAGGCCGCCAAGGCTCTTGCAGCGCTGTCGAAACAGGGCGTGCCGGAGGAACCTGTCAAGGTGCTCAACGAGAAGCTTGGGCTCGAGATCGACCCCGAATCGGACGTGTTCGATCGCGTCATCGACGAGGCCCGGGAACTCCAGGCCGCACAGCAGTAAACGACTTGAACATCCTGCCGCTGGTGAGCGGCAGGATGTCTTTCGAAACCGACATGCCGGTTTACATGGACGAGTTCTTGGATCGGCGAGGGAAGCGTCATCCCTTCAGGAGAGTGGGGCATACATGCAAGGATACACTCAGCACGTCCGGCACATCGGGAGAGCGCCGACGCACGATGACCGCAGCCCCCGCGTTCTCATCGTCGAAGACGAGACCATGATCTCGATGCTGATCGAAGACATGGTGTGCGATCTCGGAGGACACGTGGTTGGCCCGGCAGCCAAATTTGAACAGGCCATGACTCTGGCGCTCCAGGCGGATTTCGATCTCGCCGTTCTTGACGTCAATATTGATGGCTTGGTGGTCTATCCGATTGCCGACGTTCTGCACTATCGCGGCATCCCGTTCATCTTCATGACCGGCTACGATCCCAGCATCGTTCCCCAGCGCTACCAGCGCAATTGTGTGCTCTCAAAGCCGTTCTCGCACCAGACCTTCAGCGATGCGTTGAGAGAAGTCTTCGCCAATTCGTCTGTTGCATCGGCTGATTGCTAGGTTCTAGGCCGCACTTCAACCACCATGTTCGAGACCAGGAGAAAGCACGATCTGAGCGACATATGCAGGTCAAACCAGGAAATCTCCGCCCTTCAGAATCTTCCGGTGCTCCCTCCATAAGCTGACACCCGGGCTAGTTCCAGGATGTGCAAGCACCGGACGTCGGTGAGCTATCGCAGCCAATCGACGCTACCTGCGCCACCCGGAACTCGTCCACGAGCCTCAATCGCGACCACGGCATCTCCGCCGCGCAACAGGATAACGGCCAGTCTAACCATCCAGAGCAGATAAGCGTAGATGTTACGGCCTTTGAACATCATGAACCTCCGGAGCGTACCGGAGGCATAGACCGAACTGAGTAAATGATGGGTTTGCGACAGTTCCTTGCCCCACCGACGGCTCCGATGGGGCTTTGAGCATCATACTGCGCTGAGGCTTATTTCTTGAGGGTGTCCTTGATGCCGCCCATGGCGTTCTGGGCCTTGCCTTTGGCCTGGTCCATCTTGCCTTCGGTCTGCATCTTGGTGTCGCCGGTCATCTCACCAGCAGCTTGCTTCATCTTGCCGCCCGTGCGGGTGGCTGCGCCTTTCACACGATCTTTGTCCATCGGCATGGCTCCCTCCTGGGAGAACTGACGCAACGATGCGCCAGAGAGAAAACCCCATGCAGCCACCCCTGTTCCTAAAGCCACTGCCAGGATCGCGAGGCAGGACACCTTCTTGAGCAAGGCCAAGCCAGATCCAAAACGGTCCTGCGGCTCCGGGGAACCGCCCGGGAGGCGCGACGCCTTGGCTTGGTGGTGGGTTGCGCGATGCGGGACGATCGGGGATCAAAAGCAGCCATTGCGCCTGAGATCGACGCCATTCCGCAGGCCATAGCCACAGGCTCCCGTCGGATCCAACTGGCCTGAAACCCTCCACCATGCCGCTACGTTGAGCCCAGGGGAGTCCTAGTCCCCGCTCAAAGGTGGGAGAGTTCATGGCCGCAACGGGCATCAGTGGGAGCGCAGCTACCGGTTCGCCAGAGTACGACCATGCTGCGCCAACGTCGTTCTGGGCTCTGACTCTTGGCACGATCGGTGTTGTCTACGGCGACATTGGCACCAGCCCACTTTATGCCCTGAAGGAGAGCCTCGCCGCCGCCACCGGCCATGCTGGCGCCGGGGCTCTTACCCGCGAGATGGTGCTGGGGGTGGTCTCCCTCATCCTCTGGACGCTGATCATCATCGTCACAATCAAATACGTGGTCATCGTGCTGCGGGCCGACAACAACGGTGAGGGCGGCACCCTCTCGCTCGTGACCTTGGCGCAACGAGCTCTTGGCCATAGCACCGGGATCACCATCATTCTCGGCATGGTGGGCGCCTCGCTGTTCTATGGTGATGTCATCATCACGCCTGCCATCTCGGTTCTCTCGGCCGTGGAAGGCCTCAAACTGGTGACGCCCGCCTTCGAGCCCTACGTGGTGCCGCTCAGCCTCGTGATCCTGATCACTCTCTTCGCCGTGCAGCGGTTCGGCACGGCCGGTGTGGCGGCCTTCTTCGGCCCGATCACCGCCTTCTGGTTCCTTGTCATGGCCCTGGGTGGCCTGATGCACATTCGAGATGATCTGAGCATCCTAGCCGCCGTCAACCCGGCGCATGGCCTCCGCTTCCTCATCAGCCACGGCACCGCCGGGCTTCTCGCCCTGGGCGCGGTGTTCCTGTCCGTCACCGGCGCGGAGGCGCTCTATGCCGACATGGGTCACTTCGGTCGTGCACCGATCCGCACCGCATGGCTCGGCCTCGTCCTACCGGCACTCGCCCTCAACTATCTCGGCCAGGGCGCCATGCTGCTGGCGCACCCCGAAGGCCTGGAGAACCCCTTCTTCCTGCTCTATCCGTCTTGGGCGCTGCTGCCGATGGTGATCCTCGCCACCGTAGCTACCATCATCGCCAGCCAGGCGGTGATCACGGGTGCGTTCTCGATCTCGGAGCAGGCGATGAACCTTGGCGTGCTGCCCCGCTTCCGCGTCCTGCGCACCTCCGAGACGGAGAAGGGCCAGATCTACGTTCCTACGATCAACTGGCTCCTGCTTACGGCAGTGATCCTGATCGTTGTCCTGTTCGAGTCATCGAGCGCCTTGGCCGCCGCCTACGGTCTGGCCGTGACCGGCGACATGGTCATCACCTCGTGCCTTCTGTTCATCGTGGCTTGGAAGTTCTGGCGCTGGTCCCCGGCTGTGGTGGCGCTGGTCATCGCGCCCTTCTTCGTCATCGAACTCGTCTTCCTTGGGGCAAATGCGCTGAAGATCCCTCACGGCGGCTGGTTCCCGTTGCTGGTCGGCACCGGGCTGTTCATCCTGATGCGGACCTGGCGCAAGGGCACGCGCCTGCTGGCCGAACTGGCGCATCGGGGGCGGCCACCCTTGTCCGAGTTTATCCGGACAGCCGAGAGCAGCTCGGTGCCGCGGGTGCCCGGGACGGCCATCTTCCTGACCGGGAACGCCCAGGATGTCCCTGCCGCTTTGCTCCACAATCTGAAGCACAACAAGGTGCTGCATGACCACAACGTGATCCTGACCGTGGTCACTGAGGAGGTGCCGCGCCGTCCCGATGAAGGCCGCGTCACAACTGAGAAACTCTCGGAGCGGTTCTCGCGGATGACGGTCCGCTTTGGCTTCATGGAGCACCCGAACGTGCCCTGGGCGCTGGAGGCCGCCAACTTCGATCTTTCGAACGCGTCGTTCTTCCTGTCGCGGCGGGCGCTGCAAGCGTCGGCCCAATCGGGATTGCCGCTCTGGCAGGACTACATCTTCATTCCGCTGGCACGCTCCGCGAGCGACATCACGGACCAGTTTTGCATCCCAGAAGATCAGGCGGTCGAGGTGGGTTCGCGGATCACGATCTGAGCAGGTTCATAAGGCACGGCTGTCCTGACTACGGGATGAGCCACAGGACTGAGCAGAGAATCGAGCATCCCGCTGCCGCAAGCTCGATCCTGTGCCAGTATCTGAAATCCCACGCCCGCAGGTAAGGGATATCACCCGTGTCGCGGGTGAGGTCGCCTTTCAGGGCAGCCTCTGACGACCCCGTGTCCTTTACGAACGTCTGCTTTGGCCGAGCGAGAAGACCAAAGCGTTGCTTCCGAGAAGTGCCAGAAGCCGCCGTTACACAGGGTTGTGTCGTGATGGGTCTGGCCGGATAATCGTCAGGAGCGCTCCGAACGCGTTTGCTGCACCTTCCAGCATCGGCAACGCACAGGTGGGATACGCCATGCCCTCTCAGCGGATCCCCGACTTCAATGTCATCGAATTCGCCAATGTGATCGAATTCGCCACTTGGCTGGTGGGCACGGCACGCGTGGCTCTCTCCCCTGTCGAGATCGTTGCCCAAACCTGCGAACGGCTCGTGGCCGCAGGGATCCCGCTCTGGCGGGTTCGGGTCGGGCAGCGGCTGATCAATCCTCTGATCGGAGCCTGGGGCGTGATCTGGATGCGCGAAACGGGAGCCGAAGAGTACACTGTCCCCCGCAGTGTCCTAGCCACGAGTTCCTACACCGGTAGTCCCTTCGAACATGTCGTCAAGACGCGGACCCGCTTCTACCGCTCCTTGCGCGACCTCGATCCAGCCCGTGACCATCCGGTGCTCTTCGAGATTGCTGAGGATGGCAGCACCGATTATCTGGCCCTGCCGATCATCTATGGGGATGGCTCGGTGCAAGGTGCTGCATTCACAACCGATGCTCCAGGCGGGTTCAGTGAGGCCGCCATGGTGTTGATCGAGGAGCTTAGTCCCTTTTTAGCGGCAGCATTGGAACCGGCCGCGATGCGTCGCTCAGCCGAGAGCCTTCTGCGAACCTATCTTGGCGAAGGTCCGGCTGAGCGCATTGCCGCTGGCGCCATTCGCCGCGGCGATCAGGTTACCATCGAAGCCGCCGTGCTGCTGACCGATCTGCGTGGATATACCCTTCTCTCGGAGCAGTTGCCCCCCGATGAACTGCTGGAGCGCCTTGGCCAATACCAGGAGTTGGTGGTCACCGCAGTGCGGGCCGAGGGCGGGGACGTGCTGAAGTTCATCGGCGATGGCGTGCTGTCGATCTTTCCGGTTGAGGACAGCGGACGGGAGAAGGCGAGCGGTCGTGCGCGTCGTGCGCTGGAGGCGGCCTTGCTCAGAGCCGAGCAGATCGCAGGACTGCGGTTTGTCGGCTGCCTGCACGTCGGCTCCGTGATCTATGGCAATATTGGCAGCCCGGATCGGCTGGACTTCACGGTCGTGGGTCCCACGGTCAACTTTGTCAGTCGGCTGGAGGCGGTTGCCAAGAGCACGAACTCGGCCGCGGTGTGTTCCCGGGAGGTGGCAGCCTGCTTTCCGGCGGACACCACAAGGCGGCTGGGAACTTTCACGCTGCCGGGGGTTCCAGACGCGCAGGCGATCTTCGAGCTGGTCGCGCCCGATCAGAGGGCTTCACGAGAACAAGGGGCTGACCCCGAAATCAAGCCCAGAACGGAGCATGGAAGTTAATCTGGTTGATGGCGGAGCCTCCGCAATGGTTGCACAACAGCGCTGGCCCGAGGGAAAGACCATGCCGCGATACGTCTTCAATGCATCGAGTGGCATCTGCTTTGTGCAGGAGTTCGAGATCTACCATCTCCCGGATCTCGAGACCGCCCGGCACGAGGCTCACCGGGTCGCGAGGCACTTTCGGGCCTATTTGCCCCGCCACCTCCGACAGGAAAGTCTGACAGTCGAGATTGTGGAAGAGACGGGTCAAGAGTTGGCGATATTGCGTTTGGAACCGCCCTTCTGAACGCAAAGGCAGCGGATGTAACGAGGCTCCAAACAATGAGCTGCCTGTGTCCTACGGCACCAGCCGGAAGGTCTGAGTTGGGTCAAAAACGCCCTTCAGCGTGGCCGTGTAAAGGTCCGCTCACCCTGCAGGTCCGGAGATTCGGTTTACTTCCGCTCAGTGCCATGTGTGGACGGCTCCC
>NZ_LCYG01000058.1:11857-12499 GCF_001017175.1 Microvirga vignae | reverse complement strand
ATCGTCCATGCGATAGAAGTTCGGGTCATCGACACCGGCCAGATAGATGGCCTCGTTCCCGCGTGCAACGCGCGCCGCCTCGTTCAGCAGGAGCCGGTAGCCCATGAGCTCCATGGCCGGCACCATGCGGATCGTATCGTGGTTCCCCAGGATTGCGTAAGCAGGGCTTTTGATCGCTGCCCGAAGACGCTCCAATCCATCCAGCGCTTCCTTGTAGGGGCCATAGGTGAGAGCGCGGTAATCTCCTGTCAGCACGCACAGATCATAGCGCAGCGGCTCAACGCGCCGGACAAGTGCGTCCAGGAACTGGTCATTCATGCCGAAGTGCAGATCCGCGAGGTGCAGGAGCACGAACCCGTCGAAGGCCCCCGGCAGATGAGGGAGTTGCACCTCATGGTGGCGGACCTCGATGGCAAGGGCATTGCGTCGCGCCCTCTCATGCAGGCCTAGCAGCCGGAGACCGCCTCGGATCAGGGCCGGATTCGAGAGCCAGTGCTCACGATTGAAAAGCTGGGTACCCTCACGCCGCGCCAGAGCCTCATACTCTCCTTCCCGCCTGAGGCGCTGCACGATGTACGGATGGCCGAGACGCGGTTCGAGTCTGGCAAGAGCCGCCCTCTCGTCGGGTGTGAGACCAGGCTC
>NZ_LCYG01000058.1:0-11848 GCF_001017175.1 Microvirga vignae | reverse complement strand
AGGAAAGCAGGTCTCCGCGAGTCGGTGTCGCGCTTGCCACTCGCCAATGGCAGTGCGCGTTGCAAAGCCGATCAGACCATCGACCTTGCCGACATCGTGGCCTTGGGCCTGCAGGCGCTCCTGCATGGCCCAAATATCGCCTCGCTTCATAGGATCTATTGGCCTCCACGCTGTCAGAAACCCGGAGCCGCCGCGCAGCCGATCGGCCAGATGGCCGATGAACAGCGCATAAAGATCGGACTCGTTGTACCGCTTGAGCACGTAGAAGTTCTCTGACACCAGAAAAGCCGGTCCCAGGCGGCCGGCGGGCATCAGCAAGAACGCGGTCGCGTCGCTGTTCTCGCTTGGCAGGGACGCATGACCGGCGCGAGTGAGGCCGAGCTGTACCCACTCCTGCAGCGGCCTGCCTTGCCGCGGTCCTTCCTCATCAGCATCTCCGCCAGAGCTCTCGCGCTACCCGCGATTACTCGATGTCCACATATGCATGCTGGTGCTGATCGGAGCCACCTCGGAGGGCAAAAAGGAGCCGATCGGCTTTCAGGCCGGGGTGCGCGAGAGTGCCCAGAGCTGGAGAGAATTACTCGTCGAGATCAAGCGGCGGGGCCTGTCCATTCCGCCCCGGATGGCGGTTGGTGACGGGGCTCTCGGCTTGTGGACTGCGCTCGATGAACTCTTCTCCGGCACCCATCATCAGAGGTGCTAGCTGTATAAGACCGCCAACGTGCTCAACAAGGTGCCCAAGTCCGTGCAGCCGGGGACGAAGACAGCCCTGCGCGAGATCTACTTGGCGGCGACACGAGCCCAACCCGAGGTGGCCATCGATCTATTTGAGGAAGCCTATTGCGCACACTATCCCAAAGCCGTCGAGCGCGTGCCCAAGGACCAGCAGGCGCTGCTGGCGTTGAGAACCACGAACCCGATCGAGAGCGTGTTCGCCCCGGTCCGGCATCGCACGGTGTGCACCAAGGGCTCGCTGTCGCCGACCACCGCCCGGCTGATGGTGGTCAAGCTCGTCATGGCGGCCGCGAAAAGCTGGCGTCGGCTGATGGGCGGAAACCAGTTGCCGAAGGTGATCGCGGGTGTCAGATTCCAGGACGGTAGCGAGGTCATTCCGCTGCCAACACACAGCACCGCCTGATCCGCCCCATCACCTAAAATCCGTCATAGCTGGCGCGCTTGTGGCAGGGGCGCATCACAGGCGTCCCGCTTCTGGGGGCGAAGCTGCGGCCGCGCCCATCGTCCGAGCGTCGGCCGGTCTCGTCACCCCAGAAGATCGTGCGCTTCCCCCCTCTGGCTTGCGCCACGACGGCTGAGTCGTCCTGCCGTAGCCAGCGCCGCACTGCCTTCGGCGACTGCTCGTAGGCCCGTCTGAGCGGCTTCTGGGCCGTGAAGCCCCAACGCGCCAGATCGGTGCAGACGGTGCGCACCGCCAGCCGGGATCCCACAGGACTGCTCGGTCAGCATCCGCACCACCGCCCGGCTCCACAGGGCAAAGGGTCGACCGAGTTCGTCGGGGGTGTGCTGGCTGATCAGAGTGCGGACCTGCACTTCCTGCTGGGGCACGAGAAACCCTCCCGTGCCGGGTGCCGGGCCCCGCGGCTGGCCAATCCCGCCCGGCCCTGTTCGGCGAAGCGGCGGCAGATGTCGAACACGCCGGTCCGGGTCAGGCCGACCCGCGCGGCAATGGCATCATAAGTCAGGCCGCTCTCGCGCAGTCCAACCACCTGCGGCCGACGCCCCTCTTGCGCTGCTGCCGACAGCTTGCGCATGTCCACATGGTTCATTCCGCCGACTGGGTCGACGGACCGTCGATTTCAAGATTACCTAAGCCGGATCAATATGTGACGAATTCCCTGGCGAGTTCGTCAGCTTGCTGTCAGTTTGACTCTCTAGGGTATTGACTCGATAACGAGCGATGAGTGGCTAGACTCATCACATGTGAAAGAAAATAACGAGTCCTTGCATGATGTTGGCCGCTACACCGATCTCTCCCAATCTAACCAACAGTCTGCCCAGGATCGGGTCGGCGGAAATACTCGGCGAGCAAGCTCGGTTTCAGCACAGTCTTGTACAGGCGGCCTCGATTAAAAACGATGTCCCCTCGGCGACAGATAAAGCGGCGCCCGTTCCTCCGGTGTTAGAGGTTCAGCGTGCGACAACGCAGACGAGTCCGCTGGGCGAGCGCGTCCTCCAGACTCTTTCTGCAATGTATCGGAGCAATACAGTTCCTTCTGCCGCCGCCAGCAGTGAATCGGCTCTTGCGAAGAGTGTCCAGCCTGGGCCGGCCGCGCAGCGCCTTCCACGGCCGAAGGGGGTCGGAGTGCGTACGGCGGGCCAGCCGGAAGGGGCGGATAGGTTCGAACCGATGCTGGCGAACTTGCGGGATGTTTACAACAACGCCATTCAGGTCTCGCTTGTCACTAAGAGTACCGGCGCCGTCACCTCATCTCTGAATAAACTACTGTCAGCGGGCTAGCTGAGGCGGATGACTGGTTCGATGGACAAAGAAATCGACCATGGCCGCCTTTTCAAACGGCGGCTTCACGTTCTCATTGTGCTGCCACCTCTTCTCGCACTGATCGGCTGCAAGGCCGATCTCTACACCAAACTTCAGGAGCGCGAGGCGAACGAGATGCTCGCGCTGCTTCTTAACAAGGGGGTCGACGCGGCCCGTGTTGTCGCTAAGGACGGGTCCAGCACGATTCAGGTCGAAGAAAAGCAGGTTGCCTTCTCAATCGACCTGCTGAATACCGAGGGGCTGCCGCGTCGGTCTTTCAAGAACCTCGGCGAAGTCTTCAAAGGATCGGGCCTGATTGCCTCCCCTACCGAGGAGCGCGCCCGCTACGTTTATGCCCTGAGCGAAGAATTGTCGCGCACGATCAGCGATATCGACGGCGTCCTTTCTGCGCGTGTCCATGTTGTTCTGCCGAAAAATGATCTGTTGCGACAGGACGCCACACCATCGTCGGCGTCGGTTTTCATCCGACATGCCTCCGATGCAAATCTCCCGGTTCTACTGCCGCAGATCAGGATGCTTGTGGCCAACAGCATCGAAGGATTATTGTACGACAAGGTAGCGGTGGTTTTCGTGCCGGTTGAACGGGCTGCGCTTGAGGAACGGCCTGCACCTGCGACCAGTTTGATCCAAGCGACCAAATCCATTCCAACGCCAGTGCTTGCGGTTGGGCTAGGTCTAATCGGTGCTGTGTTTGGCGTGCTATGCTACGTCTTGCTGAGCGCTCGTATGCATCTGCGCAGGCAATCACCGCGCGAGCTAACCACGGTCGGAGAGCGACCAGGCGCGTCCGCAATCGAGACCGTTGGTAAAAACATCATCTCCGATGCGGCCTAGGGTGGTGTTCCATTGCCGAGATTGATGCCATCCGCCGGACTTCAACGTCCGCTCCAATCGACTTCTGTGGGCCTGAGCGAGCTTGTCGCGTCAATGCATCCGACCCGTCTTGCCGCACGTCTCGACGTATCACTATCGGCTTCGACAGTGATGCGGTTGCAGAAGAGCCCCAGGCTACAGGGTAGACTGGCGAGATTGCTGCTTGGCAATGAAATGGACCCGAACGGGAGTGGCTGGGGAAGCGACCTTCTGCTCGGACATGATCCGCGTCGGGCTGCTCTGCTCGCCGGCAGTATCTGGCATGCCCGCTCGCTGCTAAAGCTAGTTTCAAGGTATGACCTCTCAATTCTGATTGGACGTATCGGCGCTGAAGCGCACGCTTTCGGTATCCGGCATCTGGCCAATGCGATCGAAACCACATCGATTGCCGATCCGGAGCGACTCGCGCGTCAGATTGAACACGAGGGACATGCCTGTCTCGGCGCTTGGCTGAACGAGGCTTCAGCGCTTGACCGTACCCGTGTGCTTCTACGCTTGCCTATTGGGACCGCCGCCGAGAACCCAGCGGCCGAACACCGCAATGCTGCGGGCCCATTGCTCTCCTTGGTGATAACCCATTTGGCGACGGAGATGCCCACTGTATGACAGCCGATGCTTCAATATCCCCCGTCGCCCCAAAGATACGCCCGCTCGGGCCACTGATACCGGCGAGGGAGCTCGCAATCTGGCACAATGCGGTCGAGACGCGCGCCGCAGCAGAGCGGCATCTGCAGCGGGTTCGCAGATGGGCACGCACAGCTTATCACCGGGAGCGGGCGCGCGGCTATGCAGAGGGCTTGAACACTGGCGCCGAGGAAATGGCGCGGTTGGTTGCGGAGGCTGCCTCCGAAGTGGCACGGCGAAAAGCTGTTCTGGAGCGGGAGTTGCCACAGCTCGTGATGGAGATCGTGAGCGATCTGCTGGGCGCCTTCGATCCGGGCGAGATATTGGTGCGGACCGTTCGTCATGCGGTTGAGCAGAAGTTTAGCGGCGCGGAAGTTTGCCTTCATGTGTCTCCCGCGCAGGCCGATGCGCTCGTGCGCGAATTCGCTGCATGCGACGGACAGGAGGGTCGGCCGAAGGTTCGAATTCATTCGGATCCGGCGCTGTCGCCGCAGCAATGCGTGCTGTGGAGCGAGTTTGGAAATGTCGACTTAGGACTTGCCGCGCAGCTCCGCGCGCTCCACCTCGGCTTTGGGTTGCGAACTCAGGGAGGCGAACTGTGACTATGCTGCGAGCAAAGCATAGCAACCGCGCCGAAGATGAAACTCTGGAGACGGGACTCTCACATCTGAGATCTACAGCAAAGCGTATCAACACGCGTGCCGTACGGGGACGGATCACGCGGGCCATCGGTACGCTGCTCCATGCCGTCGTGCCCGAGGCGCGTATTGGCGAACTTTGCCTGTTGCAGGATCCGCGCACCGGCTGGTCGCTTGAGGCGGAGGTGATTGGTCTGTTGCAGGATGGCGCTTTGCTCACACCGATCGGTGACTTGGTAGGCCTATCCAGCCGCGCAGAAGTCGTGGCCACCGGACGCATGCATGAAGTGCCGGTCGGTTCTGATTTGCTTGGCCGGGTGGTCGACAGCTTCTGCCGTCCACTCGACGGTAAAGGCGCAGTCAAAACCGCTGAGACTCGTCCGCTGCGCGGCAAGGCCCCCAACCCCATGACGAGGCTCATTATCGAGCGGCCCCTCCCACTTGGCGTACGCGCCTTGGATGGTCTTCTGACGTGTGGCGAGGGCCAGCGAATAGGAATCTATGGAGAGCCTGGCTGCGGCAAGTCGACGTTGTTGTCACAGATCGTGAAAGGCGCGGCCGCCGACGTCACAGTCATCGCGCTAATAGGCGAGCGTGGACGTGAAGTGCGCGAATTCATCGAGCGGCATCTTGGGGAAACGGCCCTTTGCCGCACGGTCGTTGTCGTTGAGACCTCGGATCGCTCGGCGGTCGAACGGGCGCAATGTGCGCTTACCGCAACTGTGCTCGCCGAGTATTTTCGCGAACAAGGACTGCGTGTCGTTCTGATGATGGATTCCTTGACACGCTTCAGCCGCGCCATGCGCGAGATCGGTCTTGCTGCCGGTGAGCCACCCACCCGGCGGGGCTTCCCGCCCTCTGTCTTTGCCATGCTGCCAGGCCTGCTGGAGCGTGCTGGCATGGGTGAGCGCGGCTCAATCACAGCCTTCTATACCGTGCTTGTCGAAGGTGACGGCACGGGCGATCCAATCGCCGAGGAGTCGCGCGGCATTCTCGACGGTCATATCGTACTCTCGCCCCTCGTGGCGGCGCGCGCGCATTTCCCCGCGATCGATGTTCTGTCGAGCCGCAGCCGCGTCATGGACGCGATCGTATCTGCGTCGCATCGCAAGGCGGCATCCGCCTTCCGTGATCTGCTTTCGCGCCACGCTGAGGCCGAGTTCTTGATTAAGGTCGGCGAGTACAAACAAGGCAGCGATCCACTGACGGATCGGGCGATTGCCTTGATCAACGATCTGAACGAATTCTTGCGCCAGGGTGAAGACGAGGAGTCCAGTTTTGAGGAAACCGTCGCATGGTTGTCGCGTCTGACCGCGTGAGTTCCGCTCACGCTTCGAGCTTATGCCTTGTGAAGCATATGAGAGAGCGGAGTGCGCTTAATGGGCTGTCCACCATGGAGGCCAAACGCCACGCTGCCGCCTTAGCAACGGAACGCGCTTCGCGGGATCTTGCAGTTGCCGAGCAGCAGCGTGCAAGGCTTGAGGCGGAGCTTTACCAACACCTGATGTCGCTCGATCTCTTGTCCGTCGCGGAACTCGATCGTTGCCACCTCTTCATTGAGCGGCTCACCGCTGAGATCACCTTGAGACGCCGGATACTTGACGACGCGCGTGTCGCTCAAGGATTGGCCGAGACAGCGGTGTCCGAGATGCGGGCGCACTGGGCCGAATGTTCGGCGGCGACGCACAAATGGGAACAGATCGAGGCCGACGTCCGGCGCGCGGCCGATTCCTATTCGGAGATCGCAGCCGAAATGGAAGCCGATGATGAGATCTTGCTTCGGTATGGGAGGGGGTTGCGTGGTGAGGTGGCGGGCGACTCAATCTGATGGCCGCGAGTCCGCATGTGGTGACGCCGACCTGCAGTCTGTCAAACTACATGCGGTAACTACTGTGGGCAAAGAAGCTACGTTCAAACCCGCGCCAACTTTGTCCCGGGCTGTGGTCTCGTGGCTCAATGAAATTGCCGCACCCCGTACACCGTTGCAGACCCACCTTGGCGAAAGGTCGCTGTCGGTGCGGATGGACCGGGTTGTCTGGCAGCAGGAACCTTCGGCTATATCGATGCTCGACTGCGTTTGGGGTGTCGGAGATGAAACGATTATCTTGTCGTTGCCGTGTATGCTTGTGGAGGCGCTGATCTCGACCGTGCAGAGTGGCCTCGTCTTATCCTCCGAGCCAAGTCGTTCGCTGGTTCTCGAACTTGCACTCGAACCTTTGATTGCCCGACTAGAGGCTGAGACACAGCAGAGCATGCAGCTTCTCCGAGTGGACAATGCGACGACGCTAGGTCCTTATCTGGAATTCGACGTCATCTACACGCCGTTTAGGGGCAAAGGTCGCCTGTTCTTATTTTCGTCTCTTGATGATGCGGTACCGCCAGCGTTCCGCGCGTTAGGCCAGCTGCTCAGCCAATTGCCGCGCCAGACGCGCAAGCTTTCTCCTGAACTGCCCGTCATCGTCGCAGGGGAGATCGGCTGGCTCCACACTTCGGCCGCACTTCTTCGTAAAGCGTGTGCTGGCGACGCTCTGGTGCCAGACGTAATGCCGCTCGCCCGTGACCAGGTCATCCTCAGTGTGGGCCGGCTATGGGCCGTGGCAGATCTTGCCGGCGATCGCCTGATCCTGCGGGGGCCATTCCGCCAGCGACCGCGCCATCTGGAGTATGCGCATATGACGACTCAACCCGAATCGCAGGAACCACCGCTAGAAACGGATCTCGATGATATCGAGATCATGCTTGTGTTCGAATGCGGCCGCTGGCCGATCGCGCTGGGAGCACTGAGGAATGTCGGCGAAGGGCATGTGTTCGAACTTGGCCGACCGGCCGACGGACCGATCGATATCCTTGCCAACGGCCGGCGTATCGGCCGTGGCGACATCGTAAGGGTCGGCGAGGAGCTTGCCATTAGGCTTCGTGGCAGGTTGGCGGGCAATGACTGACGTTCAACCCGGAATCCTCGCGCTTCTTGCGGTCACAGCCGGGCTTGGTCTGCTGGCGTTCGCAGTCGTCACAACCACCGCGTTCGCAAAGATATCGGTCGTTCTCTTCCTCGTCCGCAACGCACTCGGAACCCAGTCGGTGCCGCCCAATATCGTTCTATATAGCGCGGCATTGATCCTTACCGTCTTCGTTAGCGCGCCGGTTCTTGAGCAAACCTACAACCGCGTGACCGCCCCGCAACTCCGCTACCAAACGTTCGACGACTGGGTGACCGCCGCTAAAGAGGGGCTGGAGCCGCTGCGCGGCTATCTGAAGAAGTTCACCACGGAAGAGCAGCGGCGCTTCTTCCTGTCCTCGACCGAGCATGTCTGGCCGGAGGAAATGCGCGGCCGGACCACGGGCGATGATTTGGCAATTCTTGTGCCATCTTTTCTAATCTCGGAGCTCAAGCGTGCCTTCGAGATTGGATTTCTTCTCTACCTTCCCTTTATCACCATCGATCTCATCGTAACGACAATCCTGATGGCCATGGGCATGTCGATGGTCTCCCCAACAGTAATAACCATCCCATTTAAGCTCTTTCTATTCGTGGTCATCGATGGCTGGTCGCGACTGATGCACGGGCTGGTGCTGAGTTATACAACATCGGGAATATGAGCATGAATGAGGCCAGCATTCTCACTCACATGAGCCAATCGCTCGTGCTGTTTTTGATCTGGGTCCTGCCACCACTCGTAGCAGCGGTGATTGTCGGGCTTGGCATCGGCATCATCCAGGCGGCAACGCAACTCCAGGATCAAACCTTCCCACTTACCGCGAAGCTTTTGGTCGTTGTGGCGGTGATCGCTTCATTGTTCCCCGTGCTGAGCGCCCCGCTCGTTGAACATGCCAAGCAAATCTTCACTGAGTTTCCCGCGCTCACCGCCGGCTATTAGCGACCCTCACCATGTATGGCTTGTCACCCGCCGAGGCTCAAAGTCTGATCGAGGCGGCTATCGAATTCATTGTTGCAGCCGGCCTTGGTATGGCCCGCGCCCTTGGCATAATGCTGGTCCTTCCTGTATTTACGCGGCCCCCCATTGGCGGGCCAATCCGCGGCTGTGTGGCATTTGCGATCGGGCTACCATGCTTGGCGCAAATCAGCGACGGCTTGAAGACGCTAGACCCAGACACACGGCTGGTCATAGTCACGCTCCTTGGTTTGAAGGAGGTGTTTGTTGGCCTGGTGCTCGGCGTCCTGCTCAGTGTCCCGCTATGGAGTATCCAGGCGGTCGGTGAGATCATCGACACCCAACGCGGCGTCACCAGCGAGGTCGTTCCGGCCGATCCCGCAACGCACAGCCACGCTTCGGCTACGGCTCTCTTTCTCGGCATCACTGCGATTACGATCTTCGTCGCATCGGGAGGCCTGCAGACGATGATCCGCGGCCTTTATGGCAGCTATCAGATCTGGCCCGTCTATCGGATTTTACCCCTCCTGACCGTACAAGCAGCAATGGAATTAATACTGCTGCTCGATTACATCATGCTTAGGACGTTTCTGATCTCTGGGCCTGTGGTCGCTTTCCTACTCCTGGTCGATGTCTCAATCATGATGCTTGGGCGCTTTGCGCCACAATTCAAGATGAATGATCTCTCGCCGACAATCAAGAATGTCGGCTTTGGGATCATGATGGTGACCTACGCCGTCTATCTCGTCGAATATATGAAATCGGAGATCATCCAGTCGAACAGCATGCTTGACTGGTTCGAGAATCTGCTGAAATGAGCGAAACGAGCGAAGAGAAGAAGCTTCCCCCTACTCCCAAGAAGCTTAGCGATGCGCGCAATAAAGGGCAAATCGCTCGAAACGCTGATTTTGTGAGTGCGGTCAGCGCCTGCGCCGGTCTCGGCTATCTCTGGTTAGAGGCCAGTCTAATCCAGGACAAATGGCATGAAGGGCTCCTACTGGTCGACAAGCTGCAGGATCAGCCCTTTGACACCGCCGTCAAGCAGGCCTTGGGTGTCTTGACCGAACTGACTATCGCGACCGTTGGCCCGCTCCTCGGGGCTATCGTCGCTGCGGCCGCTCTAGCCGGATTCCTGGCAAATCGTGGACTAGTCTTTTCCTTGGAGACGATCAAGCCGAAATTAGAGAACATGAATCCCATCAACGGTCTCAAGCGCATCGCGTCTTTGCGTTCGCTAATCGAGCTTGGGAAGACACTGTTCAAGGTGTTCGCCCTCGGTGCAAGCTTTCTCCTCGTCGTTATCGGCATGTGGAAGACGCTGGTGTATCTGCCAGCCTGTGGCGTGGGCTGTCTCTCCTTTGTCTTCACGGAGCTGAAACTGCTGATTGGAATTGCTGCCGGTGCTTTTTTAATCGGCGGATTGATCGATCTCCTGATCCAGCGCTGGTTGTTTTTGCACGACATGCGCATGACGGAGACCGAGGCGAAGCGCGAGTCCAAGGAACAGCAAGGTAATCCGGAGTTGAAACGTGAACACCGCCGTCTTGGTCAAGAGGCGGCCAGCGAGCCTCCGCTCGGTCTGCATCGCGCCACACTAATTCTAAGCGGACGGGAGATGCTGGTCGGGCTGCGCTACGTTCGTGGCGAGACCGGTGTGCCAGTCTTGGTTTGCCGCGGCAGAGGCGAAGCCGCTTCACGGCTGCTTGATGAGGCGCGGGCGCTGCGTCTCAACATCATCGATGACCATGTCTTGGCGCGCCGGCTCATCCGTAACACCAAGCTGGGTGGTTTCGTTCCTGCCCAACATTTCGAGGCTGTCGCCAGAGCACTCTTTGCTGCAGGCCAAGTCTAGATCATCGCCTGGGTTAGCGCATTCACATCATTGAAGGACGTTGCCGCTATCGCAGCGACTGTTCATCGGTCGTGCCCACTGGCGCCGGTTGTGACGGTACCCGATTGTTCGCTCCGTGGTCCAAGTTGCTGTGATCACCCCTCCCGAAGGTCCTGTATGTGGCAACGGGAATGGCCGCTCGATCGCCATTGCTCGCCCTCACAGCCTCATTGTCGAGCAAGTCGCGCGGATCGTTGATCATGATGCCTAGATTGTTGCGGATTGAGCAACCAAGCGTTTGGTCGAAAGAATTATCATTAACTGAAGGACCAACGATGGACAGCGATGCACAGACGGGGGGGCGCGCCTCATAAACGACCGCCTCGACTCGCACGGCGAAGCTGTCGTGCTGGTCAGTGCGGCGGTCGTACAGGCGGATGTTGTAAGCCCCAACGCCCATTGCGCGGGCCTGACTGGCCGCCTGCGTGCCGAGCCGGGGTGAGCCGATGATATCGAGATGGACCGCATCCGGCCGACCGCGGCTAGCACTTGCAATGAAGTCATGCAGACGCTGCCGTTCGCCACCGCTCAGGCTGCCTAGCTGTAGAACGTAGATCTCTCGCTGGACCAGAATCGCTGGCGCAGTCGGCTCGACATCGAGCGACGCAGGGCTTGTGCAGCCGCCGACGCTCGTCGTCAAAGCAATCAGGAGGCACGCGCTTCGCAAGCTCATTGGCGATCCTCATTCAACGATAAAGCCGCCACCGCCCGGCGCGCCTGGTGCGCTGGTGCGGGCCGCACCGCGGCCGCGCGGCCGACTTGCCAACGTGTTCGCCAGAACGCGTCCTATGTCCGAGGGCGGCCCGATGCGATCGGTGGGCGCGCTCATCCGGCCTGGGTTCGTCCCCGGCCGTACGATGTAAGGCGTGACAATAATAACCAACTCTGTCTCCTCCTTTTGAAACGACGACGAGCGGAACAGCGCGCCAAGGATCGGCACATCGCCGAGCCAAGGAAAAGTACGAATGCTGGTGCTGAAGTTACGCCTAATCAGCCCGCCGATCGCAAAGCTTTGACCGCTGCCGAGCTCGACGACGGTGCTGGCCCGCCGCGTGGACATCACCGGCACGGAAAGCCCGTTAATCTGGACAGCACCTTGTCCGGCGAGTTCGCTGACTTCTGGCTTGACCCGGATGTTGATCTGATTGTTATCGAGAACGGTTGGCACGAACTCCAGGCTGACGCCGAAGTGGCGGAATTCGACCGAGACTTGCTGATTGGCCTGCAGGACCGGAACCGGAAATTCGCCCCCGGCGAGAAAACTGGCGGCTTCACCGGACATCGCGGTGAGATTTGGCTCTGTCAGGATGGCAGCAAGGTGCTCCTTGGCGAGTGCATCGAGAACCGCGCCGACGTTGATATTGCCCGCGTTGAATCCAGCTCCTATTGTACCGCCACCGCTGCTCGCGCC
>NZ_LCYG01000057.1 GCF_001017175.1 Microvirga vignae | reverse complement strand
TTGGGCATGAACACGTTGGGCAGCCGAAGGCCGCCCGCATGGCCGAGATACATGAACTCGTCGGCCGTCACCTGGGTCTTGAGCGGGCGATCCGGATCGTTGCGCCATTCCGGCAGGAGGGCATCGAGGCCGATCGGGTCGATCACTGCGCCGGAGAGGATATGGGCCCCGACCTCGGAGCCCTTCTCCACCACCACCACGGAAATGTCGGCGCCCGTCTCGGCGGCCTGCTGCTTGAGGCGGATGGCGGTGCTGAGACCCGCAGGACCGGCGCCGACGATGACGACGTCGAACTCCATCGATTCACGGGCGGGCAGATCGGACATGAGTGTTCTCCTGTACGCGACTTCAAAGCATCAAGGCCAGATAGTTTACATATGAACAATCTGGCCTGACTTCTCAAGTACGGCCTTCGTTGAGGAATGTTCCTAGCTTCATTGGGCTTCAGCTGAAAGTTCCCTTTCATCATAAGGTTATGCCGAAGCCGATCGTAAGCCTCTATCTTGATGCCAGCGGGCCGATCTCAAGAAAAACAAGACGATAAATATATCTGGGCAGAACATCCTGAGTTGTCCCCCTCTTCCGGGATGCTTACATACGATCCATGCCGGATTTGCCCGCTGACCGAGATGCTTTGAAAGCGCTCCTCGACTTCCATGTCGAGGCGGGGGTGGATCTTGCGCTCGACGAGACCCCGCATAACCGGTTTGCCGAACCGAAGGCAGGACCCGCTCAGTCGAAAGGCGCTGCCCCGCAGGGTCAGGCGGCCCGCACTTCATCCTCGTCGGCTTCTCCTCCCCCGCCCCGTGCGCTGCCGAAGGCCGCCGCCGGTGCACCGGATGAGGTGGCCAGCCTTGCCCGCGAGCAGGCGCGCCATGCGCAGTCGCTGGAGGAGCTTGAGACGATCCTCGCGGGCTTCGAGGGCTGCGCCCTGAAATTCTCAGCCAAAAACCTGGCCTTTGCCGACGGCAATCCGGAAGGCCGCGTGATGCTGGTGGGCGAGGCTCCAGGCGCCGACGAGGACCGGATCGGCAAGCCCTTCATGGGCCGCTCCGGCCAGCTCCTCGACCGGATGCTCGCCACCATCGGCCTCGACCGCTCTGAAGTGTACGTCGCCAACATCGTCCCCTGGCGTCCGCCGGGCAACCGCACGCCGACCCCGCAGGAAATCGCGATCTGCAAACCGTTCATCGCGCGCCAGATCGAGCTGGCATCTCCTGAATTCCTGCTCTGCCTCGGCGGCCCCGCGGCCCAGAACCTGCTCGGCCTGAAGGACGGAATCCTGCGCACCCGCGGGCGCTGGTTCACCTACAAGACCGAGGACGGCCGCGAGATCCGGGCGCTGCCGACCCTGCATCCGGCCTATCTCCTGCGCCAGCCCCTGCAGAAGCGCCTCGGCTGGCGAGACTTCATGGCTCTGCGGCGCGCACTCGACGCCAAGGAATAGCCCCTTCCCCAAGGGCGTTCGGAACTCGTTCATACATTTGCGCCTTAAGCTCATGCGGCAAATCAGGCTGCTGCTTGTAGGTGGAACATGCGCTGGGAAGACTTTCGAACCTCGTCCAATGTGGAAGACCGTCGCGGCATGGGCATCGGCGGCGCGGGCGGTCTCGGCATCGGCACCATCGTGGTGCTCGGCCTCATCAGCTGGGCGCTCGGCATCGACCCACGCATCCTGATCGGCGGCGCGGAGATGATCGCGGGCGGCGGCTCGGGCTACCAGCAACAACAGGGCCGTCAGGGTGCGCCGCAGGATGAGGCCGGACGCTTTGCCGCCGCGATCCTCGGCAACACGGAAGACGTATGGAAGACGGTGCTGCCCCAGCAGGTGAACCGGCAATATCGCGAGCCGAAGCTCGTGCTGTTCTCCGGCGCGACGCGCTCCGGCTGCGGCGGCGCGCAATCGGCCATGGGACCCTTCTACTGTCCGCTCGACCAGACCGTTTACATCGACCTGTCGTTCTTCGAGGAAATGCAGCGCCGCTTCCGCGCCGGCGGCGACTTTGCCTATGCCTATGTGCTCGCACACGAGGTCGGCCACCATGTCGAGAATCTGCTCGGCATTCTCCCGCGCGTCCAGGAGCGCCAGCAGGAGGTCGGCGCTACGGAGCGCAACCAGCTCTCCGTCCGCGTCGAGCTGATGGCGGATTGCCTGGCTGGTGTCTGGGCGCATCATTCCAACCAGCGCTGGCAATCGCTCGAGCAGGGCGACATCGAGGAAGCGATCCGCGCGGCCGAAGCCATCGGCGACGACCGTCTACAGAAGCAGGGTCAAGGCCGCGTGGTGCCCGACTCCTTCACCCACGGCTCGTCGGAGCAGCGCATGCGCTGGCTCACGACCGGCTTGAAGAGCGGTCAGGTCCAATCCTGCGATACGTTCAGGGCAGCCAGACTGTAGAGCAGTTCAGCCTCACCGTCATGGCCGTCCCCGAACTCGATCCGGGGATCAGTCCCGGCCATCCCCGTCTTTGGATTTGCGGCAGAAGAAGACGTGGATACCCGGCACAAGGCCGGGTATGACGATAGAGGTAAATGCTCTCACGCAATCTCAGACCAACCCGATGCCCGGTATCGACGAAACCCTCACCTTCGTTCCTTTGTCCATCGCGGTGCTGACCGTGTCCGACACGCGTGTCCTCGATGACGACAAGTCGGGCGCGACGCTTGCCGAGCGCATCACGAAGGCGGGCCACAGGCTGGGTGATCGCGCCATCGTGCCGGACGAGATCGAGGCGATCCGCGAAAAGGTGCAAACCTGGATCGCCGATCCTGCCATCGACGTGATCATCACCACGGGCGGTACCGGCTTCACCGGGCGCGACGTAACGCCGGAAGCGATCGAGCCTTTGTTCGAGAAGCGCATGGACGGCTTCTCCGCCGTCTTCCACCGCATCTCCTACGACAAGATCGGCACCTCGACGATCCAGTCGCGTGCGACCGCGGGCGTGGCGAATGCCACCTTCATCTTCGTGCTGCCGGGCTCGCCAGGGGCCTGCAAGGATGCCTGGGACGGCATTCTGGCAACCCAGCTCGACTACCGCTACCGCCCCTGCAATTTCGTGGAGATCATGCCGCGCCTCGACGAGCATCTGAAGCGGAGCAAGCTGAAAGGCTGAATCAGCCGAAAACCGGATCGCGCTCGATGGTTGCCGACAGACGCACGGGTGCTCGGGTCTTTACCTCGTCGAGCAGCACACGGCGATGAACGAGATCGCCGGCATGAATCTTTGAGCGCGCGAAGATGCGGCGCACGAGGCTGACAAAACCGGATCCGTGACGGCGGAAGCGGGCAAGTCCCCGCTCAGGCGAGCCGCGGGTCACGAACCGGTCGAGAACCCGGATCCAGCCCTCCTGCGGGATATCGCCATCGTCGAGACAGAGTAGCCACTCGCGCCGGGCAGCGTGCGCGCCGTCCTTCCAGGAAGCCTCTTCCGCCACGATCAGGCTGGCCCCCGCCGCATCGGCCACTTTCGCCAGCATCTCATCCTGCCGAGCCGACAGAATCACGGCATCGCCCACGAGCCCTGCAGCAACGGCGGGCACGAGAGCGCTCAAAGTAGCGGCCAGGGCCTCGGGCCCATGGGTGACGCGGACGAGAGCGGTGATCATGTTCCCTCTTATAGCCCCTTCGGATGAAAACGTCGCCGGCAAGATCATCATCAAGGCGACTTGATTTTGTTCCTTATTTGTTCTGTTCTTATTCCGTTCTTTTTGAGATTCGCCCGAGGCCGTCATGTCCATCCGTTTCAAGGATCAGCCCGCTCCATTGAGGCCTGCGAAGCGTTCGCCCATCGAGGCCGCGGAGGCGGCGCGTCGGCGCATGGACGATCCGTCCTACCGGGTCGAGATGGACCGCCGGCGGGGCCGGGGTGCCGTGTCGAACCCGACCGGGCGCTACGAACCCGCTCAGCGCGAGAGCTTCGACGACGGCTGGGACATCGAAGAGGATCTCCCTCCCCTGCCCACCGAAGTGATCATCGAGAAGCCACGCACGATCATCACGCGAAACGACTCGCCCGATATTCTCTTCGAGAAGTCGATCAACCCGTATCGCGGCTGTGAGCACGGCTGCTCCTATTGCTTCGCACGCCCCACCCACGCCTATCAGGGCCTGTCCTCCGGGCTCGATTTCGAGACCAAGATCTTCGCCAAGCCCAATGCGGCCGAACTCCTGGAGAAGGAGCTGCGCGCTCCGAACTACCAGCCGACCACGATTGCGATCGGCGCCAACACGGATCCCTATCAGCCGGTGGAGCGCAAATTCCGCATCACGCGCTCGATCCTGGAGGTGCTGAATCGCGCCAATCACCCCGTGGGCATCGTGACGAAATCGGCGCTCGTGACCCGCGACATCGATATCCTGAGCCAGATGGCCGACAGGCATCTGGTGAAGGTCGCGATCTCGATCACGACCCTCGACCCGAAGCTCGCGCGCAGGATGGAGCCTCGCGCCGCCACTCCCGCCAGGCGCCTGGAGACCGTGCGCAAGCTCTCGGAGGCCGGCATTCCGGTGAGCGTTCTGGTGGCTCCCATTATTCCGGCCATCAACGACCACGAGATCGAAGCCATCCTGAAGGAGTCGCAGATGGCCGGCGCGCAGGAGGCAGGCTACGTGCTGCTGCGCCTTCCGCACGACCTGAAGGACCTGATGCGCGACTGGCTGGTGGAGCATTACCCCGACAAGCTCAAGCACGTGTTCTCGCTGCTGCAGGAAGCGCGCGGCGGCAAGGACTACGATTCGGAATGGAGCACCCGCCAATCCGGCGTCGGCCCCTATGCCTGGATGATCGGTCGCCGCTTCGAGACCGCCGCCGAGCGGCTGGGACTGAACAAGCGCAACCTGTCCCTGCGCAAGGACCTGTTCAAGGCTCCTGCCAAGGAGACGGGGCAGCTGTCCTTGTTCTAGAAGTCGCGTCAGGAACCCGCTCGTCATGGCCGTCCCCGGAGCAAGTCCGGGGATGACGAAGAGGGTAGTATTCACGACGGCGGCATTAAGCCCGGATGACAAGGCGGCCTCCTGCCGCTTTGATCCCATTCCATGACCGCACCGATTCGCTCACTGAAGAACACCGGCCTCGGCCTCGAGCGCGAGCTTTCCGCCCGCGCGCAGGGCTATACCTGCATCGCGGGCCTCGACGAGGTGGGACGCGGGCCGTTGGCGGGGCCCGTAGTCTCGGCGGCGGTCGTGCTCGGTCTCGACAACGTGCCTCAGGGCCTAGCGGATTCGAAGGCGCTGACCGCGCAGAAACGCGAGGCACTGTTCGCCGAAATATTGGCGACGTCGAAGGTAGGCATTGCATCGGTATCCCACGCCGAGATCGACACCATCAATATCCGCCAGGCTTCGCTGCTCGCCATGTGCCGGGCGCTCGCCGCCCTTCCCTGTGCACCGGATATGGCATTCGTCGACGGTAACGATCCGCCGCGCCTGCCCTGCGCAACGGAAGCGGTCATCAAGGGCGATTCGAGCATTGCGTCGATTGCCGCCGCCTCCATCGTCGCGAAAGTGGTGCGCGACCGCATGATGGCGCGACTCAGCGAGACTTATCCGGCTTATGGATTCGCGAGCAACGCAGGCTACAGCACGAAAACACACCTTCAGGTGCTGGCATCCGACGGTCCCTGCCCCTTCCATCGGCTGAGTTTTGCCCCGCTCAAACAAGGGTTACTGGACCTGTAACCAAACCTAACGCGCGTTAACCCAAAAAGCTCAGTCTTTTCAATAAGTCGGCAAGTTTTGCCGACCCAAAATAAGACGCATTTTTTTCGAGCTGGAAACCTGATCTTTACCCTAACGGACGATGATCCGGAGTGTCAGTTGCGTAACCGGTGATCACCCATGGGTACCTTGCGTACCGGGGCTGCCGGCGCCGCCTCCCGGATCAGTGTCTCGCGTACCGGGCGGTCTGCGCCGGCTCCTCGGACGGGGCGTAAAACGCCCCTCTCCGTCCTGCCGAAGCCTCTTCCTCTCAATGAGATCCTTCTCGGTGATTGCATCGCCAATCTCGAGAAGCTTCCCCCTGAGAGCGTGGACGTGGTCTTCGCAGACCCACCTTACAATCTCCAACTCGAACAGGCGCTCACGCGCCCGGACCAGAGCCTCGTCGACGCCGTTGACGACGACTGGGACAAGTTCGCGAGCTTTGCCGATTACGATGCCTTTACCCGCGCCTGGCTCTCCGCCGTGCGCCGCGTAATGAAGAAGAACGCGACGCTCTGGGTGATCGGCTCCTATCACAACATCTTCCGCGTGGGCGCAGCTCTGCAGGATCTCGATTTCTGGATCCTCAACGACATCGTGTGGCGCAAGGCCAACCCGATGCCGAATTTCAAGGGCCGCCGCTTCACCAATGCGCACGAGACCATGATCTGGGCCTCGAAGAGCGCGGATTCGAAGGGCTACACCTTCCATTACGATGCGCTGAAAGCCGGCAATGAAGACGTGCAGATGCGCTCGGACTGGTTCATCCCGCTCTGCACCGGCGACGAGCGTCTGAAGGACGAGCACGGACGTAAAGTCCATCCCACGCAGAAGCCCGAGGCGCTGCTCGCCCGCGTGCTGCTCTCCTCGTCCAATCCGGGCGATGTGGTGCTCGATCCCTTCTTCGGCTCCGGCACGACTGGCGCTGTCGCAAAAATGCTGGGGCGCAACTTCATCGGTCTCGAACGCGATCCGACCTACGCGAAGGCTGCACGCGCACGCATTGATGCGGTTCAGCCGCTCGATGACGTGTCGGTTGCCGCTCCGCCGGAAAAGCGCACGGAAGTGCGCGTGCCGTTCCTCTCGCTCATCGAGGGTGGCTACGTGAAGGCCGGCGAAACGCTGGTCGACGAACGCCGCCGTCACAAGGCAGTCGTGCGTGCCGACGGCACGCTGGCGCTCGGGCCCATCGTCGGCTCTATCCATAAGATCGGCGCGCTGACGCAGGGCTTCCCCTCCTGCAACGGCTGGACTTTCTGGCACGTGGAGCGGAACGGCAAGCTCGTCTCGATCGACGAGTTCCGGACGAAGGTGCGGGCGGAACTCGCCGCGTAAAGCTCACACCAATTTAGCTCTTCGTCATGGCCGTCCCCGGACTCCATCCGGGGACGGCCATCCCGTTTCGGAGAAGCACCGAGCCCCCAACATCGGGATCACCGGCTCAAGTCCGGTGATGACGTCGATCAGTGTGATGGCGCGTACCGTCACATCACCTTCACCAAGCGCTGTTAACGCCTGGCGTTCCATGACAGTGAGACCAACTGATGAAGCGCCTCGTTCTTTCCGCCCTTCTCGCCCTTGCTCCAGCTTTCGCTCACGCTCAAGCGCTCTCCGGCAATCTCGTGCTGTATACGAGCCAGCCGAATACCGACGCGCAGCAGACGATCGACGCCTTCAATGCGAAGTATCCGGGCGTCAACGTCACGTTCGTGCGCGACGGTACGCCGAAGATCCTCGCCAAGCTGCGCGCCGAGTTCGAGGCCGGACATCCCCGGGTCGATGTCCTTCTGATCGCAGACAGCGTGACGATGGAGGGCCTGAAGAAGGAGGATCGGCTGCTCGCTCACGAGAAAGCCGATGTGTCCGCCTACGCGGCCGGCACGCACGATCCGCAGAAGTTCTGGTTCGCCACGAAGCTGATCACCACCGGCATTGCCTACAACACGAAGGCCTCGTTCAAGCCGACCTCCTGGCTCGATCTGACGAAGCCGGAGGTCAAGGGTCAGCTGGTGATGCCAAGCCCCCTCACCTCTGGCGCCGCGCTCATTCATGCGGCGACCCTGACCGGCAATATCGAAGGCGGCTGGAAGTATTATGAAGCGCTGAAGCAGAACGACGCGATGGCGGGCGGTGGCAACGGCGACGTGCTGAAGCAGGTGGCCGGCGGCCAGAAGCTCTATGGCGTGATCGTCGATTACATGCCGATCCGCGAAAAGGCGAAGGGCGCCGCCGTCGAGTTCGTGTTCCCGAAGGAAGGCGTCTCGGCCGTGTCGGAGCCTGCAGCCATCCTCAAGACCACCAAGAACCCCGATGCGGCTCGCGCCTTCATCGACTTCCTGCTCTCGAAGGAAGGCCAGGAGCTTGCCCTGAAGCAGGGCTACATCGCCGCTCATCCCGCAGTTCCTCTGCCGGAAGGCTATCCTGCGCGCGACCAGATCAAAGTCATGCGGTTCGATGCTGCCAAGGCGTTGGCTGACGAGACGAAAAACAAGGCAGCCTTCGTTGATATCTTCGGACAGTGAAACGTCAGAAACCCATCCCATCGTTCCTGGAGCGGGGAGGCCTCAGCCTTCTCGCTCTTCCTGCTTTGCTCCTTCTGCTGCTCGATCTCCTGCCGGCGGCACGCCTTTTGCTTGCTGCGGTCGCTCCCGGCAGTCTCTTCGATCCGGGAAAGGCACTTGAGGTCGTGGCAAGCCGGCCGGCCTACCGCGCCATGCTCGCGACGATGGAGACCGCATTCGCCTCCAGCCTCCTCTCGCTCCTCCTCGGCGGGATGATGGCCCTTTTTCTGGGCGTCACGGATCTGCGCGGCCGCAAGCTTGCATCCTTCCTGTTCTTCCTGTCTATGATGATCTCGCCGCAGGTGGTGGCTCTCGCATTCCTGCATCTGGCAGGCCCCGCCTCACCGCTGCTGGGCACCCTCGGGCTTGCTCCTGCGCCGGGCAGCGCCAACCCGATGCTGGGGCGCAATGGCATCGCTCTGGTTCTTGGATTGCATCACGCGCCCCTCGTCTTCGTGATCCTGCTGGCAGGGCTGAAGCGCGTCCCGCGCGCCATTATCGAAGCAGCTCGGGTGGATGGCGCCCGGCCCTGGCGCATCGTCATCGATATTCTGCTTCCCCTCCTGCGTCCCCATCTCGTGGGAGCGGCACTGCTGGCCTTCGTCGCAGGGGCAGGCAATTTCGGCATTCCCGCTCTTCTCGGCACGCCGGTGAATTATCTCACCCTGCCTGTTCTCATCTACAGGCGCCTGTCGAGCTTCGGCCCGGGCGTCATCAGCGATGTGGCAGCCTTGGGTCTGTTGATGGCCCTCGTGGCCGCCCTATGCGTGCTGACCAGTCAATTGCTGATGCGCAGCGACGCGGTACAGCTTGAGGAAGATGCGCCGCTCCAACCCTTCTGGCGGCTCGGCCGTCTGCGCGTCGTTGCTCAGGGCCTGGTGATCGGCACGCTCGCCATGGCGCTAGGGCTGCCGATTCTGTCGCTGCTCGCGGCATCCCTTGTCCCGTCTTATGGAATGCCATTGTCCTTATCCACGATGACGCTCGACAATTTCGTCGAGGTCCTCGTGCGGCAGGATGTGACGAAGCGCGCGTTCCAGAATTCGTTTCTCTTCGCCGCGGGCGCAGCCTGTCTTCTCGCGATGCTTTCCCTGCCGCTTGCCTACGTCCTGATCCGTCGCATGGCATCGTCCAGGAGGGCCGTTCAGGCTCTCCTCGAAATCTCCTATGTGCTTCCCGGCGTGGTGCTCGCCATTGCCTGCATCCTGCTCTTCCTCAAGCCGCTTCCGCTGATCGGGATCTCCCTTTACGCCACGCCTTGGATCATCGTCTTCGCCTATCTGGCCCGCTTCCTGCCGGTCGTGCTCAAACCTGTTTTGGCCGGGATGGAGCAGGTCGATCTTGCTCAAGAAGAAGCAGCGGCACTCGATGGCGCAGGATTGATGCGCCGGCTTCTCGATCTGATCTTACCCTCTCTCCTTCCTGCGGCAGCGGCGGGAGGACTCATGGCATTTCTGCTGGCCTTCAGCGAGCTCACCGTCTCCGCCCTTCTCTGGTCTGCGGGCACCGAGACCATCGGTGTGGTGCTCTACAATCTCGAGGAGGCCGGCCTTGCAAGCCAAGCCTCCGCTGTCGCGATAGCAACCGTCGCCGTGGTTGCTGTCGCCATGCTGCTGCTCGATGCCGTTGGCTCTTATCTGCCGGATCATGCGCTGCCCTGGCAGCTTTCCGATGAACCGGAAAGCCATTGCGGCAACTCCGCATCGAAGAGCTGGCTCTCTTCCATTGGCCCCGTTCGTCCGCTCATTTCGAAAACACGGATGGTCGGATCACGGAAGCTGCCGCGATACGGATCCCACGCAGCATAGGACGCCATGAGATCATCGGAGCGGCATCGAATTCGTGATCGTACCAGCTCTTGAAGCCCAGGCCTTTCGTCTTGTGAAACCCCATGACCTCGTCAGAAGTGTAGAATGCTCTCACGCGGCTGAAGGGCTGCGGGCAAGGGGTCTTCACGCGATGCTGGGCTTGTCCCCAAGCCCGGAACATTCCCCTATGCCGATCCCAGTCGGACGTTTTAGCATCCTGTCATGGCTCATGCTCCTCACGACCCCTTTCACCTTGCCTTCACGGAAGCGTCCTGGGACGACCTGCGGATCTTCCTGGCCGTGGTGGCTCATGGATCGATGAACGGGGCGGCGAAAGCCTTGGGCCAAAGCCAGCCGACGATTGCCCGGCGCGTCAAGGCGCTGGAGGAAACCCTTGGGCTCGGCCTCTTTCAGCGCGGCCCCAACAATCTCGAATTGACGGAGGCAGGCCAGGCGATCCTTGAGGCCGCCTCCCCCATGGGCGAGGCGGCAAGCGTGGTGTCGCGCACGGCTGCGGCCTACAGGCCCGATCCCGATGCGCCCGTCCGGGTCACGGCGACATCCTCGGTCGCCATGTTCCTGTCGCTGCATTCGGCGGAATTGCACAAGGCCGCCGAGCCCGTGGAGATCGCCTATATCCCGACCCGCCGCAAGCTCGATCTCGCCTCGGGCGAGGCCGACGTCGCGCTACGCATGCGAACCCTGCCCGAGGGCACGGACGATCTCGTCGTGCGAAAGATCGGGCAGATCGCATTCGCCATCTACGCCACCACCGAAAACCCGGACGCCGTCATCGCGCCGCCCGAGGACCCGACGCTGTCGCGGCAGGCCGCCTACGTTGCCGAGTTCGCGCAGGGCCGCACGATCGCCGCCCGCATCGGCGACATGCCCATCCGCTATCAGGCGGCGAAAGCGGGTCTCGGAGCAGCCTTCCTTCCATGCTGGCTCGGCGATTCCGATCCCGATCTCAAGCAGGTGGTCAAGCCCGAGGGCGACCTGATCGAGGACGTGTTCCTCGTCAGGCATCGCCGCAGCCGCAACAGGCCGAACGTGGCGCGCGTGGCGAATGCTTTAGCAGCCTTGTTCAAGCACAATCAGCGTGCGCTTGTCGGCGGCTGATCTGTCCTGCCGAAAGCACCCGGCCAGAAAGGCGGCTGTTGTTGCAATGGCGGGGTTGTCGCGCATGTCCTGATGATAGGTGATCCAGACATCGCGCTTGAGAAACCGATCTTCCGTCTCGATCCTTTGCAGGTTGCCGCTCTCCGCCACAAAGGAGGGAAGCACGGCGACGCCCATATGTGCTTGCGCCGCCGCAGCCAGGATCGCGAGGTCATTCGAGCGAAAGACGATGGGGCGTTCTCCTGCATGCTTCTTCAGCCAGAGCTGATGGGGCGACTCGTCGAGGCTTTCGTCAAAGGCAATGAATTCGAAGTCCTTCTCGGCCTTGGAGGCGATATACTCCTTTGAAGCGTAGAGACTGTAGGCCATCACCCCGGCCTTTCTGGCGATCAGCGTGGTATCGCTCGGGCGTGTGAGACGAATGGCGATGTCGGCCTCCCGGCGCGGGAGTGAAACGGTGCGGCTCTCGCCCAGCAGCCGCAAACGAAGCTGCGGGTGGGCCTGCTTCAATTCCGCGAGGCGAGGCGTGATCAAAGATACGGCGATCTGTGGCGGTGCGCTGATCGAGACCTCGGCCGCAAAATCGGATTGTCTGGAAAGGAGTGCTCGCTCCAGGGCGAGGGCCTCGCTCTCGATACGGCGGGCATGATCTGCCACCCGCCGCCCTTCCGCCGTCAGGACGTAGCGCCCCGACCTGCGATCGACCAGTTTGACTCCCGCCGCAGCCTCAAGCGCCGCGACCCTGCGTGCCACCGTCGCATGCTCGACCCTAAGCCGCCGTGCTGCGGCAGACAGGGACCCTGTATCGGCCAGAGCCACGAAATGGCGCAGGTCATCCCAGTCGAACATCCCCTATTCCTTCACAGCTGATGGGAGAGCTTGGGGAATTTCGCAGAGTTCGGTCTCGATGCAAGCTGCGGCTCTCACTTCAGGGAGCATCCCATGACCAACATCAGACGAATCGTTCGCATCCAGTCCAAGCCCGGGCTCGCAGCGGCCACCCGTGCCGCGCTCATCGAGCTGCAGCGCGCCACGAAGGCGGAAGCAGGCTGCCGGGAATTCATCTTATTCCAGGCCCTCGACGATGAAAGCGCATTCCTGCTGATCGAAGACTTTGCCAGCGCAGAAGCTCTCGATCGGCACATGCAGTTGCAGCACACGCAAGCCTTCTTCGCAAGAGAAATGGTCGCCGGCATCAAGCCGATTGAGAGGAGCTGGATGTCATGAGCAAGCCGATGTCGATGACCTCGTCCTCCTCGGGTCTCCGCTTTCGGAGGCTGCCTGCGAAAGCCCATTCCATCGTCTTTCCGATGGTGCTTTCGCTGCTCATGTCGGGCATCGTCTCGACGATTGCCACCTTGAGAGCGGTGGGATTTCAGCCGGATGTTCTGTTGAAGGTCATTCAGGCCTGGGGGCTCTCTTACGTGGTTGCGTTTCCTGCGGCTCTCGCCGTGATGCCGCTAGTCCGGCGGATCGTGGCGGTGATCGTCGAAACTCCGAAGCCTTAGGCCTGCTTCCTGTTTGGACCCTTGTTGTTTGAACTGTTGTTTGAACCCTTGGCCTTCGCTCCCGGCAGATCACCCAGCGCATGCACGAGCACCTTCTTCATGGCACCGGGAAGCGCTTCCTCGTGCAGCTGGAGGCGCGGTGTCCAGCGCATGTCGTCGGGTGCGGGCGTGCCCTTCGGCACCTTTGCGAAGAGCACCGTCAGCTCCAGCGGGAAATGGGTGAAGACATGGCGCACCGTACCGGGGAGGCGCTGCCAGCGTGCCTCGATGGGTGCGTCGAGCACCGCGCGGGACGCTTCGTAATTCGGCTCCCACTCGCTCGTCGGCGGCTCGGCCATGCCGCCGAGCAATCCTGTCGGCGGGCGGGTGCGCAGCAGGATCGTATCGTCCGCGCGCAGCACCACGAAGGCCGCGCCCTTGCGCAACTGTCCCGTCTCCTTCTTCTGCTTTTTCGGAAATGTCTCCTGCAGACCGGCGGCGCGGGCATGGCAGGGTTTCATCCAGGGGCAGAGCGCACAGGCCGGGCGCCTGGGCGTGCAGATGGTAGCGCCGAGATCCATGAGGCCTTGAGCGAAATCGCCGGGCCGGTCTTCCGGCACAAGCTCATTGGTCAGCAAGCGGATGAGCGGCTTCGCCTTTGGCAGAGGCTCCTCGACCATGAAGAGGCGGGACATGACCCGCTCCACATTGCCGTCCACCGCCGCAGCCTTCCGGTTGAAGGCAATCGCCGCCACGGCTGCCGCCGTATAAGCGCCGATGCCGGGAAGCGTCAGAAGGTCGGCCTCCGTCGAGGGAAACCGCCCGCCATGCTTTTCCACAACCGCCTTGGCACAGGCATGGAGATTGCGGGCGCGGGAATAGTAGCCGAGCCCCGCCCAGGCTTGCATGACCGAATCTGAAGGAGCTTCGGCGAGCGCCTCCACATTGGGGAACCGCTCCAGGAAATTCAGGTAGAATGGTTTGACCGCCACCACCGTCGTCTGCTGCAGCATGACCTCTGAGAGCCAGACGCGGTAAGGGTTTGCCGTCTCGCCGGGCTTGGCGCGCCACGGCAACTCGCGCCGGTGACGGTCGTACCAGGCAAGCAGGTCCTGCGGATCGGGCTTGGTCGCGCTCAGGGCGGGCGTTAACATGAGATTTGGAATAGCGATCTACACCGAATATTCCAACGCGGCTTTTGGACATTCAACATGAGACAGCCGAGGCCTCTCGCCCGCCCCCTTTCCGAGTTTCTCGACGCCTGTCTCTCCCCGAGTTTGGCGGCGCAAGGCTTTGCGACCTCCGATATTATCATGACCTGGCCCGATATCGTGGGCGAGCGGCTCGCCGCCTTCACCCAGCCGCTCAAGATCGAATGGAAACGAAAGCCGCCCCATGCCGACCCGGAGGCGAGGCCGGAGCCAGCGACCCTCGTGATACGGGTGGAAAGCGCCTTCGCGCTCGAACTCCAGCACATGGCCCCGACCGTCATCGACCGGGTGAACACTTATTACGGCTGGCGCTGCATCGGGAAAATCGTGCTGAAACAAGGCCCCGTGCGGCGGATCGAGAAGAAGAAGCCTCCCGCTCCGGCTCTCACGACGGAGGCCAAGGCGAAGGTCAGCTCCGCCATTCAGGATATCGAGGAAGATGGCTTGAAAGCGGCCCTCGACCGGCTGGGCCAAGCCATCGTCAGCTCCGGTTCACGCACGAAAGCGTGAGATGGCAGGCGCTTGCCTCTCTGCCCAAGGCATTCTACCGCAGAACGAAACCTCTTCAGGAGTTCTCTCGACCATGATCACCCGGCGTCAGACGCTTCAGCTTCTCGGAACCGCAGCCGTTACGGCCTTCCTGGCCACGAGCCTTCCGGCCATGGCTCAGAACGTGGCCGTTCAGGATCTGGCGGTGCAGGGCCCCCTTGGGGACGTGGCCTTGGGCCCGGAAAACGCCAAGGTGACGATCATCGAGTACGCTTCCCTCACCTGCTCGCACTGCGCCAATTTCCACAAGAATACCTGGCCGGAGCTGAAGAAGCGCTACATCGACACGGGAAAAATCCGTTTCGTCCTGCGCGAATTCCCCCTCGATCCCCTGGCGACCGCCGGGTTCATGCTCGCCCGCTGCGACGGGAGCGACAAGTATTACCCCATCACCGACATGCTCTTCGAGCAGCAGCGGAACTGGGCTTTTGTGGATAAGCCGCTCGACGCCCTGCGCCAGCTCATGCGCCAAGCCGGTTTTTCACAGGAAAAATTTGACGCTTGCCTCAAGGACCAGAAACTTTATGACGCAGTCAACGCGGTGAAGAACCGGGGTATGGAGCAATTCAACGTAGACTCCACGCCGACTTTCTTCATCAATGGTCAGCGTCATCCGGGAAGCCTGTCGATCGATGAGATTGAAAAGGTCATCAAACCTCTGCTGGGCGAGTAAGCCCGTTACCCCTGCCCTTAACGGGCGGGGTGCGAAGGTGTGTCCATGAAGCTGACGCGCCTTCGCATTGCGGGGTTCAAGACCTTCGTCGAGCCGACCGACTTCCTGATCGAGCCGGGCCTTACCGGCGTGGTCGGGCCGAACGGCTGCGGCAAATCCAACCTCGTGGAAGCCTTGCGCTGGGTGATGGGCGAGAACTCCCATAAGAACATGCGCGCCACGGGGATGGACGACGTTATCTTCTCCGGCTCCGGCAATCGCCCGGCCCGCAATTGGGCCGAGGTGATGCTCACCATCGACAACATGGAGCGCACAGCGCCGGCCGCCTTCAACGACACCGATCTCCTTGAAATCTCGCGCAAAATCGAGCGCGAGGAGGGCTCCACCTATCGGGTGAACGGCAAGGAAGTGCGCGCCCGCGACGTGCAGATCCTGTTCGCGGATGCCGCCACCGGCGCGCGCTCGCCCGCCCTCGTCCGCCAGGGCCAGATCAGCGAGATCATTTCGGCCAAGCCCCAGGCCCGCCGCCGCATCCTGGAAGACGCCGCCGGCATCGCCGGCCTTCATGCCCGCCGCCACGAGGCGGAGCTGCGCCTCAAGGCCGCCGAGGACAACCTGGTGCGTGTCGAAGACGTGATCCGGGAACTTGAGAGCCAGATCGAAAGCCTGAAGCGCCAGGGTCGCCAAGCCTCCCGTTATAAGAACCTTTCTGCCGAAATCCGCCGTCTCGAGGCGCTGATGTACGCCATCAGCTATGCCGATGCGCGGGAGCAGGCAGCCACTGCCGAGCGTCAGGTGGCCGAAGACCTCAAGGCGGTCGCGGACCTCACCGAGGAGCAGACCCGGGCCGCCACCGCCCAGGCCGTTGCGGCCCACGGCATCCCCGCCCTTCGTCAAGCCGAGGCCGAGGCCGCTGCGGCCCTGCAGCGCCTGACCCATGCCCGCAACGAGCTCGAATCGGAAGAGCGCCGTTCCAAGGAACGCGTGGTCGAGCTGGAGCGCCATATCGGCGATCTGAACCGGGACATCGCCCGCGAGGCTGCCCAGCGCGCGGACGCGGAAGCCACCATCGAGCGCCTGCAGGTCGAAGCGGCCGAGATCGCCCAGACCACGGACGGTGCCGACGATGTCCGCGCAGAGAACGAGGAGCGCCTCCAGGCTGCTGAAGCCGCGTTGGCCGAGGCCGAGGCAGCCTTGAGCGCCCTTCAGGCCCAGACCTCGGATCTCAATGCCCGCCGCGCGGCGCTTGAGCGTTCGGTGCGCGAGGAGATGGAGCGCGCTGCGCGCTTCCGCTCCGAAAAGGAGCGCCTGGAGCGCGAGATCGGGGCTCTTTCGGCCTCTCCCGAGGACGGTCTGCCCATCGACGACCTGCGCGAGGGAACGGCGCTGGCCGAGGAAACCGCGCAAGCATCCGAAGAGGCGGTGATCGAAGCTCGCGAGGCTTTGGCTGCTGCCCGCGAGGCCGAGAACCGCCTGCGCCAGCCCCTCAACGAGGCCGAGCGCAAGGCCCAGCGGCTCGAGACCGAGGTGCTGACGCTTGCGAAGCTCGTCACCTCCGCGACCGGCGACCTCTGGCCTCCGGCCCTCGACCAGATCACGGTCGAGAAGGGTTATGAGGCGGCGCTCGGCGCAGCTCTCGGCGACGACCTCGAAGCCTCCACCAATCCGTCCGCCCCGCACCATTGGGAAATGACCGGCGCAGGCGAGAGCGATCCTTCCCTGCCGGACGGCGTTCGCTCCCTCGCCGATCTCTCCAAGGCTCCCGTGGAGCTACAGCGTCGTCTCAAGCAGATCGGCGTGGTGAGCAAGGCCGATGGCCTGCGCCTGCGAGGCCTCCTGAAGCCCGGTCAGCGCCTCGTCTCGCAGGAAGGCGACCTGTGGCGCTGGGACGGCTTCACCACGGCGGCGGAAGCCCCCTCCCCGGCGGCCCGCCGCCTCGCCGAGAAGAACCGCCTGGGCGACCTGGAACGTGAGGCCGCTGAAGCCCGCGAGCAGGCCGAGCAGCGGCGCCATGAGGCCGAAGCCGCTCTGGAAGCGGTTCGTCGGGCCGCTTCCCGCGAAATGCAGGCCATCGAGGCTGCGCGCCAGGCCCGTCAGGCTCTGGACGCGGCTCGTACCCGCCTCTCCCTCGCCGAGCGCAAGGAAGCCGAGCTCGGCCAGCGCCGCTCGGCCCTGCAGGAAGGCCTGACCCGCCTCTCCGAGAGCGAGGCTGAGGCTCTTGAGCGCGTGCAGGATGCGGAAGGCGCCCTGCAGGAACTCGCTCCCGCGCCCGATCTCGAAAGCCGCCTGCTCGAAGAGCGCACCCGTGTGGCGGAGCGCCGGGCCGCCGCCTCCGAGGCGCGTGCCGCCGTGCAATCCCTGATGCACGAAGCCGAGCTTCGCCGCCGCCGTCAGGATTCGATCGCCGCCGATATCCGCCTCTGGACCGAGCGCGCCGCCCGCGCCGCCAAGGCCCACGAGGATCTGGGCGAGCGCCTGGAGCGCGCCCAGGACGAGCACCAGCGCCTGCTGGAGGCTCCCGATACCTATCTTCAGCGCCGCCGCGCCCTCATTGCCGAGGTCGAGGAGGCCGAGGCCAGGCGCAAGGAGGCCGCCGATCGGCTCGCCGATGCCGAGACGGGCCTTGCCGAGACGGATCGTGCCGCCCGCGCCGCTCTCGAAGCTCTGGCCGCCGCGCGCGAGGCCCGCGCCGGCTCCCAGGCCCGCCATGAAGCCGCCGTCCAGCGTCTCGCCGAGATCACCCGCAATATTGCGGAGAATCTCGAGACGACCCCGGCGGGCCTCATCGAGATGGCAGGCTTGCGAGAGGCGACCGAGCTGCCTTCCCATTCCGAGATCGAATCGAAGCTCCATTCTCTGAAGGCCGACCGCGAGCGCCTCGGTGCCGTGAACCTGCGCGCCGACGAGGAGCTGACCGAGCTCGAGACCAAGTACACGAGCATCGCCACCGAGCGCGACGACCTCGTGGAAGCCATCAAACGCCTGCGCCAGGCCATCGGCAGCCTCAACCGCGAGGGCCGTGAGCGTCTGCTCGCTGCCTTCGACGTGGTGAACGCCCATTTCAAGCGCCTCTTCGCCACCCTCTTCGGCGGCGGCACGGCGGAGCTGACCCTGGTCGATTCGGACGATCCGCTGGAAGCGGGCCTCGAAATCCTCGCCCGTCCGCCTGGCAAGAAGCCCCAGAGCATGACCCTGCTCTCGGGCGGCGAGCAGGCGCTCACCGCCACGGCCCTCATCTTCGCGGTGTTCCTCACGAATCCCTCGCCGATCTGCGTGCTGGACGAGGTCGACGCCCCGCTCGATGACGCGAACGTGGAGCGCTATTGCGATCTCCTGGAGGAGATGGCCCGCCAGACGGAAACCCGTTTCGTGGTCATCACCCATAACCCGATCACCATGGCCCGCATGGACCGACTCTTCGGCGTCACCATGGCCGAACGCGGCGTCTCGCAGCTGGTGTCGGTCGATCTGCAGAGTGCCGAGCGCATTCTTGAGGTGGCCTAAGGCTTTTAGCCCCGCCATGCTTCGGCCGTAAAAACGTGTGCGCTTTTAGGCGAAGCGCGCCCAAAAACGGCCTTATCGTAGAAATTTCAAACACTTAGATCTTTTCAGACGGTCCTTGACAGGGGGGACCCCCGCTCATATGTTGCGCCCGGCTTTCGGGGCCAGGCTTCCAGGCATTTTCCCGCAACGCTTTTAGGAGATCGCAATGGCGGACCCTACCGGGCGGAACGATGAAAATGAGCGGAAACCGGATGGTGCCGACGATGCCAACCTTTCGGCGAGGCTGAAATCTCTCGATGCACGGATCTCTCAAGCATCCGTACAGCGGGCTGAGGCTGAACCTCGCAGCCGCCAGACGTCCGATTCCCGCGCCATGGGCCAAGCCTTCAGGCTCTCGGCCGAGTTTGTCGCAGGAGTCGCCGCAGGCGGGGTCATCGGTTGGCTCGTCGATTACTTCGCCGGGATTTCCCCTTGGGGTCTGATCGTTTTTCTCATACTCGGCTTCTGTGCCGGCATGCTCAACCTCTTGCGGGCAGCCGGACTGGTCAATCGGGCCAAGTATGACGAGAAGCGGTAATCTAAAGCCCGATTTTGATCGCCGAACGGCAGTGGACAACAGCGAGATTTAAGAGCGGATCATGGCGAGCCCGATCGAACAATTCCAGATCAAGCCCATCATTCCGGCTATCAACTTCACCAATTCGTCGTTGTTCATGATCGGCGCTGCAGCCGTGATCGTGGGCGGCTTCATGCTGGCGACCCGCAAGCGGGCGCTCGTTCCGGGCCGCGGCCAGTCGATCGCGGAAATCCTGCACGACTTCGTGGCGGGCACCCTCACGGACGCCACGGGCAAGGAGGGAATGAAGTTCTTCCCTCTCGTCTTCTCTCTTTTCATGTTCGTGTTCACGGCGAACATGCTCGGCATGATCCCGGGCTTCTTCACGGTAACGAGCCATATCATCGTCACCTTTGCGCTGGCCATCCTCGTGATCGGCACCGTGGTGATCTACGGCCTTATGAAGCACGGTACCCATTTCTTCGGCCTCTTCGTGCCGTCGGGTGTGCCGGCTTGGCTTCTGCCCTTCATCGTGGTCATCGAGGTCATCTCGTTCCTGTCCCGTCCGGTTTCGCTGTCCCTGCGACTGTTCGCGAACATGCTTGCGGGCCACATCGCATTGAAGGTTTTCGGCGGCTTCGTCGTCGCGCTCCTGGGCGCCGGTGGAGCTCTGGCGATCCTCGCTCCGCTGCCGCTCATCATGGCGGTTGCTCTCATGGCGCTCGAGTTCCTCGTCGCCGCTCTGCAGGCCTACGTCTTCACGGTGTTGACCTGCATCTACCTTAACGACGCGCTGCACCCGGGCCACTAGGTCTGCGCTGCGTTACTCCCTCCCCTCCCGGTCACAGCACTACTCAAGGAGTTCACAATGGATCCGGTTGCTTTCAAGTTCCTCGGCGCGGGCCTTGCCTGCATTGGCATGGGCCTCGCCGCCATGGGCGTTGGCAACATCTTCGGCAACTTCCTGTCGGGCGCTCTGCGCAATCCGTCGGCTGCTGACGGCCAGTTCGCCCGCGCCTTCATCGGTGCGGCGCTCGCAGAAGGTCTCGGCATCTTCTGCCTCGTCGTCGCTCTCGTTCTGCTCTTCACCTAATTCCAAGGCGGTGATCGGGAGGTCGGGGCGCGGCAGGCGCCTCGCCTCGACAGGAGTGACGGCGGCGCCCCGCCGTCATTCGTTATTTCCAGAGCATCGTGCGGAAAAGAGGAATCCGCTTTTCACGTCCGATGCTCTAAGCATTGTGTCGGCAGGCGAGCCCCGGCTCCTCGCGAACACGATGTGGCACTAAAAGAGGATGCGTTCGGCCCGGCTTGCCGGAGGCGTATGCTCCAGGATTACTCGTCCTTTCAGGATCTGCTCCATGGCCCAGGCTCAGGCTCAGACGACCCACGCCGAAACACAAGCGCACGGTGGCGCTCACGAGGATGTCGGCTTCCCGCCCTTCGCGACGGAGACCTATGGCGGTCAGCTTCTCTGGCTCGTGATCACTTTCGGGGTGCTCTACACCCTGATGTCGAAGCTGGTTCTGCCGCGCCTGACCGGCATCATCGAGAACCGGCGCGTGATCATCGCCCGCGATCTCGACGAGGCCGTCGCGATGAAGACCCGCGCCGAAGAGGCAGGATCTGCCTACGAGAAGGCTCTGGCCGAGGCCAAGGGCCGCGCCCAGGCTCTCGCGCAGGAGACCCGCGCCAAGCTCGCCGCCGAGAGCGACGCCAAGCGCAAGGCTCTCGAGGCCGATCTTAACAAGCGCCTTGCCGAATCCGAGGCCACCATCTCGGCCCGCAAGGCGGAAGCCATGGGCCATGTGCGCGGCATCGCGCGTGATACGGCCAGCGCCATCATCGAGCGCCTGACCGGCAAGGCCCCGGCGCCGCAGGCGATCGAGTCCGCCCTCGACCAGATCAACGCCTGACCAGGAGGCACCCCATGAGCCATTTGTTCGCCGACGCTGAATTCTGGGTTGCCCTGGCATTCATCATCTTCTGGGGCATCATGTTCTATCTCGGCGTTCCCGGGAAAGTGCTGAACCAGCTCGATTCCCGCGGCAAGCGCATCGCCGACGAACTCGCCGAGGCCAAGCGCCTGCGCGAGGACGCCGAGAAACTCCTGAGGGAATTCGAGGCCAAGCGCGCAGCTGCCGAACGCGAAGCCGCCGAGATCGTCTCCTCCGCCAAGGAAGAGGCCGAGCGCATGGCTCGCGAGGCTCAGGAGAAGATGGCCGACTTCGTGAAGCGCCGCACCGCTTCCGCCGAGGCGAAGATCGCCCAGGCCGAGGCCCAGGCTTCCGCCGAGGTCCGCGCCGCTGCCGTTGACGCAGCCATCAAGGCCTCCGAGCGCGTCCTGCGCCAGGAGATCACCGGCAATACGGCGGCCTCCCTGGTGTCTCGGGGCCTCAACGACGTGCGCTCGAAGCTCCAGTAAGCCTCTCGCACATCGCCAACGCTTTCAAAGGCCGCCTTTGAGGGCGGCCTTTTTGCTGGAGGCATCATGCTGCTAATTTTCGATTGCGACGGCGTTCTGGTCGATTCAGAGCCTCTCGCGTGCCAGGTCGATGCGGACGTTCTGACAAACCTCGGCCTGCCCTACACGGCGGAGGACATCGCGCGGCAATTCGTCGGCAAGAGCATGAAGGACATGATTGCGAGGATCGAGGCCGATCACGCGTGCACGCTGCCTGGTGATTTCGCGGAGCGGATCAATCGCACTCTCTTCGCGCGCTTCGAAACGGATCTGAAGCCCATCGCAGGTGTCCGGGATGCGATTCTCGCCCTGCCCCATCCGCGCTGCGTCGCTTCCTCCTCCGTTCCGGAGCGGATTGCCCTGTCACTGCGCGTGACGGGCCTTGCCGATCTGTTCGAGAACGTCTTCAGCGCGACACAGGTTGCCCGAGGAAAGCCGGCCCCAGACCTGTTTCTTCATGCAGCAAGTCAGATGGGCGTCAGCCCGGAAGGTTGTCTCGTGGTCGAAGACTCGCCCGCCGGTGTTCAGGCAGCGCTCGCTGCCCATATGCGCGTAATCGGTTTTGTCGGCGGCGGCCATTGCGGGCCGGAACATGCCGAAACACTGCGCCAGGCGGGTGCTCCGGTCGTTATCGACCGGATGACGGAATTATCAGCAACGGTGCAGGCGTTAGCGTAAGCACGGCGTCATCCCGGATTGAGCACCGCGGAGATCCGGGATTGCCAACAGGATATGGCATCGTCATCCCCGGACTTGTTCCGGGGATGACGATGACGAGCAGACCATGATGAAGAGGGTGTTTGTCACGCGATCCCGGGTTCTGCTCCGCAGATCCCGCATGACGAGTACCTTCGGAAACAAAAATGCCCGGCACGGAGCCGGGCATTTGAGCTTTTGAAGTCTTACTCCGCAGCCTCGGCCACCGGTGACGGCGGCGTCCATTTGAGGATCGGGTTGCGGGCGGCACGGGTCTCGTCGAGACGGCGGCGCGGGGCGTGGTAGGGAGCGCCGGTGAAGCGTTCCTTGTCGCCGTTCTTCGCGGCCATCGCGAGATCGCGCAGGGTCGCGATGAAGAGGTCGAGGGACGACTTCGATTCGGACTCCGTCGGCTCGATCAGCATCGCGCCATGCACCACCAGCGGGAAGTACATGGTCATCGGGTGATAGCCCTCGTCGATCATGGCCTTCGCCACGTCGAGCGTTGTCACACCCGTGTCCTTCAGCCATGCATCATCGAACAGCACCTCGTGCATGCAGGGCTTGTTGCCGAAGGGCAGCGAGAGGAGATCCGACAGACCGGCGCGGATGTAGTTGGCGTTGAGCACCGCGTCTTCGGACGCCTGCTTCATGCCGTCCGAACCATGCGAGAGCATGTAGGACAAAGCACGCACATACATGCCCATCTGGCCATGGAAGGCGGTCATGCGGCCGAACGGCTTCTCTGTCGCATCGGAAGCCTGCTCCACCAGCTCGAAGCCGTTCTTGCCCATATGCACGAACGGCACGGGCGCATAGGGCGCAAGGCGCTCGGAGAGCACCACCGGGCCGGAGCCCGGACCGCCGCCGCCGTGAGGCGTCGAGAAGGTCTTGTGCAGGTTGATGTGCATGGCATCGACGCCGAGATCGCCCGGCTTCGCCTTGCCGACGATGGCGTTGAAGTTCGCGCCGTCGCAGTAGAAGTACGCGCCCGCATCGTGGATCGCTTTCGCGATCTCCGCGACTTGAGGCTCGAAGAGACCGCAGGTGTTGGGATTCGTGAGCATGATCGCGGCCACATCCGGACCGAGACGTTCCTTGACGTCCTCCACATGCACCCAGCCATCCTCGCGGGCCGGAACCGGCTTCACGACGAAGCCGATAAGGGCGGCGGTTGCCGGGTTCGTGCCGTGCGCGGAATCGGGCACCAGAACCACCTTGCGAGTCTCGCCCTCGCCGCGAGCCTCGATGGCGGCCTTGATCGCCATCATGCCGCAGAGCTCGCCATGCGCGCCGGCCTTCGGCGACAGCGCCACGGCAGTCATGTTGGTGAGTGTGACGAGATAGCGGCCGAGCTCGTTCATGAGCTCCAGCGCGCCCTGCACGGTGGAAACCGGCTGCAGCGGATGCACGTCGGAGAAGCCCGGCAGGCGCGCCATGCGCTCGTTGAGACGCGCATTGTGCTTCATCGTGCACGAGCCCAGCGGGAAGAGGCCCGTGTCGATCCCGTAGTTCATCTGAGACAGGCGCACATAGTGGCGCATGGTTTCGGGCTCGGAGAGACCCGGCAGGCCGATGGCCTCCTTGCGTTCCAGGCCGCCGAGGCGCGGCGTGAAGGCCTCCGGCTCGTCGATGTCGACGCCGGTGGTGTCGTAGCGGCCGATCTCGAAGAGCAGCGGCTCGACCTGTGCCAGCGCCTTGTTGCCGGTGAAGGTCGGATGCGCGTTGATACCGGCTTCACCGGCGGCGGTGGGACGTCCCTGGCGGTTCAACATCACAGAACCTCCTTCAAAGCGGCGACAAGAGCCGCGCGGTCATCATCGGTATTCAGTTCGGTGGAAGCGACGAGCAGCAGATTGTCGAGGCCTGCACCTGGCAGCAGGCGCGACACGGGCACGCCCGCGAGAACGCCCTTCTTGGCCAAGAGTTCGACCACTTGGGCCGCAGGCTTTGCGAGCTTCACGGTGAACTCGTTGAAGAACGTCTTGTTGAGAACCTCGACGCCCTTCACGCCAGCCAATTGGTCGGCGAGCTTGATCGCATTCGCATGGTTCACGCGGGCAAGACGCGTGAGGCCCGCCTCACCGAGCAAGGTCATGTGAATCGTGAAGGCCAGCGCGCAGAGACCCGAATTGGTGCAGATGTTCGATGTCGCCTTGTCGCGGCGGATGTGCTGCTCGCGGGTTGAGAGCGTCAGCACGAAACCACGATTGCCGTCCGCATCCACCGTCTCGCCGCAGAGGCGACCCGGCATCTGACGGATGAACTTCGACTGCGTGGCAAAGAGGCCAACGTAAGGACCGCCGAAGTTCAGCGCGTTGCCGATGGACTGGCCTTCGCCCACCACGATGTCGGCGCCCTGGCTGCCGGGCGAAGCCACGAGGCCGAGCGATACGACTTCCGTGAACACGGCGATCAGCAGTGCGCCGTGCTTGTGGGCCTTTTCGGCGATGGGCTTCAGATCGCGCACGTTGCCGAACACGTCCGGTGACTGCACGACGACGCAGGAGACGCTGTCGTCGATCTGCGAGACAATGTCCTCACTGCCTGAAACATCCGGCTGCATGGTGACGACGCTGTCGCTCGCCATGTCGGAGAGGGTGCGCACCACTTCCGCGTAATGCGGATGCAGGCCGCCTGAGAGCACCGCCTTGCGGCGCTTGGTGACGCGATGCGCCATGAGCACCGCCTCGCCCGTGCCGGTAGAGCCGTCATACATGGAGGCGTTCGCCACTTCCATGCCGGTGAGAGCTGCGACCTGCGTCTGGAACTCGAAGAGATACTGCAGCGTGCCTTGAGCGATTTCCGGCTGATAAGGCGTGTAGCTCGTCAGGAACTCGGAGCGCTGGATGAGGTGATCGACGGTGGCCGGAACGTGGTGCTTGTAGGCGCCGGCACCGACGAAGAACGGTACGGAAGATGCCGTCACGTTCTTGGCGGACATGCGGGAGAGGATGCGCTCCACTTCCAACTCGCCCTTGCGGCGCGGCAAATCCACCGGCTCCTTGAGAAGCAGGTTCTTCGGCACATCGGCGAACAGTTCGTCCACCGATTTGACACCGATGCGCGCGAGCATCTCGCTGCGGTCGGTGTTGGAGAGAGGCAAATAACGCATCGGCTAAAAACCTTGGGTTAGTGCGAGGGAATGCCCGCCACCACGATCTCCGTGAGCACGGAATTGGCGATGAAGCATTCTTTGTGAGCGAGGTGATGCATGTCGGCGATCTGCTCAGGGCTGGGGATCTTGTCACCCGAAAATTCGATCACCGGATCGAGCGTCACCTTGGAGACGAAGAGCTTGCCCTTCTCGTTCGGCATCATGACGCCTACCGCCTTGTCCTCGTATCGGTCGATGACAAAGCGCTTCTTGGCCGCAATCGACAGGAAGGTGAGCATGTGGCAGCTCGACACCGCCGCAACGAACGCTTCCTCGGGATCGATTGCATCTTCGCGAGACAGGGGCAGCGGCACCACCGATGGCGATGCCGATGCCGGAACGGTGATGCCGCCGTCAAACGACCAGGAATGTCCGCGGCTGTAACGGTTGTCGGAGAAGGCTTCGCCCTCCCCGCGCGTCCACCGCACATTGGCCGTGTATTCGTGCGACATCGGTTCAGCTCTTTTAAGAGATCGACTTCACGAATTCCTGATACTGCTCTTCGGTCATGAGACCATCGAGCTCGCTCGGATTCGTGAGACGGATCTTCAGGAACCAGCCGCGACCGGCCGGATCTTCGTTGACCGTGCCGGGAGCGGATTCGAGATCGCTGTTGACCTCGACCACCTCGCCGGAGACCGGAGCGTAGACTTCACTCGCTGCCTTCACGCTCTCGACGACGGCGGCTTCATCGCCCTTCGAGAGAGTCTTGCCGACGCTCGGCAGCTCCACGAAGACGACATCGCCCAGTTGGCTCTGCGCGTAGTCGGAAATGCCGACGATACCGGCATCGCCCTCGACACGGATGTATTCGTGATCCTTGGTGTAACGCGTGGTCATGTTTTTCTCCCCTGGGATTAGCGCTTGTAACGATGCGGTGCGAACGGCATGGCCGCGACCTTGGCAGGCAGCGGCTTGCCGCGAACGACGAGATGAAGATCCGTGCCCACAGCGGACACATCCTTCGACACATAGCCCATGGCGACCGGGCCATTGACGGTGGGGCCGAAGCCGCCGGAGGTGACGATGCCGACCTCATGTCCATCGGGCGTGGTGATGACAGTGCCCTCACGAGCCGGAGCGCGTCCTTCAGGCTTGATGCCGACGCGCACGCGGGAAGGACCTTCCTTGATCTCGCGCTGAACGCGTGCGGCGCCCGGAAAGCCTCCCTCCTCTCGGCGGCGCTTCTGGATCGACCAGATGAGGCCCGCCTCGATGGGGGACGTTGTAGTGTCGATATCGTGGCCGTAGAGGCAGAGGCCTGCTTCAAGACGCAACGAGTCGCGTGCACCGAGGCCGATGGGCTTCACCTCGGGATCGGCGAGCAGCTTGTTCCAGAGCTTCGCCGCATCTTCTGCCTTGCAAGAAATCTCGAAGCCGTCCTCGCCCGTGTAGCCAGAGCGGGACACATGGCAGGATATGCCGCCGATCTGCACGTCGGCGGACATCATGAAGGGCAGATCATCGGTTTCGGGCGCGAGCTTGGCGAGCACGGCCGCGGCGGACGGGCCCTGCAGCGCCATGAGCGCGAGTTCGTCCTCGCGATTGAGGCTCACGCCTTTCGGCAGACGCGCCTGGATATGCGCGTAATCGGCCTCCTTCATGGAAGCGTTCACGACGAGGTAGAGCCAGCCCTCGTGACCCGGCGCACCGACGCGGGTGACCATGAGGTCGTCGAGGATGCCGCCATCGTCGGCCAGCAACTGCGAATAGCGCTGCTGGTTGGGCTTGAGATTCAGCACGTCGGCCGGGATCAGCGCCTCAAGAGCTTTGGCGACCGTCTCGTGGCTTTTGTCATCGGCAATGAGGAAAGCCTGGCCCATATGGGAGACGTCGAACAGGCCCGCGTGCTCGCGGGTCCAGTTGTGCTCCGTCAGAATACCGGCGGGGTATTGCACCGGCATGTCGTAGCCGGCGAAGGGCACCATGCGGGCGCCAAGCGCCACGTGCTCGGCATGAAGCGGTGTTTTCAGAAGCGGCTGGTCGCTATGCGCTGGCTCGGCCATCGGATTCCCTCAAAGGTGCGCGTTTCTTCGAGCCTTGCGGCCCGTTGTTTCACGCCCCCTCTGTCCCGAGACCTGAGAGATTTCCCAAACCGCTCGCGCGGCAGGTTACGCCCGTCGGTGGGCGATGCTTTTTTCAAGCGTCGCCGCTTTCCAGAGTGCCAGCTCCCACGCGGTCCTTTGGCCTGAGCGTTTCCGGGGCGGTTGCGCCTTCGGCGCCGGGCAAAGCCCGGTCTCTTCCGCGGGGATCATCAGCTTGCTTTAGCTCTGAAGAGGAAAAGCGATCCTGTCAACAAAGCAGGGTGCCGCAATTAGGATTCCCCTGCTTCAATTGACGCCAGGCCTTCGAGCCCTCATGTTAGGCCACCATTCACAGAAGGGGGAAAGCGCGGCCCGATCCGGTCGGCAGCTCCTGGCACCGTTGCTCGAACTGGTCATCGCTCTTGCTCTCGTCGCCCTGAACGGCGTCTTTGCGCTTTCAGAACTCGCCATCGTGTCCGCCCGCAGGCCCCGTCTGAAGGCCATGGCCGAACAGGGCCGCTCCGGAGCCAATACCGCCCTGGCGCTCATGGAGGATTCGGGGCGTTTTCTCTCCACCGTCCAGATCGGAATCACCCTCGTCGGCATCCTGGCCGGTGCGTTTTCGGGCGCGGCCTTGGGCGACAGGCTGACCCAGTTTCTCATGGCGCAAGGCATGCCGGAGGGCGCGGCAGAGCCGCTAGGTTTCGGCCTGGTCATCGGCTTCATCACATATCTCTCCATCGTCATCGGCGAGCTCGTGCCCAAGCAGCTCGCCTTGCGCCGTCCCGAAGGCATCGCCTGCACCATGGCGCCCATGATGTTGGTGCTCTCCAAGAGCGCCGCCCCTGCCGTCTGGCTGTTGAACGCCTCGACCCGCCTGATCTTCAGCCTGTTCGGCTCATCCTCCGGCGATGAGACGACGGTGACGGAAGAAGAGATCAAGATGCTCGTCGGCGAGGCCGAGAGCGCGGGCGTGATCGAGGAGGAAGAGCGGCGCATGATCTCCGGCGTCCTGCGCCTGGGCGACCGGACGGTGCGCGGCCTCATGACCCCGCGCACGGATGTGGACTGGATCGACCTCGATGACGATGAGGAAACCATCCGCTCTCTGCTGATCGAAACCCCTCACTCCCGCCTCCCTGTGAGCGAAGGCTCGCCGGACAACATCATCGGCGTCGTCCAGTCGCGTGCTCTTCTGGCGGCCCTCTTGTCGGGCCAGCCACTCGACATTCGCGCTCAGATCCAGCAGGCCCCCGTCATTCCCGATACGCTCTATGCCCTGGATGCGCTCGCGATGCTGCGCGACTCGGAAGTGCCCATGGCCCTTGTTCATGACGAGTACGGGCATTTCGAAGGGCTCGTGACCCCTGCGGATGCATTGGAAGCCATCGTCGGCGCCTTCCGCTCGGATGGCGAGGCACCTGAGCCCGATGCCGTGCGTCGCGAGGATGGTTCCTGGCTGCTCGCGGGCTCCATGCCGGTCGATGAAATGGCGGATATTCTGGGCGTTACCCTGCCCGAAGCCCGCAGTTATCATACGGTCGGCGGTCTGGTGATCAGCGAATTGCAGCACCTGCCTGCAACGGGCGAGCATGTGGAAATGCTGGGATGGCGCTTCGAAGTGATCGACCTGGACGAGCGCCGGATCGATAAAGTGCTCGCCACCCCTCTGAATCAGAGGGCCGGCTCCTCCGCCCTCTATTAAGCAATGAGGAGCAGCGCGGATTAACCGCGCTGGCCCCTGCCGCCGAGAGCGACTTCGATCTCGAAGGTGTTGGCGCGTGCCGCAGGAACCACGATGTTGTCCTCAACCACGGTCACGCTCGTCTGCGTGCCACCGGCCGGAATGGCCGCCACGGCACCGCGGCTGCGGTTGGCGATCACAGTCGAGCCATCCTTCACCACGATCTGTACCGGAACGTTGTAGCGGCCAGCGGCACCGCCGACGCCCAGAAGGGCGCGGGCCTCGACACCTACCTTCACGAGGGTGGAGCCATCAGGTTGACCCACGCATTCGCGGGCGAGATTGCTGATGGAAACCTGGCTGCGCAGGGCCGATGAGTCACCGGCGCGGCCGGCGGAATAGGCCTGAATGGCGGAGCCGCCTTCGGCGATGGTGACTGGCGGGCAATAGACGTCATCCATCGGCCGGACCTGAACCGGGGCCTGGGTGGCACCGCCGGTCAACAGCATTTCGCCGAGGCCCATGCCGCCGCTCTCACCTGAACCAGCGCATCCAGCCAGAACAGAGACACCCAGCACAGCAAGCGCCAGACTGGTCTTCGCACCCGAACCCATACCCATGAAAATCCCCCAGCTTGTTTCTTGCTGACCTTACGGCAGCGCATCGAATCCGGTCGCGAATCCATTCAGCGACACGGGAATGCCGATGCCCTCCTCAGGCGTCTGGAACACGATGAAGGTGGCGGAATGCCCGGTCTTCATCTGATTGATGAGATTATCTTCCATGACAACCTCGGCGACGCAACCCGTGGCCAGGCAGCGCACGAATCCGGCCCGGCCGATATCGGTCTGGTCGATCTTGAGCCCTAAGCCCGACGGCAGGAGGATACCAAGGGGCGCAACGACGCGAAGAAGCCGGCTTTTGCCGTCGGCGGTTTTCAACACGATAATGACGAGCGTGACGTTCGGACGATCTTCAGCAACGACATTTTGCACGAGAGCGCATTGCTCGGCAGTGGCTCCCGCAGGAGTCTCGCAGCGCATCTGCCAGTCGCCGTAGGTATTCTTCACCATGCCCTGCGCATTGGCGCCACCTGCGGCAGCGAAGGTCGAGAGACCCAAGAATGCTGCCGCCCCATAGCGGACCCATCGTGACACGCCCATCGGTTTCTCCTTCATGAACCTTTTCAAGGGCAGCGGCGCGGCCGCTTCGATCCCAATCTTTTGCCCGTTGGGACCATGGTAGAGGCCATAATGTCAAGCGAGAGGGGATAAGTGGGGATCACAATCGCTTTTGGCGGTTATGACGCACAAATTGCGACCTTAGCACCGTTGCGCTTCGGCGCGTCCTGTGGTCTTTGACGTAGATCAAAGGTGATGGCGCAAGCCGGGCGCCGCTATTCGCACGCCTGTACCATCACCTTTATGCTTCCATGGCCGCCCGGCCATCATAATCTTTAGGAGCTTTGGAACGCCGATGCGGATCGAGACTGGACGTCGATCGGTGACCGCCCTCTCCACGGCAGCGGTCGCACTTGTGTTGGGCATAAGTGAGGCATGGGCCGCCGCAGGCCGCCCCTCCCCTTGGGAAACCGGCATGCAGGAGATGGTGACCGAGTTGGGACAGAGCATGTCCAACTTCCACACCTACCTGGTTTGGCTTATCACCGTGATCTGCCTCTTCGTGCTGGCGCTGCTCCTTGCGATCATCGCCCGCTTCAACGAGCGGAAGAACCCGGTTCCTTCCAGGACTACGCACAACACGCTCCTCGAGGTGGCCTGGACGATCGTTCCGGTGCTGATCCTCGTGGCCATTGCCATTCCCTCCTTCCGCCTCCTGCGCCAGCAGCTGGTTCCGCCGCAGGCCGACGTGGTGGTCAAGGCCACCGGCTATTCCTGGTACTGGGGCTACGAGTATCCGGCCGATCAGGGCGGCTTCAAATTCGACTCGAACATGATCACCGAGGACAGCGCCCGCAAGCCTGACCAGCCGCGCCTGCTCGGCGCGGACAACGCCATGGTCGTGCCGGTCGGCAAGGTCGTGCGCGTTCAGGTGACCTCGGCGGACGTGATCCATGCCTTTGCCATGCCGTCCTTCGGCGTGAAGGTCGATGCCGTTCCCGGCCGCCTGAACGAAACCTGGTTCAAGGCCGACAAGGAAGGCGTTTACTACGGCCAGTGCTCGGAGCTCTGCGGCAACGGACACCCCTACATGCCGATCGAAATCCGCGTCGTGAGCGAGCAGCAATATGCCGCTTGGCTGGCCGAGGCGAAGCAGCGTTATGCTTCCACGGAAGACACGGCTCCGATCAAGTTCGCGAACGCTCAGTAATTTAAAAGCAAGGACCATAGAGGTCTCATCATGGCACATGCAGCTGATGCCGCTCACGCGGATCACCACGATCATCCCGGCTTTTGGCGCCGCTGGTTCTATTCCACGAACCACAAGGATATCGGCACTCTCTACCTTCTCTTCGGCTTCACGGCCGGCATCATCGGCGGTCTTCTGTCGATCGGTATGCGCCTGGAACTCCAGGAGCCCGGCCTGCAGTTCTTCTCCAACCCGCAGGCGTTCAACGTCTTCGTGACGGGTCACGGCCTCATCATGGTGTTCTTCCTGGTGATGCCCACCCTCATCGGCGGCTTCGGCAACTGGTTTGTGCCGCTGATGATCGGCGCGCCGGACATGGCCTTCCCGCGCATGAACAACATCTCGTTCTGGCTCACTGTCGCGGCCTTCGGCCTGATGCTCTGCTCGCTCTTCGTCGAGGGTGCTCCGGGCTCGCTCGGCTTCGGCGGCGGCTGGACGGTGTATCCTCCACTCTCGACGGCTGGTCATCCGGGCCCTGCGCTCGACTTCGGCATCCTGGCGCTGCACCTCGCCGGCGCCTCGTCGATCCTGGGCGCGATCAACTTCATCACCACGATCCTCAACATGCGCGCTCCGGGCATGACGCTGCACAAGATGCCGCTCTTCGCCTGGTCCATGCTGGTGACCGCGTTCCTGCTGCTCCTGGCGCTGCCGGTTCTCGCCGGCGCAATCACGATGCTGCTGACGGACCGCAACTTCGGCACGACCTTCTTCGATCCGGCCGGCGGCGGCGATCCGGTGCTCTACCAGCACCTGTTCTGGTTCTTCGGCCACCCCGAAGTGTACATCATGATCCTGCCGGCCTTCGGCATCGTGTCGCACATCATCTCCACCTTCTCCAAGAAGCCGATCTTCGGCTATCTCGGCATGGCCTACGCCATGGTGGCGATCGGCGTCGTCGGCTTCGTCGTGTGGGCTCACCACATGTACACGGTCGGTCTCTCGCTGCAGACCCAGGCCTACTTCGTGTTCGCCACGATGGTGATCGCGGTTCCGACCGGCGTGAAGATCTTCTCGTGGATCGCCACCATGTGGGGCGGCTCCATCCGCTTCACGGCGGCCATGCAGTGGGCGATCGGCTTCGTGTTCCTGTTCACGGTCGGCGGCGTCACCGGCGTCGTGCTCGCGAACGCTCCCGTCGACCGCTACATGCACGACACCTACTACGTGGTGGCTCACTTCCACTACGTGCTGTCGCTCGGCGCCGTGTTCGTGATCTTCGCAGCCGTCTACTACTGGTTCCCGAAGATCACCGGCTACGTGCTGCCTGAGTGGATCGGCAAGGTGCATTTCTGGATCTCCTTCATCGGAGCCAACGTGCTGTTCTTCCCGATGCACTTCCTCGGCCTGTCCGGCATGCCGCGCCGTTATGCGGATTATCCGGACGCCTTCGCCGGCTGGAACTTCGTCTCCTCGGTTGGTGCCTACATCTTCTTCGCGGGCGTGATCTTCTTCACGATCGGAGTGATCTACGCCCTCGTCCGCAAGGAGAAGGCTGCCGGCAATCCCTGGGGCGAAGGTGCGACGACGCTGGAATGGACCCTGTCCTCTCCGCCTCCGTTCCACCAGTTCGAGACCCTGCCCCGCATCGTCGAGACGGGCCACTAATCAAGCGAGCCGGGCGGCAAACGCCGCCCGCTCCTCCCCCGAGGGCTTCGGCGAGCGAAGCCTTCCGGCGAGGAGCTGACACCGCAAGGCGCTTCAAGCCTTATCTTTCAGCGTTTCGGAAGATCATCAGTATGAACACCCTGTCGAACAGTTTGACCGAGACCCAAGCCGAAAGCCGAGCCAAAGCTGGCCTCTCGCAGGGCGACGTGTCCGACTTCTTCGCCCTGCTGAAGCCGCGGGTGATGTTTCTCGTCGTGTTCACGGCGCTCGTCGGCATGGTCGTCAGCCATCCGGATGTGAATCCCATTCTGGCCTTCGTGTCCCTGCTGATGATCGCCGTTGGCGGCGGCGCATCGGGCTGCCTCAACATGTGGTGGGATGCGGATATCGATGCCGTCATGACCCGCACGCGCAAGCGCCCGATTCCCGCCGGCAAGATCCAGCCCAACGAGGCCCTGGCTTTCGGTCTGACCCTGTCCGCCGGCTCGGTGCTCATCTTAGGGCTCGCCAGCAATTGGCTGGCAGCTGGCCTGCTCGCCTTCACCATCTTCTTCTACGTCGTCATTTATTCGATGTGGCTGAAGCGCTCGACGCCGCAGAACATCGTGATCGGCGGCGCGGCAGGCGCCCTCCCCCCGGTCGTGGCGCAGGCGGCGGTGACCGGGCACGTGGCGTGGGACAGCGTCATCCTGTTTGCCATCATCTTCATGTGGACGCCGCCTCATTTTTGGGCGCTCGCTCTCGTGAAGTCGGGCGATTATGAACGCGCTGGCATTCCGATGATGCCGAATGTCGCCGGCCCAGACTCCACCCGGTTCCAGATTCTCGCCTACACGGTGCTTCTCGCCCCACTCGGCATGGCGCCTGTGTTCTTCGGCTTCGGCGGCCTCGCTTATGCGCTCATCTCGCTTGTCGGCGGCCTCGGCATGCTGGCCCTTGCGATCCAGGTCTATCGCCTGCGTCAGGGTGAGCCCGCCATGCGCGTGGCCCAGCAGCTGTTCGCCTTCTCGATCCTCTATCTCTTCCTGCTGTTCGCCACGCTTCTTGCGGAGCATGGCTTCGGCTTCTTCCATCCGGTTCTGGGGTGAAGCACATGGCGGACCAAAACTCCTCCTACCACCTCACACCTGAGGAACAGCAGCGCCGCAGGCGGCGTTCGATTGCTTTGGGCCTCACGCTCGGCATTCTCTGCATCCTGCTTTTCGCAATCACGATTGCGAAGCTGGGCCCTCAGGTCCTGAACCGGCCCTTGTGAGTTAAGCATGGCTGAAGCACCGCACACTCAGCGCAAGTTGCATCGCACGGCTCTCGCCTGTGCCGGCATCGCCGTAGGCATGGTCGGGCTCGCCTATGCGTCGGTGCCGCTCTACGACCTCTTCTGCAAGGTGACAGGCTTCGACGGCACGCCGATTACCCGCGTCAGCAACGATTCGGACGTTCTGGACCGCACGATTTCCGTGCGCTTCGACGCCAATGTGGCTCCTGGCCTGAAATGGCGCTTCTCGCCTGAAAAGCCGGAGATCACGGTGAAACTCGGCGAGACCACGACCGTCTACTACAAGGTCACCAACACGGGCGACCAGCCTGCCACCGGCATTGCGACCTACAACGTGCAGCCGGATCTCGCAGGCACCTACTTTTCGAAGCTCGAATGCTTCTGCTTCACCGAGCAGACCCTGCAGCCGGGCGAAAGCCTGGAATCGGCGGTCGTGTTCTATGTCGATCCACGTCTGGCACAGGATTCCGACGTGAAGGACCTCTCTTCCATTACCCTCTCCTACACCTACTTCCCGTCCAAAGCGGGCAAGCCGGTGGCGGAGGCGACATCATCAACCCAACAAACCGTTCAATAAGGAACGTGACAAGCTGGACAGAAACGTCTTAAAGCGAAGTCACAATCGAGGCACGGAGACGACTAAAATGGCCGAGGCTCACGCCAAGAACCACGACTACCACATCATTGATCCGAGCCCTTGGCCGCTGATCGGCTCGATCAGCGCCTTCCTGATGGCCTCCGGGTTCGTGACCTGGTGGAAGGACATCGCATTCGGCAGCCTGCACCTGGGTCCCTACATCTTCGGCGCAGGCATCATCGGCGTGCTCTACACCATGATCTCCTGGTGGAGCGACGTGGTGCGCGAGGCCAATACCGGCTCCCACACCCGCGTGGTTCAGCTCCATCACCGCTATGGCATGATCATGTTCATCGCCTCCGAGGTGATGTTCTTCGCTGCCTGGTTCTGGGCCTATTTCGACGCTGCTCTCTATGCCGGTGATCCGCAGCTCTACTCGCGCGTCGAGGCTCTCGGCGGCGTGTGGCCCCCGAAGGGCATCGAGACCTTCGATCCCTGGCACCTGCCCCTGCTCAACACCCTGATCCTGCTGACCTCCGGCACCACGGTGACTTGGGCGCACCATGCTCTGCTCGAGAACGATCGCCAGGGCCTCAAGGCCGGCCTGTGGCTCACGGTCATCCTCGGCCTGATCTTCACCTGCGTGCAGGCCTACGAATACAGCCACGCGGCCTTCGGCTTCAGCGGCAACATCTACGGCGCCACCTTCTTCATGGCGACGGGCTTCCATGGCGCGCACGTGATCATCGGCACGATCTTCCTCGCCGTCTGCCTGCTGCGCGCCTACCGCGGCGACTTCACGCCCAAGCAGCACCTCGGCTTCGAGTTCGCCGCCTGGTACTGGCACTTCGTGGACGTGGTGTGGCTCTTCCTCTTCGCTTCCATCTACGTGTGGGGCTTCGGCGGAAGCGCTGCCGGGCACTAGACCACTCACACTGAGTTTTGACGAGGGCGGCTTTCGAGCCGCCCTTCGCTTTTCGGCCTCCCCTACCCATCTGACGAGAGGTCCGATCACGGAGAACCATCGTGGCCCAAGATCAATCCGCTCCCTCGCCTGTCGTCACCGGTCTCAAGGGCCTGTGCCCTCGCTGCGGCAAGGGGCACCTGTTCAAGGGTTTCCTGTCGGTGCGCCCCAAATGCGAGGTCTGCGGTCTCGATTTCGCCTTTGCCGATTCAGGAGACGGCCCCGCCTTCTTCGTCATGTCCATCGTCGGCATCGTGGTGGTCGCTCTCGCTCTCTGGGCCGAGTTCGCTTACGCCCCGCCGATCTGGCTCCACCTCGTCCTATGGTCGGCCCTGAGCATTATCTTGAGTCTTGCGCTCGTCCGGCCGTCCAAGGGCGTGCTGGTGGCGCTTCAATACCACCACAAAGCTGAAGAAGGGCGCATCCAGAAGTGACCGCCGCCAGCCTGCACAAGGGCCGCTCGCTCCTTCTGCCTCTGCTCGCGACCCTCATTGCCCTTGCGATCCTTATCGGCCTTGGCACCTGGCAGCTCCAGCGCAGGGCCTGGAAGGAGAGCTTGATCGAGCAGATCGAAACCCGCGCCTATGGCGAGCCGAGCCCGATCGTCCCTGAAACGGAGTGGGCCACCTGGCGCGCGGACCAGGATGAGTTCCGGAAAGTTCGGGTCACCGGTACCTTCCTGCACGACCTCGAAGCGCCGGTTTACGGCCTCGCTCCTGGAGCGCGGCAGGGCGCGCCCGTCCAAGGCTATTCCATCCTCACGCCGCTCCGGCTCACGACGGGTGCCATCGTCATCGTCAATCGCGGCTTCGTGCCCGCAGATCTGAAGGATCCCGCCACCCGTCCGCAGGGTCAGCCGCAAGACGATGTGACACTCACCGGCCTCGTCCGGGCGCCTGAGGCGCGCAACGCCTTCACGCCGAAGGATGAGCCACAGAAGAATCTCTGGTTCGCCCGCGATCCACATGCCATCGCCGATGCCCGTAAGCTGGAGCGTGTGGCCCCCTTCCTGATCGATGCGGACACGACGCCCAATCCAGGCGGTTGGCCGCGCGGCGGGCAGACCCAGCTGACACTCCCCAACAACCACCTGCAATACGCGCTCACTTGGTACGGCATCGCACTCACCCTCGTCGGCGTGTTCGGGGTCTTCGTCTGGAAGCGCATCAAGGGATGATGCCGCGCCAGAAGCGGCTTGCCGCAATCGGCCGCTCCTCCTATTGTCCCGCCGCATTTCCAGGAGATTGATCGTGCTCCATGTCTCGACCCGCGGGGAAGCTCCCGCGCTTGGCTTTTCCGATGCGCTTCTGACCGGCCTTGCCAGGGACGGCGGCCTCTACATGCCTCAAACATGGCCGAGACTGACCGCGGACACGATCCAAGGCTTTGCCGGGAAACCCTACGCCGAGGTCGCCAAGGCCGTGCTCGGCCCGCTGGTGGATGGCGATATCCCCGAGGCCGATCTCAGTCGGATGATCGACGAGGCCTATGCCTCGTTCCGCCACGCCGCCGTGTGCCCGCTGACGCAGCTTGGCGACAACCTCTTCGTGCTCGAACTCTTCCATGGTCCGACCCTCGCCTTCAAGGATGTGGCGATGCAGCTGCTCGGCCGCCTCATGGACCATGTGCTGAAGGCCCGCGGCGCTCGCGCCACCATCGTGGGCGCAACCTCGGGCGATACGGGCAGCGCAGCGGTCGAGGCTTTCAAGGGTCTCGATCAGGTCGACATCTTCATTCTCTACCCGCATGGCCGCGTGTCGGACGTGCAGCGCCGCCAGATGACGACGGTGGCCTCGCCCAACGTGCATGCGCTCGCCGTCGAAGGCACCTTCGACGATTGCCAGAACATGGTGAAGGGCATGTTCAACAATGCCCGCTTCCGTGACGATCTGCAGCTTTCGGGCGTGAACTCCATCAATTGGGCGCGCGTCGCAGCACAGGCCGTGTATTACTTCACGGCAGCCGTAGCGCTCGGAGGGCCGCACCGCCCGATTTCCTTCTCCGTGCCCACCGGCAATTTCGGCGACATTCTTGCAGGCTGGGTCGCCAAGCGCATGGGCCTGCCCATCGATCGCCTGATGATCGGCACCAATGCCAACGACATCCTGGCGCGCACGCTGAGTTCCGGCGCATACGAGATCAAGGGCGTTGAGCCCACGACCTCACCGTCGATGGACATCCAGATCTCCTCGAACTTCGAGCGCCTTCTGTTCGAATCTTACGACCGAGACGGCGAAGCGATCCGTCGCCTGATGGCAAGCCTCCACCAGTCGCGCGCCTTCATGATCGAAGCAGGTCCCCTCGCCCGGATCCGCGAGGAGTTCTCGGCAGAGGCCGTGAACGAGGCGAAGGTCATGGACGAGATGGCCAATACCTATCGGAGCACAGGCTATGTGCTCGATCCGCACAGCGCCGTCGGCACGCGCGCAGGCCGCGCGCTGTTGAAGAAAAAGCCAGAGGTGCCGGTCGTTGCGCTGTCCACCGCGCACCCGGCCAAGTTCCCGGATGCCGTCGAGCGCGCCACGGGCGTTCGCCCCGCACTTCCGCCGCACATGGCTGATCTGATGGAGCGCAAGGAGAGCTTCTCGGTTCTCCCTAACGACCAGTCTGCGGTGGAGCGCTTCATTCGCGAGCGCGCCCGGGCGATCAAAGGCGCGGCTGCATGAACGAGCATTTCGTCCGCGAGAAGCGCGTCGACATCACGAAACTGTCCAACGGCCTGACGGTCGCGACCGAGCGCATGCCGGAAATCGCCACCGCCACGCTGGGCGTGTGGGTCGGCACCGGCTCTCGGCATGAGCAGGCGCATGAGCATGGCCTCTCGCATCTCATTGAGCATATGGCCTTCAAAGGCACGGCGCGCCGGTCCGCGCGACAGATTGCGGAAGATATCGAAAACGTGGGCGGCGACATCAACGCCGCGACCAGCGTCGAATATACGAGCTACACCGCGCGCGTGCTCGGCGAGAACGTGGACGTTGCTCTCGACGTGCTCGGCGACATTCTCATCAACTCCGTGTTCGATGAAGCAGAGCTGGCGCGCGAGAAAGGCGTGATCCTGCAGGAATACGCCGCTGTCGAGGATACACCGGACGACCTGATCTACGATGCTTTCATGGAAACGGCCTTTGCGGGCCAGCCCGTGGGCCGCCCGATCCTCGGCACCCCCCACACGATCAGGAGCTTCGACGCGGACACGATCCGCGCCTTCCTCGCGCGCGAGTACATTCCCGCGAAGATGACCCTGTCAGCGGCTGGCAATGTGGAGCATGCCCGTATCGTCGACGCCGCTGAGCGCCTCTTCGGCGCGATGCCTGCGGCTGAGATTCGTGCGCCGGAAACCGGACATTACACCGGAGGCGAGCGTCGTCTTGCGCGCAAATTGGAACAGGCCAACATCGTGCTGGGTCTGCCGGGCCTTTCGTTCAAGGATCCCGGCTATTACGCCACGCATCTCTTCGCCCATATCCTCGGCGGAGGCCTGACCTCCCGCCTCTGGCACGAGGTGCGCGAGACCCGGGGCCTCGCCTATTCCATCGACTCCTTCCACTGGCCCTTTTCCGATTGCGGCCTCTTCGGCATCGGCGCTGGAACGGCGGCGGCCGATGTGAACGAGCTCGCCAAGGTCACGCTCGACTGCATGCGTCAGGCAACGGCCGACATCAGCGAGATCGAGATGGTCCGCGCCAAGGCACAGATGAAGGTGGCCCTGCTGACGGCTCTCGAGACCCCGGGCGGGCGCATCGAGCGCATGGCGCGCCAACTCCTCTCCTGGGGGCGGATCGTAGGGAGCGACGAGATCGTCAAGAAAGTGGACGCCCTCGATCAGGAGCATGTCCGTGAAGCGGGTCGTCGCCTCCTGCAGGGCAATCCGACTGTGGCGGCCATCGGCCCCATCAAGGGCCTGCCCTCTCTTGAGGTCATCACGGCGGGCATGCGCGGCTAATTTCCTCCGCCGCCTGCCGCTACGTCATATCCACTTCTCCTCAATCCCGCCGCAAACTGGCTCCATGCGCGTGGTTAACGATAACAACTGAGTCATGCGGACAAGTGGGGGCCAGTAAAGGCTTCGGCTTGCCCTCAAACTCCCTGACCGGTACCAATTCGCCTTCGACTTTTGGACCGGACGAAAGAACCGAAGCAGTGCGGATCGTATCTTTCGCCATAGCCTTCCTTTTGGCGGCATTCATGGGGCTCGCCTGGCCGACGGCCGGCTGGGCGGTGGAATCAGTGCGCGTCGACCCGAAGATGAAGGCCGTCGACCTGACCCCTGCTATCGAGCGGTATAAGTCGGATGGCGACGAGATCCGAATCTCAACGGCTCCGGGGCGCGACGGCATCGTGCGTCGAATCGCCGTCAAGGCACGCGAGTCGGGAACGCGCCCCGACTGGATCGTCTTCGCGCTCACCAACGATACCGACGAGCAGATCGACCGCCTGCTCGTGGCGCCGCATTTCCGGTTGACCGGCTCCGGCGTGATCTGGCCTGATCTCGGCGCCTCGCGCATCGCCGCCGTGACCGCCAGCCAGGGCATCCGGCCCGAGCGGGCCGATAGCCCCGATGCGGACGTCTTCCTCATTACGCTCGATCCCGGCACCACCGTCACCTTCGTGGCCGAGCTTCGTACCGATAACCTGCCTCAACTCCATCTGTGGGATGCGGACGCTTACAAGGAGCGTGTCAATGGTCTGACGCTCTACAAGGGCATCATCATCGGCATCGCCGGTCTGCTTGCCCTGTTCCTCACCATCGTGTTCGTGGTGAAGGGAGCACTGATTTTCCCGGCCGCGGCAGCGCTGGCTTGGGCGGTTCTGGCCTATGCCAGCATCGATTTCGGCTTCTTCCAGCGCGTGTTCCCGATCTCCGAGGTCACGGAGCAGATCTATCGCGCAGGCGCCGAAGCCGTGCTGGCGGCGACCCTTCTCGTGTTCCTCTTCGCTTATCTCAACCTGAACCGCTGGCATGTGCGCTACAGCCACGTGACAGCCTTCTGGCTCGCCTTCCTCGGCGCGCTGCTGCTGCTCGCCATCGTCGATGCCTCCGTGGCGTCCGGCGTCGCGCGCATGTCGATTGCGGCGGTCGCCGGCATCGGCTTCGTGCTCGTGATCCATCTCGCGACGCACGGTTATGACCGCGCCATCATGCTTGTGCCCACCTGGCTTCTGCTGATCGCTTGGACGGTAGCCGCGAGCTTCACGGTTCTGGGTCAGCTCACTTCCGATCTCGTGCCGCCTGCCCTGATCGGCGGCCTGGTGCTGATCGTCATGCTCATCGGCTTTACCGTGATGCAGCATGCCTTTGCCGGCGGCGGATTCGCACGCGGCTTCGTCAACGACATGGAGCGCCGTGCGCTGGCGCTGGCGGGAGCCGGCGACATCGTGTTCGATTGGGACGTCGTGTCCGACAACATCTTCGTCAGCCCCGAGATCGAGCACCAGCTGGGCCTGAAGCGCGGCGCTCTCGAAGGTCCTGCTTCAGCGTGGCTCGACCTGATCCACCCCTTCGACAAGGACCGCTACCGTCTCGCGCTCGACACGGTGATCGAGCAGCGTCGTGGACGCCTCGTGCAGGATTTCCGCCTGCGCTCCTCCTCGAATGCGCATCACTGGTTCCGCCTCAAGGCGCGTCCGGTGATCGGCTCCGATGGCGAGGTGATCCGCATCGTCGGAACGCTGTCGGACGTGACCAGCAGCAAGACTGCCGAGGAACGGCTGCTCCTCGATGCCGTGCACGACAATCTGACGAGCCTGCCGAACCGCCAGCTCTTTTATGATCGGCTTGAGGCTGCTCTGACGTTTGCGAGCCAGGACGATTCCCTACGTCCGACCGTGCTCGTCATCGACATCGACAAGTTCAAGGATACGAACGATCAGTCGGGCTACACGGCCGGTGACTCGATCCTGCTCACGCTCTCACGTCGCCTGAGCCGCCTGCTCAAGCCACAGGATACGCTGGCGCGTATTGCGGGCGACGAGTTTGCGATCATCCTGCTCTCGGAGCGGGAGCCCGACCGCATCATCGCTTTTGCCGACATGGTCCGGCGCATCGTCACCACGCCGGTGACTTATGCCGATCGCGAGATCTTCCTCACCGCCTCTATCGGTATCGCCCTGTACGATCCGCAGATCGCTGCGCGTCGCGAAGAAGTTCTGCGCAACGCAGAGATCGCCATGGCTCATGCCCGGCGTCACGGCGGCGACCGCATCGAGGTGTTCCGCCCCACCATGCGCTCGGATCGCAGCGACCATTTCACCATGGAAAGCGACCTTCGCCACGCGCTCGACCGCAACGAGATGAAGGTGCTGTTCAAGCCCATCGTGCGGCTCGAGGATCGAACCATTGCAGGCTTCGAGTCCATGCTGCGCTGGGATCACCCGCGTCTGGGCCGCATCTCTCCCGACGATTTCATGTCGATTGCGGAGGAGACGGGCCTCATCGTCAAGCTCAGCGTTTTCCTGCTGGAACACACGGCGCGGGAACTCGCCATCTGGCAGAGCGCTCTCGAAGTCGAGCCGCCGATATTCGCCAGCGTCAACATGTCGAGCCATCACCTCCTGCGCCACGATCTGCTGCAGGAAGTGAAGACCGTGATCGCCCGCACGCGGGTGCTCCCCGGCTCTCTCAAGATCGAGATGACGGAAAGTCTCGTCATGGAGAACCCGGAATACTCGGCGCAAATGCTCGCGCGCCTGCGGGATCTCGGTGCCGGCCTCTCGCTTGACGATTTCGGAACGGGCTATTCCGCCCTCTCCTATCTGCTGCGTTTCCCGTTCGACACGATCAAGGTCGATGAGTCCTTCGTACGCCAGATGGCATCCGGTAACCCGGTCATCCTGCGCTCCATCATCAAGATGGCGCATGAGCTTGGCATGGAGATCGTCGCGGAAGGTGCGGAGAGCGAGTCGGAAGCCATCGAGCTCTATCAGCTCGGCTGCGAATATGCGCAGGGCCCTGTTTTCGGCGAGCCGATGTCGGTCGCGCAGGCCCGCCAACTGGTGGGCGCAGCAACCACCGAAGCCGCTTGAAGCATTAGGCGTGCCCAGCTTCCATCGAGAGCATGGCAGGCTCGATGCCGATCCGGCGCAGGGCCATTTCATAGCGAATGTCGGCAGGCGTGGTGAAGATGAGCTCGGCATCGGCGGGACAGTTCAGCCAACCGTTGGCCTGCATCTCGAGTTCGAGCTGGCCAGCGCCCCAGCCCGCATAGCCGAGGGCGAGAATCGCATTCTTTGGGCCGCGTCCCTGAGCGATCGCACGCAGGATATCGATGGTGGCGGTCAGGCACACGCTGTCGTCGATGGGCAGCGTGGACTGGGCGATGTGGAAATCGGGCGAATGCAGCACGAAGCCACGGCTCGTCTCCACGGGCCCGCCCATCAGAACCTGCATGCGCCCCACCTGCTCCGGCAGACGGATCCGCTCCAGTTCCGGCACGATCTCGAGCTGGACCAGGAGATCCGGCATGGTGACGTTTGCAGCAGGACGATTGAGAATGATACCCATCGCGCCCTCTGACGAATGCGCGCAGATATAAATCACCGCGCGGGCGAAGCGCTCGTCCACCATGCCGGGCATCGCCACGAGCACCTGCCCGTCGAGATACGGGGAGTCGGCGCCATATGAGGTTTGCTGAAAGCTCATGTCTCGAAATCTGCCTTGCTGGGCCGACAACCCGATCACGGGATCGTGGATGGCAGCCCCGAAGAAAAAACGCATAAAGGAAGCGCCTCAGGGAGGCGTCAGTTCCATGACAACCACATTCCGCATCGCCGCATCAGCCTTTTTTGTGATTCTGTCCTTTTTCCCCGCGTTTGGACAGCCCTTCCCCTCCACGTCATCATCGCAGGGCTTCCACTCGCAGGTCCGCCTGTTGTCCGGGGGCAAGCAGGGGGAGACATGGCTCGCTGGCATCGAGATCGGCCTTGACCAGGGCTTCAAGACCTACTGGCGCAATCCTGGTGAATCCGGCTTGCCGCCGAGCTTCGACTGGTCGGCCTCGGAGAACGTGGCCAGCGTCGAAGTCCGATGGCCCGCCCCCAAGCGCTATGAAGATGCGGCTGGCGTCTCCTATGTCTACAGCCACAAGGTCGTCCTGCCGGTTGTGGTCAAGCCCGCAGCGGCGGACAAGCCGGTCAGGCTGGCGCTGACCATCGATTACGGCATCTGCAAGGATATCTGCATCCCGGCTCATGCAGAGCTGAACGTACCGCTCTCGGACGGCGGCTCTGACCGCAAGGTCATCGAAGAGGCCATGGCCAAGGTGCCTCCTCGGCAACCCCTAGGAGCCAAGGGTGATCTCGCGGTGCTGTCTGTCCAATCGGCTGGCGGTGATGGGCCCACCCTGAATGTCGCCGTTCGCGTGCCATCAGGCACGAAACCTGTCCTCTTCGCGGAGGTACCGGACGGCTGGTATGTCTCAACATCGACACCAGACGCAGATAACCGCTTTACCGTGTCGGTCGACGAAAGGCCGAAGGATGCATCCGGCCCGATTCCTTTGACCCTGACGCTGGTTGCAGGGGACAAGGCCATCGAGACGCAGGTGAGCCTCGACGTCAGCGGACAGCCGCGCTAGTGAAGAGCAATCCTCAAACAACAGCTTTGGAGCATTGTGCATGGCCATTCAGGTTGGAGAACGCCTTCCCCAGGTCACCTTCCGCGTCATGACCCCGGACGGGCCGGTGGCGAAGACCACGGATGACCTCTTCAAGGGGCGTAAAGTTGTGCTCGTGGCGGTTCCGGGCGCTTTCACCCCCACCTGCCACCGCAACCACCTGCCCGGCTATGTGCAGCGCGCCGAGGAGATCAAATCGAAGGGTGTGGATTCCATCCTGGTGACCGCCGTCAACGACGTCTTCGTCATGGACGCCTGGAGCAAGGCGGCTGGAGCCGACGGCATCGAGTTCCTGTCGGACGGCAATGGCGATTTCGCCAAGGCGATCAAGCTGACCATGGACGGCTCAGGCTTCGGCCTCGGCCTGCGCTCCCAGCGCTACTCGATGGTGGTTGAGGACGGCGTGGTGAAGGCGATCAATGTGGAAGACACACCGTCCAAGGCCCAGGTCTCGGGCGCGGAGAACATCCTGAAGGATCTTTGATCCTTTCGATCTGTCGCAATGAAGCCCTTGTTCGCTTGAAGGCGCCAAGGGCTTTTTCATTGGGCTATGACCTTGCACCCTTCTTGAAGGGCTGCATGGCGGCCACCGCCAGTTCGTCGACGCGAATGTTGGTGGGATCGTCCGCGTGGCCCTTCACCCAGTGCCAGGCCACATCGTGCCGGGATGCTGCGTCATCGAGCTCCCGCCACAGGTCCTCGTTCTTCACGGGCTTGTTGTCGGCAGTCCGCCAGCCGCGACGCTTCCAGTTGTGCATCCACTGCGTGATGCCCTGGCGCACATATTGAGAATCCGTGAAGAGATCGACCGCGCAGGAGCGCTTGAGGGCATTCAGTCCCTCGATGGCAGCCCTGATCTCCATGCGGTTGTTGGTGGTGTGAGCCTCCCCGCCGGAAATCTCTTTCTCGCTGCCTTTGAAGAACAGGATTGCGGCCCAGCCGCCTGGTCCGGGATTCCCCGAGCAGGCGCCGTCCGTGTAGATCATGACACGCTCAGGGCCGCTCATGCCCCGAGCCCATATTCGCGGGCGTGCTTCACATGGGTGTGGAAATGGAGCTTGCGGTCGTATTCCAGCGGATCCTTCGGCTTCACGAGCGCGCCCGGCGGTACGTTGAGCCAGTCCACGAGGCGGGTGAGCATGAAGCGCATGGCTGATCCCCGGCAAAGAACCGGCAGGGCCTCGATCTCCTGCGACGTCAGCGCGCGAACGGCCTGATAGCCGGCCAGCATGGCCTGACCCTTGGTGAGATTGAACGACCCGTCCGGCTCGAAGCACCAGGCATTCAGGCAGATAGCCACGTCATAGGCGAAGGCATCCGTGCAGGCGAAGTAGAAGTCGATCAGCCCCGACACCTCGGAACCGATGAAGAACACGTTGTCCGTGAAGAGATCGGCGTGGATGATGCCGGTGGGCAGGCCCTTGGGCCAGGCCTCCTGCAGATAGGCGAGTTCGCGCCTCGTGCGCTCCGCCAGACCGCCTGAAACCGTATCGGCCTGCGCCTCGGCCTGAGCGAAGAGCGGCGCCCAGGCATCGAGCGACAAGGCATTGGGCCGGTTCATCGCAAAATCCTGGCCAGCCAGATGGAGCTTCGCGAGCGCCCCGCCCAGAGACTCACAATGCTTGGCGGTGGGACGGCGCACGGCAATGCCGTCCAGGAAGGTGATGATCACGGCAGGCCGCCCGGCAACCCGGCTGAGAGCCCGACCCTGGCGGTTGTTGACGGGAAGAGGGCAGGTCAGGCCCTTGTTGGCCAGATGCTGCATCAGCCCGAGGAAGAAGGGCAGATCCGCCTCCCTCACCCGCTTCTCGTAAAGCGTCAGGATGTAGGAGCCCTTGGTGGTATGGAGGAAATAGTTCGTGTTCTCCACACCCTCGGCGATTCCCTTGTAGGAAAGAACCGTGCCGATATCGTAGGTATCGAGAAAGCTTGCGAGTTCCTCGTCGCCGACTTCCGTATAGACTGCCACCGTTTACTCCGCCGCCTGCTCACGCAACTCGCGCGGCAAAGGAAAGAACACGCTCTCGTCCGCCGTCGATACGCTTTCCACCGACACCTCGTAGCGCTCGGCGAAGGCATCGATGATTTCCTCCACCAGGATTTCCGGGGCGGAGGCACCGGCCGTGATACCGAGCCGCCGGACATTCCCGAACACCGACCAGTCGATATCCTCGGCGCGCAGGATCAGGCGGACCACGGGGCACCCTTCCCGCTCGGCCACTTCGCGCAGGCGCTGGGAATTGGAGGAATTGGGCGAGCCCACCACGATCATGGCATCGACCTGCGGCGCCACGCGCTTGACCGCGCCCTGGCGGTTCGTGGTGGCGTAGCAGATGTCTTCCTTGTGCGGACCGACGATGGAAGGGAAGCGCTCCTTCAGGGCATCCACCATGTCCTGGGTATCGTCGACCGACAGGGTCGTCTGCGTCACGAAGGCTAGGTTCTCCGGGTCGGCCGGCTGAAGCCGGGCAATGTCGTCCACGGTCTCGACCAGGGTCGCCGCCCCTTCCGGCAGCTGGCCCATGGTGCCGATCACCTCCGGATGGCCCCCATGGCCGATCAGGATGATGTGGCGGCCCTTCTTGTGGTGCACCTGCGCCTCCCGGTGAACCTTGGTCACCAGGGGGCACGTGGCGTCGATGGCGAAGAAGTTGCGGGCCTGGGCAGCCTCGGGAACCGATTTCGGCACTCCGTGGGCCGAGAAGATGACAGGAGCCGTGGTGTCCGGGATCTCGTCGAGCTCCCGCACGAAGACCGCCCCTTTGCGCTTCAGGTTTTCCACCACGTATTTGTTGTGCACGATCTCGTGGCGCACATAGACCGGCGCTCCATGGATCGCCAGCGCCTTTTCCACGGCGTCGATGGCGCGGACGACCCCGGCGCAGAAGCCGCGCGGGGCGCAAAGCAGGATGTCGAGGGGTGGCTTCGTCATGATCCCGCGATGTGGCGAGACGAGGCCGCTCCTGTCAAGCGGGAGCGACGCTTATTCGCGGCCAAGCTTCTGACAAGAAAGGCTCGCCCTCGGGAAAAAGACTCCCTAGAAAGGATACACCCCCTCACCGGATTCCGATTGCCCGATGGCCAGCACAGCCTCTCACGTCAGTTTTCTCCCACCTGTCCTGACCTTCTGCGGGGCGGCCGTGATTGCCGTGCCCGTCTTCCGGCTCATCGGCTTGAGCGCCGTGCTCGGCTATCTGGCGGCCGGCATCATCATAGGTCCCTCGGTTCTCGGACTCGTCGGCGATCCGCAGACCATTACGACTGTGGCGGAACTCGGCGTGGTGCTGCTGCTCTTCATTATCGGGCTGGAGCTCAAGCTGTCCCACCTCTGGTCCATGAAGCGGGACATCTTCGGCTTGGGGTTCACCCAATTGGGCGTAACCGCGCTTTGCCTCGGCGGGGCAGCGCTTGCCATCGGCTTTGGACCCAAGGCCGCCTTTGTGACAGGCATCTCGGTGGCGCTCTCAGCGACAGCCATCGCCCTTCAGATGCTCGGAGAGCGCAACGACCTGCAAACTCCTTATGGGCAGCGCTCCTTCGCGATCCTACTCTTCCAGGATCTTTCGGTCGTTCCCATTCTCGCCATCCTGCCTCTCCTGGCCTCCGGCGTGGCCGTGGAGCAGGACTCAGTCCTCGACCGACTGTTTGCCGCGGGAGAGACCATCGCCGCCATCGCCGCGGTGATTCTGGTCGGCCGCTATGGACTGAATCCCTTTTTCCGCATACTGGCGCGCACCGGCTCCCGCGAGGTCATGACCGCATCGGCGCTTCTGGTGGTGCTGGGTGCGGCCCTGCTCATGCAGGAAGTCGGCCTCTCCATGGCCATGGGTGCGTTCCTCGCCGGCCTGCTACTGGCCGAATCGAATTTCCGTCACCAGCTCGAAGCCGACATCGAGCCGTTCCGCGGCATTCTCCTCGGCCTGTTCTTCATGAGCGTGGGCATGTCCATCGATCTCGCCCTGGTACGGGAGCAATGGGTATTGCTGGCTCTTGCGGCTCCGGTCGTGATCCTTGGAAAGACTGCGCTCATCACCATTCTCTCGCGTCTATTCGGCGCGAGATGGCGCGAGGGCTTGCGGTCGGGCACGCTGCTCTGCACCGCCGGTGAGTTCGCTTTCGTGCTCTTGCCCGTCGCCACGAGCGCCGGATTGATGCCGCAGAACGAGGCGCAACTGGTCACGGCTCTGGCGGCGATCACGATGCTGCTCGGCCCGATCTTTTCGAGCCTGGTCGAAAAGGCTCTGCAATCCCGCCCGGACATTGCGGACCATGCCGACATGAATGAACTGCTGGGCCATGAGAGCGAGCGTTCGAGCCGGGTTCTGGTGATTGGCTTCGGACGTTTCGGGCAAATCGTGAATCAGGTTCTGTTGTCGCGGAACATCAACGCCACCGTGATCGACAAGAACGTGGAGCGTGTCCGCGATGCGGCTCGCTTCGGCCTCAAGATCTACTACGGCGACGGAACGCGCCTCGACGTGCTGCGCGCGGCCGGCGCTGAGAAGGCAGAGATGATCTGCGTCTGCACGGACGAGCCTGACACGATCGAGAGGATCGCCGAGATCCTTCACGAAAACTTTCCGAGTGCCCGGAGCTTCGTGCGTGCGTTCGACCGGATCCATGCGGTGAAGCTGCTGCAGATTGGCGTCGATTACCAGCTTCGCGAAACGTTCGAATCCGCCATCGTCTTCGGTCGCTCGGCGCTCGAAGAACTCGGGGTCGAAGCCGAAGTCGCTGCCAGTGCGGCGCAGGATGTGCGCAAGCGCGACATCGCGCGCTTGTTCCTCCAGAAAGAGATTGGCGCGATGGGCGGCGCGGAGCTCGTGGTGGGGGCCAGGATTGCGCCTGAGCCCCTCACCTCCCCGACCGGCAAGGCCAAGGCGTTGAGCCCTGAAACGCGCGACATCCTCGGCGAGGGAGCCCTCTGATGGATGCGACCTCTGCGGAACGCACAGCAGAGACTCGCACTGACACTCCGGTCTTCGTGCAAGGCTCGACCATGCGCCATGTTCTCGTGATGACAGGAACGGGAGCCGCAGGCCTGATCGCCATCTTCATCGTCGACCTGGTTTCGCTGCTCTACATCTCCTGGCTGAACGATCCGAGCATGACGGCGGGTGTCGGCTTGGCGACCGTCGTGATGTTCTTCACGGTCTCCATCAATGTCGGCCTGATGATCCCCATTGGCGCATTGGTCTCGCGCGCACTCGGGGCGCGTCAGCCTGAGGATGCAAGGCGGCTTGCGACCTCCGGCAGTATTCTCATGACCATGATCGGCGCAGTCGTCAGCTTGATCGTGCTGCCGTTCCTGCCTCAAATCCTGGGAGCGATGGGCGCGAGCGGCCAAGCGTTCCAGGTGGCGCAGGGCTTCCTTTGGATTGCCTTGCCGACGAATGCTCTGATGGCGCTCGGTATGGCATTCTCCACGATCTTACGTGCTGCTGGCGATGCTAAGCGCAGCATGTATGCAACGCTCTCGGTTGCTATCGTCACGGTCGTCCTTGATCCCATCACGATCTTCGTCATGGACTTGAAAGCTGACGGCGCCGCTTGGACGATCAATCTTGCGCGTGTCGCCTATCTCGTCGTCGGCTATCTTTATCTCACGCGCACTCACCGATTGCTCACACAACCCAGCCTGCAATCGGTCATCCGCGATGCGAGGCCGTTCTTCGCCATTGCCATTCCCGCGATCCTCACCAACCTCGCTGCTCCCGCAGCGAACGCCTTCTTCACCGGCATCATGGCTCAGTTTGGCGATCAGGCGATCGCAGCCTCTGCCATCATCGACCGCGTGACGCCCGTCTCCTTTGCCGGCGTCTTTGCCCTGGCCGGCGCCATCGGCCCCGTTCTTGGACAGAACTGGGGCGCCGGGCGTTATGACCGCATGAGGCAGACGTTGAAGGACTCTCTCACCTTCATGGTCGTTTATATATTGAGCGTGTGGCTCCTGCTTTTCCTGCTGCAGGTGCCCATCGTCATCGCCTTCAATGCGCCGCCGCTCACGGCCGAGCTGGTGCAGTTCTTCTGCCAGCTCAGCGGCTTCATCTGGTTCTTCATCAGCCTCGTCTTCGTGGCCAATGCCTCGTTCAACAATCTCGGTTACCCTCTGCTCTCCACTTTCTTCAACTGGGGACGGGCGACGCTGGGCATGATCCCGTTCGCCTATTTCGGGGCGCAGATCGGAGGCCCCAAGGGCGCGCTGATCGGCATTGGGGCCGGATCGATCGTGTTCGGGATTGCAGCCATCATCACTGCCTTCTGGACAATCCGGCGTTTGGAGAGGCAAGCTGTTCCAACACCATAGGCGCAAAGCGTTCGAGGAGTCTGCCATGTTCAACTGGTTCGATCTGATGCGACAGGCGCAGACCCAAGCGGGCATCGAGGCCTTGGGGCGGCAGTTCCAGCTCTCGGGCGATCAGCAGCAACGAGCCATGGCTGCCCTCATGCCGGCCTTCGTCATGGGGCTGCAGCATGCCATGGCCAGCAATGACCCCAACCGCTTCCTTCAGTCCCTGATGAGCAGCGGCTATCAGAATTTCTGGCAGATGGCAGGGCGGACCTTCTCTGCGCAGGCCCAGCAGGAGGGTCGAAAGCTGCTCGACCAGCTCTTCGGCTCGGATGAGGCAAGCCGTCGCGTTGCGCATCAGGCTGCGGATTTCGCCGGCATCGGCGTCGAGACGATGCAGCAGATCCTGCCCATCTATGCGGGTATTCTCGCGGGCGGATTGGCTCAATGGATGACGGCACAGTCTCAGGCTGTCCAAACCTTCACGTCACCTGGTACGGCAGAGAAGCCCAAGCAGGAAGCGACCAATCCCTGGGCGGAGCTATGGGCCGCATGGATGAAGGCTCCGGAGCCCGAGAAGAAGCCGGCCGCCAATCCATTCCTGGACATGATGGCAGGTTTTATGCAGATGCCGGCTCCCGAAAAGCCGCAGGAACCAGCACCCTCGTCTTCATCCTCATGGGGAGAGATGATGGAAAAGGGACGCGAGATGCAGATGCAATATCTCACGTCCCTTCAATCGATCCTCGAAGATGCCTGGGGAACAGGCTCCAAGAAGTCTTAAACGCGGCTCACAAGCGGAACCACGGGCCGCGGCTTGCGTGCGGCAGTCGACCTGAGAACCTCTGCGGGACGCCCGACACATCGAACCAACACCCATGACGGATGGTGATGGATGGGCTCCGCCAGAGCGCTCACCACATCGCTGCGCGTTAGGCCGATATCCTTGAGCATGCGTTCATCGAACTCGGCGAGGTTCTTGACCTCTCGGCGATCCTTGAAAGCTTTGGCGAGGGAGATGAGCGAACGCGCGAACTGAGCCAGGATCTGCGAGCCGGGGAAGGTCGAGACAGGTGCTGCAGACCGGGTCATGTGAGGTCTCCTTTCGCTTGTAAGTGGCCTTCAAGATTTTTCAGGAACGACTTGGAACGCTCCGTTCCAGGGCGTTCCAGCCGTTCCAGGGGCGTTCCAGGAAATGCTATGGAACGCCCCACAGGAAATAAATTGCGTAACCTTTTGATGTAAAAGGCTAATTTTTGATCCTACTGGAATGTATAGCATGGGATGTTTCATCACTTGAAACGATTATTTGAGATATGTATCATCATCTAAATTGATGGGGAGGACTCACGCCATGCATTTGCTCGACATCGACCAGCTCCGGACCTTCGTGGCGATCGCGGATACGGGGTCGTTCACCCGTGCGGCGGAGATCGTGCACAAGACGCAGAGTGCGGTATCCATGCAGATGAAGCGGCTGGAGGACCGGGTCGGCAGGCCTATCTTCGAGCGTGACGGACGCCTCTCCAAGCTCACGGACGAGGGCGAGCGGCTTCTCGATTACGCACGCCGGATCGTGCGGCTGAATGCGGAATGCATAGCCGCCTTCAACGAGAACGAGCTGACGGGACGCGTGCGCCTGGGACTGCCCGATGATTACGCCGACCGTTACCTGCCGGAGATCCTGGCGCGCTTCTCGCGCTCGAACCCGAAAGCCGAGGTGACGGTGATGTGCGAGCCGACGCACAACCTGATCGAGCGCGTGCAGCACGGCGATCTGGATCTGGCCATCATCACCCATGTGGACCGGCGCGGCCCCTCCGAGATCGTGCGCATCGAGCAGCTCCTGTGGGTCACGTCCGCGCGCCATGGCGTACACGAGGAGAGCCCGATCCCGCTGGCCCTCGGCCGCCCGAACTGCGACTGGCGCCACTCGGCGACGGAGGCCCTGGAGAGCGCGGACCGCGCCTTCCGGGTCGCTTATGTGAGCTATCATTCGACCGCCGTGGGCGCGGCGGTTCTCGCAGGTCTCGCCGTGTCGGTTCTGCCGGAAAGCGCCGTGCGTCCCGGCATGCGGATCCTCGGGCCCTCCGACGGCTTTCCCGCCCTGCCCTCGTGCAAGATCGGCCTCATCCGCGCACGCGGCGAGGAGAACCCGCTTGCCGATGCTCTGGGCTTCCACATCAAGCAGTCGCTCGACAATCTGGGCTCCACGCGCCCGGTGTTCCAGGTCGCTGCCGAGTGAGGTCGCTGCCGAGTAAAGCCGCCGAGTAAGGCCGCTGCGGAGCAGGCCTTACTTCGCAGCCGGTTTGCGCAGCACCAGCACGTTGCCGCAGAGCGCCAGCACGACGCCTAAACCTGCGAGCGGCGTCCACACATAGCCCTCGATCAGCGTCGAGACCGTGAGCGCCACGATGGGGAACAGCACCGTCGCATAGCCCGCGCGCGCGGCGCCTAAGCGTCGCAGCAGCGTGAGATAAGACATGAAGGCCAGCACCGACGCGCCGATGGCGAGATAGAGCAGCGAGCCGATGTATTTCGCGGTCGGCTCGATGACGAAGGCATTGCCGCGTAAGCCGTTCAACGCCAGCAGCACCACGCAGCCATAGGTCATGCCCCAGGCGGTTGCGGAGAGAAGCGGCGCGCCGCGACGCTGCACCAATGTCGAGATCATGTTGCCGGAGCAGAAGAACAGCGTGCCCATCACGCAAAGCCCGAGACCTTTCAGCGCCGCCGCATTGAAGCCCGCGCCCGTGATCTCCGGCCAGAACAGAAGCCCGATGCCGGCGACGCCGATCACGCCGCCCAATGCCACGCGCGGCTCCACCTTCTGCCGGAAGATGACGAAGCTCAGGATCAGGTTGAACACGGAAGCGAGCGAGAACACCACGGAGAGCAGGCCCGACGGCACGCTCAATCCGCCGTAATAGAACGAGATGAAGTTGAAGGAGAACAGGCAGCACCCCACCGCCGCGAAGCGCAGGTGATCGGCAAGCGCAAAGCGCACTTGGTGGCCGGTGACGAGCACCCATCCCCACATGAGCGCGGCCGAAAGCAGGAAGCGCCACAGCACCGACATCTCCGGAGCCACGACCCCGAGCTGCGCGCGGATGCCGATCCAGCTCACGCCCCACAGGAACACGGTGGCGGCATAGAGCCCGAAGGTGGTTCCGTCGAAGCGCTTGGCGTCCGGCGCGGACATCATGGCGGTGGCCTGGGTCATGGGTGCGTCCCGATTGTCTGAAGACGCTCCGATTACGCCGATCGGACCATCAGCACAAATGATGAAAAGTCATCGATTGCCGCTGGAACGGTGATGAAACGTTCCAGAGCCCTCCCCTGGAACGCCCCCTGGAACGGTCCTGGAACGGCTGGAACGCCTGAACCGGGTCGTTCCAGGGCTGACATCCCCAAGGGAAGACAGTCCCGGACGTAGCGGAGCACCGATCCGGGATCGTTCACCGAACCTTCCTCGTCATGGCCGGGCATGTCCCGGCCATCCCGACAAGAAGGGCGCGGCGCTATTCGGATCGGGATCACCAGCACAGGGCCGGGGATGACGACAAAAGGATTGCTCCATTCTGCACGCGATCCCATCGGCTGCCCCGCAGAATGACGGAAGCTGCCTGAGCCCTCCAACCTTGACCGTTTCCCACCATACGCTACATTGTTCATGGTTTGTTCTCATCGATGAAGAGCCCGTGGTCATGACGTCGTTACCCTCCTCCCCCGCCCCATCAGATCCCGACGGCCCCGCTCCCTCAGGGATCCGGGAGAAGCTTCCGCCTGACCGGATTGCCCTGATGCGCGACTGGGTGGAGTGCACCACCCGTTCCTACAGGCGCATCGGACAGGAGCTCGGCGTCTCGGTCTCCACCGTCTCGCGCTATGCGGCCGAGGGCCACTGGAAGCGCCCGGCCGGGGCTGCCCCGCCGCCCGCCATCGCCAGACGCAACCCGGAGCCCTCGCGCCGGCGCAATTCCGCACACCCGCGGGCGGGCGACCGGCGCGGGCAGATCGTCGACCGGCTCTGGACTCTCGCGGAGCGTCATGCCGAGGTTCTGGAGACGCAGCCCATCGAGCGCGCGGAACGCGCCCTCCAGCCGCTCGCCCGCCTCACTCGGACGCTGGGAGAGATGGACAAGCGCATCCGCCCGCCCTCCGGGCCCGACGACGATGCCCCCGACCTCAGCAAGCCCGAGGGCCGCACCCTGCACGAGCTGCGCGACGAGCTTCAGGCCCATCTCGACCGCATCATGGAGGAGGAAGGCTATGGCTGGGAGGTGCGGGAATGGTGGTTCGAGGATGGGGCGGGGATTTGAGGCGCAGCGTGCTTGGTCGGCCGCGGCCTCCCCCGTCATTCCCGCACGTATTGCGGGCATTCACGCCTTTTCCATCGTGAAATGTGCGACTGATTGATCCAAGAGATTGTAGAAGATCCTGGAGGGCCTAATTATTTCGCAAATGTGGAGGTTTTCCATGTCGATCGACCAAGACGAATTGGTCGGATTGGAACTCGATCAGGCAAAATTGGCCCAGCTTGATCTCGACATAGCCGAAGGCGAGCGGCGAGTCGCAGCACAGGCTCGCCTCATCGAGGAACTCGCCCAGACGGGCCAAGAGACGATGGCTGCCCAAGAGTTGCTTCAGGCCATGCGGGACGATCTCAAGGACTTGCGCAGCCACCAGGATTTGATCCGCAAGCTCCCGAGCATACCGACGGAAGATAGCGAAACCTTGGCTCGTCCCTTGCCATTCTAAGCCCCATCACAGTCGCAGTCCGGGCTGCAGTCCCTGCTCAGGTAGACCACCTGGAGACCCCACTTCTCGGCCAGAGCCAAGGCCCGTTGCCGCGTATCCTCCCAAGTAGTGTCCGTATACTCGCTCTCCAGGTGACAGCCCGACCCGACGAACCTGTACTGCAGCCCGATGAAGGGCTCCCAGAGTTCCTCGATGAGCAGATATTTGTCCTGGTCTGCGGGTCTCTCCCCCTCGGCCAGCCGCTTGAATTCGGGCATTGATCCCTCCTTCTGTAGGCGAACTGGCTCATTATCCTCCATCTTCACCGATCCTGATAGCCCCGCAGCCTCGCTCTCGAAGAACAGACCAAATCGCAGTGGTCTGGGACTCCAGTTGCCCCGCTGGCCATGGCCCTCCTTCGTCGTCCCGGGGCCGCGCAGCGGAGCCCGGGATCCATAATCACGACTTCCAAGACAGAGCGGCCAGCCTTGCGTCTTCTTTTGAAACCTCGCAGTTCTGGATTCCCGCCTGCGCGGGGATGACGAGGGAGCGCGGCCATGACGGTGGAGGATGCGGCTCGATTGCGGCAACTCCATTGACCCCTTGCCACTGTTACGTGTTATCTCATCACCGGAGCCGGGCGCACCCGGTTCTGGGGCGTGAGAACCTCAACCCATGGCGGCCGGTATCGGCCGTGACGATGCCTTCCCAGCCTTACGGCCGGGGAGGCGGTGACGCATGTCCAGGGCGAGAGCCTAAAGGTCATCGCGGTCGTCCATGGGCGGCTTCTCAACTCCCCGACCACCAGCGGCGCTGGTGGTCGCTTCACGTAAGGGAGTTGTTGCGATGGACCAGCCCTATTCTCCGTGGGCCGACTGGCTCTCCAAGTTCCACACTTGGGCCGAAGCCATCCAGGCCCTGTGGCTCGTCGCCGTGCCGCTGACCCTGCTCGGCCTCACATGGCTCGTGATGCGCGGCCTGCGCGACCTCATCGGCCCCGCGCGTCATGACGAGGGCCGCCTGATCTACGGCGTGTACCAGGACGCCCAAGGCCGCTGGATGGTCTACCGGCACAACCGCCAGCCGCAGGAGATCGACTGGGAGAACGCGCCACCGGAGCTGATCGGACGCGGACAGATGATCGATGGCGTGTTCAGGCGGCCGGAGGTATGAGAGCTGCCCCTCCTCGTCATGCCCGCGCTTGTTGCGGGCATCCACGTCCTGGAAACACCGCTGCAATGAGACGTGGATCCCCGGATCAAGTCCGGGGATGGCCATGACAACGCAGCTGGTGACGACGCAGCTGGTGACGACGCACTTGGCCCATTCCAACTCACAGCAGCGTCACACCACACAATCCGATTGCCGCCAGTCCTATGATGACGAACACGCCATCGCCGCGCCTGAAGCGTGGAGCGTTCAAGACCGTGCGCGGCCCCTTAGGCGAGAGGCCGCGGGCTTCAAGCGCAATGGCGGTGCGTCCGGCGCGGCGGACGGCGTAGGCGAGAAGCGGGATGACGAGGCGGAAAACCTGCACGGGGCCGGGAATCCGGCGGGGCGGGCGACCTGCTTTCATCGCGTGGGCGATGCGCATCTGCTGCGCCTCCGCGGCAAGGTCGGGTACGAGCTGCATGGCGGCAAACAGCGAATAGCCGATCCGTGGCGGCAGCTTCGCGCTGACCATCAGCGCGCGCACGAAAGCGCCGGGATCGGTCGTGAGTGCGAAGAAGGCGGAAACCATCCCGCAGGCGATCGCGCGAAAGAAAAGCACGAGACCGGCCGAGAAGCCGGACGATTGCAGCAGAGCCTCGCCTGCCATCTTCACGGCAAAATCGCTTTCCTGCCGGAAGAAAACGCTCGTCGTGAGAAAACCGAAGCCGAACAGGGCGAACGGCAGCATGAGAGCGCCCAGCACGAGCGGCGATGTGCGGTTGAAGGCAACGAGGGCCACGCAGACCAGAGCGATGAGTGCGATCTGAAACAGCGCATTGAAGGCGAGGATCGATGCAACAAGCGCGACGATGCAGACGAAAAGGATGGCAAGTGGGTGACGCGCTTTCAGCATGGCGCGCTCCGTCGCAGCCATCGGACGGCCTGCCGATGTGCGGACTCCACCAATCCGGCGCGACGCAGAAGGGCTGCATCGTCCATCAGATCCTGCGTGGGGCCATCGGCCAGGATTCCACCCTCCCCCACCACAATGGAGCGAGGACACAGGCGCGACGCGAAATCCAGATCATGCGTAATAACCGCAATGGCGCGCCCCGTGTCATGCAACGACTCGATTTGCTCGATCAATCTGGCAACACCCCAGGCATCGAGCCCCGCCGTCGGCTCGTCGAGCACGAGCAGGGGCCAGCGATCGGAGACCGTGAGCGCGGCCAGCGCCAGACGCCGCTTCTGCCCCTGTGACAGCTCGAAGGGATGCCGGCTCTCAAGGCTCGCCAATTCCCACCGGGCCAGCATCTCTGCCACGCGATTACTTTTAAGAGCGGCCGGCATATCGTCGGGCAGCGCCGTCAGAAGCTCCTCCTGCACCGTGCCCGCGGTGAACTGGTTCTCCGGTCGCTGGAATGCATATCCGGCGGGGGCGCCTTTGCGCTTTCCTGCCTTCAACGGCAGGAGACCGGAGAGGCAAAGACCGAGCGTGGATTTTCCGGCGCCGTTCGCGCCGAGGATGCCGAGGATCTCGCCTTCCCAAATGCTCAGATTCACATGCCGCAACACGACAGGGCCGAGAGAGGGAGCGCAATCGGCCTCGATCAATTGCGTCAGCATGGGCGATTGCCGGGATGGAGCCGCGACACGCGGTGCATAGGCTTCAACGAAGGCCTGCACGGCGGGGCGTGCTTGCGCGATCTGCGACGGAGATGCAACGCCGGGCTCCAGGTGCGCCAGCGCTTCCGCAATCGACAGGGGCGCTGTCGGCGGTGCGATATCGGCCTCTTCAAGCCGTCCGTCGAGAGCAGAGGCGACCGGGCACCAGATGCCCTGCGCCATCAGAAGATCGCGCCTCTCGCGAAAGACAATGCGCGGATGCCCTTCAGCGACGATGGTGCCGTCCCGCCCCAGCACGATCAGCCGGTCGATGAACTCGATCAGGCCTTCCAGCCTGTGATCGACAATGAGAATGCTGCGCTCAGGGTCGCCGTGCGTGAGCAGCGCATGAAGACGATGGGCCGCCTCCGGAGCCAGATGCGCCGTCGGCTCGTCGGCGATGAAGAATTCAGCCTCCTGGACGAGCGTTGCGGCCAGCGCGACAAGCTGCTTTTCCCCACCGGAGAGCGTGGAGGAGCGGCGCTTTCGCCATGCGTCGGGCAGTCCGACGCGGCGCATGGCCCGAGCGACTTTCTCCGCAATGACGGCGGGCGGGATGGCGCGGTTTTCGAGCGCAAACGCGATCTCGTCTTCCACGCGCATGCCGGTCAGCGTCTGATCGGCATCCTGGAAATATTGCGCGACCCGCGCAGCCCAGGCCCATGGCTTGCGTGCCGCGACACGCTCGCCGAAGAGGAGAATCTCGCCATCCACCTTCGCCGGAATGCTCTCCGGGACGAGGCCCGTCAGAGTGAGCAGAAGCGTGGACTTGCCCGAACCGGAGGGCCCGAGCAGCAGCACGCGTTCACCTCTGTTGATCGACAGATCAACACTTCCGACAGCGCTTGTCGTCGTGAAGGGATAGTGGACACTCACCTCCCTCCACTGCGCCACAAGTGCAGGATCAGGCTGCTGCGGCTCGCTTGTCATGATCGATCGCCAGACCTGCGAGCGCGCCGGTCTTGTAGAGCGCCTGCACGATGACATGCCCCATCCAGCCGCCGAGCAGCGCGCCGCTCACGCAGCGCAACGTGAACATGGCGATCAGGATTCCAGGCTGCAGCGCCCCATAGTCGAAGCGGACCCAGGTATAGGCGAAGGAAAAGATCGCAGCGCCGACGCCGGCGGCCATCATGACCGGCAGCGAATAATTGCGCCAGCGTGTCGCTGCGAACACCAGCTCTGCCCCTGCGCCCTGCACGGCCCCCGTGACCAGGAGCATCAGCCCGGCCGGGCTGCCGAGCAGGATCTGCACGCCTGCGGACAGCACTTCCGCCGCGAAGGCGACACCCGGCTTGCGGATGATTGCGGCTGCGACCATGGAGGCGACGAACCAGAAGCCCATCACCACATCCATCGTTAGAGAGCCGAAGAGGGCCTGCGCGATCAGCCAGACCTGAACCCACCCGAGATAGAGCACGGCAAAGACCGCGCCGAGAACGGCGACAATGAGGGTTTCCCTCAATGTCCAGATACGTGAATTGGGCATGTTAGCCTCTTGTGACGGGAGGAAAGAACGAGGGGACTTCAGACTGCCGTCGGGCTGTTGGCCGAGACCTTGAGGTCGAGGGCCACATGCCCCTGCGGCGCACCGAAACGCAGAAAGGCTTCGCTCAATGTCGCGAAGACGGGGCCCGCATCCCCGCGCAGCTTGGTGCAGAAATTTTTCGATTTGTCGAAAACACCGGAATGCTTGAGGAATTCGATGCAGCCGTAGATCTCGTCCATGTGATGCCCGCTGCCGAGCGGATAGAGCGAGAATTGCGCGGCAACGCTTTGCCCCATGCGCGGCGCGGCCTCCACGGCGCCAAGAGCCGCAGCAATCCGCTCCGGGAGCGGCTTGTCGAAATTCACGTCGGCAATCGGCGTGCAGATTGGATCGTCAGGCTCGCCGGGGCACCCGCGGGAAACGGTTGCGGCGAGAACGCAGTGCGGTCCATGACGGGAAGCCGACACGAAGAGATCGCGCATGGCAGGGAAGAGCTGATCGGGCGGACCGACGAGAAGGGTCGAGATGTCGTCCGTCTCGATTCTGAATGTGGGCCTGTAGGGATCGAGCGCTTTGATCGCCTCGAGAATGATGCCGACGAAATCGTCGGACATCGGATAGAGGGAGACCTGTGCTCCTGAAAACATTGCCGCCTCGCTCCGCTGGTATTATCCAGATCAGCTGAAGGGTCCGACGGCATGTCGCCATCATCTCAGCCCCGGCCATACGGAGCACCCCTGTGGAATGAGAGGGATTTAGCACCCACGCTCACTCCCATGCAAGGGGAAAGATATTTCTTCGGCCGGACATTGTCCCGGCAGCGCGCATCGCTGGAGCGAAGATCTCACCGAACGGTGATCTGATCCTTGATCTTCTCGTAGACCGAGCGGCGGAGCACCTTGCGCTTCACCAGATCCTCCACCGAAGCATAGGGACGGCCCTTGATGATGGCGCGTCCGAGCGGGCCTACGTTGCGTAAGGAATTGAGCTGCGCGACGGATGCGGTGTTGAGGTCGACGAGCCCGGTTCCTTGAGCCGGATTGTTTGCGATGCTCGCGACGTTCACGGCGCCTGTCATTTCCGGAGCAGCGGGACGCGAGGCTTCATTGGCGCCGGCCTGCTCCGTCTCAGGCCGTCGCGTGTCGCCGCTGGGGCCGACAGGCTCAGTGGTGGCCTGATTGCGGCTCGTGTCAGCCGCCGGCGTGCTGGCATGAGCGTCTTCCTGAGCAGGCTCGTCTGGAGCCACGGAAGGCATGGCGCTGGCGGAGGTCAGACCAGGCGCGCTTGGGTCCGCAGTCGCAACCTGCAGGGATGCGGTCCGCTGAGGATCGTCGGCGGAATGCGGTGCGCTTGTGCCGTCAGGCTGCCGGTCGGCGGCGGCAACGGCCTCCAGTGAAGGGCTTTGGTCTTCCACCGACAGGGAAACGGCAAAAGCGCCTGCTGCCGCAAGCCCAAGTACGGTGACGACGCGCAGCAGCTGAAATCCGGCGACGCCATGTGACCTGCGGGACGATCGAGAGAGAGGGCCTATCTGCATGTTGAGACTCGCACGCTGTTTCACTCGTGAGCAACGAAGGCAAGCCCTTGGTATTCCTGCGATATGGCAGATAAGTGGCAAACAAAAATCAGGTTATAGCGTTGGCTATTCAGCTTTTACGTCAGATTAAGCCAGTACTTCTGCATCTCCCGTTCATGGATTTCATTGAGTTTGCCTCTGCGCTCGTCCGTGAAGACTGGAGCGGCGCGCAGCTGCTCTTCCGTGATGTCGGTATGGTAGCCCTCGAGCTCCGTGTCGTAGGTGAGCTTGTCCCAGGGAATGGTGTGATGGTGAACGCCCACGCCGAAGAGACCGCCGAACGTCACATCCACATAGAGGACGCGCCCACTCACCTTCTCGATGATAAGACGCTTGATGGTGCCGATCTGCGCGTTGTTGCGGTCATAGACGGCTGTTCCCTCGACGCGGTCGCTTTCGATGATGGGTCTTGGTGCGGCTTGCTTCAGGGGACCTAAGAGGTAATAGCCGTTCTCCAGGATGCCGGAGGCAACGACGGCCCGGCTGACATCGAGAGTCCATTCCTCATCCGGTCCGATCTCCTGGACCCGGGTCCATGGCCCATATTCGGCTGGTAGCTGAGATGCACGCGGCTCATCGGTGAATCCGCGCAGTCCAGGCGTGTCCTTGGCCTGGAACACATAATAGGTTCTCATGACGGCCTCCCTTTTCGACAGGGCGCCCCCGTTTTCGATTTCCTCACAATTCCCGTCGCAGTGCAAGAACTTGAGTGTTCTTTCTCGTGCGATGCAGCAGGCTTGCAACGCCTTTTCTTTCGATGACTAGAATAAGGCCAAGGATAGAGGAAGCAGAACTGATTATACGGTAATCGTCGTGTGATTAATTCGATAGCAATCCAGTGCTCAAAGGGGGTATAACCAGATCCATATGAGCTGATTGACCCGCGGGTCATACAGCTTAGCCTCTTTCGGTTGCTGGAGGACCTACACAATGCAACGAATTTGGCGGCTTCTTCTTGTGCTGTCGGCGTTCTGGTTGGCTGGGCAGGCGCCCGCCCTGGCGCAAGGCACGACCCTGCGGGTCGGGCATTTCCCCAACATCACACACGTCCAGGCTCTCGTAGCCCGCGCCATGGAGCGGCAGGGAAAGGGCTGGTTCAAGGACCGGCTCGGACCGGACGTGAAGATCGAGTGGTACGTCTATAATGCAGGCCCGAGCGCCATGGAGGCGCTCTTTGCGCGATCCCTCGACCTGACCTATGTGGGTCCCAATCCCGCCCTCAATGCCTATGCGCGCTCGCGCGGCGACGAAGTGCGCGTGATCGCGGGTGCCGTGAACGGCGGCTCCGCTCTCGTCGTGCAGCCGGATTCCGGCCTCGCCAAGCCTGCCGACTTCAAAGGCAAGCGCATCGCTACGCCGCAATTCGGCAACACGCAGGATGTGGCGGCCCGCGCCTGGCTTGTCGCCGGGGGCTTACGCATCACCCAGACAGGCGGCGACGCACAGGTGGTTCCCACCAGCAATCCCGACCAGCTCTCCTTGTTCCAGAACAAGCAGCTCGACGCCGTGTGGACCGTTGAGCCATGGGTGTCGCGCCTCGAAGCGGAGGTCGGCGGCAAGGTTCTGGTGGAAGAGAAGGACGCGATCACCACCGTGCTCGTCTCGAGCGCCGAGTTCCTGGCAAAGAACCGCGATATGGCCAAGCGCTTCGTAACCGCGCATCGCGAGCTGACCGAGTGGATCAAGCAGAATCCGGATGAAGCGCAGCGCCTCGCCCGCGAGGAACTGCAGGCGTCCTTCAAGATCGACATGAATGCCGAACTCCTGGCCCGCGCCTGGGCTCGCATGAGCATCACGCCGGAAGTGACGCTTGCGGCATTCCAATCCTTCGTCACGAGCGCTCAGCAGGTCGGCTTCCTGCGCGGCACGCCCGATCTCGGCCGCTTGATCGAGGCACCATAATGCAAGTGGCTCCTTTCCATTCCTCAGAAGCCCGACGCGCGAAGCTCGTCATCGAGGGCGTCTCCAAATGGTTTACGCCCTCCCGCAGCAGCAAGGTGCAGGCGCTGGACAATGTCTCCCTCACCGTAGCAGAGGGTGAGTTCATCTGCCTGCTCGGCCCCAGCGGATGCGGAAAATCCACATTGCTGGACATCATTGCAGGCCTCACCAGGCCCGATGCGGGGCAGGTGCTGGCCGACGGCAAGGTTGTCGATGGACCCGGGCGGCAGCGCCTGGTGATGTTCCAGGAATCGGCATTGTTTCCATGGCTCGATGCGTTCGGGAATGTGATGTTCGGTCTCAAGCTGCGACCGGACCTCACCAACAAGGAACGGCGCGAGATCGCCAATGAATATCTCGAACTCGTGGGCCTCACGAAGTTCAAGCATGCGCAGGCCCATCAGCTATCAGGCGGCATGAAACAGCGCGTGGCCCTGGCCCGCGCGCTCGCTCCCGATCCGCAGGTGCTGCTGATGGACGAGCCTTTCGCGGCTCTGGATGCGCTCACGCGCGACCAGCTTTATGAGGACATTCAGCGCATCTGGATGGAAAGCCGCAAGACCATCGTGTTCGTCACGCACAATGTGCGCGAGGCCGTGTGTCTTGGCGATCGCATTGTGCTGATGTCACCCTCTCCGGGTCGGATTGCGCAGATTTTCGACATTCCCCTGCCCCGTCCGCGCGACATCAACAGCCCGGAGCTTGCCGCTTACGCATCGAGGATCGCGTCGGCACTGAAAGGCACCATGAAAGGAGCGGCTTCTGAATGAAACGCGCGGCTCTCGCCTTTATCTTTTTCGCAGTTCTCATCGGTCTGTGGGAGCTGGCAGTGCGCAGCGGACGCTGGTCCGCCGTGCTTCTGCCTTCGCCCATCTATGTGGCGGAATACGTCTGGAGCGCTCTCCTTGACGGCACGCTTCTGGAATCCACCTGGGTGACACTCAAGCGGCTGCTGGTCGGCTATGCGGCCGGCGTTCTCATCGGCCTTCCGCTCGGGCTTCTCACCAGCACGACACGGTTTCTCGAGGACACCGTCGGCTCGCTCGCGTTGGGGCTGCAGACGCTGCCGAGCGTCTGCTGGGTGCCGCTGGCGCTCGTGTGGTTCGGACAGACGGAAAGTGCGATGCTTTTCGTCGTGATCATGGGCACCGTATGGTCCGTGATCATCGCCACCGATCACGGCGCGCGCAACATCCCCCCGATCTATGCCCGCGCGGCCCGCACCATGGGTTCGGTCGGCTTTCACAAATGGACGCGGGTGATCCTGCCCGCCTCCCTGCCGTTCCTGGTCACCGGCATGAAGCAGGGCTGGGCTTTTGCCTGGCGTTCGCTGATGGCAGCGGAGATCTATGTCACGATCCTCACCGGCTTCGGCCTCGGCCACCTGCTCCATTACGGGCGCGAGCTCAATGCCATGGAACAGGTGATCGGCATCATGCTGGTGATCGTGATCATCGGGCTCCTGGTGGATCGGCTCATGTTCTCACCCTGGGAGGGATTTTTGCATCGCCGGTGGGGCACGAACGTGAGAGAGGCCTAAAGCATCGGACGTGAAAAGTGGAGTCCACTTTTGGGTCCGATGCTTCCTCTTTCAAACAGAGCATCGTTGAAAGAGGAAAACCGCGTCCACTTTTCCACACGATGCGCTAGAGGGTGTCTGGAAAATCGGTTGGGCCCATCTGAAGGGGCATGACAG
>NZ_LCYG01000056.1 GCF_001017175.1 Microvirga vignae | reverse complement strand
CGAACTTCTATCGCATGGACGATATCGAGCTGGCTGCGCGTGATATCCCAGCGGGAGCTGTGTCGATCCTGCTCTCGCACACCCCCGGGACGTATCGCCGGGCGGCACACGCCGCATTCGACCTGATGCTGTGCGGACATACGCATGGCGGCCAGATCTGTCTGCCGGGCGGCATTCCGATCCGCACCGAGACTGTCAGCCCCCGCCGTTTTGTCAGGGGCTCGTGGCGGTATGGCAGGATGATCGGCTATACCTCGACCGGGGCTGGCACCTGCATCGTCGACGCGCGCCTGAACTGCCCGCCCGAGGTGACCCTGCATCGGCTTCGTCGTGTGGCCCCGCTCTGACGTGGCATCGTCAGTAGGGGCGGTCGCGGATCTTCAGCCGGAACAGGATCCGGGACAGGACGATCTCCAGCACGATGAACGCGATCACCAGAACAGCAATGTCAATGCTCGTCAGGTTGAACTGCTCCTTGACAGCCAGAAGCGGCAGCAGGGCCTCAGGGATCTGATCGAGCCCGAAGACTTGGGCATGCAGCGGCAGGTGAAGGCGGCGCTTGACAAAGCTTGAGAAGAGGTCCCCCAGCATGGACATGCCTGCCATCGCAGTGCCTGCGATCCAGTCTATGTGCAGCAGGACTGCCACTCCCGCCGTGCAGACAACCGACAGAATGACACCACGAATGGTTTTGGAAGCTCCGAAGAGAGGTTGGCCGTCAGACAGTGTAAGCCCCCCATCAAGAGGTGTGCTGAAGCGATTCTGGAGCAGCTTCTTGGCAAAGATCGGTGTGCCATTGGCGACCCCGAGGAGCACCAGGAGTTGCAGGCTCAGCATCCAGTCAGCCATGCCGGTCACCACGTCAGAGGGTGTCTCGACGATAAGGGGGAGCAGGCAAAGTTGGTTCAGTAAAGCCCGGGGCGTATTCGGGCAAGGACGGGCGAGGGGCGCGAGCGAGCCAAGGCCAAAGGGATCAGGCTCGGGCGCAGGCCGAAGCTGACGCCGCATCAGAGAAAAGAGGCGCTGGCCCGATGCGACGCTGGCGAGCCTTTGGTTGAGATTGCGCGCTCGTACAAAGTGAGTCACTCAACGATATCGCGGCTGCACACGTCTTGACACCCGGCGGAAAGGAACAGCGATGAACGACCAGCAGGAGCGAGCTGCTGCGGCTGTTATGGCCGGACAAGCTGTCTATACCCGGCGGACACTCGACCTTTACGATCTGGTGGTGCTCGGCCTGTCCAACGCGCTGATCTGGAAATGCCCGACCAGACGTCTGCTCGCCCACTATAATGAGTACGTGGCCGACACGCATCTGGATGTCGGCGTTGGCACAGGCTGGTTTCTCGACCATTGCCGGTTTCCAACAGACAGGCCCCGGATTACCCTGATGGACCTCAATCCAGTCTGCCTTGAGCGGGCCTCAGCTCGCATCGAGCGTTACGCCCCCAAGGTCGTACGGGCCAACGTGCTTGAACCGTTTGAGCTCGAGACCGGTCCTTTTGACTCCATTGGCCTCAACTATCTCCTCCATTGCCTGCCGGGTGCCTTGGAGCGGAAGGCAGTAGTCTTCGATCATCTCAAGCCGTTTCTTGCTCCCGGCGGGGTTGTGTTCGGCTCAACCCTTCTGGCGGAGGGCGTCGAGCGCTCCGGGGCAGCTCGGGCGCTGATGCGCTTCTACAATGCGAAGGAGATATTCTCGAACCAGCAGGACAGCATCGAGGGGCTGCGCCGTGAACTGGCTGCTCGGTTCGAGCAGGTGAGGATGGAGATCATTGGCTGCGCCGCGCTGTTTAGCGCCCGATGACGTAGTCCGACGATCAGGCATGCTCGTCGGCTTCTCTCTGACGATCATCGATGTATCGCCGCCTGCTATTGAAATGATGCCGCTCTTCGGAAGGAGCAAGGTGTTCGTCGAATGCACCTTAAGGTCAATCCTCGGGGGTCTTGTGCGTGAGCCTTCTATGGCTCAGGGCGGTAAAGGCCCCATGAAATAGGTGCGCCGAGGGCCCTATGCCGGTCTTGTATGAAAGGCCGGCCCTCTTGTCGCTGGCAACCTATTGCAAGGGCTGACGGAGATGCCGAATGTATTCGATCAGGCCATTCGTCGAGCTGTCGTGGCTTGTGACGGGCTTATCGCTCTGAAGTTCTGGCAGGATGCGGGAAGCCAACTCCTTGCCGAGTTCGACGCCCCATTGGTCGAAGCTGTTGATCCCCCAGATCGCTCCTTGAACGAAAATCTTGTGCTCATAGAGCGCGATCAGGGAGCCGAGCCTGTGCGGCGTCAGCTTCCGGTACAGGATCGATGTCGTCGGCCGGTTGCCCTCGAATATCCGGTGAGGCACAAGCGCTTCCCGGGCCTCACCCGACAGGCCCCGTTTCTGCAACTCGGCCTTGACTTCGCTCTCGGTCTTGCCGAAGGCGAGAGCTTCAGTCTGAGCCAGGAAGTTGGCGAGAAGCTTCTCGTGATGGTCTCCCAGGGGCGTTTGACTCTCCGCTGCCGCGAGAAAGTCTGCCGGGATCAGCTCCGTGCCCTGATGGAGGAGCTGGAAAAAGGCATGTTGTCCGTTCGTGCCCGGTTCGCCCCAGATGATCGGGCCCGTGGCGTAATCCACCCTGCTGCCGTCGCGCTGCACTGACTTACCGTTGCTCTCCATGTCGCCCTGCTGGAAGTAGGCGGCAAAGCGATGGAGATGCTGATCGTACGGGAGCAGGGCAAGACTCGAAGCGCCGAGAAAGTTGCGATACCAGATGCCGAGCAGGCCCATGATCACGGGCAGGTTCTGATCGAGAGGGGCAGTGCGGAAGTGCCGGTCCATTTCATGAGCGCCCTCGAGCAGTTCGCGGAAGCGATCAAACCCGACGGCCAGGACGATCGGCAGGCCAACCGCGGACCAGACGCTATAGCGTCCTCCGACCCAGTCCCAGAACTCGAACATATTGGCCGTGTCGATGCCGAAACGCGCCACCTCGGCGGCATTGGTCGAGACGGCGACAAAATGCTTGGCGACCGCCTCCTCGCCCAGGGCGCCGGTCAGCCATACCCGGGCGCTGGCAGCATTCGTCATCGTTTCCTGGGTGGTGAAGGTCTTCGATGCGACGATGAAGAGGGTACGCGCAGGATCGAGGTGGGCGAGTGTATGGGTGAGATGTGCCGCGTCGACGTTCGAGACGAAGTGCGGCCGCAGATCCGTCCGCTGATAAGGTTTCAAGGCCTCGCAGACCATGAGAGGGCCGAGATCCGAGCCGCCGATGCCGATATTGACCACATCTGTCATGATCTCGCCGGTGGCGCCGCGCCATTCACCGCTCCGGACACGTTCGGAGAATTGCCGCATCCGCTCGAGGACCGCCATGACGCCAGGCATCACGTCTGCACCGTCCACCATGATCGGTTGATCCGAGCGATTGCGCAGGGCGACGTGCAACACGGCCCGGTTTTCGGTCGTATTGATCTTCTCGCCCGCAAACATCCGGTTGCGCCAACCTTCCACGTCAGCCTGTCGTGCGAGGTCGAGGAGAAGCATCATCGTCTCGGCGGTAATCCGATGCTTGGAATAATCCAGCAGAAGATCACCGAGCCTGATCGAGAAACGATTGAAGCGCTCGGGATCCTGAGCGAACAGCTCGCGCAGATGCAGAGAGCGGACGGCAGCAGAATGGGCCTGAAGTGCCTGCCATGCCGGTAAAGCGGTGAGTGTCGTCATCCGATATGCAGCCAAATGCGATTCCTGCGAGTTCTGGAAGTTAGCGTAGCGCTTTCTTCAGAGCGTCGGGCTGGGGGTTGTGCTCTGCGTTATGGTTCCTTCCGCTCCTTCTTCAACACCCTGCGGAGATTGCCTGCCGGGCAAAAGGATGAGACCGCAGGGGAAGCAGCCGACGTGATGTGCAACTTCATATCACAACACAATCCTGCTAGGCCAACTATCGTCTAAGCTCGCTCCGAAACTACAATTGGTTATACCACTTGTCAGGCGTTTTTTTGTGATCTAGCCTATTGGTATAACCAATAACAAATCACCTAGGAGGAGACGAGAATGCTGAAATCCATGTTCCGTGGCGTCGCCACGGCTGCGCTGATGATGGTTGCGACGGCAGCCGGCGCCCAGACCAACTTCACGCTGTCGACGCCCGATCCGGACAATTCCGAGATCACCCTGGCCGCCAACAAGTTTGCCGAGCTCGTGTCCCAGAAGACTGGCGGCAAGGTGACGGTGAAGGTGTTCCCGAACGGCCAACTCTATGGCGGCGATCCCTCGGCGGCTGTGAAGCAGCTCGCAGGCGGCTCACTCGATATGCTGCTGCTTTCGAGCTCGCTTTATGCCAACTTCAACCCGAAGTTCACGGCAATTTCGGTGCCTTACCTCTTCACTGACACGGCCCAGCTCCGCTCCTACCTGTCGGGGCCCATGGGGCAGGAGCTTATTGCCGATCTGAACAAGATCGGCATCCAGGGACTTGGCATGTGGCCGCGTCCGTTCCGCCAGATGACCAACTCCCGCAAGCCGATTACGGGCCCTCAGGACCTGGCAGGAATGAAATTCCGCGTGCCCAACAATCCGCTCTGGGTCGAGTTCTTCAAGAAGATGGGGGCGGCTCCTACGCCGATGGCTTTCGCCGAGGTTTACAACGGCCTGCAGCTGAAGGTCATCGACGGGCAGGAAAACCCGATCAACATCCCTGTGACGGCCAAGTTCTATGAAGTGCAGTCCTATGCCACCATCACGAACCACATGGCGGATGGTTGGGTGCTTGCTATCAATCCTGCCAAGTACAATGCGCTGCCTGAGGATCAGAAGGCGGCCATCAAGCAGGCGGCTGTCGAGGCCGAGGCATGGAAGGTCGAGAACGATGCCGCCGATGAAAGCAAGTCCATTGCGGCCCTGACCGAGAAGGGCATGAAGGTCGAGCGCCTGACACCCGAGCAGCAGAAGGCCTTTGCAAATGTCGCGAAGGAGCTGTTCCCCACATTCGCGCAACTCGTCAAGGACAAAGCCTTCTTCGACCGCACGATCCAGGCTGTCAGCAAACAGTAAGGCAGCATCATCCAAGAGCGCTGGCCGCGAGTGCGGCCAGCATTTCATTTGGGAGCGAAGCCCTATGGCTCATAAACCGTCCCTTCTTGGCCGATTCGTCAAAATCACAGCCGATTTCGCCGCTGGAGCAACTGCCGCCGGCATTCTGATCGTGGTGCTCATCCAAGTCGTGAGCCGCCTGATCGGCGCGCCAGTTTCCTGGTCCGAAGAGGCCACCCGCTATCTTTTCGTCTGGATGGTTTTCCTTGGACTGGCGGCAGGTTTCCGAACGGTTGAGAGCGCAAGGGTGGTGGTTTTTATCGCCGCAATTCCGAGCGTGTTCCGGCGCCTTGCTGTTCCGATTTATGTCAGCTCCTCAATTCTATTCTTCGTCCTCATGGGATGGACCGGGCTCAGCCTCATCCGTCAGCAGATCATGATGAACGAAGAGACTGCGACGCTGCCTATCCCCATGTGGGTGATCGGGCTGATCATGCCCATCTCCGCCATTCTGGCCATTCTGGCCATCTTTGAATCGCTGAAGACGAACCGGGAACTCATTCAGCTTCCGGAAGTCGGCGCTCCTCCGCAGGTCGAACTCGACGAGACTGACGCCTTCATTTCGAAAGGGCATATGTCGTGAGCATCGCGCTTCTTCTCCTCTTTCTGGGGCTGTCGGCCCTCGGAGTTCCTCTGGCAGTGGCGCTTGGTCTCGCCAGCGTCGCAGTCATCATGATGTTCACCTCGACGCCGATCGACCTGCTGTCGCAAAGCATGTTCTCGGCCATGAACTCCTTCCTGCTCGTGGCCGTGCCGCTCTTCATCCTGGTGGGTCACTTCATGGAGCGGGGTCGTGTGGCCGAGCGCATCTTCGACTTCGCGGAGGCGATGGTCGGCTGGATGCCGGGCGGTCTTGGTCACGTGAACGTCGTCTCTTCCGTCATCTTCGGCGGCATCTCCGGATCCTCCGTTGCCGATATCGCATCTGTGGGCGCCATCGAGATCAAGGCGATGGAGCGGCATGGTTTCCCCAAGGGCTATGCGGTCGGCATGACGCTCGTCACGTCGACGCTATCCTCCATCATCCCGCCGTCCATTCTTGTCGTGATCGCAGGCTCCATCGCCAACGTCTCGATCGGAACCCTGCTCGTGGCGGGTCTGATCCCGGGGCTGTTCATCGCCTTCGTGTTCATGGTGTTCAATCACTTCTACGCGGTCCACCACGGCTACAATCCGCCGACGCCGTTCAATTTCCGCCTCGTGGTAACGACAGGGCTTCGCGCGATCCTGCCGATGCTGACGCCCGTCATCCTGCTCGGCGGCATCGTCAACGGCTTCTTTACGCCCACGGAAGCCGCCGCCATCGCGGTGGTCTACACAATGTTCCTGTCGGTCATCGTCTATCGCACGATTCCGCCCGCCGAGATTTGGAACATCTTCGTCGAGACGGCCCGTGCTTCCGGTACGATCCTGTTCATCGCAGCGACCGCAAAGCTCGCCGCCTGGGTATTCGCCTTCGACGGATTGCCGGTTCAAGTCGCCGAGTTCCTGGCCAGTATCAGCACCGGTCCGACAATGGCACTGTTCCTCATCTTCCTGTTCCTCATCGTGGTTGGAATGTTCATGGATGCGATTGCGGCCATGTTCATCCTCATCCCGGTGCTGCTGCCGCCAGCGCTCAAGGTAGGCATCGACCCGATGCACTTCCTGATCGTGACGGTCGTTACGCTCACTCTGGGCTTGGTGACGCCGCCTGTTGGCGTCTGCCTCTACGCGGTCGCTCAGGTCGCCAAGATGTCGATTGAGGACGTCATTCGCGGATCGATGGTGCCGGTCCTGATTCTGACCGCCGCGATCCTGGCTCTGGTCCTGTTCCCGGTCCTGACCTTGGGGCCAATCAGGCTCCTCGGTCTCTACTGACCGCAATCAGGAAACGGAGGGCCGGGTGCGTCAGCGTCCGGCCCTTTGCGCTTCCCGGCGAGGACGGGAAGCCGGCTCATCCGGCGATCCAGATCCCACATGCAGCGGATGGATCGCCACAGCTGACTGACAGAAAGTGGTGTCGCATGACTGAAGCCTTGTCCGGTGCGCCGGCCCGCATCGTCTTCCTCGACCGTGATACGCTCTCGCCGGAAACGAAACTGCGGACGCCGTCCTTCCCGCACGAATTCGTCGCCCATGGCAGGACCTTACCTGAGGAGGTTGCCTCGCGCATTGCCGATGCCGACATCGTCATCACCAATAAGTCTCCCGTCAGACGCGAGGCCATCGCTCAGGCTCCGAACCTGAAGCTTGTAGCCGTCGCCGCCACTGGATACGATGTTGTTGACGTCTCGGCCTGCGCGGAGCGCGGCATCGCTGTGTGCAACATCCGCAATTATGCGGTGAATACGGTTCCTGAGCATACTTTCGCACTGATCTTGGCGCTGCGCCGCAGTATCCTGGCCTATGCGGAGGCTGTCCGTAGGGGGCGCTGGCAGGAGGCTGGCCAGTTCTGCTTCTTCGATTATCCGATCAAGGATCTCGCCGGTTCGACGCTCGGCATCGTCGGCGACGGCGTGCTGGGACGGGCGGTGGCCGATCTTGGACGCGCCTTCGGCATGCGGGTGCTGTTCTCGGCCTACAAGGGCTCAAACGGGATGGGGCCGCTCTACACGCCTTTCGAGGAAGTTCTGCGCCAGAGCGATATTATCACGCTGCACTCGCCGCTGCTGCCCTCGACCCGCAACATGATCGCTGCACCCGAATTCGCGCTGATGGAGCGCCGGCCGCTGCTCATCAACACGGCGAGAGGAGGGCTCGTGGACGAGGCGGCCCTGGCGGATGCGCTCACCACAGGCCAGATCTCCGGCGCCGCCTTCGACGTGGTCACGGCAGAGCCGCCTGCACCCGATCATCCGTTCATGCGCCTGCTCAATCGGCCCGACTTCATCCTGACTCCTCACGTAGCCTGGGCCAGCAGCGAGGCGGTCCAAGGCCTCACGGATCAACTGTTCGAAAACATCGACCTATTCTGGGCCGGAACCCCGAGAAATTTAGTGGCCTGACAATTGGTTTAACCAATTGCGTATTTCCAGCTATGGGGTTATATAATTGGTATAACCAAATAGCGGTTGTCTCGTCGGAACCTCCGACCATGCACTAGGGAGTCCCCATGTTTCTCGGCAAAGAAGTTCGTCTCAGCCGGATTGTGAATCGTAAGTCCGGTCGCATGCTCGCCATCACGGTTGACCACCCGATCACCCGCGGGATGATGCCAGGGCTCGTGGACATCCGGTCGGTGATGAAAAAGGTTGTGGCTGGCAGCCCGGACGCGATCACGATGCACAAAGGCATCGCCGAGAAGGTGTTTGCTCCTTACGCCGGGCAGTCTTCGATCATCCTGAAGGCCAGCGCCTATTCGGTGCAGTACCATCCAACCTACGACACGCCTGTTGCGGACGTGGAGGAGGCGGTGCGGTTCGGTGCTGACGCCATTTCGGTGGGCTGCATCGTCGGCGGCCCCGATCAGGCCCAGCAGCTGACCTTCCTGGGCAAGATCTCGAAGGAAGCTGCCTCTGCCGGCATGCCGCTTGTCGCGCACATCTACCCGAAGGGCGCCCTCATCAAGGATCAGCATGACGCCCAGGTCCTGGCCTATGCGGTTCGCGCAGGCGCTGAGCTTGGTGTCGATATCGTCAAGACCATGTGGTCCGGCTCGGCCGAGAGCTTCCGCTCGGTTGTCGATGCCTGCCCGTCCATCGTGGCGCTCGCCGGCGGCGAGATGGGTGAGACGTTGGAGGACTATCTGCGCATGACCCGCGAGGCACTCGATGTCGGCATGCGCGGCGTCACTTATGGCCGTTTCGTGTGGTCTCACCCGCACACCTCCGCCGTCATCAAGGCTCTGTCGGCCCTGATGCACGATGACGCCAGTGTCGAGGGAGCTCTCAGGGTCTATGATCGTGCTCTCGAGGAAGAGAAGGACCTCCAGAGATGAAGGCCGCCGTTCTTCGTGCTCCCGACGACGTCGTCCTGCAGGATGTCGCAACCCCGTCCGCTGGGCCGGGCGAGCTGATCCTGAAGGTAAAGGCTGCGACCGTATGCGGGACCGACATCCGCATTCTCCGCGGTCGCAAGACCAAGGGTGTCCGGTTCCCGTCCGTTCTCGGCCATGAATTCGCGGGCGAGGTGGTCGAAGTGGGGGCTGGTGTCTCGCAGTTCTCCTGTGGCGATCCGGTGTCGGTCAATCCTGTCATTCCCTGCCGCAAATGCGCTTACTGCAAGACGGGCCGGGAGAATGTCTGCCAGAACCGTCAGGCCATCGGATACGAGTTCGACGGGGCCTATGCCGAATACCTGAAGGTGCCGGCGCTTGCGCTGGAATCCGGCAATGCCGTGCGCATTCCGCAAGGCATGCCCTACGAGGCGGCTGCGCTTGCGGAGCCGCTGGCGTGCTGCATCAACGGGTTGCGGAATGTGGGCGTGGAACTCGGCGATGTCGTGGTCATCCTCGGGGCGGGGCCGATCGGCCTCATGCACGCGGCGCTCGCACGCCGGGCTGGCGCGCGACTCGTCATCATGAGCGAGCCCAACGAGATGCGCCGACAGGCAGCTCTCGACCGCGGCGTGGACATCGCCTGCGATCCGACCAAGGAGGATCTGGCGCAGGTGATCCGCGGCGTGACCGATGGTCTCGGCGCGGATGTGGTGATCCTGGCAATCGGTGTTCCGGCGCTTGCCAACGAGGCGCTGAAGCTCGTGCGCAAGGGTGGACGCGTCAATCTGTTCGCAGGCTTCTCGGCTGGCGACATGGCGACTTTCGACGTCAATCTCGTGCACTACAACGAGATTATCGTGACCGGAGCCAGCGCGCTGCGCCGACAGGATTACGAGACGGCTCTCAAGCTGCTCGCTGGCGGGCTCATTGATGCCAACTCGCTCGTGACCCATCGCTTCGAACTGGCTGACGCCGTCGAGGCGCTGAAGGAAGCGGAGAGCGGGCGGGCTTTGAAGGTGGCAATCCGTAATGACTGAAGTCTTCCTCGGAGTCGATGCAGGAACAAGCGGGATCAAGGTTTGCGCCTTTACACGCGAGGGTCGCCTTGTTGCCAAGGCTCACCGAACGGTTCCCGTTATTACGCCTTACCCGCTTTGGGCCGAAATCGACCCCGAACGCTACTGGGTGGCGACCGCCGATGCCATTCGGGAGGTGGCGGCCCGCGTCCCGTCAATCGTGTCCATCGGGCTTGCCACGACCTGCCCGACGACCATCCTTCTCGATGAGGATGGCCAAGCGGTGCGGCCGGGTATTCTCTATCTCGATGGTCGCGCCCAGGCGCGTCTTGACGAGGTGGTCGGCCCCGACAGCGCAGCCTATATGCAGCAGACCGGAAATCGAGCGAGCACGTCGACCTGCTGGGCCGCCAATCTGACCTGGATTCGCGAGCATGAGCCGGCGGGATGGGCGAGGGCGCGGCGTATTACCATGCTCAATGGTTTCCTGGCTCGCCGCCTTGGCGGTCGGGATGGCATCGAACCGACCCAGGCCTCCTATTCGGGTTTGATGCGGATCGGCGATTCCGAGCCGCGTTGGAACCATGATCTCCTGGCGCTGTGGGGACTCGAAGCGACAATCCTGCCCGAGATCAGCACCTGCACGGACATGATCTGCCGGGTGACTGACGGAGCCTCCGCGCTGACGGGAATTCCTGCGGGCACGCCTGTGGCTCTCGGTGCTGCCGATACGGCCGCGGCTTCCTTCGCGGTCGGTCTGATGAACAGTGGCGAGGTTTTCGAATCCGTCGGCACGTCAGGGGTCATCACCTTCTGCCTGGACCGTCCCGACTTCGAGCCGTCCTTCCTGCATCGCCAGCATATTGTGCCTGGCCGTTGGCTCGCCCATGGGGCAATGTCAACATTGGGCGGTGCTTTCGGCTGGCTCAACAACAAGGTCTGGCCAGAACTCAAGACCCTTGCTGAGCTGGAGCATCTGGCGCAAGAGTCGGTTCCAGGAGCCAACGGCCTCTTGTTCCTGCCCTACCTTGCGGGCGAGCGCAGCCCCATCTGGGATGCGGAGGCGAGCGGAAGCTGGCTCGGGCTTCTCCTCCGACACAGCCGTCAGGACATGGTGCGCGCCGTCTTCGAAGGGACGACCTTCGGTCTGCGGCAGATTCTGGAACGGGGCTCGGCCAAGTGGAGCAAGCGTCCGGAGCACATGCTCAGCGTGGGCGGCGGGGCGCGGAACCGGTTCTGGGGGCAAATGAAAGCGGATGTCCTCAAGCTCGATTACATCATGTCCGATATGCCTGACGCTGCCGCATTAGGGGCCGGCTTGCTCGGCGCCATAGCTGCAGGGTTGTTCACGGGCAGCCAAGATGCGGAACTTCCGTTGATATCGGCCAATGCCACCGCTATCCGGCCCGGATCCCAGCGGACGATTGAGATCTACGACCGCATGTTCAGGATCTTCGACGCTGCCTACCCCCAGATGCGCGACTTGATGCATGCTCTTGCAGATCGTAGTTCTGGCCAGTACGCAGATGAGGGCTCGAGGCGCCATCTTGCGGCGCGGGCTACTGGGTAAAAGGAACTGCGGGTTTCGATGACCGACGGCGAAGACGATATTCTTGCGCGTGTCATTGACATCGCAATGGAGCTCAGGCCCGACAGCAGCGGGCGGATCAAGCTCCCTACAGAGCGTGAGTTGGCGGACCAGCTCGGCATCCAGCGCCCGACTCTGCGGGACAGGCTGACCGTCCTTGAAACGCTTGGGCTGCTCCAGCGCGTCCAGGGCAGCGGGACCTATCTGGCGCTGCCGAACTCGCGGTTCCTGCAATTCTACTTCGGTGTTGCCCTTAAGCTCGGCTTCATTTCGATTGACCAGATCCAGAGTGCCATGGAGATGATCGGGCGGGAGATGGCAGGTGCGGCTGCGATCCAGGCAAGCACCGCTGATCTCGAGACCCTCGACGATCTGATCGACCAGATTGCCGAGTCAGACTCCTTGGAAGATGTTGTCGAGCTTCAGTTTGAGCTTCATGCGACCCTTGCCAGAGCGTGCCGCAATCCCGTGATTGTCATTGTCATCGATGGCCTCTCGTCCGTAATTCGGTCGGTCATTGCGAACAAGGTCAGGATCATCTCCATGGTCCGCGGCGCTTTCGAGCGGAACATCGAGGCTTATCGAGCACTTGTTCAGGCTCTGCGGGATCGCGAACCGGAACTGGCGCGCGAGGCTATTCAGGAGTGTTACTGGTTGTGGCGTCGTGAGGAGTCGAAGATCTCGATCCTTAACATCAACGAGTGACGACTGGCCGAACATTCTTGGCTGACAACGACTCGACGAGTTCCACGCGCAACTGGATTGCCGAGGACACCCTGGAAACGAACGCACCCTTGCGTCACTCGCGGGAGCTTAATGCTTCCTGCTAATTCGCAGGTCTCGCACAAACGGTAAATTGGAGTGGGTGGCAATGACTGATCCTAAGCCGTGTCCGGTTTGCAGAGGAGTTAAATTTGGCATCAACTGCCTCGAATTGTACGGACAGTACGAAGCACATTATTTTTGCCTTGATTGCGAGAGTGAAGACTCACCACAGGGCCCTTTGTCAGATCCGTGCGGTACGGCGGCAGAGGCGGAAGAGGCGGCTCTTCGCGCTTGGAACCATTTCGTGTCCGACTATCTCGACAATAAGGTGGCCTAACTTCTCTGACTTGTGCGATTCTTCGCCTGGGCCAAGTTTCTCGTGCTGAAGCGACCCTGTTTCGAGAGCGAGCAAATACTCAGGTCTTTTCCACTAACACATTTGATCTCTGCCACTCTCTCCTGCGGCCATGTCGAGCTATCAATGCATACAGTCTGAAAGAACAAAGGTTTCTTCTTGCAGCCCAGAAACGGCCTGCGTTGCCTGTTTGCTCAGGTAAGCTTCCTGCCGGCACGTGCAAGGTGCTCATTCAGCATACGCTCGCCCCTAAGCTGGTTCGCATAGGCCGTAGCGTTCACGAGACGCATGAAAACGCGGAGAATGGTCGCTACGATCATGGCAGTTGTCCTTACAGCAGATCTCTCAGAGATCGGAGCGCAGAACTGCGCCCCCTGACGTTCAGATAGTTTCGATTGCTGCTGTGCGGTAGATAGGTCAGCTCACATGAGCTTGCGCCAATGGCATGACGTTATATAGAACAATTTTGTAGAATCCAGATGGAGATCCGCCAGGGTCCAGTAGCGCATCTTTGCACTTCAAATTTCCATTTTGGGCACTGGGCGGGCCCTGCGCCTTGGTCAGCTTGTGAGCGGTAAGCGGACGCTCAAAAAGGGCAGGAGCCTCCTCCTTTGACCCAAAGCCGACTTTCGATCGGTCAATCAAGAGTGGTGTCCCGTAAAACGAGCCAACAGGCCAACAAGCTGGGCTTGATGGTTGGTGCCTGTCTTCGCGAAGATAGATTTCAGATGGAAACGCACTGTCTGGGCGCCGATCTGGTGCTGCGTGGCAATCTGTTGTGTATCCAATCCCTGAACAAGCCCTGTGGCCACCCGCAGTTCGGCAGGTGTGAGCTGAAACATCTCTTGTTAGAGCTTCGAGGCCAGCGGCTGGCTCTGGGTCAGATCACTGATGAGAAGGAGTCCGCATGCGCCCTGAAAAGATATCCGAAGCCTGACGGACGATAGGGTAGGAATGTATGAGAAGCGGAAGATTGTTCTTCCGAAGAAGCAAGATCGAGGTCAGCGAAGTGGCGTCGTGGTTCAGGACCAATCCCTTCATGCCGGCAATAAGCTCTTGCAGAGACTTGTTCGCGTCGTGGTGCGATGCTCACAGTCGCGATGCGACGACATGCAGATGATAGCCCAGGTAGGTCTCTGCCTGCCTATTCATGCGGATGACACGGCCGAGATGGTCGATCAGCACGGCTCCAAAGCCAAACCACAACAGCGACGGAGGGCTCGACCGTCCGCCGCCTGCAGCGTCCGGTCGTCTGGTTCTCAATCGACAGCGACTTGGACTCACCGCTGATCCATTTCCTGGATGATGCGCGCTTCTACTCAAAGCCCGGATCCGCTCGCGCGGCAGTGATGACATCCGGCCAGTCTCAGTTCCCGATCAACCTTTCGGAGATGGGCGGAAAACTTGTGCCGGCCCAGAAGGATGCGGCGGGCCGTACCATCCTCAGCAATGAGAGCATTCGCGGTTTCACGCGCGGGCGTTCAATGGTAAGGACGGGCGTGTCGTTTATTCGCTGATGGGATACAAGCAGGCAATCAGCTCTATGGCGGCGACCTGTGGTCGGCCCGAGCTTGCCGATAAGCTGGTCTGGTGACCAGATGAGCCGTTGCATCGGCGTAGGTCACACGAGACCTACCCGATAGGGTGACCACGAGCGCAATATGGTGCGGGACTGGCAGGAAACTCTGATCCTGAGAGGGAGTCCTATCGAATGCCGATCCTGAGCCCAAGGATTTTCGGGAGTTTGGCAACGGCTCGAGCCAAGGCAGGAGCGTGAAGGTCCTGCTCGTCGGCCTCTTCGCACGCGAGAATGGCGGAGCGGATGACGCTGGCGCCGGTAAAACGGAACGGCTCAGGCGGCAGCTGCGGCAGTGATCGCGTGCAGAACGGCAGCGTTGACCAGCGATCCTCCTCGTTGAGGACCAACGATGCGAGGCACTGCCCGGCAATATAGGTGGCGTTCACGCCATGTCCCGAGAAGCCGCAGGCATAGTGGATTCGCGTATCGGGTATGGTCTTGAAGAAAGGAAGGCGGTCGGCGGAAACATCAATCGCGCCGCCCCAGGCGCGGGCCAGCGGGACCTCCTGCAATCCGGGAAGCAGCCGACGAAGCCCTGCCTCCGCCCGTCCGATGCTTGCTCTGTCATGGGTAAGATGCCGCGCCTGCGCATCATCGCCGTAGCCTACCGGTCCGGATCCAGATCCCATCAGGACGCGGCCGTCCGGTGTCTTGCGGAAGTAATGCAGGAACATGCGCAGATCCGCGAGGCCTTCATCGCCCTTCCAGCCCATGGCAGCCAGCTGTTCCGGCGCAGGCTCTGTCATGACGACATAACTGGAAAAGAGGCTGACATGCGGCCGGATCTCCCGCCGCTCGCTCAGTGCGGCATTGGTTGCGAGCACGACCTCGCGAGCGACGATGAGGCCGCGGGGGGTCTTGATCCGGCATGGATGCCCCGGATCGACACTCAACATCGGCGTATTCTCGAAAAGAGCGACCCCGCGGTCGATTGCAGCCTGCCGAAGTGCGCGTGCCAAGCGAGCAGGATGCACCGTCGCTGCATCGGGATAGAAGAGGCCTCGCCGGAACACCGGTGACATACAGCGCGCCTGAACCTCTTCCGCAGAAAGGACCGCAACATGATCTTCCGCACCCAGTTCGCGGGCGTGCCGCATGACGTCCGCGATCTTCTCCTCCTGCTGCGAAGTGGTGGCGACCACGAGATTGCCTCCCTCCCGCCACCAGATGTCGCGATCGCATTCGGAAGCGAAGGTCCGGATACCGTCCTGAGCCCAGTCGCCGGCCCTGGCGATCGCAAGAGCGCCGTCCCGTCCGAGGGCCTGAACGGCGGTGCCCAGAGAGGACCAGTAGCCGTGAACCTTTCCGCCATTCTTGCCACTCGCGCCGGAGCCGCAGATCGCCGCCTCGATCAGCACGACGGAAAGGCCGGGACGGCGGCTCTTGAGAGTAAGCGCGGTCCAAAGCCCGGCGAATCCGCCGCCGACAATGGCGACATCGGCCTTGCATTCTCCCTCGAGCGGCGCGGCGGCAGGCACGCTGCCCTCGTTCTTCAGGGCTTCATCAAGCCACCAGGAGCAATCGGACGGATCGATGGAGGGCAGGAAGGGTCTCATGGTGAAAACGCCGTAAAGTGCCGCGCCAAACCTTGGAACACTGCAAGCGCGGGCGCTGGGCGGCGCGGCAGCGGGAAGCTCGGCGTCAATCTTGTTTCTGTAGCCTCGTGCGCAGGTCCTGCATCGAACGGTGGACCTCCTCAAGGTCGGCCACAGCGAAGCCCTCCGCCAAGACGGGGGAGTGCTGAGCCAGGCGCTCGCGCAAGACACCCGTGTAGCGCACCTGCCCATCCGGACCGACGACGAGGCCATTGTCTTCCTCGAAGCGTCCGTTCCACGCCACGGCCTCCTCCTGTGACAGAGATGGCGGCAGATTGAGAGAGAGGATGCCGCCGGCCAGTTGCACCGGATAGCCTCCCGGCAGGCCGTGAGGGCCTGGAACATGGCCGGTCCATGGGCGTCCTTCCGCGAGGGCGAGGATCAGCGGCACGCCGCTGGCGCCGGAGATGTCGATGACCGGCTCCGGCGTCAGCTTCACATGGCGAAACGCGCCGAACACATCACCGATCTCCTCGTCATCGATCCAGACCCTTGGTGCCGTTCCCGAGCGCGTTCCGGCAGGGCGGCGCCACGTTCCGAGGTTCTGATAATGGGCAAGAACCTTGATGCGGCTTCTCTCCATCAGATTATGATCGGCCGCGAAGGCATTGGACAGGATCGCGACATTGCCCATGCCGCAAGTGACCTGGTGACCGAGCGCCTTGATCAATCCGTTCACCACGTCCGGAAAGCTGCAATTGATCAGGGGAGCGGTGCTCCCGAGACGCGTCATGGCCGCCGCCACACGGGTGCTGAGAAGCGCCTGGAAGACCGCGGTCGCACTCAATCCGCCCTCGGCGACGAGTCTGCTCCAGGCATCGCCCGATCCCGCGATCACGGACGAAGTTTGCACGGAAGCCGCCTGCACGACCACGTTCGGCGCTGTCTCTTCGAGCATTTCGACGGCAGCGCCCTCGGCGAGAAGATCGGTCTCACGCGGAACGACGGTCACAGGCGTGCCGAAGATCGCCGCACGGGCACCCGCCGCGACCTTCAGCCATTGCAGGCGCTCGCGGTTGCGTCCTGCCAGGACCACGCGGGTGGGAGCCGTCGCGGTGGCTGCGATGTCGAACAGGATGCGGGCAGCGAAAGCGCCGGTTCCGGTCAGGAGGATGGTGGATTCCGTCGTCATCTCAGATCCCTTGAGCGAGCCTATCCCAGCAATCGTCGAGACGCTTGGACAGCTTGTGCTTCATGATGCGCTGGCTCGGCGTGCGCTCGAACTCGTCGACGACGGCGATGTAGCGTGGGTTTTGGTAAGAGGCGAGGCGAGTAGAAAGCCAGGCGGAAATCTCTGCGGGCTCCACGTTGGTTCCTGCCTTCGGTTTGATGAAGAGCTTGATGTCCTGCTCGCCGACATCCGCCGCGACGCCGATCATGGCGCAATCCTCGACAGACGGATGATCGGCGGCTACGCGTTCGACTTCCCAGGCAGACACGTTCTCGCCGCGGCAGCGGACGCTGTCGGTCATGCGGCCATGAAAGATCAGGTTGCCTTCCGGGTCGTAGGAGCCGAGATCGCCTGTGTGCAGGGCACCGTTTCGAAGAGCCTTCTCGGTCGCGTCAGGATTGTTGAAATAGCCTGGAAAAAGCGCACCCGGTGTTGAAGTGCGCACCACGATTTCTCCCCGCTCGCCCAGCGGCACGGGATGACCGTCGGCGCCGAGGAGTTCTACCGTGAACCACGGCACCGGGTTTCCGACGGAGCCGATGACTCCCTTGTCGTTGAAGGTGGTGATGCTGGAGGCCTCGGTCATCCCGTAGCACTCCCGGATCTGAACTCCGAACCGGTCCTGGAACGCGTTCCAGATTTCACCCGGGCAACCTCCGCCCCAGGCGATCCGCACACCATGGTCACGGTCCATCGGCGATGGAGGCTGCTTGAGAAGGATCTGCAGGATGCCGCCGAGATAATGGATGTGCGTTGCGCGGTATTCCCGCACTTGGCTCCAGAAGCGGCTCGCGCTGAAGCGATCCACCATGGCAAGGACCACGCCGTGGGTCATCGGCAGGCCGAGGAGCTGAGCCCCGCCGATATGGTAGAGCGGCTCCCACACGAACATCACGTCGTCTGCCCGGGCGGCCGCGACGAGGCCGACCGCCTCTCCCGCCAGCCGTATCATCTGGTTGGAGACGATCACGCCTTTCGGCTGGCCGGTCGTGCCGGAGGTATACATGATGGCGAAGGGCGCATCCATGGCGGGGGCCGGCTCCATAAAGGGTGTTCCGGTGCTCAGAACCTCGGCCAGGCGTGGATGATCCTCATCCTTCCCATGAACGAGGAAGCCCTGTCGAGGATGCTCCGCGCCGCATTCGACAATCGTCGGCAGGTGCTCGGCATCGGCAATCACGAGGACTGGCTTCGAATGGTTGACGATGTATTGCAAGCCAGGGCCACGCTGCTGAGCATTGAGCGGCACCCAGACCAGACCGGCCTTGGCGAGTCCGAATACCACCGCAAGAGTTTCCACGCTGTTGCGCATCATCACCGCAACATGCTCGCCTGATTGCAAACCGCGGGAACGCAGCCAGGCTGCCAAAGCTGCGGACTGGGAATCAAGCATGGCGAAAGTGATGGGTTCGCCGTTGAAGCGGGCGAAGACTCCGTCAGGATTCTTCTCGGCATGCAAGCGCAAAAGGTTAGCGAGACTGGTACCGGCGAGTGACATCGAGATCTCTTAGATAGCGGGTTTTAAGTCGTACGGCGGAAGCGTTCAGCGAGGAGAAGGAGGACGGTCACGATCACGAAGACAACGACAGACACCGCAGCGAGAGTCGGATTGAGCTGCAGGATCATGTCGTCCCACATCTGTTTGGGAAGCGTCGTCTTGATCCCACCGCTGACGAAGATCGCAATCGTGAGCTCGTCGAAGGAGGTGATGAAGGCGAACAGGAAGGCCGCGACCAATCCTCCCTTCACGAGGGGAACCGTGACGAGAAGCAGGGTCTTGAGCCGGTTGGCTCCAAGCACCGCCGCCGCCTGATCGAGACGCCAGTCGTAATTCTTCAGGATCGCCGTGATGGTCACGAAGGCGAAGGGGAGGGCGAGGACGGTATGACCGATCACCAGACCCAGATCCGTCGCGACGAGGCCGATCTGAGCGAAGAGATAAAACAGACCGACCGCGATGATGATGCGCGGGACGATCAAGGGAGCAAGGAACGTCGCAAAGACAACTCCGCCCCAGCGGGTGTTGGAGCGCGCCAGCGCCAGTGCCGCCAGCCCGCCGATGAGGGTCGCACAGACTGCGGTCGCGGCAGCCACGCCGAAGGAGCGCAATGTGGCGGAAAGCGGCCGAGCACGACCATCCAGGCGAAGGTCTTCACGAGATAGCTTGTCCAGAACGGCACCATTACGAGCAGCACCATGCGCTCTCGCAATCCTTCCCGCAGCCCGGCCAGCCAATAGGCCAGAGGATAGCCGAGGAGCACCGAGAACAGCGCCGTATTGGCGGCGATCTTGAACGTGATGCCCAGCACCTGAAGATACACGTCCGTGTTCGCGATGCGGGCATAACTCGCGATGCTGAGGGCGCCGCTCGCCGGATCCTGCACGCTCAGAGCCAGAAGGCGCAGGACCGGGTACAGGAAGAAGACGGCCAGGAACGCAAGCCCCGGCGCTGCCAGCCAGAGCGCATTGGGACGGAACAGGCGCTGGCGCAACGGGAGGGCGGAGGCGGTGATTGCTGTCATGCCTGCGATTCCTTTAGCGTTCAGGGCACCAGGACCGCTGCGTCCGGATTCCAGCCCAAGGTCGCGCGCTCTCCATACGCGGGAGCGGGCTGTCCCGGCGGTAGGCGCACGATCACCGTTTCACCCTCGTCGAGATCGACGATGAGACGCGTCTCGGAGCCGGCGTAAACGGCGTCGGCGACGCGACCCACGACGGTGTTTCCCTTGTCGCCTCCGAGGCTGATCTGCTCAGGGCGGACCACGATGGCGGCTTCCGCACCGGAGCACGTGGCGCCTGCGGGCAGGCGGAATTTTCCATGCGGCGTCGAAAGACGGATCTCCCCGGTCGAGGCAGTGTCGACCTGCCCACGGAAGATGTTCGAGATTCCGATGAAGTCGGCCGCGAAGGCTGTCGCCGGACGGGCGTAGATCTCCTGGGGAGAGCCGAGCTGCTCGATCCGTGCATGATTCATCAAGCAGATCCGGTCGGAGAGGGCGAGCGCCTCCTCCTGGTCGTGCGTCACGTAGATGATGGTCGCGCCAGTTTCACGGTGCAGCTGCTTGATCTCGATCTGCATATGCTCGCGCAGTTTCTTGTCGAGAGCGCCGAGCGGCTCGTCCATGAGGATGATCGACGGCTGGTAGACGAAGGAGCGGGCGAGCGCGACACGCTGCTGCTGCCCGCCGGAAAGCTCCCGCGGAAAGCGCGCCGCCAGATGGTCGAGCTGCACCATCGCGAGCGCGTCCTTGACCCGCTGCTTGACCTGTGCCGCGGACAGCGCGCGCATGCGCAGAGGAAACTCGATGTTCTCGGCAACGGTCAGGTGAGGGAATAGCGCGTAGTGCTGAAACACAAGACCGATGTCGCGTTGGTGGACCGGCGTCTGCGTCTGGTCGCGGCCGTCGATGAGAATGCGTCCCGAAGTCGGCTCGACGAGACCGCAGACCATCTGCAGCAGCGTCGTCTTGCCCGACCCCGACGGCCCGAGCAGGGTGAGGAACTCTCCCGTCGGAACGGTCAGATGCGTCGGCTCCAGCGCCGTGACGGCGCCATAGCGCTTCGACAGGCCTTCAATGATCAGCTTCGGCGCGGTCACGCCATCCTTCGCCACCGTCGTCATCGTAGCGTATTCCTTCCTTCGTCTCGAAGCCGTGTGCGGGCGCGGTATCGAGCGGGTCCGCGACACACGCCCAACAGGAGAATGCAAGAAGAGCTGGCTCTGTAGAACCCGAGAGGAGCCGCAGGACATAGGCTCCGCAGCCGAACCACCGTCGGGCATCAGCGAAAGCTCACGCGCACCCGGCTCATGAGCTCCAGCTCAGTCTCGCCGGAACGCGCCGCCGCCCCGGAATTCCGTCTCCCGGATCGAAGCGGCGGCGCTCGCAATCAGGTCAGAAGCCAGCTGTTGAACCGCTCGGTCACCGCGGCGCGGTTCGCGCTCCACCAGTTTTCGTCAGCGACCCGCATCTTCTTGAGATTCTCGGGTGAGGTCGGTAGCACCTTCGCCCGCTCCTGCGAGATGCTCTTGTAGGCATCGAGATTGGTCGGTCCGTAAGCCAGAACGTCCGTGAAGGCGGCCTGACGGTCAGGGGCAGAGCAGAACTTGATGAACTGCTTCGCGGCGTCCGCGCGCGGGCAGCCCTTGGGAATTGCCCAGCCCTCGATGGAATAGAGACCCTGCTCCCAGACGATCGTCGCCGGTGCACCGCCGTCGATCGCCGCCTGGAGGCGCGCGTTCCAGCCACTGATGAGATCGACCTCGCCACTCTGAAGGAGCTGGGTCGACTGTGCGCCGCCTGTCCACCACACGGCAATGTGTTGCTTGATCTTGTCGAGGCTCTTGAATGCGCGGTCGACATCGAGCGGATAAAGCTGATCGATGCTTACGCCGTCAGCCATCAAGGCCTGCTCGAGGGAGTCGATGGGGTTCTTGCGCAGAGAGCGGCGGCCGGGGAACTTCTCCACGTTCCAGAAGTCGGCCCAGCTCTTCGGTGCATTGTCCTTGAAGCGATCGTTCCTGTAGGCGAAGACCGTGGAATACACGTCCGTGCCCATCCAGAGATCGGTGATTGCCTCCGGCATCAGGCCGGGCGCTGCATCCCGGGTGAAGCCGATGGGTTCGAGGAGGTTCTGCTTCGCAAGGATGTCCCGCGCCGAAAGGGTCAGCGTGCAGACATCCCAGGTGTAGGACTTGGTTTCGACAATCGCCTTGAACTGGGCCGTGGGTTCGGCCTCGCGGGCCACGCTGACCACCTTGATGCCGGTCGCCTTTTCGAATGGGTCGTAGAAGGCCTTCCGGAAGGCGGGGCTAAAGGGGCCGCCGGGATCGGCGACGGTGATCGTCGTTGCCGCCAGAGCCCGGCCGGAAAGGCCCGGCATTCCGAGGGCCAGGGCTGCGCCGCCTGCCGTCTTGAGCAGGTGCCTCCGGTTCATCGTCAGACTGGTATCGCTCATGTTCGTCCTCCTGTTTCCGCAGGTCGTGAACCCGCATTCCCTCACGTCGTGGCAGGGGCTTCAGCCCTTCTTTGCCGCGGCCTTGCGAGCCAAGAACTGTTCCATCATCCGGGCCGGTTCTCCGGATGCGTATGCTTCGCGCTGAATACGGGCGCCGGCGGCAAGGCTGTCACGAAAACCTTCCTCCGTCATTTCACGAAAGCGCTGACGATCCAGGCGCATGGCGACAGGAGGCTTGCTCGCGAGGAGTTCTGCAAGTGCCAGCGATTCACTCATCACCTTGTCCTGCGGCACCAGGCGGTTGATGACGCCGATATGGTGGCATTCATCCGCATCCATCATGCGGCCAGTCAGCGTCAGGTCAATGGTTCGAGCGAGGCCGATGATCTCGCGCATGATCCAGGGACCGGTGGTGCTGGCGATTCCGGAGTTGATCTCAGGCTGGCCCATGGTCACGCCAGGGTGGCCAACCCGAAGGTCGCAGAGGAGCGCCACCTGAAAGGCCGAGCCAGCTGCGACGCCGTTCAATGCCGCAATAATGGGCTTCGAGAGCGACCGGATGCGGTCATAGAGGCGCTCCCATTCGCCGATCCACTGCTCCGCCCGATCAGGGTCGAAAGTCTTGGTCTCGTTGAGGTCCTGCCCGGCCCCAAAAGCCCGGTCACCTGCGCCGGTGAGGATGATGGCGCGGACTGCGGCATCCTCCTCCATGGCCGTCAGGGCGGCGGTCAGTTCGTCCCGCATGGCCGCGTTCCAGGCATTGAGAACCTGGGGGCGATTCAAGGTGACGATGCCGACAGCACCCTGCCGCTCACTCAAGACAAATTCGGCCATAGCCCGGATCCTTCTACTCGGTTTATTGCAATGCAATAGCTATTATTGTATGTTCTGCCCAATCGGGTGCTATTGTCAACTACCTTCGAGATTTTTATCGAAGCCGTTCCAATGAGAGAGAATTCAAGAATGGCGATCAGCAAAACAAAGAAGATCGAAGAAGAGGCACCGGCAAAGCGCGGCCGTGCCACAGATCCGCTGATGGTGATGTCGGTCGAAAAGGCCTTTCGTGTGCTTTCGGTCTTTGATCAGCAGAGCGCGAACCTGAGCCTTTCCCAGATCGCCGCCGCGACCGAGATGGATGTCAGCGCGGCACAGCGCTTCACACACACGCTGACTCGGCTGGGCTATTTGCGAAAGGACCCCAATACGAAGCGGTTCGAACTGACGGCCAAGACGCTCCAGCTGGGCTCCCATTACCTGCGCAGCAATCGTCTTGTGGAACGGGCGATGCCCTATCTCATGCACCTCTCCAAGGAGACGGAAGAGACGATCAACCTCACCGTGCTCGACGACACCGAGATCATTTTCATCTCTCGCTTCATGAGCCGGCATATGCTGAACACGAATGTCATCATCGGCTCCCGCATGCCGGCCTATTGCACGGCTCCCGGCATGGCGATCCTGTCGCGTCTGCCGGAGGATGAGGCCGTCGCGATCCTCGAGCGCTCCGACCGGAAGCCGATCACTCCCTCAACAACGTGGAAGCTCGACGATCTCGTGAAGAAGCTGCGCGTTTCGCGGGAGCAGGGATACGCCACCGCCTTCGATGAGTTCTATCGCGGCGATGCATCCATCGCCGCAGCGGTCATCGCGGCAAACGATCGTCCGGAAGGCGCAGTCAACATCGCGGTTCCACTCTCGCGTTTCTCAAGCGAGGAAGTCGTGGAGCGCTTTGCAATGCACATCATTTCCGCAGCGCATTCCGTCTCGTCCACCTAAGACGCAAACGCCTGACACCCGGGGAGCCGTATCGTCCCGGAGCCCAGCGTCTTTCCCTTGACAGCGGTTTTCCGACAATCTTACCATTCCACAAAAATTATTGCATCGCGATAAAAGTGTGGTGGTCAAGGATGCCGGACGAGACAAAGCAGACGGCGCACAAGGGACAGTTCGTAAGGGTTGTCCCCCGTCACGGCACAAAGCTGCGTCTTACGATTGACGGGGCCGCGGTCGAGGCTGTCGAGGGCGACAGCCTGCTTGCGGTGCTCCTGCTGAACGGAAGAGTTGTCCGGCATCTCGAATTCGGCGGCGAGCCCCGCGCCGGCTTCTGCCTGATGGGAGCCTGTCAGGATTGCTGGGTCTCTCTCGGAAACAGCGAGCGCGTGCGGGCATGCACGACCCTCGCGGCCGACGGCATGGTCCTATGGACTAATCCTCGGAAGGATAACGTCGATGCCTGATGTGGTGATCGTCGGTGGCGGCCCGGCCGGTATACGGGCAGCATCCATTCTGGTCGAGGCAGGCCTGAGGCCGGTTCTCGTGAATGAGGCACGTGAAGTGGGAGGCCAGGGTTACCGAAAGCCGGCCAGAAGCCTTGCCCTCGATATCAACGCGCTGATGGGCTCGGAGGCAGGGAAATACCAGCGCCTGCATTCACTGTTCGCTTCCCTCCGAGAGCGGATCGATTATCGCCCCGGCACCCTTGTCTGGGGCATCCATGAGAAGACGCTCCACACACTGTCCGATGATGTGGCGGGTACGATCCCGTATGACGCGCTGATCCTCGCAACCGGCGCTACGGATCGCATCATGCCGTTGCCGGGATGGACACTGCCCGGCGTCTTCACCCTGGGCGGCGCACAGGTGATCCTCAAGGATCAGGGTTGCCTGATCGGCAGCCGTATCGTCTTCCTCGGCAGTTCGCCGCTGCTGTTTCTGGCGGCGCTGCAATACCGCAGGTCCGGTGCATCGATTGCGGCAGTCGTGGATACGACTCCGTTCTCCGCAAAACGGGCGGCCATACGCGACCTCGCGGCGAGTCCGCGAACGCTGGCACGGGGGGTCATGTACCGTACGGCACTCCACATGGCCGGTATTCCTGTCCTGGACGGCGCAACGCCGCTCGGGATCGACGGCAAGGATCATGTCGAGGGAGTTCGGGTCAAGGATAGCCGGGGGCGCGAACGGCTCATTTCCTGTGATGCCGTCGCGTATGGCCACGGCCTCAAGCCGGAGACGCAATTGGCCGAGCTGGCCGGGGCTCGTTTCCGGTTCGATCCGGACTTCCGGCTGTGGTTGCCCGAGACGGATCTCGACGGACGAGCCGGAGCCGACCTCTACCTAGCCGGTGATGGGGCAGCTATCGGCGGAGCGGATGCCGCAGAGGCCAGCGGTGCGCTCGCCGCTCACGCGCTGCTCGCGGACATGGGTCGGCCGCAGTCGGAGACCGAGCTAGTGCGCTTGCGGCGGCAGGTCGAGCGCTTGCGGCGATTCCAGAAGGGGCTGGCCCAGGCTTTCGCATGGCCGATCGCGCAGGCGGCTGCACTTCCCGACGAGACCATCGCCTGCCGATGCGAGGCGGTGACAGTGGGCGAAATTCGCGCTGCCGTTCAGGCCCCGCTCGGCCCGCGAGAGGTCAATCGCGTCAAGGCCATCACGCGCTGCGGCATGGGCCGATGCCAGGGGCGCTTCTGCGGTCCGGCCCTGCAGGAGATCGTGGCGGGCGCTTGCGAAGCACCAATCGCGGAAGCCGGTCGATTGCGCATACAGGCGCCGGTGAAGCCCATTCCTCTTCATGCAGCCTTGGAGCTAGAGCCATGACGACAAAGACGACACGGGTTGTCGTTGTCGGGGGCGGGCTCATCGGCACTTGGACAGCGTTCTTCCTGGTCAAGCGCGGATGGGATGTGGTCCTGATCGAGAAAGGCGTCGTCGGGGCCCAGTCGAGCGGGGTGAATTTCGGCAACCTGCGTCTGCAGGGACGCCATCCGGGGCAGTATCCGCTTTCTCTCAGGTCGCAGGCGATCTGGGAGGAAATCGAAGGCCTGATCGGCGACCGTTGCGAGTTCGAGAGAACCGGCCACCTCTACGTTGCGATGAACGAGGCCGAGCAGGAGAAACTGGAGCAGCACGCACGGGTCGCCGAAGGGCATGGACTCGCGATCGAGCGGATCGGCCGTGATGAACTTCGCCGTCGTTGGCCATGGCTGGGGGAGGGACTTCAGGCGGCAACCTATTCGGCACGAGATGCCACGGCCAATCCTCGTCTCGTGTCGTTGGCCGTGGCAAGGGCCGCACAGCGCCTTGGCGCTGAGATCGTCGAGCATACGCGCGTGACGGAGGTGCGTCGGAACGGCGTCGGCTTCACTGTGGAGACCGATACCGGGCTCGTGGTGGACTGCAACGCCGTGGTGAACTCTGCTGGAGCTTGGGCTCTGGCCATTGCCGAAGCCTTCGGCGAGACGGCGCCCATGTTCGCAGCCGGGCCTCCGCAATTCGTGACCGAGCCTATTCCCTATCAGGTCGTGCCCTCCGTGCAGGCGGTGGACGGTTCCGTCATCTTTCGGCAGATTCCGCGCGGCAATGTCATTTTCGCAGGCTATCCGCGGACCGCGGCGGATCCGGTGCTCAACCGGGCTCCCGTGCCGCCGAACAAGACCCTCAGCGGCATGCGCAATCTCGTGAGGATTGCTCCGTTCCTGAGATCGGCGCAGGTCATTCGCGTCTGGTCAGGCATAGAGGGCTATCTGCCCGACATGTTGCCGGTCATCGGCGAGAGCGAGACGACTCCCGGTCTGTTTCATGCCTTCGGGTTCTGCGGGCATGGTTTCCAGGTGGGGCCTGGAGTCGGTGCGGTGCTTGCCGATCTCATCGTGGATGGCAGAACCGACACTCCGATTGCTCCTTTCTCCATCAGTCGCTTCAGGAACGCGGTTCAGGTCTCGGACAAGCTGGCGCATGAATTCGATGCACCGGCTGCTCCCGGCGGTCGAGCAGGGTGAAGCCAATGAGGAGACTGCTTTATCTTTCGAGCGAGGACATTGCCGCACTCGAAATAAAGCCTCGGGCCGCACGAGAGGCGCTTGCGCATGCCTTCCGGCTGCATGCCGAGGGGAGGACCCACGTTCAGCCGAAGCTCACCGTGCCCATCGGTCCAGGGCACTTTTTTCAGTCCCTCTGCGCTGCCATGCCCGATCCGCCATTCGCGACGACGAAATGGATTGGGGTTGCTGCGGACAACGACGAGCGCGGGCTGCCGAACGTCAACGGTCTGATCGTGGTGAGCGATTTCACGACCGGAGTTCCGGTAGCGGTTCTCGACGGAAACAGCCTCACGGTGCTGCGCACGGCTGCCATGTCGGCCCTGGCAGCTTCCTATCTTGCTCGTGCCGACAGTTCCACCATAGGCTTCATCGGATGTGGCGCCCAAGCCTACGGGCATCTCGCCAGTCTCCGGGATGTGCTGCCTGGGCTCCGCAAAGCCGTATGCAACTCACGTCGCCGCTCGTCCGCAGAAAAACTCGCGGTGTACGCGCGGGAAATCGGCCTCGACGCCGAGGTGGCGGATCATCCGGGCGAGGCACTCGCCTGCGACGTGGTCGTTACGACGGTTCCGGCGCAGCCCGGACTCGAGCCGTTTCTTGACGCTTCGCTCCCGAGGCCCGGGTGCTTCGTCGCCGCGGTCGATCTCGGCCGTCCTTGGCGCGGCGAGGCGCTGCGCACGTTCGACATCCTGGCCACCGACGATCATGCTCAGGCGGCCGATCCGGCCAACCGAGCCAAGCTCCGCTACCCGGGTCCCTTCGATGCGGATCTGGCATCCCTCGTGGCCGGGACTGCTACCGGCCGCACGGATGAGGGGCAGCGCGCCATGTTCCTTTTCCCGGGCTTTGCTCTCGGCGATCTCGCCATCGCGGCCGAGGTCATCGCCGAGGCCGGGCGAACCGGCCGCGGACTACATCTGCCACTTTGAGGGAGGGGGCCTTGGCCAACATCGCCATTGTCGGAGCAGGCGTCATCGGGGTCTCGTGTGCTGCCTTCCTCCAGCGGGACGGGCACTCCGTTACGATCTACGATCCGTTGCCACCGGGGAAGGGATGCTCCTTCGGCAATGCCGGAAGCATCGGCCCCGGCTCCGTGGTGCCCCTGTCGACACCGGGCATCGTGCGACAGGCCGTGTCGTGGATCGCAGATCCCGACAGTCCGTTGTGGATCGATTGGCGCTACCTGCCTCGCGCCATGCCCTGGCTCGCCAAATTCATTGCGGCGGGAGCACGGCCGCGCATCGACGGCATCGCAAAGGCGCTCCGTTTGCTCCACGCCGACAGCTTCAGGCATTACCGGACGCTTCTGGGTGTCGATGCCGGAAGCCTGCTTCATGTCTCCGGTCAGCTCTATCTCTACGAAAGCGATGCAGCCTTCGCCAAGGATGCTCTCGGCCGAGAGCTCAGGGCTTCGCTCGGGATCCGTTCGGAAGTTTTGGGTCCCGACGAGATCCGTGAACTGGAGCCTTCACTGGGGCCTCGGTTCGTAAAGGCGATCTACCTTCCTGATTCCGGCCATTGCAGCAATCCGCATCGCCTTGTGGCAACCATAGCCGAAGACGTCGCTCGGAACGGGGGACGCTTCGTCCGGGCATCGGTCAAGGATTTCGAGCAGGATGCCGGACAGGTCCGTGCCGTCATGACGGAGGCTGGCCGCATGCCATGCGATATGGTGGTCATAGCAGCCGGCGCATGGTCCCAGCGGTTGGCCGCGCGGCTCGGCCTTCGGATCCCACTCGAAAGCTTGCGCGGCTATCATGTGATGCTGCCCATGCCGACGCCGGCTCCAAGCCGCCCGCTCTATCCGCTGGCCTCAAAAATCATGATGACGCCGATGGAGCACGGCCTTCGGATTGCGGGAACGGCGGAGATCGCTGGTCTCGACGCACCGATGAACGAGCGGCGTGCCGCCGCACTCGGGAGAATCGCGAAGCGCTATTTCCCCGGCATTGCCGGCGAACCGATCTCCGTTTGGATGGGGCACCGCCCAGCGACACCCGATTCCCTTCCGGTTATTGGACCTTCGCCTCGGCACAGGAACGTTGTGCTTGCTTTCGGCCACGGCCAGACAGGGCTGATCGGCGGCTCAACAACGGGCCTGCTGGTCTCTGACCTGGTCGCAACCAGGAAACCGACAATCGATCCTTATCCTTATCGAGCGAACCGCTTCTAGAGCATCGTGCTTCAGAAGTGGACCCGGTCTTCACTGCCGTGGCCCTTCGGGTCGCTTAAGCGGACCTCCGGTTCCGCCCCGAACGATGCGCTGCTCTCAAGAATGAGCATCGGATCGATCCCAAAAGTGCATTCCACTTTTCACGTGCGAGGCTCTAGCAGCCTGACCTGCGCATGGAAGAGCCTCGCAACCGATCAGGAGATCATTCACCCGTGTGGAGCGAGCCGCAGAGACGAGGCGTGGGCTCGATAGAGCTCAGTTCCAATAACTCATAAGGAAAAGGTAATGTCCGCAAGTGGCACTTCTCGGACCTGCACCGAATGTCTCCTTTAGGGCGGAGAAGCAGACGTTCCTGACCGGTAGGGGAGTTTCCGAGTCTGACCCATTCGAGACCTTCGGCAATGGCGCAAAGGGATGTGATGTCTGGCCGACGATGGCCGGCCAGTGACGGAGCCCGGGAGTGTGAATCTGACGTTGCCTCAGGGAAGGTGCTCAATCCATCATGGCCTGTCCGCCGATGCCGTGGACGTTCCTTTCGACTTCGACGCTTGTCGCGCAGGTGCAGCTACTTCTGCACCGGGTGCTCCGCCTTGCGGATTTGAATGCGAACCCGATCGGGGCCTACCTCATCCGGCCGGCCACTGGTGTCCATGTCGGTTCTGGCCCGGGTCATGTCCGGGGAGCCGGTGAGATCGTGTCCCTCTCCTGTGCCGCCCTGGGCAGGATTGGCGGATCCTGTGAGACTGCCAGCCGGCCCTGCGGCTTCCTGCCATCCTTCGGAGCGCCAGAGGGCCTGCTGCTCCTCGAGGTCCAGCACGCCCTCTTGGTCCAGGATGCTGACGACCTCGTCGATCTCGCCGTCACATTTCACGATGACCAGGGAACCACCGCGGCGCACACCCTCGGCATAGGCATGCGCATCGGCTCGCGACACGCCCTCATCTTCCAAGAGGGGAGCCAGATTGTGCGGGGTCGACCAGATGTCGATTCCATCTCTTGGGATGCCAGCCTGCTCCAGGCGGTTTGCGGCGCTTGTTGCGTGCTGCTCGTTATGGAAGAGGGCGGTGACAGTTTTGGTCATCGGATCGATCTCCTGCAAGGCTGTGCGGTTTCGAACCCGCTTGCGAAGAGCTAAGCCGGTTATGCTGGACGGCAGGCGTACTCGGGAGCGCTGGCGCGGCGGCCCGATCTACAAGGGCTCGGCCGACGGGCCGTCTGGCTCAATCTGCGACCCTGCCAATGTACCACCGAGCACCTAGCTTTACCATCTGCCCGCGCGATCCCTCCTTCGTGAACGGCACCACCTCACCTGAGCAAGTCCGACAGGAGCGGCTTCAAGACTGTGTTTCATGGAGTTCACGCGCAAATCCTCAGAGGTCAAATAGCCGCTTGAGTGGAGAACTCCGAGAGGTCGGCTCATGACACTGAGCGGAAGTAAGCCGAACGTCCCCGTTTGCGGGACGAGCGGACCCTTACACAGCCGCGCTGAAGGGCAGTGCCTGACCCAAAAGCGACCTCCAGCACATAGCGCCAGCCCGATGCCGATGAGTAGACCCCGCTCTCGACTACCCTACCTTGAGTAAAAGCAGCCGGTCTCCGCACGTTGCGTGGAGATGGGTTGGGTCGTCCGCGTTGAGGTCCGGGCAGGACGGTTGAGCAATATGAGCCTATGGAGGGAATGGGCAATGCAGAGCGCGACGTTGAGAGCAGTTGCCGTGGCAGCCGTTGTATTTGGGAGCCTGACAGCCGCGAAGGCGCAGGACACGATCTTCTACTCAACTCAGCTCCGGCCCATCGAGGAAGCCACCAAAGTCCGCGAGGTTTTGCTGAAAGGCGTTCCCGGCAAGGTGACCTATGTGGTGGACGAGCCGCCCGCCTTCGCCGTGCGCCTGAAAGCAGAAACGCAGGCGGGAAAGCGCACGATCAGCCTTGTCGGCGCTCTCCATGGGGAGCTTCAGCCCCACGTTCCGGACGATCTCCAGCCCATCGAAGATGTGGCGGCCAAGGTGAGCAATCTCGGCATACCGGCCAACCTCATGCAACTCGGCAAGCTCGGCACGGACAAGCAACAATACATCCCGTGGATGCAGGCGACCTATATCATGGTCGCCAACAAGCAGGCGCTTCAATATCTGCCGGCCGGCGCCGACATCAATGCGCTCACCTATGAGCAATTGCAGCAATGGGCCAAGGCCATCGCCGACCGCACGGGACAGCGCCGTCTCGGTTGGCCCGCCGGACCGACGGGCCTGATGGCGCGCTTTTTCCAAGGCTACTTCTACCCATCGTTCACGGGCGGCGTGGTGACGCCGTTCAAGTCCGCCGACGCCGAAGCGGGTTGGAACATGATGAAGCAGTTGTGGACGGTCTCAAGCCCCAACTCCACCAGCTACAACTTCATGCAGGAGCCGCTTCTCGGGGGTGAGATCTGGATCGCATGGGATCACGTGGCCCGTGTCAAGGAAGCGCTGGAGGCTCAGCCCGATCAGTTCGTAACCTTCCCGGCGCCCGCAGGCCCGAAAGGGCGCGGCTACATGCCGGTAATCGCCGGCCTTGCGATCCCGAAGGACGCGCCCAATCATGACGGCGCAGTAGCCGTGATCCAGCATCTCACCAAGCCCGAGACGCAAATCAAGACCGCGCAGGAGGTGGGCTTCTTCCCGGTCGTCAAGGCCGAGTTGCCTGCGGATCTGAGCCCAGGTGTGAAGCTGCTGTCCAGCGCCGTGAGCGCGACACAGAATGCCAAGGACGCAGTGGTTTCCCTGCTGCCGGTGGGGCTCGGCGCCAAGGGCGGTGAATTTAACAAGGTCTATATGGACACGTTCCAGCGCATCGTTCAGCGCAATGAGCCGGTGAAGGCCGTTCTTGAGGACCAGGCCAAGGTGCTCGACACCCTGATGAAGCAAACCGGCGCGCCTTGCTGGGCCCCCGACAAGCCAAGCCAGGGGGCCTGCATCGTCGATTGACGTTGCCTCAAGCCCGGCGGGGGCCACCCGCCGGGATCCATCCTGCCCGATGGGAACCGTCATGACCTCGCGCGCCTCCTGGATCCCATATGCACTCATCGCTCCGGCGGTGTTGTTCCTTGCCGCCTTCTTCATCGTGCCGCTGGTGCAGACGATCTGGCTCTCCTTCTCGTCGGAGGAGGGCGTAGGGCTCGCCAACTACGCCCGCATGGCGGGTGACCTCAACTTCTCGCTCGCGATCCGCAACACCTTCCTGCTCACCGCCATTGTCGTGCCGCTGCAGGTGGCGCTCGCACTCCTCATGGCCGTGATGCTGACAAAGATCGAGCGCGGACGCGATCTCGTGCTCTGGGTGCTCACCATCCCGCTCGGCATCTCGGATCTCGCGGCGGGCCTCGCCTGGCTCGCCATCCTGCAGAACACAGGCTACCTCAATTCCGCACTCTATGGGCTCGGCCTCATTCCTGGGCCCACCGGCTGGCTCACTCAGGAAACGCCGGTCGCGCTGTTCATCGGCATCGTGCTGGCCGAACTATGGCGAGCCACAGCCATCGTGCTCGTCATTGTGGTGGCGGGCATCCAGCTCATCCCGAAGGAATTCGCCGAAGCTGCCGAAATCTTCGGCGCGAGGCCCTGGACCCGCTTCAGGAAAATCACGCTTCCGCTGTTGAAGCCGAGCCTGCAGTCGGCTCTGATCCTGCGCACGGTGCTTGCCTTTGAAGTCTTTGCCGTCGTGTATGCCCTCGGCGGAACCAACTTCCCCGTACTCGCCGGGGAAGCCTACACTTGGCAGAACATCAACCAGAACTACGGTGTCGCAGCGGCTTACGCCGTTCTCATCATGGCGATCTCGCTCGCCGCCACCGCGCTTTACCTGAGTATCCTGCGCGTACGTCCGGAGCAGCAGCCATGACGGCCACTGGCATAACCACGCCCCGTCCTGCCCCCACGAGCGGCATCGCGGTGCCAAGTGCGCGCCGATTCCTGCTCTGGACGGGGATCGTGGTTCTGCTCATCTGGGTCCTGCTGCCGATCTATTTCGTGGCGCTCGGCGCGTTCGGCGGACGGCTCGGCGTCTTTCGGTGGCCCAAGTCCATCTGGCCCACTGACGTATCGGTTGCGCCCATGATGCAGTTTCTCGGGATTGAGGGCGTGTTCAGCGCGCTCATCAATTCACTGATCGCTGCAGGACTCACCGTGCTGTTCTCCGTTCTTCTCGGCGCGCCCGCTGGGTACGCTCTTGCGCGCTATGCCTTTCGCGGACAGACGGCGTTTCGCCTGATGGTGCTGCTCACGCGGGCCTTTCCGCTCGCGATCCTGGCGCTGCCGCTGACCGTGTCGTTCATCCGGTTCGGCCTGTACGACACTCCTTTCGGCGTTTCGCTGATCCACACGGTGCTGGCTCTGCCCTTCGCGGTTCTCGTCACGCAGAGCTTGTTCATGGGCATTCCGCGCGAATATGAGGAGGCCGCCTGGGTGTTCGGCTGTACCCGGCTCCAGGCCTTCATGAAGGTCGTGCTGCCGCTCGCTCTGCCGGGACTTGCGGCGACCGCGATCTTCGCCTTCGTGATTTCGTGGAATGAGGTCTTCGCCGCGTCGATCCTCACCGTGCGCGAGCGGACGCTGACGGCCTACCTCCTGAAGGTTCTCTCCGAGAGCCCGCTGCATTACCGCTTCGCAGGCGGCTTCATCCTCATCATTCCATCCGTGCTCTTCATCTTCGCGGTCAGGCGGTACCTGTTCGCGGTCTGGGGCATCGCGAGCAAATAGCGGAGATCACGATGGCCGATATTGTCATCGATCGGGTTGCCAAAAGCTTCGGAGATTTCCAGGCGCTCAAGGAGGTTTCCCTCTCCGTCGGCGACGGCGAATTCGTCGCTCTGCTGGGACCCTCTGGCTGTGGCAAGACCACGCTTTTGCGCATCATCGCCGGGCTCGAAACGCAGAGCTCCGGGCGCGTCGTGATCGGCGGGCGCGATGTGAGCGGGCTTGCGCCGCGTGAGCGCGGGCTCGCCATGGTGTTCCAGAACTATGCCGTCTTTCCACACATGACCGTCTTCGAGAACATCGCCTTCGGCTTGCGGATGCAGAAGGTCGGGCAGGTGGAGGTGAAGCGGCAGGTGGACCGTGCAGCGGCGCTTCTGCACATCGATCAGTATCTTGATCGTTATCCGGCCAAACTGTCAGGCGGTCAGCGTCAGCGCGTGGCAGTGGCCCGCGCCTTGGCCGTGCAGCCCGCCGTGCTTCTGATGGATGAGCCCTTGTCGAACCTCGATGCGTTGCTTCGGCTCGAAATGCGCACCGAGCTGAAGGCGGTTCTGCGGGAGGCCGGCACCACCACGATCTATGTCACGCACGATCAGACCGAAGCGATGGGCTTGGCTGATCGCATCGCCGTCATGTATGGCGGGCGAATCGACCAGATCGGCACACCTCTCGAGGTCTATGCCACGCCCGCTACACGTTTCGTCGGCGGCTTCATCGGCAACCCGCCGATGAACTTCATCAAGGTGAAAGCCTCCGGCGGGCAGATCCGCGTTGGCTCCGCCAGCCTGCCTGCTCCCGTCCGCGACGCGGAGATCGATCTGGGGCTCCGGGGCGAAGATGCCGCCCTGTCGGCAGATGGATCCGGCATTCCGTTCGATGTTCGGGTTGTGGAACCCATGGGCTCGCACCTTCTGCTGACGGGAGCGATCGAGGGTCAGCTCGCCCGCATCGTGACGCCACCAACCGCCAGAGTTCAGGCCGGCGAGCGCGTCGGCTTGACCGTGGATCCTTCACGCCTGACATGGATCGATGCCGCTACCGGGCGCGCTATTGCCCGAACCTGAGGACGCATGATGAGTGACGATATCAAGCTCGACCGGCATGACGACGCGCGCGCGATCCTGGCCCGCAACGACCGGGGTGGCTACACGGTGCCCACCGACAGGCTCTATCCCTTCCAGTGGAACTGGGACTCGGCTTTCGTGGCCATGGGCTTCGCCACCTTCGACATCGACCGCGCCTATCGCGAGTTGGAACGGCTCATCGAAGGTCAGTGGGAAGACGGAATGATTCCTCACATCGTCTTCCATGCGCCGAGCGACACCTATTTTCCAGGTGCTGATGTATGGGGCACCCGCCACAGGATTCCGACCTCCGGCATTACCCAGCCGCCGGTCTTCGGCATGGCGCTCCGTTTTATTCACGATGCTGCCGTCGCTGCAGGGCGGCAGGATGCACTTGAGAGAACACGTCCCTTGTTCGCGGCGGCCCTGCGTTCCCATCGCTGGTGGATGAAGGCGCGCGATCCCGAGAGGAGGGGCCTCGTCGCCATTCTTCACCCATGGGAGAGCGGCAGCGACAATTCTCCGGCCTGGGACGAGGCGCTCGCTCGCGTGCCCACAACCACGACGACGCAGATCCGACGCAAGGATACAGGCCATGTCGATGCGGCCATGCGGCCGCGAGACGTGGACTACCAGCGCTTCATTCATCTGGTCGACACATACCGCGATTGCGGCTGGAACCCGGAGAAGCAATGGGCCTCGGCTCCCTTCAAGGTTGCCGACGTGCAGATGACGGGAATCCTGGCGCGGGCGACGGCGGATCTCATCCGGCTCGCGGCTGTGCTTGGGGCGCAGGATGAAGTCGCCGAATTATCGGAGATGCATCGCCTCCTCACGGAAGGGCTGGGGCGCCGCTGGCGGGATTCTCTCCGGCGCTTCGTGTCGCTCGACCTTGTCTCGGGCGAGGATATTGAAGCGCCCACGCAAGCAGGCTTCATCCCCCTTGTGGCGGTCACCCTTGATGGTCAGCAAAGAGCCGCTGTGGCGGCGGAGATCGCGCGATGGTGTGACGGCATGGTGGTAAGCCTGCCGTCCACGGCGCCCTTCTCCCCGGCTTTTGAGCCGAAGCGCTATTGGCGCGGTCCGGTTTGGGCGGTGATCAACTGGCTCATGGCCGATGGCCTTCGTGCCAATGCCATGAACGAACTCGCCGGTAGCCTTGAACGGGGGACCGTATGGGCTATCGAGCAGGCCGGGTTCTGCGAATATTTCGATCCGACCACGGGTGAAGGATTGGGAGGTAACACATTCTCCTGGACAGCTGCGGCTTACCTTGTCCTCAGCCGTCGTGTCACAGACGGCTGAGATCTTTGTAGTGTCTCGAAGGATCGATTTCGTGAACGAAGGTCAGCTCCTGGCACTTCTCGGAAGGAATGCCTTAGTCCGCTTTCTGCGCAATAAACGGACCTTCATGGAGCGCTTGGAAATTCAGTCTCTGACCCGGAGGCGACCTTCAAGGGGCCATGTTGCCTCGGGCCTATGGGTCTCGCACGAGGTCCGGCAGGACCTGAACCAGGGCCTGAGGGTCGAACGGCTTCTGCCATCGTGGGATGTCCTGGTACCGATCCGGCACGGCGGTCTCGTCATAGCCGGTGGCGAACACAACCGGGATGCCACGGGCTGCGAGAGCCTCCATCACCGGGAAGACCATCTCGCCGTTCAGGTTGATGTCGAGAATGGCGGCATCGAGGCGCTCGCCCGTGGCCAGGATCGCCTGCACCTCATCCCGGGACGCCACCGGCCCGACCACCTCCGCTCCGAGCGCGTGCAGCGCCCGGGCGATGTCGCGGGCGATGAAATACTCATCCTCGGCAATCAGCACCCGGCGGTTCGCCAGAGCGCCACGGGGTGGAGCGGTCATCCCTCTCCCCTAATCTATGCCTCGTCAGGGGCTTCCGGCAGGAGTAAGCTAGCAGCGGTCGCGCCCACAGTAGCACAGGTTCTGCGGCCGTGCTGTTGGATTCGACGGGGAAGGCTGGACGGTCTACCTCCTGACCGCACCGCCGACCATGAGATTAGAGGCTTACGCAAACGTTTGGCTTCCAAGGAAAAGCTGTCTTCGGTTGATAATGTCGGCGTGCAATCGGGAGTAGATTTCGCCCTCCTTGCTGTTGTGAGTTTTGATATCCTTGCCGGGATTGCCCGCGTCCGGTTCCGGGACGTCACGTCGGACCATCCGCAGGCCAAGTTGGACCCTTGCTTCAATGTCGAGTGACAGACCACATTTAACCGTTACCGATGACGGTTCTCGGCGCTTTCCAAGGATCCGCGAGCTGGAAAGGATCGCGGGCGGACACCCGCTTTTGCCCATCCTTGAAGTTTTGCCGGCCGCTGTGTACACCACCGATGCCGCGGGGCGGATCACCTTCTACAACCAGGCCGCCGTTGACCTGTGGGGGTGCCGCCCAGAGCTCGGAAAGAGTGAATGGTGCGGCTCCTGGCGCCTGTTCTGGCCGGATGGGCGGCCAATGCCGCACGATGAGTGCCCCATGGCCGTCGCGCTGAAGGAGGACCGGGCCATCCATGACGGGGAGGCCATCGCCGAGCGTCCCGATGGCACACGGGTTCCTTTTCTGGCCTCTCCGACTCCGCTGCATGACGCTTCCGGGGCGGTGATCGGAGCCGTCAACATGCTGGTCGACATGACCCAGCGCAAGAAGGCCGAGGAGCACCAGAAGGTGCTGCTGGCCGAGTTGCAGCATCGCGTCCGGAACACCCTCGCGGTCATCCGCTCCATCGCGCACCAGACGGCGGAGACAAGCGAGACGATCGAGGACTACGCGATGCATTTCGACGGCCGGCTTGGTGCCCTTGCCCGGGTGCAGGCGGCGGTGACGCGGGATCCCACCGCCGGGATCGCTCTGGCGTCCCTGGTCGCGGAGGAGTTGCTCTCCTTTGCGGCCCAAGAGGGCGAGCAGTTCAGCCTGTCGGGCCCGGACCTTCGTCTCCAGCCCAAGGCGGCCGAGACCTTGGGCTTGGCGATCCATGAGCTGGCGACCAATGCGGTCAAGTATGGGGCGCTGGCGAGCCCCAACGGGGACGTGACGGTAACCTGGCGCCTGGAGGACCAGGACGGCGACCGAAGGCTGAGGATCGAATGGACGGAGGCGGGGGTGCCGGAGCTCTCGCTCTCACCCCGGCGCAGCGGCTTTGGGACCGAGCTTCTGACGCAGACCTTGCCGTACCAGCTCAGGGGAACAACGATGCTGACCTTCAAGCCGGGCGGGCTCCAATGCACCATCGAGCTCCCGGCCAAAAGGGTGTTGCAGTAGCAGGAACCGGCGGATTGGTGCGGCTGGTGCGCTTCATGCCAAATGCTTGGACTTTGCGTGTGCGTCCTATGCCTGGCACGGCTGCGATCCCAGCAGTCGGCACGAAGGTCGCCTCCCGGCACGTTCCAGACCTTGCATTTTGGTCAGCTTGTAAGCGGGAGGCGGACGTTCGAATGGCCAGAGGGATTTCCGCCTTTGACCCGGAGCAGACCTTAAGTTGATCGGCAGGAGGTAGGTATCTACCCCCTGCGCAGGTGACGTGGGCTGACAGAACCAGCCAGCTAACCTCGATGAACCAGGTAGCCACCAGCCGAATGCCTGCAGAAAGGATCGCGGTCACCGTGATCCAGCCGAGCACGTTGGTCCATCGGCTGTTCACCCGATGGCCCATGAGTGCGCCGCCGAGAAAAAGTGCATGACGACGGGTGGTTTGGGACATGATTAGATCCCTACGAGGGCCGGCCGGCAACTAAAACGCTGATGCACGCCCGTCGTCGATGGAGGCCAACCAAGTTCGCCCAGGCTGTCTCTGCCACAGTGATGCGCGGCATCTGGTTTCGACCGAAACCAAGAAAGTCCATCCGGCGTTACCGAACCGTAGCAGTTTGGTTGTGAGGTCAGGTCGATGCGGCAGTTCCTGCGGGACAACGGGTTGTCAGTGACATTGTTTCTGCTGTTCCTGATCTCTCTTATTGGCCAAGCAGTCGTAGGCTGGAGGGCGAATGTCGAGGAGCTTCGCCTGCATGATCTGCCGGAGATCGGCTTTCTCGCGTACCTGACGACCGGCCACTTTATCTCGGCGGTGTTCGAAAACTGGGAAAGCGAGTTCCTCCAGATGGCGGCCTACGTTGTGTTGACTATCTTCCTGTTCCAGAAGGGCTCGTCCGAGTCCAAGAAGCCCGACGAGGACAACCCCGAAGAAGAAGCGCCGGAAAAGCACCGTCACGATCCAGACGCACCCTGGCCCGTTCACCGCGGCGGGCTGGTCTTGAAGCTCTACTCCCATTCGCTCAGCATCGCCTTGGTGGCGCTGTTTCTTCTGTCCTTCTGGTTGCACTTGGCGGGTAGCACACGGCGGGCGAACGAGGAGGCACTCCAGCACCAACAGCCCACCCAAACCATGGTCAAGATGTTGGGTGATCCGGAGTTCTGGTACGAGAGCTTCCAGAACTGGCAGAGCGAATTCCTGTCGATCGGAGTGCTTCTGGTGCTCGGCATCTATCTGCGCGAGCGCGGCTCACCCGAGTCGAAGCCAGTGGCGGCTCCGCACGCTACGACCGGGCACTGATGGCCGTCGGTCCAAAGTCTCATGAGGGACAGCATCTGGCCCCAATCACAGAGCTCTGCGACCTTCAAGTCTCCTGTTCGAGGAACTCGGCCACTGTATATCCGTCTGGATTGTCGCCCAGGCAGATGAAATCCAGGAAGTCCTCCGGAACCTCATCGAGGCTTCTGATCATCCGAGGCTTCTTGTCCCCATCGAAGTAAGGCAAAAGGCTCTCCTCATCCGCATCGCCCTGGTCCTCATACTCAAGGGTATGGAGAAGGCTGTCGACATCCTTGGCCAAGGCGAAGATCGCGGTTGGCTCTCCGTCGGCTGTGACGTTGAGGCGGTACAGCTTCATCGGTTGCAAGCCTCTCTGCAGTTATTCAGGCGATAGGTCCGGCCAATAGAGAAGCCGATGGAAGTTATGTCTGGGTTAAGAGACGTGGATTCGAACCAGACGCCGATCCTATGCTGTTCAGCGATCACGACTTTGGCCGTGTCTCCGGCGATGACACGGTCGTCCCATAGCACCCAGCCTTGCCCGCCGACGCGAACGCCAGATGAAGCGCTTCAAGTCAGCGCGACAGGCGCAGCGCTTTCTCTCGATCCATGACACGATCAGCAACCTGTCTCACCCGCGGCGTCAGCGCATGACCGCCACTCCCTGTCGCCAAGCCCGCAGGGCAGCCTTCGAGGCATGGGCGGACATTATCTCTGTGGTGCGTGTCGCCTGAAACCAATCTCTTCGCCTCCGGAATTCGGCCGAATGCCCGTTGACGTGACGATGCCGGCCAAAGGCGCAGAAGACTGAGAAGAAAATACCCCTTTTGCTTCACCTGTGGTTGGGTTGATCCGCTTGCGAAGCTTGGGCTTGCCCGACACAATTCTGTGGTCGCAGATCCAAGGGATTGCCACCATGAAGCAACAAGCCGTAGGAGTGAGGTCTCCGCGCCTGCTGGATGCCTCAGCCAAGTTCAAGGCTTCGGTACAGGACATCCCGGTGCGCCAGGCTCGCACTTCCGACGAGCCGTCCAATCCGATTTACCTTCTTGCCGCAATCACCATTGGCATTCCGATCCTGTTGATGATCCCGTTGGTCGGGATGAATCCCGGAGTGCAGGAAGGGATGCTCGCAACCCTGACGATGTTCTCCGTGTTTTCTGCCTTCCTCGCTGCTGCGGTCTTCGAGATCAAGAGGCTTGCCGACCAGCCCTCCGATGCCGAACACCATCAGGGCAGAGGTTAGAGGGCCTTCGGATTCTACTCGCCATCAATCCGATTATGGTCGCTTCTTCTCAGGGAACCCACTCTCCCGCGCCTTTTTTGCCGGTGGACCGGCTCAGGTCCTCTGGCTGGTTACGACCGCGAACAGAGGCATGCTCTCGCTCAGGCCCTTGAGAGTATAAGCGCCTCGATCCTCCAGGCGCAGATTGGACCCTGCCACCAGATCGCGCACCGTTCGCGAGACCAGCACCTGCCCAGCCTCTGCCAGCGCAGCGATACGGGCTGCGATGTGAACCGCAATGCCGCCGATGTCCTCGCCCTTTATCTCGATCTCGCCCGTATGGACGCCGCAGCGGACCTCCAGGCCCAGCGTCCTCACGGCTTCGGCAATCGCCGTGGCGCATCTTACCGCTCGGGCGGGACCGTCGAATGTTGCGAGAAAGCCGTCGCCGAGGGTCTTGACCTCACACCCCCGATAGCGAGCAAGCTCCTCCCGAACAAGCTGATCGTGCTGCTCCAGCAACCCCTGCCAGCGCCGGTCACCAAGCTCCACGGCTCTCTTCGTGGAGTCCACGATATCGGTGAACAGGACGGTCGCAAGAACCCGGTCAGGTTCGAGAGTGGCTCGTGCACCTGTCAGGAATTCTTCGATCTCGTCGGCCAGACGATCAACGTCGCCCACCCAAGCCACGTGATCGGAGCCGGGGAGCTCAACGTACTTTGCGCCGGGAATGACAGTCCCGAGGTAACGGCCTGCGTCCACGCTGACCCTCGGATCACTGGTGCGATGCAGGACAAGGGTCGGTACGCGGATCGCCGGAAGGATGTGACGAACGTCGATCTCGTTGTTCATTCGCATGAGCGCAAGCACGGCGGACGGGCTGGCCCCGAGCCGCTCGAAACGTGCCCACCAGCGCTTGAAGCGCTCGTCAGACAGCTTGCTGGGCGCAAAGGCTTTCAGGCTTGCGCCGGTTCCCCAGTCCCGCTCGATCATTTCAAGAAAGGCTGTGAACTTCTCGGGCGGCAGCACCCAGGACGGGAAGTGGCCGTAAGCTCCATAGAGCACCAGCGCTTGCGTGCGCTCAGGGTAGGTTGCGGCAAAGAGCGTGCTCATTGCGCCTCCCTCCGAGATGCCAAAGAGGGCAGCCCGCGTGCTCCCCACCGCATCCATGACGGCGCGCACATCGTCCATACGCTCCTCGAGGGTCGGCAGGTTTCCGAAGCGGTCGGAGAGGCCGGTTTCACGCTTGTCGAACAGGATCAGGCGGCTGAACGAACTCAGGCGGGAGAGGAAGTGCGCCAGGGTTGGTTCGTCCCAGTAATGATCAAGATTGGAGATAAAGCCTGGGACGAAGACCAGATCGAGCGGACCCTTGCCGATTACCTGATAAGCGATGCGAAGATCGCCGCTTCTGGCGTAGCGCGTTTCAACTATCATGACTTGCCCCTTGCATAGAGCGGTTCAGGGACGGCGGCAGATCATCTCGACCGGCGCAATCAGTCCCTGTTCCAGGTTAGCAAGCATGTTCGCCATTTTCGCAGGAGCGTCCTGCCCCATGAGGACATGGAGCCCCAGCGGAGGCGGGCCGCTTTCGGCAATCCGGGCCCGCATCCGCTTGAAGAACTCGATAGCGAAGTCTCGCCGCGTGCGCTCGAAAACGATCTTGAACCCAGCCTCCAGCAACGCTCTCTGGTAGGTTTCCGGCTTCTCAAGAAACGAGGTCGCCTTGTGCGCGGCCCAAGGGACGGGAAAGGTGATCTCCCCATCTCCAATCTGCATCACATCATAGATTGCGAACATTCCTTCCGGCTTGAGGACCCGGTGGACGCCCGCACAGAGGCGCTGCTTGTCGGGAATGTTCATGCCTACGTGCAGCAGGGTTGCCCGGTCGAAGCTCTCGTCGGCGAAGGGCAGGTCAAGGGCACTGGCTATGCGGAACTCCACCTGATTGGACAGGCCCACAAGCTGCGTCAACGACGTGGCGACCTCGACGGATTCCGGTGTGAGGTCGATGCCAACGGCACGGCAACCGTATCGTCGGGCAAAGAACCGTGCGGCTCCGCCGATCCCGGAGCCGATGTCGAGGACAGTTCCGCCTGCCGCGAGATCAAGCCGCTCCGCGATATCAGCCGTGGCCTCATGGCCACCGATGTGGAACTCGTCTATCCCGGCAAGGTCCTCCGGTGTGATGTTGGAGCGGTCTCGGCCCATGGCTTCGAGGCCGGTCAGGATCGCTGCTGCCAGTGATCCGTGGCAGTAGTGCTGTGCGACCTCGCGCTCGACTGTCGTCATTGCCACCTCCACAATCGGAGATTACCTGCCAGGCAGCACCTTCGAGCTGTCGGTCCGGCTGCGCCAGTGGCATGACGATACCTCAAATCCAGGGTCGGTTCAGCCATTCTCACTGAGAATTGCCCGGATCGCCTGCCGAGTTCAGGGAAGCGATGGCGAACGGCCCTTGTCCGCTTACTTCTGCTTGCTCCAATCCAGGAGCCGACGAGTCTTTGCGGCGCTCACGAAGGAGAAGGCATGTACGTCAACTGGAATATCGAAGTCCCTGGTCCCGGAGGACTTCCTCTCCTGGCCTATGGTAGCTATGGAGGACCCGGCTACGTACGCGGTCACCGGCGGATTGTAGGGGCAAGGTAATCAGCGTACCATGGCTCACGAGCAGGCGCCCGTGTCTCCGAGCTGGCGGAAATATATCCGGGTCGGGCGCTTGCCGTTCTTTCAAGAGGGACAATCGCGTTGTCGGCATCATTCGCCGGGCGATGTCGCGGAGATCCGGGGCGGACTGCTCTGATGGGCGTCTCGGAACCGGGTGGGCCGCACTCTCAATCCGGTGGACCTCATCGCCGATGGTCCCGGGACCTCACGTTCAGGCGGCGAGGACGACACGCGTGCCTGCCTCGCTCGGCAAGGGCCGAAGCAATGCCAGTGCAGTATCTAAGTTTCCAGGATTGCGCGAATACCAGACAGGGATTCGCCGAGACAGCGAGGTTTTCTCAGACCTGGGCCTCACTGTTATTGCGAGAGCGAGCGCAGCGTTGACTGTCCGCCTGAACGCCGGATGCCCTGTTGCGGGTCTGGGCTGCGTCGAGCAGACCTTGCTCATTCCCTTTGCTGCACGCGCGCTCGCCCGCCGACTCTTTCCCAGCCGAGGCTTTGCTGATCCGGCTGCCGAAGCAATCGCCGCGCGCCTCGCTTGCGATCTCACTCCGTTCGAAGCTGATCGAGAGATGCTGCGCGGCTTAGTCGAGCGCAGTCTGGTCTTGGATCAACTCTTGCGCGACTTTCTCAAGCATCACCCCGACGCTCAAGTGCTTAGCCTCGGGTCTGGCCTGTCGACCCAGTTCGAGCGGCTTGATAACGGTCGGCTCCGCTGGGTGGATGTCGATCTCCCCGAGGTCGCGGAGCTGCGACGCACTCTCTTCCCGCCCCATCCGCGCAGGCACCTCGTGATCGCCTCGGTCACCGAAGTAGGCTGGACCTCCAGACTTGGATCTCTGCAAGGCCCGACCTTTGTCGTGGCCGAGGGTCTCCTGATGTATCTCGAGCGCGCTCAGGTTCTCCAGTTGGCGCGAGATCTCGCAGAGGTGCAAAGGGGTGGCCCGGCCGAGTTTGCCTACGACTATTATTGTGCCCAGATGGTAGGGCAGGCTTGGCTGAACGCATCCCTGTGTCGGCTCGGCGCCGAGTTCAAATGGGGTCTGGCGGGCTCAGAGGAGCTTTCGCTCGGCGAGCCGCGCTGGCGCGTGATTGACACCTACCCGGTAATGGAGCGGCTGGGTTGGCCCTACGATATTCTCTGGTCGTGGTTTCGCTTGTTCACCGGCGTTCGGCCCTATGGCATCGCACATTTGCGGCTCTCGAACGATGCCTTGGGAGCATGCGGGCCGAGTCCTTGAAGAAAGCTCAGTGGCAATCGGGACGAGCCAACGGCAGTTCGGACTAGCATCGGACGAGAAAAGTGGATTTGCACTTTTCTCGTCCGATGCTCCTTCTTTGGAGGAGCGCAGCGTTTGCGCAGATCTTCGGTTTCGCACGATGCGCTAGGAAGCCGATAGCATCAGCTGCGATGGCCTGTTCCCCTGTGCTCAGCTCTTCACCCGGACATAACTGCCCGGAGCATCCTCGAGGGGGGTGAGCTTGCCCCCGCCGATTCCCCGGGCCGGGACGAGCCTCCTGTCCTGCGCCTCGCTCCAGGACTGCCAGTCGGGCCACCAGGAGCCCGGATGCTCCTGCGCGGCTTCGAGCCAAGTCTCGAGTTCTCCCGCAGGTGGTTCACCAGTCCAGTGTTGATACCGGTTGCGTGCCGGCGGGTTCACAACCCCGGCGATATGACCCGAGCCGGCAACGACGAACCGGACAGGACCACCAAGGAACTGCGCACCCAAGAAAACCGACCGCGCTGGTGCGATATGGTCCTCCCGAGCCGCCAAGTGGTAGATCGGTATCGTCACCTTCGAGAGATCAAGGGTGACGCCTCCCATCTGGATGCGCCTCTGCGAGAGATCATTGTTGATGTAGCAGTGTCGCAGATAGAAGCGGTGGTTGGCTGCAGGGATACGCGTCGAATCCGAGTTCCAGTACAGCAGATCCAAAGGCAGCGGAGTCTTGCCTTTCATGTAAACGTCGACGACGTACGGCCAGATCAGGTCGTTCGAGCGCAGCAGATTGAAGGCGGCCGCCATCTTGTGACCGTCGAAGTATCCGTGCCGGGCCATGTCCCTCTCGATGGCGACAACCTGATCTTCATCCATGAAGACTTTCAAATCACCGGCATGGCTGAAGTCCACCTGGGTGGTAAGGAAGGTGGCACTCTTGACTTGGTTGTCCCGTTTCGCTGCCAAATAGGCCAACGTGGCTGCAAGCAGGGTTCCGCCGACGCAGTAGCCGAGTGCATGGATCGCCCGCTCGCCGGTAGCTTGCCGGACCGTGCCCAGCGCCTCCAGAATGCCCTCGTGCATGTAGTCCTCAAAGGACTTGTTGGCGAGTTCCTTGCCGGGATTCACCCAGGAGATCATGAAAACCGTCTGGCCCTGGTCCACCGCCCATTTGACAAACGACTTCTCAGGGCTGAGATCGAGGATGTAGTACTTGTTGATCCAGGGCGGCACGATCAGGAGCGGACGCTTCAGGACTCGCTCCGTTGCGGCCTCGTACTGGATGAGTTCCATCACAGCATTCTGGTAGATGACCTTGCCAGGGGTGATCGCCAAGTTCTTGCCGACCTCGAACTTGGTCGCATCGGTGTGCCGGATTTTGAGGCGACCGCTCCCGCGCTCGATGTCTTCGGCGAGGAGCTGCATGCCTCGCACCAAGTTCTCTCCATCGGACGCGAAGGTCTCGTGGAGCAGCTCCGGGTTCGTGAACACCCAATTCGATGGGGCGACTGCATTGACGAGCTGCGTCATATAGAACTTGGCTTTGTTCCGGGTGTGTGGATCGAGATCGTCAACCGTATTGACCAGGGATTCGGCCCAATGCGAGGTGATCAGGTAAGATTGCTTCAGCAAGTCAAAGTAGGGGTTCTCTGACCAGGCGGGATGCTGAAACCGGGGATCTTCCGGAAGCGAGACGGCAAGTGGCCTTGATTCCCCGGTCTCCAGTCCCATGAGCCGGCGCATCGAGGAATGCCACAAGTCAAAACAGTTGCTCCAGAGCGCAACCTGGGCGTCCAAGACTTTGTAGGGCTGCTGCATCCAGGCTCGCTGGAGTTGAGCCAGTGTTCTGAGGGCCGGAGCGAGATCATCATAGAGGGCGAAATGCGCCGGGTTGACTGCATGGGGCTGCAGAAAGATTGCAGCCGCCTTGCCCGCTTCCTCGCCCAGCCGTGCCATGTTCTCGGCAAAACGCTGCGGGTTCCTGATTTCGAAGCCAAGGTTCCGTGCCGCCTCAAATTGTTCCTGGCCCATTCTGGCCTCAAGTAACTGGCTGTCACACTGCCTACTGCAGGACAATATCCTAACAATGATACCATCAGTCCTGCTGTAAGATATTAACCTTGATTAAATGGACTGTATCGGAGCGATTTCATCCTGACCTAATGCTCAATCGCTTGGGCCGGCCATGCGAGCAGGGCCTGCACTTCTGGAGTACCACTACAGAACTATGAGGCTTGACCATCTGGCTTGACCTCTCCCGGATGCTGACTTTCCGCGCTCTGGCGAGGATCCAGATACGGTGCACGTTCAGGTGGAGGGCAACGAACCTCATTTCTGAGCAGCCTTGTACTCGCCGTACCTGGACGTGCCACTTGGGAGGGGAGACCGTCCTGGGTGACGAGGCGATTGTTGAAGAGCCATCCGCCGCAAGCGGCCCTCCCTTACTCCCGCGATGAGCCCCAAGCCGTAGGCTGACCCACAGGGGCACAACCCATGACAGCCGCGGCGTCGGTCCAAGCCGTTGCGCGCTGATGGGGCGCCGCACAGATGCTTGCAGAATGAGCAGTCAGCCCGCAAAACAAGCAGCTGTGCCGCAAGTCTCGGATTGAGGGCCACACCTGATCGGGTACAACTGCGAGGCGCTTCATTGGTGGCGGGGGGCCTATGATCTCCCTTGAAGACCTGATCGGCTTCTGCGATCTCACACCTGAGGAAGTCCAAGTTGTGGCCGAGCACGAGCATGTCTCCCAGGCCATGGCCGCCGTGCTTGGCAATTGCCTGCTCCAGAGCCAGCACGGGTGCGGGAGGATCCGGGACATGCTGACGGATGAGATTCGCACGGCCGTTCGACGGCACGATGTTCCTCGTGCTCGGCAGCTTGTCTCGACGCTGCGGCACTTCCTGCACGAACATCCGAATGCTGCGATCCGCCACGCCGCGTGAAACACGACGGGTTGCCTGAAGAGCGACGATCACAGCAAGAGCACGCAGCACAGTGGACGCCGAAGCAACGGTTCACCTGCTTGAGGTGAAACTTCAGCGACCCTGCACAGCCTTGAGGTCAATTCCGTCGATCAATTCAGCTCGACGCATCTCACCCGCTCTTAATTTTGCGGCGATTTGTTCCAAGGAGCCCCGGCTCGAACCGAAGAAGCCTATTCCGGCAATCGTGGCAGCAATTCCAATGATGAGCACCAGAGGATCGGACCGGATCAGTCCAAAGAGAGATGCTCCGGACACCGCGACACCTGCTGCAATCACCACCTTCGCCACGACCATGCTCTTTCGGCACTGCTCTGCGGCATCAGACAAGTGATCGATCTCAGCTTCGAGATCAGTAATCTGCTGGTGGAGGTCAGTCATGAGAGTGTGTAATACGGTGTGAGGGATTTAGCACCCATCAGCCTATGAGGCGAGCCAGCAGGACGACTGCTATCGCTCCTATGGTGGCAGTGATGATGCGATTCGCGGCCTGATTGCGAACACCCAGGTCGATGCCAAGGCGCTCCAGGAGAAAGCCGCCAACGAGTGATCCGGCGAGCCCGCTGACCACGTACTGGAGTAGACCCGAGCCGCCAACAAGCCAGCTTGCCAGCCAGCCTGCCACGACGCCAATCCCGACCTGGGCGGCGATGGCCCGCTTGTCCAGGGCGTTCAGGGCCTCTCGATCCACGCTGATGCGGATCGGCAGCCGAGTGCCGGTTGGTCCAGGTGCTTTGCGCGAGCCTCGCGTTTTGCCAGGGCCCCGCTTCGATGTTTTTGCCATGCCTTCCATATGGCTGGCCGGGGAGAAACAATCCAGGAGCTGGGCTGGGAGAACCTCAGGGCCGGTCATAATCCTGCTGTGGACGTATGCTTCGATGAAATCGCCCACCAATCCGTGACGGAGGCTGCAATGCGAGTTCTCCTCCCTGCGTTGCTGATGGTCACTGCCTTTGGCTCAGCATCGGCCCAAACAGCCGGGCAGACACAAAGTTCTGCCCCTGAGCATGCGATTTACCTGAAACCTCAAGACATGAAGTGGGACAGGATTGTCCCGGAGCTTGGGGCTGGCTCTCCGGAGATTACAATTCTGCACATCGATCAAAAAACCGGTGCGACGAAGCTCATGATCAGGGTGCCCCAGAATTTCCATGTGCCCAAGCACTGGCATACGGCCAATGAGACCCACACCGTCGTCTCCGGAACTTTCATCATGGCTCATGATGGAAACCGGGAGGAGCTTGGGCCCGGGTCGTTCAACTCTGTCCCGAGCAAGCTGGTCCATGAGGCATGGACCAAACCTGATGAGGGAACCCTGCTCTTCATAACCGTAGATGGCCCTTGGGATGTCAATTGGGTCGAGGGTCCACCCAAAGGACCAAGCCAGTAGGAGTTCACGCCAGAACTCATTGAGACACGGGAATTCCGCCAGCGGGACAGCAAACAGATAAGTGGCCGGTGTACCCCGCTCAGGCAGCTGCACTGACTGGAGGCTCTCAATGATCGATACGACCGTCACGAAAGTAAGCAGCGCCTACTCTCCGACCGGTGCCCAGGGAGAGGTCCATCCCGTATCAGGCAAGCGGATGTCCATGCGGCTGTAGCGAGATGAGCAGCCGACCCAAGATAAGCCCACGCGCAAGCACGGGTATGAGGTGGCCGGCTATGTGATTGCAGGGCCGGCCGAAGTGGAGATCAAGGGGCAGATCGTGCGTCTGGAGGCGGGCGACTCCTGGGTAGTGCCCACAGGGGCGGAGCACACCTACTGTATTCTAGAGACGTTCACCGTCGTCGAAGCGACGGCTCCTCCTGCTCAGGTGCATGGGCGGGAACAATCCTGGCAACCCTGCTGCAACGGTGCCGGGGCAGGGTGGCTGCCTTAACACAGGTTATCGCCAAGCTTGCCCGTTCAGGGCAAATTCAAGCCCGATGGGCGAAGGCTTACCGGATGACCACGCATGCCACCAGCAGACCGCTTGTCCTCGTTTTGGAGGACGAAGCCCTGATCGCGCTCAACCTCCAGGACGAGTTGCAGGATGCCGGCTATGATGTGGCTGGTCCTTTCACCACCTGCGCCGCTGCCCTGGAATGGCTCGGGACCGAAACGCCTGGCGCGGCCATTCTGGATGCGGCTCTGAAGGACGGTCCCTGCCGCGAGATTGCGCTGGAGCTTGGCCGCCGTGAGGTGCCGTTCCTGATCTATTCAGGCCACCACGAGGATCGGCAGCTTCTGGCTGAGTTTCAGCACATCACCTGGATAGAGAAGCCAGTCCCGTCTGTGGTGCTGGTCGAAGCCTGCCGGCAGCTTCTCATCGGCTGCCCCTAATTTGCTTGGGATAAGGCCGCTTGAGGTTGAACCCGAGCACAACCAGCACGTTCATACAGGCGGTTCCTGCGGTAACGGGCTCGTGTTGAACGATCAAAGGCTCCCTTCCTGGACAGAGGATGACCGGCTTGCAGCCCTGCGCAGCTACCGGGTTCTCGACACGCACCCGGAGCCTGCGTTCGACGATCTGGTGCAGCTTGCTGCCAGTGCCTGTCAGGCTCCGATAGCTCTCATCAGCCTCATCGACGAGCGCAGGCAATGGTTCAAGGCCGAGGTAGGGCTCGGGGTGCGCGAGACGCCGCTCGACCGCTCGATCTGCCTCAGCGTGATGCTTCAGACCAGACTGACCGTGGTTCCTGACCTCGCCGAGGACCCTCGCTTTGCCCGTAACCCGCTGGTGGCCGGGGAGCCGCGCCTGCGCTTCTATGCCGGGGCGGTGCTGCGAACCCCCGATGGGGTGCCCTTGGGTGCTTTGTGTGTGCTCGATCATGTGCCCCGTGACCTCACAGAGGAGCAGGCTTCCACCCTCACGCTGCTCGCGCGACAGGTGATGTCGCAACTGGAACTGCGCCGGGAGATTGCCGAGCGCGATAAGCGGCTGGAGGCCGCTCGCCAGATCGAGCAGCGACAGGCTTTGCTCGTGCGCGAGCTTCACCACCGGGTCAAGAACACGCTGGCGATGGTCCAGGGGCTCGTCGGTTCCACAGGCCGGTCCACCGACAGCTTCGAGGCGTTCTACCGCTCGGTTTCAAACCGGATCGCCTCCTTGGCGAAGACCCACAACCTGTTGACGGAGGACTACTGGCAGACCGCACCGCTGCGGGAGATCGCCCTCAACGAACTCAAGCCGTTTGCGGAAAGTCGAGAGCCTCGCTTCATGCTGATCGGTCCAACGGTCGAGTTAGCGGCAGATTTGGCGGTGCCGGTTGGCATGGCGCTCCACGAACTGACCACGAATGCCGTCCGGTACGGGGCTCTCTCGGCTCCGACAGGCTACGTCCAGATTCGGTGGAGTGTGAACGAGGTCGAGGGAGCCAGAAAGCTCCATCTGGAATGGCAAGAGCACGGCGGGCCTCCCGTGAACAAGCCGCAGCATCAGGGCTTTGGCTCGATGCTTCTCCAGCGGGTTCTGCCGATGCAATGCAGTGCCGAGGTCGAGGTCCTCTATGACAGGGCGGGCCTGCGCTTCTGTATGGATGCGCCTCTGATCGAACGGCGGTTAGTCCCGCCTTATTAGCTGGCGCGGCTGCCATGATCAAACCGGGCCAGAGCCCCTCAACGCTTCCCGCCCTGCGTCATACTGAGCTTCCGTATCATTGGCGGAAAGTCCAGGGAGCGGAGGGCTGAATGCCTCGAGATCGGTGAGCCGTGCCTTGCATTCGGGGGCATGCTCGTCGGGAGGTCGCTTTCACGGGGGAGACTTTCTCGGACAATCGAAAGCGACCCTGTCGATCACATCGCATAGCGTGAGAGCGACTTCGTACCTCGCGGCCAACCGGGCGAGCCTGCCAGATCGCCAGGGAAGCTCCGTAACAGCGATTCACTCCAATCCTGGCGAAGACCCTTCGCCTAGAGCATCGGACCCAGAAGTGGACTTGCACTTTTGGGATCAATCCGATGCTCGCTCTCTAGAGGAGCGCATCGTTGGGGCGGAAAACCCGGCCCACTTTTGAAGCACGATGCGCTAGTGCTTGGAACTGGCTTTTGCTTCAACGACCTCACTGACGGCCCACTTGCTGGGCTGGGTTTTCATGCTGCCCTTTTCCTTCTTGGGCTTTTTGCTTTCGCGGTTACCATGCTGTTCGCGGTGTGCCATGACCGAACCTCCGGTGCTTCAGGTGGCATGATGTGGTCAGCCAACCATTGCCAAAGTATTCTACACCTTTTGCGGAGCGGCATCTCTGGGGCAGACGTGGTGTCTATAGGCAACCACGGGCTAAATTTACGAGCTACGGTCGAAAGGGGGACGTCGTGCTACCGCTTCATGGCAGGCTGGACCGAGATTATGCTGAGGTTGTAGGTCCCTGACCTCGACGTACGAAGGCTAAGCTCGGCAACAGGAGGGGAGTTATTCATCATGATTGCCCGCGTCTGGCACGGTTGGACAACAGCACAGAAGGCAGATGCCTATGAAGCGCTGCTCCGGACCGAGGTCTTCCCCGGCATCCGGGCCAGGCAGATCGCCGGTTTCGAGCGGATCGAGCTATTCCGACGCCTCTCTGAGACCGCTGACGAGGTCGAGTTCATGACCGTCATGTGGTTCACCACGCTTGATGCAGTGAAGAGCTTCGCGGGTGAGGACTACGAGGCAGCCTATGTGCCTGCGGCGGCTCGCTCTCTCCTGACCCGCTTCGATCATCGCTCACGCCATTACGAGGTGCGCGAACGGCAGAGCGCGTGATGGCGCAACCCCGGTCGAAAGTACGGTGAGGTGATCCTCCACACGTCGCATCTCTCATCTGGGTGATACTACTTCAACAATGGCCTTGAATGGGCTTCGACCCCGATGGAGGCACTGATGATGGAGGCCCGGATGAGCATCTCTGAGAATAGGCTCTCATCTTCCGCCCCCCGCCTGCTGGGGACTCTTCCGGATGGTCAGGTTCAAACGGCGCGAACTGAGGATCAGTCTCGGGTCATTTCGGCTCTTGTTCTTGCGTTCAGCGCGGACCCCGCCAATCGCTGGATGTATCCCGCGCCCGAAGCCTTCCTGAGGTACTTTCCTGACTTTGCAAGGGCCTTAGGCGGCAGGGCCTTTGAGTGCGGGACAGCCTATTTCATAGGCGATGTCCAAGCCGCTGCGCTGTGGCTGCCGCCGGGCGTACAGCCTGACGAGGAAGCTCTGATGATCCTCTTCCAACGAAGCCTCCCCGAGCAGGGTCGGAGAGACCTGTTCACGATCTTCGAGCAGATGGGGAGCTACCATCCTCACGAGCCGCACTGGTACTTGCCGTTGATCGGGGTTGACCCGGTCCATCAACGCAAGGGTTACGGCTCAGCCCTGTTGGACCACGTCCTGAGAGGTTGCGACGAGGAAGGGGTGTCAGCCTTCCTTGAGGCGTCTAGCCTGGAGAGCATTCCTCTCTATCAGCGGCATGGTTTTGAAGTACTTGGGAGCATTCAGGTGGGGACCTCCCCGCCAGTTACACCCATGCTCCGCCGTCCTCATTGAAGAGCGACCACGAACAATAGTGCCTGATGCAATGTAAATCTCGCAGTCCAAGCCAATACAGGTCAGAGCCAGGAGAGATGTAATGCAGGTCGTCTCCAATCGGGTATGCGCTGCGGTGGACAGCTTCGAGCCAATCCGGCAGTTCTATTTCGACTCTCGCTATGCGGAGCGGCGGGGTGCGCCTGACATCTGTGACTTCACCTTCGGCAACCCGCACGAGATGCCGCTGCCGGGACTGGTCGAGGCAATCCGGTATCATGTTGTGCCGCACAACAAGGATTGGTTCGCATACAAGGCCAGCGAGCCTGAGCTCCAGACATTCCTGGCCGAGCGCTTGACGCAAGAGCTGTCGCTGCCGTTTGAGCCTGCTGATATTGCACTGACCAATGGGGCTATGGCGGCCATCGCGGTGGCATTCCGCCTGCTGCTCGATGTGGGGGAGGAGGCGATCTTCTCGACTCCAGCGTGGTTCTGCTACGAGCCCATGCTCCTCGCAGCGGATGCTGTGCCCAGAAAGGTCAGGCTCCAAGGTGAGCGATATGATCTGGACCTCTGTGCCATTGAAGAGGCGATTTCATCGCGAACGCGTCTCGTCATCATCAACACGCCGCATAACCCTACGGGCCGCATCTACAGCCGCGATCAGCTTGTCGCATTGGCAGACCTGCTCGACCGCGCCTCCGAGCGTATCGGGCGGCGCATTTTCCTTCTCTCTGATGAGCCCTACCGTCGCATCCGCTTTGACGGGCATGACTTCGTCAGCCCGGCGGCGGTCTACCCGTGGACGCTGATCTCCTACAGCTATGGCAAGGTGCTGCTGGCTCCGGGGCAGCGGCTGGGCTACCTGGCCCTGTCGCCACTGATGCCAAGCGCAGATAAGCAGGCCCTCCAGAGCAGCTTGTTTGCCACTCAGATGGCGCTGGGGTGGTGCTTTCCCAACGCGGTGATGCAGTACGCTCTGCCTGATCTGGAGGGGCTCAGCATCGACATGCACACGCTCTCGGCCAAGCGGGCCCGGATGACTGAGGCTCTGGAGCAGGCAGGCTACGAAGTGCTCCGACCTGAGGGCACCTTCTACCTGTTCTGCAGGTATCCTGGTGGGGACGGCGAGCAATACTGGGACGCTCTGGCGGATCGTGATGTGTTCGTCATGCCCGGTCGTGTCATGGACGTTCCAGATCACTTTCGCATCAGCCTCACGGGCTCCGAGCCGATGATTGAGCGCAGCCTCCCTGCCTTTGCAGAGGTTGCCCATGCAATTCAGACTGAGCGGCAGGCTGCTGAGTGAGACGACATCCCGATGGAGATGTCCTGTGCCCGTGATAAAGACTAGTTCCTGGACCATCGACTATATCGAAACAGGGAGCGGTCCTTGTGTGATCCTCCTGCACAGTTCAGTGGCGGGTAATCGCCAATGGCGCGCGACGATCGAGGCGCTCCAGGATCAGTATCATGTCATCGCAATCAACCTCTTCGGCTACGGGCAGACGAGCCCCTGGTCCGGTGACCGGGAGCAGACCCTTGTTGATCAGGGCGAGTTGGTTCAGCCGTTCATTGATCAGGCTCCCGGCGATGTCGCCTTGGTCGGGCACTCCTTCGGTGGCGCGGTGGCGATGTCTGTCGCCTTGCGCCGTCCGAACCGAGTATCCCGTCTGATCCTGCTGGAGCCCATTCCCTTCTGTCTGCTCGATGAGGCGGGGCGGACGGAGGCCTACGTCGAGGTCCTCAGGCTGCGTGACACCGTTAAGCGGTGTGGCGGATCGGGTGACTGGGAGAGGGGAGCCGCCTGTTTTGCGGACTATTGGAACGGAGAGGGTACTTGGGCTGCCATGCCGCCCGAGCGGCGGATGACCTTTGCCTCATCCATGCGGCCCAACTGCCATGAATGGGATGCCGTACTCGGGAGGACGGCTCAGCAAGAGTGGCGCAACCTTCATGCCCGGACCCTGGTGGCCTGGACCCGAGATACGAAGCGGCCCATTCGCGAGATCGTTGAGGTGCTGCGGGAACGGGTTCCGCACTGGCAATACTGCGAACTCAGCGAAGGCGGGCATATGTTTCCGTTGATCCAGCCGAATATCACAAACCGCTTGATCTCCAAATTCTTGCGCGACACGGATGTGGGAGTGCAACCCACGCATCACTTTCTTCAACCTGACAGATCGAAACCCGGTACGGGCTATTCCGCAAAGCGGACGAACGCCCTGAGTCCCTTGATCAGCAACTCGCGCTGATCATCCGGGAGATAGCCCTTGCACGTGGCATCGACGAGGGCTGCCAGTTCCTCCCTGCTTGGACGCCGCTCTCTGATCTCGCTCGCCCACATGATGATCTCAGAGGCGCGGTTGGCACAGGATGGGCACTCGTCAGCGATCTGGCGGGCCAGTGCAGCGATGCTGTCGAGAGGTGAGGCTTCAGGATTGTCGGGCATCCTGTGCTATTCCCGTCTTACATCCAGCCAAAGGGCGGTTCGGCCCTTTGGCTCGTGTCTGCTGACTTTTCCGGCGACCGTGATTGCGACCTCAGATGGGCCAGTAGTAAGGGGCTCGCCAGTAATCGTGCAGTTCGCGCTCGCGCTCGCGGTCTGACCAGTCATAGTCGTCACGATCCCGGTAGAACGCCGGAGCCCCGCGTAGCTGCTCTTCGGTGATGTCCGTGCGGTAGCCGCCCAGACTGGTGTCGTAGGTCAGCTTGCTCCAGGGGATGGTGTGCTCATCCTCGCCCATCCCAAGGAATCCACCAAACGACATTACCGCATAGGCGACCTTGCCGCTGATCTTCTCGATCATCAGTCGCTTGATCGAGCCAAGGTGGTTGCCCTGCGGATCATAGACAGCGGTGCCTTCCACGCGGTCACTTTCGATCAGGGGCTTGCCCGTCATCACGCCCGGTGCATCGGTGCGGGCTGTCGTATCTGTCTGGGCCATTGCTCGTCTCCTCTGTCAGTTAGTTCAACAAGGATCGTTTCCTTCGCCTGCTCCGGTGCGCCGATCACTCCTCGTGTTGATCGTCACGGTGAGAGGTATAGCCGCGTCTGGTTCTGGCATATTCCGGCACGTGCCTCTCCCGACCGCGTGCCTCGCCATGGATCATCCAGGCCAGCGCGTAACCAACTGCTCCAGCCATCAGGAGCCAGGGCCAAGGGTTTGCTGTTATCTGCTGGCGCACCAGCCGACGACTCTCCTGGTAGGAGCGCTCAGCCTTGGGATAGCGGTCGCGAGCTTGCCGTAAATAGTGCTGGCCCTCGTGGTAGGCCTCACGTACCGTTCCGGAGGCCGTCTGCGCCACGTCCTGCATGGCCTCCCTCACCTGATCCAGAAGCTTTTCGGCGGTTTCCTGTTCGGCTTGATCCCGACCGTCTCGGCTCTGGCGGCTGGAAGCCGTGGACGCCCCCGCTTGCTGATCGGGAGTGACGGCCGTCTTGGTGACCGTCACCGAGACTGGATCGCTGGTCGGGAAGGTCTCCTCGATGGCATGATCAAGCCTCGCATCAAGGTTCTCCTGGGAGTTTTCAGGCAGCTTGTTGTCCGGAGGACACGCCTCAGACTTACGCTCCTTTCGCTCAGGAGCGGATTGGCTGCTGATACCGGGTGCGTTCACCATATGAGCCCTCCAGAATACTCCGTGCAGGTTGGTCGGCAACTTGCCTCCAAGGCCAACGCCAAGGCGGTGAGCCCGTTCCGGAATTCTTAGCCTATGTGAAAAGCTCGGCTAAGAACCAAGGCATCAATCAGGTTCTGTCGCAAACTCGAAGTATAGGGGTTTTTCAGCGCGATCTTGCGTCACGATAGGGGCGCTAAGCCATTAATTCGACAGCAGCTGGTCGACTAGGCCCGCTAGTACCGACAGGTAAAAAACGAGCTTGCGACAGACCTGCGCGACAGACCCCGTCTTCTGGATTCTGGTTGTGACGCTGATCTTGCTGGCGGCGGTGCCGCAGGCGCTGGCCCGGCGCAAGGTCAAGCTCGGAGGCGCCGCAGCCATGAGCCACTCAGATCAATCCCAGTGCCGTGGTGAGTGAGTCTCTTATCGAGCGCGGGCACTCCGGATGGTCGAGCGACTGGCTGGCGAGCCACCGTAGGTGTATACTGGCGCCATGGCTAAAGGCGAGGCGTCGCCGTGACCAGAACCGCTCACAGTCACAGCCCCGTTCGCCTCGGGACAGGCGCTCCCCTCGACGCACCCGGCGCGGACAAGCAACCTTCGGACAGACACACTTCACGACACGGGCGCAGCATTTGGCCCTCATCGAGGAGGCCCGTGCGGCGCTGCGGAGCGGGCACCACACCGACGTCACCCCTCAGCAGGGAGGAGAACCATGAAAGCAGCTCTCGTGTTTGCCGGCAGTGGACCAATCGTGATCCTGACCTCCTATCCATCCTTGTCTGATCCCGGCTTGCTGCGCACCCTCAAGGCGCATGGGGTCGGCAAGTTCATTGCCTATGAGCTTCCGCTCGAGACCGTGGCGGCCCGCTATGGTGGCCATTTCCAGGTTGTGATGAACGATGCCCAAGACAGTGACGACTTGCGGGTACTCGATGTCAATGGCGACCGCGCCTTCCGGCTCTTTCGGTTCTCCGAGCTTGGTCCGCCGATCATGCATGATGAGGACCAGTCCGAGGGCAGGAGCGAAACTGCGGCGTGACGTGCCAGCGTGAAGGGCACTATCAGCTTAACCTAGCGGCGACTGGCACCGGGCACAGGGATGGCAGACCGATACGCCATCCTCGTTATGCCCTGCCAATCGCTTCCCGGCCGAAGGGATCAGCTATGCCATCTGGCTGTACTTCCGGTTCCGCTCAGCCTGCTCATGGTCGAGGACATGCTCGCGGCTCGGGGTATCCTGGTCAGCCATGAGGATCATGGAGCGTCTCGATAAGATCTCTGGTACTTATGTTGCTGTTGAGAAATCGCTGTTAGTGCATACGCCGGAGCCGTTCTCGGCGAGATTTGGTGTTGCCCAGATCGGTGCCTGAGTTCCTAACGAAGAAGCTGAATTGGCCTATCGGTTGAACCAGCCCATTCGCCAGATCACGACCGATCGGCTGGATATCGCTCTACGGGCGCAAGGCTAATTCTAGCGCATCGTGCGGAAAAGTGGACCCGGTTTTCCGCGCCCAACGATGCGCTCATGAAAGGGGAGTGAGCATCGGACCCAAAAGTGGATTCCACTTTTGGGTCCGATGCTCTAGGCGCCAAATACCAAAGGTTGAAATCGAATCAACTAAAAAGTCCCTCCGTGTCCTTCTACCGACCCGGGTCCGACACCTATGGCTCCGGGACAGGGATGATGTCAGGCGCGATCACCCGTATTCTCGTATCGAACCTGGCAGGAGGCGCGGTGTTTGGTTCAATGCCGCCTGTCGTCTCCGGACCCTTTGAGGAGGACTTCTGAACGGTCGATGCACTGATGGTCGCGCCTTCGGGTTTGCCCCGTTTGGTCTTAGGCCGCCGCAGCACCGGGTTGGCCATCTGCTGAGAGATGGCTTCTGTCACCAAGACGTCGCTCTTCTTGCGCTCGATCATGCCTTCAGCCTTGCGCAGCACATGGGCCCAGCTCTCATCCGGCTTCTTACACGAGCAACTCGGATCATAGGCTTTCCGGTAGCGCAGCGCGTTGGGTAGCTTCATGTACGGCTCACCATTCTCAGACACTGCATCCTCAATGCCGCCCTCACGGGGCGCATGGAAGACCATCACCTGCGCGCTGGGGCACAGGGCGCGGCATAGGGCTGCTGCGCTCTCTCGGCCCTTCGGTTGGCTGTCCAGAGGGAAATAGCCGCCATCGCACGACCGCACGCACACCAGCCGCCCGCGGCCCATCAGCTTGGTCGCTGGAATGGACTCCGGTTCTGCCGAGGCGTCACACACTTTGATGATGGCGGCCCTGAGCTGGCGCTGGCGTTCACCGATGGCCTCAGCATTCGCAGCCTGGCCAACGAGCAATTGGTAGCTCGCCTGCAGGGCGCGGATCTGTCCGGCAATCGGACCGCATTCGGGCCGCGGGCGGAAGAAGAAGCCGCCCCGGTCACAGCCGATGGCGCGGTAGTAGCCCGCCAGCCGCTCGATCTCGCCACGGTGCCGCGCCGCGTTGGCCTCGGCCATGCGAGATGAGGCGCCGCTGCGGTTCAGGGACGCAAGCTCAGCCTTGTACCTCTCGCAATCCGCTGTCTGAGCCAAGGCAACATCCTGTCCCCCAAGGAAGAGTAGGAGTGTCGCTCCGATGGTAAGCAGCGGCTTTTGAATGGGGCCGCATCGCGTCGTCATGCCTGTCTCCCGCACTTGAAGCATCGCGCCTCAACGAGGGATGCCTTGCCCTGCCGGGAGTTAAGGCGACGAAGGCGCCACAGGAGGCGGGAAGGCAGGCGGTGGATGAATTGCGAATGCCTGGCGAGTCAATAAGCCGATGATCGGAGCAGTGGTTTCGGTCTTACTGCTTTTGCGCCAACCATTACCAACTTGGAGGGTTCTGTCGTAAACTTGAAAGATAGGCATTTTTAGCGCCCTCGCGCCGTCATGATAGTGGCACCAAACCATTGATTTTGCGGCATCCGGTCAGTGCAGACGCGCCAGTATCGGTAAGTAAAAGTGAGTTTGCGACAGACCCACCTCCCGACACTTTTGTGTCGTAGGCCAAGTGTGTCGTAGCCCAAGCGAGGCCAGCTTCAAAGCTGCAACAGATCCGCCCGACGGAGCGCAACTCGTTGACGGTTCTGTAGGTTAGTATTACTTTTCATAAGTATTCCAGTGTGTCTATGCTACCGTGTACAGGAGAGCCAGGTCGCCGAGGGCAGGCTGTCACGCAGATTATCGACGCTCCACGGCTGGAGAGCATGCGGGGTTTCCTGAACGCTTTCAGTTGGAGCGGGTAACACTGCCATCCTTTACCTGAAAGGATCGGCGACAGGTATCATCGGGGCGCTGGGGCTTAGGCAGTGAGGAGGCTCGCATGCAGCCTTCGATTGATGCCAGCGCCTTCTTTGCCTGGCTTGAGTCTGGTATCGCTTGGCTCTTCAACGAGCTTTTTACCGCCACCAACATTGTCTACACGGCGATGCAAATCCCTGCTGTCGTCGCGACGGGATTCGCAGCATGGTGGGTGCACGACTTCGTCCATCCACTGGTCCTGCAGCGGATCGAGCGCTCGTCGGCGAATGCCTTCTCGCAGATGATGCTCAGCAAGCTGGCCTCCCTGGTCCTGCCGCTGCTGTGGCTACTCGGCTTGGCCTTGGCGATGGGCCTCGCGGCCAAGTTCGGCTGGCCCTACAACGTCGTGCGTATCGCTATCAACCTTCTGGCCGCCTGGATCGTCATTTGGCTCGCCTCCATCGCCGTGCGCAATCCGCTCTGGTCACGGGCGATCATGGTTTCCGCCTATGCGATCGCGGCCCTCAACATCCTTCACCTGCTGACGCCTACCATGGATGTGCTCGACAGCCTCTCCGTGACGTTCGGCGACCTGCGCGTCTCGGTCCTGACGGTGCTCAGGGGCATGCTGTCGCTTGCCGTCCTCCTGTGGATCGCAATGCTGATTTCCGGCATTCTCGAAAGGCGCATCCAGAGGCTGCCCAACTTCACGCCGTCCGTGCAGGTGCTGATCGGCAAGCTGTTCAAAGCCACCGTCATTACCATTGCGATCGTCGTTTCACTGGCAGGTGTCGGCATCGACCTGACCGCCATCGCGGTATTCAGCGGCGCGGTCGGCGTCGGCATCGGCTTTGGCCTGCAGAAGGTGGTCTCGAATTTGATCAGCGGCATCATCGTGCTGATGGACCGATCCATAAAGCCTGGAGATGTCATTCAGATCGGTGACACTTATGGCTGGGTGTCATCGCTCGGCGCGCGCTATGTCGCGATCGAGACCCGCGATGGCACCGAGTTCCTGATCCCCAATGAGGACGTTGTGACCAAGCAAGTTACGAACTGGACCCACAGGAACGATCTGGTGCGCCTCAAGGCGAAGGTCCCGGTCTCCTTCAAGGCCGACGTGCCCAAGGCATTGGAGCTGATGACGGCCGCTGCCGCCGAGTCGCCCAGGGTCCTGTGTGAGCCCCAACCCACGGCGCTCATGCTTGGCTTCGGCGATTATGCGATCCATCTTGAGCTGCGCTTTTGGATCAAGGACGCCCAGAATGGCGTCCGCAACGTAACGAGCGAGGTCCTGCTCGAGACCCTGAAGCTGTTCCATCAGCACGGCGTCGAGATCCCGTTGCCGCAACGCGACGTATACGTTCACGGCGCGGCGGTGGACCAGCCGCCTGCATTTCGTGTGGCTGCGCCGACGTAGCAGCGGAAGGTGGGTAGCGACTGGCCGCACGCTCGAGCGGCGCAACAACGTGCCTCACGAGTGAGGTGGTGCGGATTCAGACGATCCTCAAAGATCTGGGTTTGCATGCTCAAGGATAGGAATGCCCGATGGAGTCCAAGATCGCGTGGGTCTTCTCCTTCATGATGCTGTATTGGGCATACTGCGTCTTCTGGGGGATCAAGGGAGCATTGCAGGCGCGCACGGCGACTGAGTATTTCATTGCCGGCCGCTCCCTGCCGGCTTGGGTCTTCGTCTTCGCCGCGACAGCAACGTCGTTCTCGGGCGCGACCTTCGTTGGTCATCCGGGTCTCACCTACACGGATGGATTGCCGTACGCTCACCTCTCCTTATGGGCGATCGCGATCCCGCTGACCGGCACTCTCTTCCTCAAGCGCCAATGGATGCTTGGGAAACGCTTCGGCTTCATCACGCCGGGCGAGATGCTGGCCTATTACTTCCAATCCGACCTCATACGCCTCTTGGTTGTCATTGTAGCCTTGTTCTTCTCAGTTCCCTATCTGGGGCTTCAGCTTCGAGCCGTTGGCTTCTTGCTGGCGGTACTGACCGATGGCTTGCTCGGTATCGAATTCGGCATGTGGGTGCTGACATTCGTTCTGATGAGTTATGTCGCCACCGGAGGGCTGCGCACCGTCGCCTACGTGGACGTTGTTCAGGCACCCCTGAAGATGCTTGGAATCGTCATCTTGGGGATGGCCGCCCTGTCGCTCATCGGTGGCTGGGAGCGGCTTGTTGGCGGCATCGCCGCCCTTGCCCAGATGGATGGTAACCGGACGCTGGCCGGCCACAGCCATTATCTCGCCATTCCCGGGCCGATCCAGCTCGTGCGCGAGGGCACGCGCGCGCAAGGCAGCGCCTGGACCGGCAGCATGATTCTTACCTTTCTCTTCGGCTCGATGGGGGTCATGGCGGCGCCGGCCTTTTCGATGTGGGCGTTTGCGAGCAGCAGCTCGCGGGGCTTTGCACCTCAGCAGGTATGGATCTCCTCGTTCGGGATCGGGGCGATCCTGATCCTGTTCACGGTCATTCAGGGGTTGGGAGGTCACCTTCTCGGTGCCGATCAAGCCTTCCTCAAGGCCCATCCGGAGCTCGTCAATCCAATCCTCGTCGAGCGTCTCGGAGGCCAGGATCTTCTGGCAACCCCGGCAAGACAGGAGAGCCTGGTGCCTCAGCTCATGACCGTGATGAGCCACCGCGCTCCGTGGTTGGTCGGTCTGCTCGCCGTCTGCGCCTTGGCGGCGGTGGAGTCCACTGCCTCGTGCTACATGGCGACGGCGGGCGCGATCCTGACGCGCGACGTGCTCAAACGCTTCCTCATGCCGGCGGCCGACGACCGCACGCAGATTTTCATTGGCCGCATGGCCGTCGTCGTCGTCGTGTTTCTGGCGCTGACCATCGCCTCGACCGCAACTGACGCGCTCGTGCCGCTCGGAGGCCTTGCTATCGCCTATGGCCTGCAGATGTGGCCTGCGCTGATTGCCGTCTGCTACTGGCCGTTTCTGACCCGACAGGGCGTCACCTGCGGCCTCATCGTAGGGCTCATCGCCGTCACGTTGACCAACGGATTTGCCTCTACTTGGCTTGGCATCACGGCGTGGGGACGCTGGCCTTTGACGATCCATTCCGCCGCATGGGGCATCTTCTGCAACTTCGCATTGGCCATCGCCGTATCGCTCTTCACCAAAGATGATGCCCGGCGCAAGAGCGAGTTCCATGCCTTCCTGCGCCAGGGCGCTTCGCTTCCAAGCCGAAAGAAGCGTCTTGTGCCATTGGCATGGGGGATGGTGGTGGTCTGGTTCGTCTTTGCCGCTGGCCCCGGAGCCGTAATCGGCAACTCGATCTTCGGCGACCCTGACACCGCCGCCAGCTGGTGGATTGGCATGCCGTCGCTTTGGGCTTGGCAGATCGTAGGATGGATGCTCGGGGTCGGTATGATTTGGTTTCTCGCCTATTACATGGAACTGGCAACTCCTCCAGCACAGCCAGTCGCTATATCTGGCGTGGCAAGCGCTCCCGGGAGCGACGGACCGAGCGGACCTGAATCGGATCAGCCAGCCTACGAAACAGGACAAAGGAGCAGCGCCAGTTCCCAATGACACGCTGGCATTGACAACCAAAGAAGCCCTTCCTCGAAGACTGAGGTTTTGCGCAAGGTCCTGATCTCATGGTTGGCGGCGGGATTAGGAGGTCACAATGGGCGTCGATGCTCGGGCTATGATTTGGCCCAACGAGCAGATTCGTCCCGCATGCGGCGACGCTGCTCCATCGCGCTCGTCGCGGTCGCTGTCGCCCGCGAAGGTCCGTTCCTGGCACATTCCGGAAGTAGGCCGAATGTCCGCTCGCTGGATACGTGGGTCTGACAGACTGCGAAGTGGCTGCGCAAGAAGCCGGATCTACTCTGTCCGCTGTTAACCTCCGGCTGGCTGTGCGTCTTCTCAATTCAGAGCCAGCATCTTGATCAGGTTCGGCAACCCGGCCCCCTGCGCGTATAAATCCCGTCGTAGATCGATACAGCTGTCCAGCAGGATCTCCTTTGCCCGCTCGGGGTAGCCGATGAACTCCCGCCGGAGCGACAGAAACGCCGCGAGGATGCCTGAGACATGCGGCGTTGCCATGCTGGTTCCGCTCATCTGCACATAAAGATCGTTTCGACCAGCCGTGCCGTCAGCGGAGGCGGTTCCCCAATCGTGGCGAGCCGACAGGATCTTCTCGCCAGGCGCAACGACATCCGGCTTGCGGCGCCCATCCGCAGTGGGCCCCCTGGATGAGAAGTACGAGACGCCATAGGTGTGCGGATTGGTCTTGTGCACAGATCCCACGGCGATCGCTTCCTCCAGGTTCGCCGGGTCACCAATCGACAAGTCGAGGTTAGCCTGCACCTCGCCCTCCGAGCCGGACAGGATGACATAGCCTTCATTTCCCGCCGCCAGGCAGACGATGACTCCCTGTCGCCAGAGCCGGCGCAGCTCCTGGCACAGCGGGGTATGGCCGGTGCCGAAGACACTCGGGTCGAAAGTCCCGCCCAGGCTCAGGTTCACCCCGTGGATGACAAGCTGTCCGGCGCTCTCGTTGATCTCGGTGATCTTGTCGAGAGCCTTGATGATCCAGCTGTCCCGACCGCCACCCTGATCATCCAGAACCTTGAAACCGTAGAGAGAACAGCGCGGCGCCATGCCGGCAAAGGTGACGTCCATGCCAGCCTCGTCGGGCACGATGTGTTCGCCCGCGATGATGCCAGCCACATGCGTGCCATGACCGTTCCTGTCCAGTTTGTCGAAGTCAGGCATGCCGCGGCTCAGCTGCCGTGGCTCACCGCGGCGGGTGCAGTCCCACTGCTCGAGCACGTTCCCGTATCTCTGGAAATGTGGGTGATCCGCCCGGATGCCGGTGTCGAGAACGGCCCAGCAGATGTTCTTCCCGTCCGCGCCGTAGCCGAGGTTGGCCGGTCGAGCCTGCACCGTGTGGGTTGACGAGGTCACCAGAGCCCTCTTGGCGTAATTGCGCCAGATCCCGTCAATGCGAAGATCGGCAAACAGTGAGCGCAGCGTCTCGACCTCAAGGCGGGTGAGCTTTGCGGTCACAAAGTGCCTGAGCCGCTCGACCTCTGGATCCGCCGCTGGGTCACCTCCGGCCTCCACCATCTGCCGGATCTTGGTCTCGACTGCGCCGGCCAGTTCATCCAGGCGTTTGCGCTGGGCTGGCTGGCCGGGCCGATCTTCTGCGAGCTGGATCAGGACCTCATGGCGCTCGCCGCGATGCGCGTTCTCAAGATCAGCCGCAAGATCCTTGGCGATGGCAAACGGGGCGATCGCCTGCTGGAAGGCGGTGCCGACCGTCTCGCGCACGGATTCACGCACGTACCTCGTTCTGAGATAGCCGGTTCCGGAATGGGGATGCTGGGGCGAGTCAGGATTGATGCCGATACCCAGCTCTCCCGATCGCGGGACATTCTCGATCCGGCCCTCGAAGTCATCGGACAGATCCACATCGAAAGCCACCGGATCGAGCCGATCGGCTACGTTCAGCCAGCGATCGACACAGGGCGGGAAGGGGAGGGTGCCTCCGGTCCACTGGCGGAGCATGTCCTGCACCTCCTGCATGCCCAGCGGAGATCCCATGGTGACGAACAGCGGCACGTGCAACCGGGCGCGATCGAGCCGTCTCAGCACGTCATAGGCGATCATCGAGCCTTGGCTGTGAGCAATGACCACGAAAGGCCCGCCGCCGGCGGCCAGGCGATCAAGGAAGTTCTGCTCCATCGCATCGCGGCGCTCTTTGACGAAGAGGAAGTCGTTCACGTCCCGCAGGAACGCCCGTGTGATCTTCTGGGCGATCAGCCGGCGCAGGAACTCCGGCAGGGGCAGCACCTTGGCTTGTATGGAACTCACTGAGAGCTGAGCCTCGCTGATCCGGCTTCCAGCGAGCATCTTGCCCGCTACCCTGCCCAGGAAAGCCTGGCGGACAGGATCGTCGCTCAGGGCCGCGATTTCGTTCGCGATTGCCTGTTCCTCGTTGACTCGCTCGCCGCGCGCCAGCGCCATGATGGCCCGCGTGGTGGCCTCGTCATCGTCGATGCTGATGAGATCGCCCGACGCGCAGGTCTCGTTGAGCGGTCGCGGGTAGTACTCCCGGTTGACCCAATAGGCCATCCGGCTGCGGTCGCCGAGCGGGGTCCCGAACAGGGCCGTGTCCCACTGGCACTTGAGCACGGATGCCAGCGGTTTGTTGTTGATGCCGTGAACGTAGATGATGGTGTTGGCAGCTTTTGCCCCGGGCACCCGCGGGGCTGCGGCCTTCGCCCCGAGGTCGGGCATGCTGAGAGCGGTAGGGGGCGCCGCTGCAGGCAGGGGGATCAGCTTGGTTCGCGGGCGCGTGGACGCTCGTGGACTTTTGGATCGGGGCTTGCTCTTCGCCGGCGCAGGTCGCTTGACCATTCCAGGCTCCTCTCGGCCACCGGATGGGTACGGCTGCAGGGCCGATGGTTCGGGTTGTGGTAGTCCGGGTGGCTGAACGCGCGACGTTCGCATGGCTGCGCGGCAGGTACCCGTTCCGGCAATGATAGAAGCCTACCACCGACCTTGACCGCAGGGAATCCGCCCTGCGAGAAGCCCGTGGACCTGTATCTTCCCGGGCGAGTCATCTTGGGGACGGCATCGGAGTGGGCTGCCATCGCCAGTTCCCTTGCCTTCATTGCGATCTGGCTCGGAATCTCATTTGCCTGACACGCGCTTCCGCGAGAGGCTGAGCGGCGAGGCAGCGCGGTCGCCGGCTCTCGTGCGACCGCGCTGCTCCAAGAGAGGGAGGCGGCCATGACTCCACAACTCCGTCCCGTCGAGCCGGCCGATGCGGAGGCCTGCGGGCGCATCATCTTCGAGGCCTTCAGGGGGATAGCGGACCAGCACGGCTTCCCATGGGACTTCCCGTCGGTGGAGGCGGGAACGCAACTTGCCGAGACCTTCATCGCGGCCCCATCCATCTATGGTGTGGTCGCCGAGCTGGACGGGCGGGTGGTCGGCAGCAACTTCATGGCCGAAGGCGACCCGATCCGCGGCATCGGGCCGATCACCGTCGATCCGGCCGTCCAGGGCAGCGGCGTCGGGCGGCGGCTCATGGAAGCGGCTCTCGAGCGCGCCGGTGACGCTATAGGTGTGCGCCTCGTCCAGGATGCCTTCAATACCCGTTCGATGTCGCTTTACGCCTCGCTGGGGTTCGACGTCCGGGAGCCGCTCCTGCTCATGTGCGGCACACCCCACAGCGGGCCGGACCTGGGCTTCTCAGTCCGGCCGATGACCGTCGAGGATGTAGGCGCATGTGGCGCGCTCTGCACGGTTGTCCATGGCATCGGGCGTACCCATGAGCTCCAGGAGGCGCTGCGGGTGTTCATGCCATTCGTGGTCGAGCGGGAGGGTCGCATCACGGGCTATCTTTCGGCGGCAACGTTCTGGCTGATGAACCACGGCGTCGCCGAAACCGAGCTGGACATGAGGGCACTCCTGGCGGGCGCGGGAGCCATGAGCGCGGAGCCGCTCTCCCTGCTCCTGCCGACGCGGCAGGCGAACCTCTTCCGCTGGTGCCTCCACCAAGGGATGAGGGCCATCAAGCCGATGACGCTCATGGCTATGGGCCACTACCAGGAGCCGGAGGGCTGTTACTTCCCTTCCGTCCTCTACTGACCGCGCTCCAGGATCCCTGCCGGTCCTACTCGGCCGCCTTGACCTCGTGGCTCATGGCGGCTGCGGCGCGGCTTCTGACCTCCTTCGCCGCTTCCTTGCGTTCGCTGCGTCTTGGCAGCATCCCCGCATGTGGCGAGGCGGTTCATGACGGTTAACCCGAAAGACCAAGAGTATGATCTCTAACTCCCTGAAGGCGCTTCTGCGACACGCGGGAGACTATCGTGACTTCTATCCGGACGGGACCTGTGGTGAGTAAGAGCCGGGCAAGAGGCGCTGGTAGATGCGCCGGATCCGGCCGTAGCATTCGCAGGTGCTGTCTTCGAGCCCCGCCCGGTCGACCACGGTGATGCTGCCGCGGCTCTGCTGGATCAGTCCGGCCGTCTGCAACGTTCGCAGGACAACGCTCACGGTCGGGCGTTGCACCCCCAGCATCTCGGCCAGGAATTCATGCGTGAGGGAGAGAGTGTCCTGATCCGCCCGGTCATGCGCCATCAGGATCCAGCGGCAGCAGCGTGCCTCGACCGAATGAACGGCATTGCAGGTGAGGATCTGAAACGTCTGGGCCAGCAGCACCTCGCCGTAGTTCTGGATCAACCGCCTGATCTTGGGACGGCCGTTTCTGACCTCCTCAAGGTGTTCGACCGAGATGCGCGAGGCAGTGCCGGCGATCTGCACGACATAGCGGCCGAAGGCTTCCCGCGACACGAGCGCACTCAAGAGACCCAGGACGCCGCCGCGCCCGAACACCGCCACCTCGACGGAGCCGCCATCCTCCAGCACGTTCACGAGCGACACAACGGCATAATGCGGGAAATAGGCGTGGCGGACGGGATCCCCAGGTTCATAGAGTACCTGACCGCGCGACAGTTCGACGAGTTCGAGGTGAGGCCCAAGGGCCGCAAAGTCCTCCGCCTCCAGACTTGCGAGGAGCCAGTTCGTGCGGTGATCGGGTCTCATTCCTTAGCCATGGCGACAACATCACTTCGCCCGGACAACGCAGATGGGCGCAGATCGTCTCAGCGTGTCCGGTTTCATAAATGCGGTTCTGCGAACTACACACGAGTTTTCTCACGCATGCGACTGGCCTGTTCGGTAGCCTCATCCAACCTCCAGAGCTGGCGCATCTTTTGATACTCACAAGTATCTATAGAATAATATATAATAATTGCGATATCTACACATAAAATCATGTATATCTTAAGATAGATATAAGTTACTTGGCACATAAAACTTACGTCCATCACAAGATACGGCAATATTAATTGCCAACTCCAAAAAATTTGCCATTATCAAAACTATGGCATCGCTGTTTGTGCGATGATTGATCGACACAATACATAGCTCTGTTTCCTTGCTTGGAGTTTGCTGCTCTTGCGGACGCGCAGATCCGTGCGGGGGGATCACCTTCGATTGATCTCAGGATAGCGAGCAAGTCCTCCTCGCTAACGATCCCGCTCGGCCCTTGAGGACGGGAGGCAGTGTCATGAGTGAGCAGGACATCAAGTTTGAGAAGACCATTGACGCCGAGATCGACAGCGAGGTGGCGCTTGACTGGGACATCGAGTTCGACAAGGACGTCGAGGCTGATGTGAAGGTCGACTCTGACGTAGACCTGGATGGCAACTCGACCATGGTGACGGTCGATGCCGAGGCCTACGGCGACAACTCGCTTGTCGAGGTCGACACAGCGGTTCTGACGACCGACAAGCTGTCGCATGCTTCCGTTGCCGTCATCTCCGCTGTGAGCGAAGAGGCCAAGCCGCTCTTGATCGACTTCGAGGGGATTGCTCCCGAGGGAGGAACCGCCGAGATCCAGGACGGATACAAGGGCCTGAACTGGGATAATTTCTGGGCGCAAGACGACAGTCAGTTTGCCGCGAGTGGCTATAATAACGTCATCAACTCCCCAGACTCTGCGGGCTATGATGCGTTTGCGAATGGAGCTTCGTTCAGCTCCCCCGATCCCGACGAGGATTTCGATCTCGTGAGCGGCTACTTCGCGGCGGCTTGGAACAATGATCTCGTTGTGACAATCCAGGGTTTTGACGACGGTGTTCTCGTCGGCACCAAGGTTGTCACACTCGATCCGACCAAGACCTTCATCGAGTTCGGCGACGAGTTCGAGAGCATTGACGAGGTTCGCATCGATGGGGCGGGAGGAACCAACGCCGGACTAGACGGAGCTGGTGAGCACGTCGCCATGGATGACCTGCTGCTTCGTGTCCCGGTCGACTTCGCATAGCATTATGACAGAGCGGGTGACAGGCTCGCCTGTCCTCAACAGCGGCTCTCTCCTGGGGAGCCGCTTCTCCCGTTGATAGCGCGTGGCATTCCATAAAGACGCCTCTCGGAAATTCGCGCTCAACGGCTGGGGGACTGTTTTTCGGGTGCCGCTATCCGGACGAGTTCTTCTCGAACGAGTTGCGCGCTCTTGCGCCCGATACCTGGGAGCAGGTGGAGTTGGTCCGCAACAGCCCTGAGCCAGTCGATGTGCATGATACCCTGCGCGCGCAGCGCAACCCAAACGCTTTGGGGCAGACGCAGACCTGGGATATGTCCCTCGCGCCTAGAGCTGTAGTAAGCCTTGGCCATCTACCCTCACCTCCCTGGTTGACGGGCCTAGCCTTCGAAAGGGTCTCGAGTGCAATCTCCTCGGGCTGAGCGGGGGTGGCTCGGCGGTGACAGGCCACCGCCGAGCCTCGCCATGGTAGCTCGACGCCCTTCTCCCACGGCGGAGTCTATTTGTAGTCCTTGCTGCCGCTGTTGTCCCCAACACAGAAGGCGGAACAGGATCATCGGCAGGATGAGGTTCAGACATCGAAGGACGTATGGAAGGCAAAGCCTGGCGCGAGGTCGCCTTCCTTCTGCTGTTCCGTAGACAGTCTTTGCGGAATTGCGCCGTTTATTCCTCGTGCGACGGCTTAGGATCGGTGAACCGATGAGTTCGCCAAGCGGCCCGACCTTTTGGCGTGATGCGGTAGTGCTTGGCCTCTCGACCATTCCAAGCCGGCAACGTCACCCTTTCCAGGTATCCTCCTCGCACAAGCCTCACCACCCCGTCCTCAGGGTAACGACGCAAGGCTTGAGTGTGGCCGCGGACCTCCTCCGCGAGCACGCCGAGCAGATAGTAGTCCCGTTCCGTCAGTTGTATCTCGTGGTCGCTCACTTGGGGATCCTTGGAGGCCAGGGGGAATGACTGGCATCGGGAGGATCATATTGACACGATGAGGGAGAAACCTCCTGGCTCTAGACTTATGGCCCAGGAAAAGTTGGAGTAACGAGGGATGCTCAATCCGACGGGTAGCCATTGCACATATAGGCTTGGCGGAAACACAGGACACGCCTCAGCACTGCAGATGGCTGACACGGCCTCATGCATTCCGGTCGAGCGTCTCAATGAGGTCCGGAAGGCTTGCTCCAGGCTGCAGCACTTGATCCAGAACTACGGCGAGGCCTTGATGATGGCGCAGATCATTCAGCGGGTCTCGTGTAATGTCTTGCATCCGGTCGAGGCGCGCTGCCGCCGCTGGATCCTCAGCATGCAGGGGCGAATCACGGGAATATGCCTGGATGGGACTCCTAAAGGTCCAGGCAAAAAGAAAGCGCCCGTTGTCTCAGGGGCGCTGGGAGGTTCGACCCGTAGGGGCAAATCACAAGGTCGGTATGCCTCACGTACTCAGCCAGACCCGTGCTGTCAGTCGGGTGACAGACAATTCTGAAGAAATTCTGCTGACTATTTATGGGGCCGGTGAGTGCATTTGAGATGATGGTCAGGAACGGGAACTCTCGGGAGATCGACATCATCCGCATAGGCCCAACAAGAAGAACAAGACCTTTAGCCCCGTTTTTGAAGATACCCCTGCCACCCGTCATCCGGTGTACCTGGGCAACCGGAGCCCCTTGGGCAGACCAGGACGAGATTAAACGTAGCACTAGTGGCGTCAGGCAATGATTGTCTCGCCTGCCCCGAGATCTGAAATTTGCGGGACATCGAGTGAGGTGCCGGGTGTCTGATCCCTCCAACTGAGACTCATGGAATACTGCCAAGGCGGAGCCGCTGTCATGCCCTGTCGGCGAGATACTCAACGAAAATCCGTTGGTCCATCTCTTCACCGAGATAAGGGGATACACGGCGTGTGGTGCCTTGGTGCAGCGGTCGCTGAGATCCGCAATCGGCTCATATCGTAATTCGTAATTCGCAGAAGGCCATTTATCGAACAGCGATTAAGTTGTTAAGCTGGCGCTGGCCGATGGGGTTCTCGTTGCAAAGTTCTTCTGCCCCGTCAACGGCGGGCAGGAAATTCGCCGGATCAATCTCTGGCACTGGCAATGTCCCAGTCTCATCGACGCAGCTATCGCGGTTCCCGTCGAGGAAATACCGGCTGGAGCGGAGATCCATGATCAGGAACGGCTTCTGTTCGAGCATGTGGTCACAGGCCATATAGAACGCTGCCATGGCATGAGGGCCTGTGGAGGCGTTGGAATAGTATAGTCCCTTGATCAGTCTGCCGGTCGCCAGCACGTGGGGGTTGCTGCGTAGGATGAGACCGTGCAGGTCCGGCATGGGCTGCTGTCCTGATGAGCAGGATTGCGCTGACGCTACATGGTGGACCGGACGGGCCAGACAGACACCTGCGAGAAGCAAGAAAACCGGAAGGCAGAGTAGGACGGCAAGCATCACAGCCTCCTCTCCTGAGATTGCCGAATATACCTCCGCTCTGACCAGGAGTTAGTGTCTCACACACGCGGCGCATTTGGTGGGCTTATGGTCGGACTCCTGATCCGTCACTTTTTCCGAGATTTCCGAGGCATTACCCGATGCGCCGGTCCTCTGATTTTCGCGGAACGCCCGTCATGGAATTGGGCGGAAGATTATCCCTCCTGCCGTTCGATCATATCGGTGCATTGCTACTGTGGCGGAGCCGGGTGGGACTCGGGGACCTCTGGTGGGCTGACCTGAAAGATCACCAGCTTCACGGGTGTCTGCCCCTTGTTGGTGGCGCGGATGATAGTGTTGACCGGCTCGATCGCAGCCTGCCCCGCCTGGGTATGGACCGTCTCCCCATCCTTTCTTTCTACGGAAAGCGTGCCCTCCACCACGTAGACGATCGGGGGCGTGGGATGGGTATGCCACTGGCCGACTGCGCCCGGTTGGATGGTTGAGGTGCGAACCCGGACCTCAAGCTGCTCCTTGGTTGGCAGAGTCGGGGTGATCTGTTTCAGGACGAAGTTAGGACCAGGGGGTTGCGGTGCTGACTGCTGCGCCTGAGCAGTCGAGGCGACACATACAAAGGCGCATACGAGAACGATGCTCTTCATATCGCGCTCCTCCTCAAGGAGAGAAGCAAGTCTACCACAAAGCACGTGCCGGAGACAGGCTTCACGGGCTCCGTGAGCGGCTCTGCAGCGGCTGCACGGAGCTTCGGACTGCTCACCGCTGCATCAGGTCCAACACCAACAATTCCAGGCCCTGTTAGTTTGCCTGGTGGGGCTTCTTTGTGCCTCTGTCAGCCAAGTTTGGCTGTCTACGGCTTCGGTCGGAACGTTTCCCCTCAGAAGTGAGGTTCAGCGAAGGATGCTGGTGGGAGGAATAGTGTGAAGGAGGGTTCCTTCAGGGCGCACAACGTTGAGCCGCCATCCCGCCCATTCTCCGACGGCTCCACCGAACTCCTGTCGCATGTCATCGATGGCTTTTAACGCCTGGGCCTTCGTGACATCCAGGTTGGGGACTTCAACACCCACGTCATCCAGAATTGCAACGATCCCAACCGACAAACCGGCCTCTTATCCAAAGGCGCTCTGGCGTCTGAAGCGAGACGGTTACTTGGCACATCACGTGGAGCACCGGACGTCGAAATACCTCAACAACGTCATTGAGGCCGATTACGGAGCGATCGGGCGCGTGATCCGGCCGACCCGCGGGTTCCAGAACATGAATATGGCGGGCACCACGTCGAAGGGTTTCGAGATGATGCGCATGATCCGCCGTGGCCACTGCATCCTAACGCAGCCAGGAGCGGCAGGCGAAGTGCGTCTCGCTGACAAGCTGTTCGGTCTTGCCGCCTGACGAAGCACTCCGGGCTCGGATTGCTGTGCCTTAACTTGGATAAGGCAACAGAGCCGGCAGGGCAGTCAATGCGACGACGTCCCAGCGCTCAACTTTCCTGAGGGCGGTAATCGATGTCATCATTCGAAGCATGATGTAGTTGCTGTGTGATCAGACGACGCATTTCATCGACAAGATGATCCACAATCTGGTTCTTGGCAGATTGTGGCGGCTTGACCGCAAGGTATGAGATCGGAATCTCTGGGATGAAAGGCTTTTGCACGAGCTTTACTTCAGCTCCCATCACCGTCACGGGATCAACGATGGCTACACCGGTTCCGGAGGCAGCCAGATAGCAGCAGTTCAGCATGGAGGTTTCGACCGCGGTCGCCGTTGTTAGCTCTTTCCGGGCAAGAATGCGATCAAGTTCGACGCGCAACGGCGTCTTGCGTCCAGGAATAAGTACTCGGAAATTGCACAGATCCTCTATCGTCAGTTTCTCATGAGTGGCCAGTTCGTGGTCTGGTGCAACAGCCGCTACGGCGCGCGTGGTGTAAAGCGTTTCCACACTCGTGGTTGTTGAACGCGGCGAACCATAGATGAAGCCCAGATCATAGCGGTTGGCGGCCATCATTTCAGAAATATGACTGGTGCTTTCCACGTCGATGACGAGCGGAAGGTCCGCCTGCCTGCCCAGCACTCCTGAAATCACTTCATGCAGATAGGGTTTGACGAGCGATGGAACCGTGGCAATTCTCAGGACGATGTTCTTGTGCGACCGAATGTCGTCGGCAGCGCGCGCGATCTGATCGAGGCCGAGATACAGACGATCGACCTCACGGAAGAGCAAGATCGCTTCCGAGCTTGGAGTAAGGCGGCTGCCTTCGCGCTCGAAGAGCTTCAAGGCGACAGATGCCTCAAGATCACGGATGAGTCGGCTGACCGCGGGCTGCGTGACATTCATCATTTCCGCTGCAGGCGTGATCCCCCCAGTGACCATCACGCTGCGAAAAGCTTCTATCTGACGCGGATTCAAGCGAGCCAAGGCCTACTCCTCATAACATTCTGTTATGAAGTCAACAGCAAATGCGATTTTTAATCAACCGGGAAGCGCGATAGCGTGCCCTGCCGGTCGCGCAGCGGGAGCCAAAAGACTGCCGACGACTTGGCGGAGGAACCACCGGAAGGAGTTACCAGAGCCATGAGAACTTCCACTCTCGCTGCCCTTTTGGTGGCGTCGGTTGCTGGCGCACCTGCTGCTGCATGGAGCGCGGATCTGACAATCGGCCTTGCGGCCTCCACGACGTCGATGGACCCGCAGTTTTATGTGGTCGGCCCCAACAGCGCGATGGCCCGCAACATCTTCGACGGGCTGGTGAATCAGGATGGAAAGCAGCAGATCCAGCCAGCCCTCGCGGAATCCTGGACGATCGTTGACGATACCACCTGGGAATTCAAGCTGCGGCCGAACGTCAAATTCCATGATGGCAGCGATTTCAACGCTGATGACGTGATCGCGAGCATCAAGCGCGTGCCGCTGGCATCGCAGAACAGTCCGAGTTCCTTTGCCGCCTACGTCAAGGCTATCGTCGACGTGACGGCCGTCGATCCGCTGACGGTGCGCATAAAGACCGATGCGCCAACACCGCTTCTGCTCAACAATCTGAGCCGCATTGCCATAATGCCGGCGGAGCTCGAAAAGACCCCAACGCAGGAGCTGAATTCCGGCAAGGGCGTTATTGGCACCGGCCCGTTCAAATTCGCGTCCTGGACGCCGGACGACAATGTCGTTCTCGAACGCTTTGACGGCTATTGGGGCGAGAAGGCCCCTTGGGACAAAGTGACATTCCGGGTCTTCAAGAATAGCAGCGCCCGTGTCGCGGCGATGCTTTCGGGCGACGTCGACATGATTGAAAGCATCCCGACCGCCGACACGCGCAGTCTTGAGAAATCCGACACGCTGCATGTGGTCAACGTTCCCGGCAATCGTATCATGTACCTGCACATGGACCAGGGACGAGACGTGTCGCCCTTTGCCAAGGGCCCTGACGGCAAGAACCCGCTGCAGAAGCCGGAAGTTCGCAGGGCGCTGTCGATGTCGATCAACCGCGAGGCGCTTGTGGATCGCATCATGGACGGTCAGGGCGTGCCGGCCGGACAGCTCGTGCCGGAAGGCTACTTTGGCCATGATCCAAACATCAAGATTGATCCATATGATCCCGTGAAGGCTAAGGAGCTTCTCACAAAGGCGGGTTACCCGAACGGCTTCTCGCTGACCTTCCACGCTTCGAACGACCGCTATCCGAATGACGCCAAGCTCGCTCAGGCGATCGGCCAGATGTTCAGTCGGATCGGCGTCAAGACTGAGGTTGTGACGATGCCGGGAAGTGTCTACTTCACCCGAGCTTCGGCACTCGAATTCAGCTTGATTATGGGCGGCGCCGCTGTTGAGACGGGCGAGCCATCGGGTGTGCTTGGACCGCTTCTGGAGACCTACAGCGAGAAGGCGGGACAGGGCAATCGTGGCCGCTACTCTAACCCGGAATTCGACAAGACGCTGATCCAAGCACGCTCGACGCTCGATGCCGCCAAGCGCGAGCAATTGCTTCGATCGGCGACTGAAATCGCCATGAAGGATCTGGGCGTGATCCCGGTGTTCTTCCTCGCCAACACGTGGGCAATGAAGAAGAATTTCACCTATGAAGGTCGCTCGGACGGCTACACGCTGCCTTACTACGTGAAGCCTAGGTGATCGCCTGATTTCCGGCCTCTCTCATCGAATGCTCCAAAATGTCATTCAGCGGTGTGTTTCCCTACCTCGTGTCACCCGTCGACACATGCGGCACTGTACTGACCGGCGTGCTCTCGGATCTGGTCGAGCATCTCGTTGGAGCCGGGGTCCACGGGCTGGCGCCGCTCGGCAGCACCGGCGAGTTCGCCTACCTGTTGCGCGAGCAGCGGTATCAAGTTGTCGAAACTGTGCTCGCGGCCAATCGCGGCCGCGTGCCAGTTGTCGCGGGCGTTGCTTCGACCACCATCGCCGATGCGGTCGCGCAAACTGAGCGGCTGGTGGAAATGGGCGTCCATGGCATATTGGCTATTCTGGAAGCCTACTTCCCGATCAACGACGAGGGCGTCGAGGCCTATTTCACCGCGATTGCCACCGCGGCCAAGGGGCGTTCGGTCGTCCTCTACACGAATCCGCAGTTCCAGCGCTCCGATCTGACGCTGCCGGTTATCGAACGCCTGAGCAAAGTCGATAACATCCTCTATATCAAGGATGCCTCAACCAACACCGGGCGCCTTTTGTCGATCATCGAGCGCACCAAGGGGCGGATGGAGGTCTTCGCCGCCTCTGCCCATATCCCTGCCTGCGTGATGCTGATCGGTGGCGTTGGTTGGATGGCAGGTCCGGCCTGCATCGTTCCGCAGCAGAGCCTCGCGCTCTATCAAGCGGCAAAGGCCGGTGACTGGGCGAGGGCAATGGAGCTTCAGCGCCCGCTTTGGCGCGTCAACGAGATCTTCGCCAAGTATTCGATCGCTGCCTGTATCAAGGCAGCTCTCGATCTTCAGGGCTTCAAGGTCGGTGACCCGCTGCCGCCGCAGCGACCGCTGAACGAAGCAGCCCGCGCGGAAGTGGCCGACGTTCTCAAAAGCGTCGGCGCACTCTGAGCAACTTTTGTATCAATAATTGACAGTAACGGATCGATACCATGACGGCTCTCCCGATCATTATCGATTGCGATCCGGGTATCGACGACACAATCGCTCTCCTCGTCGCATTCGTCTCCCCCGAGTTCAATGTTCTCGGGATCACTCCGGTGTGTGGGAACCAGCCGCTTGAACGAACAATGCGCAATACCCTACAGATTTGCGAGCTGGGCGGGCGCAGCGATGTTCCGGTCTATGCAGGGTGCTTCCGGCCCCTGCTTCGCGACCCGATCCACGGCCAGTTCCACGGAAAGACGGGACTCGGCAACACCGTGCTTCCTGACCCAGTCAAAATGGCGGAGGAGAAATCTGCCGTCGATTTCATGATCGAGAGCTTTGAGGCCGCAGCCGTGAACGGGCAAAGGATCACCGTATGCTGCCTCGGCCCCCTAACCAATATAGCCGTCGCGCTGCGGATGAAGCCCACGATCGCCCATGGCATCGAACGCGTAGTGATGATGGGCGGAGCCTACCGCGAACCCGGCAACCGTACCATGACCTCCGAATTCAACGTGCTGGCTGATCCGCATGCCGCCCATATCGTCTTTTCAAGCGGCATCCCGATCGTGGCGCTGGCACTCGATGCTACGCATCAGGTGATCCTGACACCGAGCCACGTGACACGTTTTGCAGCAGTCAGTGGCCGCATCTCCAAGCCGCTCTCAGAACTGATGGCCTTTTGGGATCGTAATGATGTTCGGCGCTACGGTTCACGTGGCGGCCCGCTGCACGATCCGCTCGTGATCGCCTATCTTCTTGCGCCGCAGCTTTTCGAAGCGCAGAAGGCCCGCGTTTTCGTCGAGCACGAAAGTGAGCTCTGCATGGGGCAGACGATTGCCGATTGGTACGGTAAATCGGGGCTGGAGCCGAATGCCGATATCATTGTGAAGGTTAACGCCGATGGCGTCATTGACCTCTTCCTCGACCGGCTTTCACGTTATGCGCAGGAGCATGTGCAATGAGCCATCAGCGCATCATCATCGATACGGATCCCGGCGTTGACGACGCAGCCGCCATCCTGCTGGCGCTTGCTTCGCCTGAACTCGAGGTCCTGGGCATTTCGGTGGTCGGCGGCAACGTTCCGCTCGAGGCGACGGTCGCCAATGCCTGCAAGATCATGGCGCTTTCTAATCGCGCTGACGTGCCAATCTATGCCGGAGCGCCCGGTCCCCTGATCCGGGAGCAGGTCTATGGCAAATACGCCCATATTGGAGCCTTCAGTGACCAGCTCGTGCCGGCGACCGACATCAAGCCTGAGGCCGAGCATGCGGTAAGCTTTCTTATTCGGACGACGCGGAACGCGGCCGAAGTCGGCGATCCAATCACGATATGTGCGATCGGTCCGCTGACCAATATCGCGTTGGCGCTGGTACAGCATCCAGATGTCGCCCGAGGTATCAAGCAGATCGTCTCAATGGGGGGAGCCTTCACCGCGCTCGGACACCGCACGCCCTGGGCCGAGTTCAACATCTATGCCGATCCGCATGCGGCCGAGATTGTCTATGGATCGGGTGTCCCGCTTGTCATCATGCCGCTCGACACGACGTTCCAGGCACTCCTCACAAGGCAACACATCGAAGGGATTCAGGCGGCGGCCGGCGCGCCGGGCAGGGCGCTTGCCAACCTTCTCCTCGCCTTCGACCGCAGCGATATCGGCCGCTTCGGCAGGCCGGGTGGTCCTATCCATGACGCGACAACCATCGCATGGCTGCTGAAGCCGGAACTGTTTCAAGGACGCAAAGCCGCAATCGGCGTTCAGGTAACCGGCCGGACCGCCGGCTATACCTATGCCGACTATTATGGAAAGACCGACCGCCCCCCGACATCGACCATCATGCACAGTGTCGACGAGCAGGGATTCATCGATCTCCTTTTTGAGCGCCTCAATGTCTACAGCAGATCTAATGACGACCTTAGGGCGTTGGGAGGATAGAAATGGCAAGCTATGTTCTCAGCAGATCTCTCCAGACTGTCCTGACACTGTTCGTCATGTCGATCCTGGTGTTCACCGGCCTCTATTTGGTCGGCAATCCGGTGGACGTGCTGTTAAGCACAACCGCAACGCCGGCTGAACGCCTCGAGGTCATACAGGCGCTTGGACTCGATAAGCCGGTTTGGGAGCAATACTGGTTGTTTCTGGTCAAGGCACTCTCGGGCGATCTTGGGAACTCCTTTGTGTTCAACCAGCCCGCGCTGACGCTCATCCTGAGCCGTATGCCGGCGACGCTCGAACTTGCCTTTGTCGCGCTGGCGATGGCACTCGTCATCGGCGTCCCGCTTGGGGTCTACGCCGGGATCCGTCCTAAGGGACTAATCTCGAAATCGATCATGACATTCTCGATTTTGGGCTTCAGTCTGCCGACCTTCTGGATCGGTCTCGTCATGATCCTGCTCTTTAGCGTTCAGCTCGGTTGGCTTCCTGCCTCTGGCAGAGGCGAGACGACCGATCTGTTTGGTGTGCCAGTAAGCTTTCTCACCTGGGACGGGCTGTCGCACCTCATCCTGCCGGCCATCAATCTCGCGCTGTTCAAGATCTCGCTGGTGATCCGATTGACACGCACTGGTGTTATCGAATGCATGCAGCTTGACTTCGTTCGTTTTGCGCGCGCGAAAGGTTTGCCGGAAACTCGCATCGTGCTCGTCCACGTGCTGAAGAACACGCTCATCCCGCTGATTACGGTGGTCGGCCTCGAGCTCGGTTCGCTTATTGCCTTTGCCGTCGTGACTGAGACGATCTTCGCTTGGCCTGGCATGGGCAAGCTCATCATTGATGCAATTGGCAGGCTCGATCGACCCGTCATTTTGGCATATCTGATGATCACGGTCGTGATGTTCAGCCTCATCAACCTTCTGGTCGACATTCTCTACTCAATCGCTGACCCCCGTGTCCGTCTCGAAGGCAAACCCCAATGAGCACCGACATTCAGACCGACAATTCGGTCCACAACCGTACCACAGGCAATAAACCGGCCGCTCGCTCGCCTTTCCGCGAAACGATCTTTGCGCTGCTGCACGATAAACTCGCACTGACCGGTCTGATTATCATCGCCATTCTGCTTCTGGCCGCGGTCCTTGCGCCAATGATCGCGCCGCAGAACCCCTATGACCTGACACAACTAGACATTATGGACAATCGCCTGCCTCCGGGCTCGAGAAGCATGACCGGTGCCGTCTATCTGATAGGTACTGACGATCAGGGGCGCGATCTATTCAGCGCCATCCTTTACGGTCTGCGTACCAGCGTCATCGTTGGAATCTCGAGCGCGGCAATCGCTCTTGTCATCGGCGCCTCGATCGGCCTGATCAGCGCCTATGCTGGCGGCCGCACCGACTCTTTTCTGATGCGCATCGTCGATATTCAACTCAGCTTTCCGGCAATCCTGATCGCGCTGATCTTTCTCGCAATCTTCGGTCAAGGTATCGACAAGATCATTCTAGCCCTCGTTGTCACCCAATGGGCGTACTATGCCCGCACCATTCGTGGCTCGGCGCTCGTTGAGCGCCGACGCGCTTACGTCGACGCGGCCCGGAGTATGGCGCTGCCCGATCGCCGCATCGTGTTCCGGCATATCCTGCCGAACTGTCTACCGCCGCTGACAGTCGTGGCGACGATGCGGGTAGCCTACGCCATTATGCTTGAAGCAACGCTGTCGTTCCTCGGCATCGGCCTTCCGGTAACTGAGCCCTCGCTAGGCCTATTGATCTCGAACGGCTTCGAGTATCTGCTGTCCGGCGACTACTGGATCAGTTTCTTCCCAGGTCTGGCACTTCTGCTGCTGATCATTGGCATCAACCTCATCGGCGATGCGCTGCGCGACATCCTCAATCCCAGACGCGAGGGGTGAACCATGCCAAGGCCGGTTCTATCAATCTCCAATCTCAATACTTCGTTTCGCGTCGGTGGCGAATGGATGAACGTCGTACGTGACGTCAGTTTCGACATCGCGCCGAAAGAAACGGTCGCTGTTGTCGGCGAATCCGGTTCTGGCAAAAGCGTCACGGCGCTATCGATCATGCGGCTATTGTCACCTGCCAACTCGCGCGTCACCGGCAGGATGGACTTCGACGGGAAAAACCTGCTCGACCTGCCACTCGACGAGATGCAGAAAGTGCGTGGGAACCGCATCGGCATGATCTTCCAGGAGCCGATGACAAGCCTCAATCCCGTGCTGAAGATCGGGCGCCAGATCACCGAGGTGCTGGTTCAGCATCGCGGCATGTCGCACGCTGATGCGGAAGTGGAAGCCGTGCGGCTGCTCGACAGGGTTCGGATTCCATCCGCAAGGTCGCGTCTTAACGAATACCCAATGAGCTTCTCGGGCGGTATGCGCCAGCGGGTTGTCATCGCGGTCGCACTTGCCTGCAGCCCAAAGCTCCTGATTGCGGACGAGCCAACCACTGCGCTCGATGTGACGATTCAGGCGCAAATCCTGGAACTCATTAAGACGTTGCAGGAGGAGGAGGGCATGTCCGTTCTCTTCATCACTCACGATATGGGTGTCGTTGCCGAAATCTCGGATCGGGCGGTCGTCATGTATCGGGGCGAGGCCGTTGAAGCGGGCACAACCCAGGAGATCTTTGCAAACGCCAGACATCCCTATACCCGTGCGCTCCTTTCGGCCGTTCCTCAGCTCGGATCTATGACCGGAACGTCGAAACCGATGCGCTTTCCGCTGGTCGATCTGGCGACCGGCGAGGCGGCGCCGTTGAAGGAGACTGCTGATACAATCAAGACCGGACGCTACCCAATCCTCAAGGTTGAGAACCTGGTGACGCGATTTAATCTGAAATCGGGCCTTTTCGGCCGCGTCTCAGGGCGCGTCCACGCGGTCGAGAACGTATCCTTCAGCGTGCGCGAGGGTGAGACGCTGTCACTTGTTGGTGAATCCGGCTGTGGCAAATCAACCACGGGACGATCGATCATTCGTCTCACCGAAGCGAAGGAGGGCAAAATCGAGATCGCCGGAAAGGATGTGCGTCGCGCGCGCAAGTCGGATCTCGTCGCCATACGCCGCAATGCTCAGATGATTTTCCAGGATCCGTTCGATAGTCTCAATCCACGCGTTCGTGTCGGTTCTGCAATCGCCGAGCCTATACTTACGCACGGATTGGCGACTCAGAAGGAGGCGAGCGAGCGTGTCGCTGACCTGCTCGAACGCGTCGGCCTCTCGGCCGCGATGGCCGATCGTTTTCCGCATGAGTTTTCAGGTGGACAGCGCCAACGAATCTGCATTGCGCGTGCGCTTGCGCTTGAACCAAAACTGATTGTCGCAGATGAATCTGTTTCCGCGCTCGATGTCTCTGTCAAGGCTCAGGTCATTAACCTGATGCTCGACCTACAGGAGAAGCTTGGGCTCGCCTATCTCTTCATCTCGCATGACATGGCGGTCGTCGAGCGGATCAGCCATCGCGTTGCCGTGATGTACCTCGGCGAGATTGTTGAGATTGGCCCCCGCGCCTCACTGTTTGAGAATCCGCAGCATCCCTACACGAAGCGGCTGATGGCTGCAGTTCCGATTGCAGATCCTGTGCGACGCCATCTGCGTCGTATATCAAACGATGAAATCAGGAGCCCGGTTAGGCCTCCGGATTATGTCGCTCCAAAGCGAACCTACCGTGAGGTTTCGCCGGACCATTTCGTTCAGGTCAGCGATCCGTAGGGGTGGCCTTCCATGATTGCGGTTTTCGGCTCGCTGGACGTAGACTTCGTCTTTGACATGTCGGCGATCCCTCATTCTGGCCAGACTCTGCTCGCGCACGGGCTCCGCAGGAGGCGGATGGCTAGGGGCAAATCAAACCGTGGCCGCAGCGCGTGATGGTACCCAGGTGGCGATGGCCGGTGCTGGGGCGGCCGACGCTTTGCGCGATGTCGCGATGCATAATCTCACATTGGTTGGAATTGGCATTTCCCGTGTTCGGGCATCAACATTAGCGGCTGGTTGCGCGTCGATCATGATCGACCGTGTGAGCGCAACGTGATTGCGGCCGCGTTGGGCCAATGCAGATGCTCATGCAGAACAGATTGATGATGAACTCTTGCGCTCGACTCGGATCATTCCTCTCCAAGCGGAAACAGACCGGGGGACATAGCAGGTGTGCTGCGGCGGGCGTCACCCTCCAACAACTTGACGATGCCCGCTGGGTGTTATCTTGCCATCATCATCTGCCGATTCAAAAGGTCTGCTGCCCCCAGGAGGCCGGCATTTGGACCAAGGAGCGCCGGCTTCAGGGAGGGCCGGAGAAGCGCAGGGAAGTGCGATAGAGCTTTCTCGAGGCGGGAAAGATAGCCCGGCGCGAGGCCCACACCACCACCAATCACGATGACCTGCGGATCGATGACGGCCTGCAATCCTGACAGATATGCGGCGAGATGGTTGACCGAGCCGTTAATGATGCACTCGGCCCAACTCTCGCCTGCTGCAGCGGCAGCGAAAACGGCTCTGGCATCCGCCTCATGTCCGGCTTTACGGGCTGCGGCGGCAATGGCGAAACCGGAAGCCACCTCTTCTAAGGAGTGATATTGCATCCCGGACGTCGGCATGGGCATCTGACCGACATGTCCAGCAAGGCCGCTTGATCCGTGCAGGAGCTGTCCGCCGCTTACGATACCCCCGCCGATTCCGCTTGAAATGGTGAGGAAAAGAAGATTACGCCCCTGGCCGGCACCAAAGCGATATTCACCCCATGCGGCTGCCTGGGCGTCGTTGACCGCCACGACAGGTCCCGAAAAGAGCCCCTTCAGTCGCGACGCCAAATCGAAGCGTGCCGGAACAGGCAGTGTTGCCGGATTGACGGCAAACCACCGCCCTTCGCGCACGAGCCCGGTGACGGCAGCTGCAACACCGTCATATTGCCCGCGCCAGTCCTGCGCCATGTCGGCGATCGATTGCAGCCACACCTCCACGCCATCGGCCGGTCTTGTCGGGACCTGTCTTCGCGCGACGACGCCATTCCCCCGGACTAGCGCGACGGCTGTCTTGCTGCCGCCGATATCGATCGCGAGGACAGGTTGAGCGATCGCGGTTTCGGCTGCCATCGCATCCACAAACCAGCGTGTGATGTGCTCCGGTCGTGTGATCGCGGAACCAACGACGACGGCCGTGGCGCCGGCTCGAATGGCGGCCGCCGCGAGGCGTGGCTCGTTGTAGCGGCCTTCCGCGATGACAGGCTTGCCGAGATCACGGGCCTGGACCACCAGATCCATATCGGGCGCTCGGGGTGGCGGCTCCATGCCGGTATAGCCCGACATCGTCGTGCCTATAATGTCGACGCCAAGCCCGGCTGCACTCCTGGCTTCGGCAATCGTCGCGATGTCGGCCATTGCACGACGGCCTTGGGCATGCACCGCTTTGATTAGATCCTCGACTGGTACGGGCCGTGTTCGATCTGTAGCGTCAAAGGCAATGATTGTGGCGCCCGCCTCGGCCAGCGCTTTGACATCCTCGATCCAAGGGGTGATCCGGACTGGCGTATCGGCCAGGTCACGCTTCACGAGGCCGATGATCGGAATCGAACAGGCAGCGGCGACCGCGGCGACGTTCGAAACGCCTTCTATGCGCAAGGCCTTGGCACCAGCGTTCTGTGTCGCCAGCGCGAAGCGCACGACGGAGTCGGGATCATCAAACGGCCCACCCGGCACTGGTTGGCAGGATACGATGAGACCGCCTCGTATTGCGTCGATGAATGCGGCTCGCGGAGCCGCAAGATGCGATGTCATGATAGGTCCCGATCATCAATTCTGGCGCTGTCGGACGACACTCTATTCGAAGCTCGCACTGGGCAGTTGGACTTCACGTCGCTCGGCGCTGGCCTGATAGGCAGCCTCGATGCACGCGATGACATGGCGTCCATAGGTCCCGCTGACGGGGGAGGGCGCATCGTTCATGATGCTGGCGGCCATTGCCTGCCATTCGCGTGCAACGGCCTTGTCCATCCAGTCTGTCTCGATCGAGTCCGGAATCGGATTCCAGACAGCCCCCTGGCCCAGAGAGACGCCGTGATCGAAATCGATCCGGATGATGCCCTTTTCGCACACAAGGTCCATGGCAAACGATACCGCACCATCGCGGTAGCCAATGCTGGCGACTTGACCGATTCGGTCATTGGCGAAGCGCAGTCCGATCAGCGCCGAGTCGTCAGCCTCCTGATCGTGGAAATAGGTGCCAGTCATTGCGGTCACCCCGGTCACGGGCTGTCCCATGAGCCATATCAAGCGATCGAGCGCGTGGATACCCGCAGTCAACAGCATGCCGCCGCCTGAAGCCCGGTTGAGATGCCAGGAGCGGCGGTTGTCCTCCATCCAGAGCTTGATCATCCAGCTTGACCCTAGGATCGGCGCACCAAGTGTGCCCGACTCGACAATCTCCTTGGCTCTGAGACAGGGTAGGGCGAAATGCATGATATGTCCGATCATGAGCTTGATGTTGTTCGCGTCGGCGGCTGCCTGGATCCTGTCGCAGGCGGCCACGCTAGGCGCCATTGGCTTCTCGAGCAGGATGTGCTTGCCCGCTTGTGCGGCACCAATGGCGATCTCCTCGTGACGATGGTGTGGCGTCGCGATCAGAACGGCATCGATCTCCGGATCTTCGAGCAGAGCGCGCCAGTCGGAATAGCTCTTACCGCCATGTTCAGCCGCGAAGGCGGCTGCAGCGGCTCTGTCTTCCCGGCAGGAGGCGACGAGCCGGACCTCTTTCACCCTCGCCATGGCACGGGCGTGAACGGCACCAAAATGACCTGCCCCGATAATGCCTACTCCGATCATGAATTTGCCTTTTCATAGGCCATGTCGATGAGCTGCATGGCCGAATGGTAATCCTGGATCCCGACCGCCGGTGCTGCACCGGTGCGCATCCTGTTGAAGGTATCGGCCATGAACAGCCTGTAACGCGTGCTGGTGGGCTCAGGCGGCAGCGCGCGCACGCTCCCGTCGTCCAGGGTCGCGCATTGAGCCGTTTCTCCCCGATCGATGAGGTAGGCATTGCTGGTGGCGAGCCGCCACTCGAAATCCCCGCCGGGCGCCATCGATGCGTAAGTGTAGCCAGCCTCGATTGTGAAAAGCGTTCCGGCCTCATCCAGGAGCGCGACATGGGCATGATCCTCGACACGCTCGCGATGGATGCGGTTCCCGATCAAGGCCGAGACAACGCGCAATGCTCCCTGCGCAAGAGCGCGGGCCGCGTCGATGCCGTGAATGCCGAGATTGCGCAGCGCCCCGCCACCGCTAATGGCAGGGTCGAGCATCCAGCCGACGCCGTCGTCGCGGTAGCGTTGTGGCGGACCATTGACGATCCGAAAATGACCATGCGCGAGCTTTCCAAGGCGACCTTGGCCCTCAAGTCCGGCTATTTCCCGAAAGATCGGGCTGAAGCGGTTTGGCAGAGGCACGCCGACAAAGCTGCCGCGCCTAAGGGTCTCCTCCACGATCAGTGCCAAACTATGGGTCATGCTGGATGCCGGTTTCTCAAGGATCATGGGCACATCGGCGGCCATGACCTCTAAGGCAATCTCCAGCACGTTTGGAGGGGAGCCCATCAGGACCACGAGGTCGGGCCTCGCGGCGAGGGCTTGTCCCAAGCTCTGACAGGCAGAAAGTCCATGGAGCGCGGCAAAGGTCGCCCCGATATCGGCGTTCCGATCCCAGGTCGCGATGACCTCGCCGCCGGAAAACCGGATCGCGTCCAAGTGCATTCGTGCGTGCCAGTGGCTGACGCCCAGTAAAGCTACCCGCATAAGCCATGCCTCACCTACATCGCTTGCAGGATATCCTACAAGCTGATATGCTACAAGGCACTTGGCAGCTCGTCCGCTACGAATATGGTTCATGTCGCGGTGAGCAGGAGCAACCGATGTCCCGGATGAAAGCCATAAAGCCCGTGAGCAGGCCCCCCTTGCTGCATGTGACCGTGCAGGAGAGCCTGCGCAGCTACATCGAAGAAAATAAGCTCAAGGCCGGCGATCCTCTGCCTCCTGAGTCCTTTCTCGCCCAGCAGCTCGGCGTCAGCCGGAATTCGGTTCGGGAGGCCATCAAGGCCCTCGAATCCATCGGGATTCTTGAGACCCGGCGAGGTATCGGCGTGTTCGTGAAGGAATTTTCCTTCCAGCCGCTGCTCGATAATCTCGCCTACGGTCTCGGCGATAGCTTGCGGGATGTCGAGGAGCTTCGCGAATTGCGCCGCGTCCTCGAGGTAGGCCTCATTCACAAGACCGTCGAGATGGTCGGCGAGGAGGATCTCGCAGCTCTGCGCGAAGTTACGGAGCGGATGCGCCAGCGCGCCGAGCGTAATGAAAGCTTTGCCGAGGAGGACGAGCAGTTTCACCGGTTGCTGTTCCGCTGCCAGAACAACCGGATGCTGACCGGACTCATCGAGATCTTCTGGCGTGCATTCTACAAGGCCTCCAACTTCGCCAATCTCGCCAACTCCGATCCGCTCTCAACGTGGCGGGATCACCACGAAATCGTCGAGGCCGTTGCGGCGCGCGACGTGGAAAGAGCCCGCAAGAGGCTCGCTGAACATTACGAGGGGATTCTTCAGGTCATCGACAAGAACAGGCGGTCGATCTCCGCCTAACGGGAGGAAACGATGCAACTGAGAGCATTAAGACGGGCCTTCGCCGCTGCGGCGCTCCTCGGGGCGACTGCCCTGACATCGCCAGCGACAGCCCAGGAGCAGAAGACGATCACGGGCGGCTTCGACGTTGGTCCGGGCGGCTTCCAAGGCAACTTCAATCCGCTCGCAGCAACGGGCGGCTTTACCTGGCTCAATGTCTATTTCGAGCCATTGGTAAACTACAATGCCGATCTGACGGCGATCGAAGGGGCGCTGGCGACAGAGTATTCCATCAACCCGGACAAGACCGAGTACACGTTCAAGCTTGCCAAAGAGACTTGGCACGACGGCAAGCCGTTCACCTCCAAGGATGTGAAGTTCACCGTCGACCTCGCCAAGAACGGAGAAACCGGAACGGTATTCGCGGCCCGCCTCAATGCCATCTCGTCAGTCGAAATGCCCGACGAGCGCACCGCAGTCATCAAGCTCTCACGCCCCGATGCCGGCCTCCTCGCGACCCTGACCAAGCTCATGATACTGCCCGAGCATGCTCTTTCGGGCTTCACGCCGAAGGAGCTCGCGACCAGCACCTGGTGGGCGACGAATCCCATTGGCACCGGCCCGTTCAAGTTCAAGCAATACGTGACCGACCAATATGTCGAGCTGGTTGCCGATGAGGATTATCGCTTCGGCCGCCCAAAGTCCGACCGACTGATCAACCGCTACTTCAAGAACACTGCCGCCGCTGTCGCCGCCCTGCGCGCCGGCGAGATCCAGTTCACCTACGTCGAGTCCGATGACGTCCCGACTTTCAAGAACAACAACGCCTTCCGGTTGATCGAGGGCCAGTCCTTCGTCGTCAATTACCTGGGCTTCAACCAGCAGGTTCCGCTCTGGAAGGATATCCGCGTTCGCCAAGCAGTGATGCATGCCATCGACCGCCAGGCGATCATCGATAGCCTCTATAGCGGCGCTGCCACCGTGGCCAATTGCGGCTACGTCGCCAAGCATCTCGTTCCAGAAGGGCTCGATCCATACAAGTACGATCCGGCCAAGGCCAAGGCTCTGCTGGCCGATGCCGGCTGGGAAAAGATCAATGGCACTAAGCCGATTACCTGGCTAACCTATTACAACACGCCGCAGGCCGCCAATGTCATGGCCGCCGTGCAAGCCATGCTCGCGCAAGTTGGCATCAACGTGGTTCCACGGGCAGTCGACACACCGACCTACAACGGCATCATCTACGCTGCGAATCCGGATTTTAATCAGTTCCCGCTGGTTTACGCCGGGCTTCAGAACGGGCCCGATCCGTCGGGTCTCAACATCGGCCTGAATGCGGCGCAGAAGCCTCCCGCAGGAGCGAACTTCCTGCGCATCGACATGCCCGAGCTGACTAAAGCGCTGGATGCTGCACTTGCCGAGACCAATCCACAGCAGCTCACCACTCGCTACCAGGAGGTCTGCAAGGCGATGAACGCCAATCTCCCCTGGGCCACGATGTGGGTCGCCAATCGTTATGGCGTCGCCTCAACGAAGCTGAAGGATTTTGTCTGGATGCCTGCTCCGGCTGGCGGACCTTACAACGCCCATCCGGAGAAATGGTCGATCGACAAGTAAGCGGACCCTGCTGACACATCCTTGAGAAGGTGGCCCGGCCAGCTTCGGCTGCCTTCTTATTCAAGTGAGCATGCCCATGCTGACATACATCACTCGACGCCTTGCCACCGGCCTGCTGATGCTCGTCGCCTTGAGCATGCTCGTCTTCATACTGCTACGTCTGGCCCCCGGCGACCCGATTAGCGCCTATATCAATCCCAACGTTGCCATGTCCCAGGCCGAGATGGACGCGCTGCGTGCGCGTCTGGGCCTCGACCAGCCCCTCCCGATCCAGTATCTGGCGTGGCTTCGGGCCGCCGCCAGCGGCGATCTCGGCTTCTCGATCCAGCGCAACGGCGTGAAAGTCCTGCCTCTCGTGCTCGAGCGCATCGGACCGACCGTCTTGCTGATGGTGGCCGGGCTTGCGATTGCAATCGTGGTCGGCATCGCGGCTGGCATAGTCACCGCAGTGCAGCGGAATTCCGCGACCGATATCGGATTTTCCATCGCTGCCTTTTTCGGCATTTCGAGCCCAGCCTTTCTGACCGCTATCCTTGGGCTTTACCTGTTCTCCGTGGTTCTCCGCTGGTCACCTTCCGGGGGCATGCTGACCCCCGGTGCTCCATTTTCCATCGGCGATCTCCTTGCCCATCTCGTCCTGCCCGCCTGCCTTCTGTCGATCGGCCACGCGGCGCTGATCATGCGGTACATGCGCGCGTCGCTGCTCGAGGTTCTGAACCAGGACTACGTGCGCACCGCGCGCGCCAAGGGCGTCAAGGAGTTCTGGGTCATCATGAAGCACGCCGTGCGCAATGCCCTTCTCCCGGTCGTGACTCTCATCGGGTCGACCATCGGCATTGCGGTGGGCGGCGCCATCTTCATCGAAAGCGTCTTCAACTGGCCCGGCATGGGCCTGCTCCTGATCAATGCCGTCGATACCCGTGACTACCCGGTTATCATGGGGGCGACCTTGATCATCGGAGCCTGCGTCATCGTGGTCAATCTCCTGACCGACATCGCTTATGCAGCAATCGATCCACGCATCCAGGTGGCCTGACGATGAGTGCTTCCGCCACCACTGCATCCGCGGCCTCCCACAAAGGGCCGATCCTGCGAGCTCTGAGCCGGTTCGTCATGAACCACGTGGCCGTGACGGGGCTCGTTATCCTTCTCATCATCCTTCTGGCGGTCCTAACCTACCCGCTCTGGTGGACTTATTCCCCCAATCAAATTGACTTGCGGGCCCTCAATAAGGGACCTGGCGCAAGCCACTGGTTCGGCACGGACGGCGTCGGGCGCGACATCCTCGCGCGGCTGATGCAGGGCGGACGCATTTCGCTTCTTGTGGCGGTCATCTCGGTCGCGATTTCGATGGCCATAGGCTTTCTCGTCGGTGCCGTGTCATCCTTTGGCGGCCGTATTGTCGACGGCACCGTCATGCGCCTTGTCGATCTTGCCATGACACTGCCGCCAGTGATCTTCCTGCTTGTTCTCGCCTCGATCGCGGGCACGGGCATTCTGCCGACGATCCTCGTCATTTCGCTCCTGTCGTGGCCCGTTCTGTCGCGCATGGTGCGTGCTCGCCTGCTTGAACTGCGCGAGCGGGACTTCGTGATCGCCGCCCGCGGCATGGGAGCGGGCATGGCCCATCTGCTCTTCCGCCATGGCCTGCCGAACTGCATCGATATTCTGGTGGTCTACGCAACTCTTCAGGTCGCCAACGCCATTCTGCTGGAGGCGGGCCTGTCCTTCCTCGGGCTCGGCATCCCTCCGCCGGAAGCAAGCTGGGGCAACATGCTCAACGCGGCGCGATCAACGATCGTGATCGAGCAATATGCCTGGCAGTGGATGTTCCCGGGTGCGGCTCTCGTGATCACCGTGCTTGCAATCAATTTCGTCGGCGATGGCTTGCGTGACGCATTCGACCCTCGCTCCGATCTTCAATAACTCAACAGAAGGCTCGCTATGACCAACCTCCATGGTGTCGTTCCGCCCGTCGTGACTCCTCTCACCGAGAGTTTCGAGGTCGATTATCAATCCTATACCCAGGTCCTCGAGCACCTGATCGCAGGCGGCGTGCATGGCCTCTTCGTACTCGGTTCGACGAGCGAAGTGATCTTCCACGACGAAGTCACGCGGCGCAATATTCTCGAGCACACGGTCAAGGTTGTGAATGGACGCCTGCCGATCCTGGCCGGCGTCATCGACCCTACGACCGACCGGGTCATCGGGCATGCAAAAGCGGCGCAGTCGATCGGCGTCGATGCGGTTGTCGTAACCGCTCCCTTCTATACCCGAACCAGCCAGCCGGAGATCATGGATCATTTCCGTTACGTACGCGAGGCGCTCGACATCCCGGTGATTGCCTATGATATTCCCGTCTGCGTTCATGCTAAACTCGAGCGGAAGACAACGGTTGCGCTGGCTCGGGAAGGCACCATCGCCGGGCTTAAGGACTCGAGCGGTGATGACGGCAACTTCCGCTATTGCCTGCTCGACCTTGCCGACAAGCCCGACGTCTTTCTCATGACCGGTTCCGAAATCGTCGTCGATAGCGCCCTTCAGATGGGTGCGCATGGTGTCGTTCCGGGGCTGGCCAATGTGGACCCCCATGGCTATGTGCGCCTGTGGAATCATGCTCAGGCAGGTGACTGGAGCGCAGCGCGCCGGGAGCAGGAACGTCTCTGTCGGCTGTTCGAAATGGTCTGGGTTTCCCTGCCCCGCACCAGTGCCGGTTCGGCAGGGGTAGGCGCCTTCAAGACCGCGATGCGCCGCCTCGGTGTCATCGCGACCAACACGATGGCCCGACCGCAGCGTGCGCTCAATGCCGAGGAGACCGTGAGAATTGAAGAAATCATCCGCGCCGTTGGACTTTTGAACTGACGCCATGCACACCGCCCCGGTCCTCGACATCTCCAGTCTCAGAACGGTTTTCCGTATCGGCGGCCGCCAGGTGGCGGCCGTGCAGGACCTGGATCTGACCATTGCGCCGGGTGAAACCTTGGCGCTGGTGGGAGAATCCGGATCGGGCAAGTCCGTGACCAGCCTCTCGATCATGGGCCTTCTGCCGAGGAAGGTGGGGCAGGTGACGGAAGGCAGCATTCTGTTTCGCGGCAAGTCAGGTCAGGTACAGGATCTCACCCGTCTCGACGATGAAGGCCTGCGGCGCATCCGGGGCAACGATATTGCCATGGTTTTCCAGGAGCCCATGACGAGTCTCAACCCGGTTTACACCATCGGAGAACAGATTGCGGAGCCCATGCGGATTCATCTGGGATGCAGTCACAGAAAAGCGGCTGCCGCAGCGATCAAGCTTCTGGAGGATGTCGGCATTCCCGATCCCGAGCGCCGCGCAGGGCAATATCCTCATGAGCTTTCGGGCGGGATGCGCCAGCGCGCCACCATTGCCATGGCGCTCTCCTGCGATCCGGTGCTGCTCATCGCGGACGAGCCGACGACAGCGCTCGATGTGACGATTCAGGCCCAGATTCTCGATCTCCTGCAGAAGCTTCAGGACGAGCGAGGCATGGGCATTCTATTCGTCACCCACAACCTTGGGGTCGTAGCCGAGATCGCCGACCGGGTGGCCGTCATGTATGCGGGCCGCATCGTCGAGACCGGCACCGTTGCCGACGTCTTCACCCACCCACGCCATCCCTACACGGTCGGATTGATGCGCTCCGTTCCGAGGCTGGGAGAGGCAACAGAGTTGAGGCGCCGGGGAATTCCGCTGCCGACCATCGCGGGCTCCGTACCGAGCCTCGTGCATCTTCCCACAGGCTGCTCCTTTGCTCCGCGCTGCCCCTTGGCAATCGACGCGTGCCGGGCCGGCGTGCCGCCCTTGTATGAAACCGGCAATGGCCGAAAGAGCCGATGCATCAGATGGCAGGAGGTCTAGGCATGGTGGAGCCGCTGCTCTCCGTCAGAGGGCTGACCAAGCATTTCACGCCGACGAGCTTTTCCCGTGGTCCTGTTGTGCGTGCGCTCGAGAATGTTTCCTTTGATGTCGCACGCGGCGAGGTCGTCGGCCTCGTCGGAGAATCAGGCAGCGGCAAGACCACCGTCGGGCGCTCCGTGCTGCGCCTTATCGAGCCGACGACAGGTGAGGTTCGTTTCAACGGCATCGATCTCACCAAGCTGTCAGTCGCCGAGATGCGCCGGCAGCGCAAGCACATGCAGTATATCTTTCAGGACCCCTTCGCGAGTCTGTCGCCACGAATGACGATCGGCCAGATCCTGACCGAAGGTCTTCATATTCAACGCATCGGAACGCGCGAGGAAAGAGAGCATCGGGCCAAGGCGGCACTCGAAGCGGTGGACCTGCCGGCCGACGCTTTCGATCGATATGCTCATGAGTTTTCCGGCGGCCAGCGTCAGCGCGTTGGCATTGCGCGTGCCTTGGCACTTGAGCCGCAATTGATCGTGGCCGACGAGCCTGTCTCGGCACTCGATGTCTCGATTCAGGCCCAGATCATCAATCTGCTGCGCAGCCTGCAAATGCGTCTCGGACTGACCATGCTGTTCATTTCGCATGACTTGGCGGTTGTCGAATATATCTGCGACACGGTCATCGTGCTCTATCTCGGACGCATCATGGAGGTCGCACCGAGCGAAGCGCTTTATGCCGATCCACGGCACCCTTATACGCGCGCGCTGCTCTCTGCGATTCCAGACCCGGATCCTGCCAAATCCCGCACCCGGCAGATCCTGAAAGGCGATATCCCAAGCCCGGCAAACCCGCCCTCGGGTTGTGTTTTCCGCACGCGCTGCCCTTACGCAGTCGATCGGTGCGCAGCGGTGGTGCCACCCCTCGAAGAAGTTTCGCCGGGACATTTCAAGGCTTGTATCCGGCATGAGGTTAGCGGGTGAAGTTGGTGAGCGAAGGTTTGTCCAATGAACGGCCTGATCTCTCCCTTGCGTGGCTCTCCCGTACTTTGTGCGGATTATGAACGTAGAATAAACCAAGAGAATCGACGTCCACATGAATCCAGCTTCGGCTCACAGGGGATAGATGAACACTCATATCTTCTGCGGTGCGTTGCATCGTGCGACTTCACTATCCGACACTCGGAGGGTTTGAGGTATGCAGCCGACGGATCACCAAACAGACGCATTGATGCGGCAGTCTGCGAGAAATGGCACGATGTCGCGTTTACGCGGCAATTGGGCGACGCTCCTTCTTCCAATCGCCGATGACGATTCGATCGACTTCGACCGGCTCGACGTCGAAATCGACGCGTTAATCAACGCTAGAGTCGACGGTGTTTATTCGAATGGAACGGCCGGTGAGTTCCACAATCAAACGGAAGCTGAGTATGACAGGATTCAAGAGCTTCTTGCGGATCGCTGTACCGCCGCCGGAGTCCCCTTTGTCATCGGCGCCTGCCACCCGGACCCGCTGGTCTCATGCAACCGGATCCGTCGAGCCGCACGGCTTACTCCTGACGCCATCCAGGTGATCCTGCCAGACTGGGTGCCGGTTACTGATTCCGAGGCCGTAGATTTCCTCTCAATGGCGGCCGATGCCGCATCGGGAGCGCCACTCGTATTGTATAATCCGCCTCACGCCAAACGAGTGTTCGCTCCGGCGGATCTCGGAGCAGTGCTTCGACGGGCAGGTTCTGCTGTGCGTGGCGTCAAACTTGCCGATGGTGATGCTGCTTGGTACTCCGCGGCGCGACAGCATCTCACCGATTGGGCTGTTTTTGTGCCTGGCCACGATCTTGCGACAGGTGTCAGAGAAGGAGTCGCGGCAGGCGCCTTCTCCAATATCGCCTGTCTCAGCCCTCGTGGCGCTCAACTCTGGACCGATTGGATGTCGTCCAATCTTCCCGCTGCTCTCGAACTCGAACGCAGGATCCGGGTGTTTCTGGACACATACATACTGCCATATCGGACCGACAGCGGTTACTCCAATGCTGCGCTCGATAAGCTGCTGGCCGCCATCGGCAATTGGGCCCCGGTCGGGACCCGCTTGCGCCGCCCCTATCGCTGGATCGCAGAGGCAGAGGCCGACCATTTGAGATCAGTTGCGCGTGCAAGTATCCCCGAAATATTTCAGGGTTAAGACATGAACGCCATGGACCTTGATGGCCCGATGATCCTGCTCAATGCGATTATCAAGACAGGCACTTGCCGGATGCGGATGGATTTCAGGCGATGCCTTGATCTGTCGCAAGGGGCGGAAGCTGTCGATGAGCGTGGGCTTTTCGCCCCACGCATAAGTTCCGGTGAGATTGATGGGTTCTGTCGCAAACTCGTTCTGACGTGCCAATACTAGCCGATCCGCACCGACCGGCTCCTGCAGAATCAATGGGTTAATGCCCCTGCCACAGTGGCGAAATGGCGCGAGAAATGCCTCTACTTCGAATTTGCGACAGAACCATCGGTAGAAGTCCGCTCTGCTGCGTTCTTGGACGAGGCTTCATCGCACAGCTGATAAAGGTATTCGCCCATTTGGCCGAGACTCTGCTTGTATCATCCCGCGCCCGCGGAACAGGGCTGCAACGAGATCGGACTGTGTCACGATCCCGACAAGCAGGCTGTCACGATCAACAATCGGGACCTGATGCAGCCCTGCATCTGCCATGCGAGGAACCAGTTCTGCGACAACTGCGTCCTGCCGGGCCGTCTGAACAGGCGATGTCATGATTTCTCCGACCTTGCGATCAAGCCGGATCACCCGCCGGGCAATCTGAGGAACACTCATTTGGAATCCGGTGCGCAAGTCCCAGTCACTGTGCTTGATAAGATCCGTTTGGGTGATGATCCCAATCGCTCTGTGATCGCCAGAGACGACAGGTAGGGCTTTGATGTGATGCTGCCGAAAGAGTTTCCATGCGTCACGCAAGCTCGTCTCTGGGGTGACCGTTGCCACGTCCCGCGACATGATCTCAGCGCAGGTCATCCCTCCAAAGCGGCGGTTGTATGCCTGCATCTCCAGCCGCCGAAACAGATCTTCCAGGCTGTCACGATCCATGTCGATCACTTGGTCGTATTGGTTGAGAACAATATCGAGGTCAGTGGCTTTGACCCCAACCCGCTCCATTGGTGTAGGATCCGAGGTCTTATGGCGGTTTACGGGAGCGGATTTAGACAGGTGGGGATACCGCTTGCCGGTCAGGTTGTTGAAGATCAGGGCAACGACGAGCATAGCCAGCGAGCCCGCCCCAACAGGCCAGACCACAAAGCCAAATCCGGCCGCCTTGATGGTCGGGCCGCCAAGAACAGCCATGAGAGCCAGAGCACCACTAGGCGGGTGAAGGCACCGCAGGACGAACATCATGGCCACTGAGAGTGTTCCGGCCATAGAAGCAGCTATCAGCTCTTCTGGAATCCATCGGGCACAGGCTACCCCGATGGCTGCTGAGATCATATTCCCGCCAAGGATCGACCATGGCTGCGCCAGCGGGCTGCCTGGTAGAGCAAACAGGAGGATTGCAGACGCGCCCAAAGGAGCACTCAGAAGAGGGAGTCCTTCCATCAAATCGCGGGATCTCGTCCCTATGAGGCCCAGGAGGAGAATGCCGATCAGGACGCCGGCGCAGACCCGAAGCTGCTCGATGCGACTGACAGGAGTGAGATCAGGGATGAGGCGTTTGAACAAAGACACAGGCTGAAGCACGTTGTTTTTCGGGAGGGCTGCGAAGAGCAGGTGTCGTAGCCGAGCACCTCTTGCATCGAGTGGAGGCGTTCTTAGTTCGGGAAGAATGTGATTCCTAGAGGTGGGCTTGATGATCTCGGCTCACGAAGGGACAACAAGATCCGCGAGGCTTTGATGATTGCGGCATGACCATCAGGCTGCCGGCGTGGTCCTGCGGGTGTTGTCATATGCGGACGCTCCCTTTTGGCAGGGGTTTTGTTGAACGTGAGCGCAAGCGGCCGGGCGCAGCCATATCGACGGCCTGTCAGTGCGGCTCATGGGCCTGCTGGCCCTGATGGAAGTCCGCGGATCAGGTCCCAGTCACATTAGCGAGCTCGAAGCCCTGCCAATGCCCCGGGTTGTCCTGATCCCGGCTCGACCGGTTTGCATCACGCCACCGTCACCCTTCTCAAACTGAAGACCTCAACTCATGGCGGCGCTCAAGCGGCAGTTCTCACAGGTCCACGATAAACATCTCCTCTGGCCAGAAGCGCCCAAGCGATCCGAGCCATCTTGTTGGCCAGCGCAATCGAGGCCAGCCGGGCTGGCTTCCTGGCCGGCAAAGCTGTGATCCAGGCAGAGCTGACCGCTGTGGCTAAACTGCTTTATTATGTTCTTCGAAGTATTGTCGGAGCGACTTGCCCACGCCTTCGATATGCGTCTTCAGGAGCGCGCAGGCTGCGGAGATCTTGCCATTCTTGCAGAGGCGCACGAGTTCTGCGTGCTCGATCTCAGCGCGCTCCATGCCACCTGTCAGCGACAGCTGGAGCCGTGTATGCCTGTCACATTCCTGAAGAAGGTTCGCAACAATTGCCTGAGCGCGCGGCTGTCCAGCATGTTGGTACAGCACGTTGTGGAACTCGGTATTCAGCTCACCCCAGCGCCTGACATGTTTAGCACGGAGCTCTGAGCCGTATTCCTGAAGGATTCGATCAAGCCTGTCATAGTCCATTTCTGTCAAATATCGGGCAGAGGCTTTGAGTAGCCGCGGCTCAAGTAGCATCCGGAGCTCGAAGAGTTCCTGCACTTCCTCCATCGACAGTTCCGAGACGATTGCGCCACGATGTGGAAGGATCTTCACCAATCCTTCGGCCTCCAGTTGCATCAGGGCCTCGCGGACGGGGATGCGGCTGACACCGAATTCCGCCGCCAAGGCGTCTTGGCGCAGTTGAAGGCCCGACTTCAAGTCACCATCCACGATTCTTCGCCGCAGCTCCTCCGCCACGGCAGAGGCGATAGTCCTATGCTGAAGGGACTTGTGGGCGGGTCTGGAAGACATGGCTCTCAAGATCGTCAGATATAGATGATCAGGATGGGAAAACTTTATAGCGGGCTTGCCCGATGGTGGAACTCAAGTCGATGAACAGCGCTCGTGCGATCCTGGGCAGAGGCGAACAGCTTGCCGGAGCTGACATTGTCATATGTGGTCGCATGCTCGTCTCGGGCTTGTCCCTTGGCATCGGAGGCTCAAATCTGCGTCATCTCACGTTGAGCGTTAGGCTGGAAAATGGTTGGCGGGCATTTCGCCCGCCTCAAGTGATAGAGATGATGTCTCAGAGCGTGGCGCCAACCTTGCGCAGCTCCGCGAGAACGGGAGCCTTCGGGAGCCAGATCTTGTCGTATTCGGCGATCACCGGGTCCGCATCCTTCACATCAGCGACGACGATCTTGACGGGCTGCTTTGAGAAGTTCTCCAAGAGGCCAGGCTGGTTGGCCACGATCTCATCGATCTCGGCATCAAGCGCCGCGCGGGTTACTTTGGAGATCAGCTCACGGTCGGCTGCTGGCAGGGTGGTCCAGACCCGGCCGGAGACCAGCGCGATCATCGGCATGTGAACGGCATTCATCCGCAGGATGGTCTTGGACACTCGATCAAAGCGCTGGTTCCAGGAGAAGTCGAGATCTGCCTCAAGGCCGTCGACCTGGCCGTTGGCCATTGCATCGAACACCTGCGGAGTCGGGATCGGTGTGGGGGCGGCTCCCAGGATCTGGTAGAAATCGCGGAAGGCGGGGGTCGGATTGATACGCAGCTTCATGCCTTTCAAGTCGGCGACGGACGAGATGTCCTTGGCCGAGAAAACCGCGCGGATCGACGTGATGCCCCAACCAAGGCCGATCGTGCCGGTCTCCTTTGGAAGATAATCGAACAGTCCGAGCGCGACCGGATGGCGGACGAGCTTCGCCACAGCCTCCGTGGAACGCACCACGTAAGGAGCATTGATCGCCGCGATCGCCGGGACCCGCGAGCCAAGCTCGGCTGCTTGGATGAAGGCCATATCGAGGGCACCCGACTGGAGCTGCTGCATCATGGCGCCTTCGTTACCGAGCTGACCGGCATGGAAAACGGTGAGCGACAGGCGACCGTTGGTTTCCGCCTTCAGAGTCTCGCCGACTTTCAGGGCAGCGTTGTTCCAGGGATGGTTCGGGGGCGTAATGAGGCCGAGGCGGAACTCACGGCTCTGAGCGCGTAGCACCGTGGGGGCCGCAAGTGGTAGCGCGGCGCCTGCTGCTAGGGCCAAGAGATGTCGGCGGGAAATCGTCATGATTGATGCTCCGTGCATTCTTCGAGTTAGTTGACGAGGGCAAGCGAGAGGGTGGGCCATACTGACAGGATGATCAGCATCAGGAAGGCAATGACAAAGAAGGGGAGTGTCACCATAAACATCTTGCCCGGCTTAGCCCCCGTGACGGCGGCGGCAACGAAGAAGCAGAGGCCGACGGGGGGCGAGAGAAGCCCGAGCACCAGGTTGATCACAACGACAACCCCGAAATGCCGCGGATCGACATGATAGACCTCGGTGGCAATCGGCAGGAGGATAGGCACTGTCATGATCAGGCCCGGTACGCCGTCGATGACCGTACCGATGATGATCAAGATAACGTTCACCAGAAGCATGAAGGTGACCGGATCACGGGCAACCGACTGAATCCAGCCCGCCACTTCCTGAGGAACCTTGCCGAAAATCAGGATCCAAGAGAACACCGCCGCGGCGGCGACCAGGAACAGAACGATCGCCGAGTAGATCCCTGATCGGAGCAACATTTCCGGGACTTGGGAGAAGCGGAACTCGCGTGTCCAGTAGCGGCCAACCAACGCCGCCGCAATTGCTCCCACGGCGGCTGCCTCCGTAGCATTGGCGAGCCCTGTGAGGATGGAGCCGACGATCACCACCGGGATGGACAATGTGGGCAACGCGCGGAGCACCGTCATCAGGCGCTCGCGCGGCGTCATGCGTGCGCCAGACGGAAAATTGTAAACGAAGCCCATCACTGCAATGATCGTGCAAAACAGCACCGTCAGCAGGACTCCCGGAATGATGCCGGAGATCAGCATGTCAGAAACGGGCACTTGCGCCAGCACGCTATAGACAACGAACATCACCGATGGTGGAATGATCGGACCAAGCATTCCCGCGTAGGCAGTGAGACCTGCCGCGAAGGTCTTGTCGTAACCTTGGCGCTCCATCTCGGGCACCATGATCTGCGACATGATGGCGACTTGAGCAGTGGCCGAGCCCAAGATCGATGCGACGAACATGTTGGCGAGCACGTTCACGTAAGCCAAGCCGCCTCGCAAAGCCCCCACGAAGGCCATTGCCATTTCGACGATACGGCGCGTGATACCACCCCCGTTCATGATCTCGCCGATCAGGATGAAGAGCGGAATGGCGATGAGACCATAACTATCGACACCGCTGAACATTTGCAGCGGATAGGATTGGAACAGCACTGGATTGCCTGAGGCCGCGATATAGACGATACCCGCGAGGCAGAGGCACAGGCCAATCGGCACGCCAACCAGCATGATGGCAACAAAGGCGGCTGAAGTGACCATTAGTTGATCCCGTCACTGGTGGTGGCGTGGAATCCCGGAAAGGCGCTTTTCTCGGCGATGCCGAGATCTTCTAATGTGTTAGCAAGGCCATGCAGCGTCATTGAGACGGCGAAGATCGGCAGGGTGAGATACACGACCCAACTCGGCCAGTTCAGCGTCTGGGTCTGTTCCGTATAGAGGAAGTTGAAGGTCTCACCTGCATAAGTCTTGGCATCGAAGCCCGCACGGGCGATGCCGATCGGGTCCATCCACAGCCAGCACATAATACCGAGACCAAAGCCGAAACCAACGACTGCCAATGCGGAGATGATCCGTGCAATCTGCTGTCCGCGTGGAGAGAGCCGTTCGGTAAGCATGGTCACGGCAAAGTCGAGCCGAAGCCTCGTCATCGCCGAGGCCCCGATGAACGTCAGCCAGACTGTCGCATAAACTGCCGATTCATCGATCCAGTAGATCGGCAGACCCGCATAGCGGGTCGAGACATTCACCAGGATCAATAGGGTCAGGAGAGCCATGAGGCCCATGATCGCGAAGCGTTCAACGGCGAGCAGTCCATTGGACAGGCTAGTGACCACGCGAATGGGCAAGGATGTCGTAAATGCATCAGACCATGACGCACGCACCGACTGTGATTGCGATTGGGGCGCTTGCAACAACACGGCTCCTCTGAAGCTGAATACATAAGGAATATAGTATACAATCTACGTGTCAAGCAGACAGAAGAGGCAGTTTTGCCGGTTTCGTCGCAAATCCTCACGTAGCTTGAGTGAAGGCCGGGCAGGAGCTCAGGTCAGGCGGCAGCGCTGAATCGACGAGCAACAAAGTCACTCTGAGCCTTCATATCATCTGCTAATACGCTGATCACTTGACTCGTGCGGATCACCGCCATCACCTGATAGCCGAGAGTCGGCTGCGAGGCAGTTTGAAAACTCTTGAAGCCCAATCCGGCTCCGACCAGACGTTTGATGCGCCGATGCTCCTGCGCGACGATGTTATTTGAGAACCTCACCCGCCGGAGTTTCGCAAAGCGCCATAACGCCCCTCCTGCTTCATAGCTTTTATCGCCATGGGGTAGGCGGCGTTCTTATCCATGGTGCGTGGATTAACCATATGGGGCTGCCCTAAAGCCTTGCGGGAGGGTGTTGTCACGTTAACCCGATCCTGATGATCAGACGGGTACATGGGCCGGCATGACCAAGCCCGTCAGTTACGAACGACATCGCTTTCCTATGTGCTCGACGCCAGATCATGCCGGCCGTTGAGCACCGTTCGCACAAAGGCCTGAACAACCGCGCGGAGAATTCGCATCTGCACGAGCTCGCCGACACAGTCGCGTCGGTATCGGGGTTGATGCACGGGCTTGAGGCGCTGCTTGCGATCCTGTCAGAGGCCCTCGGCCAGCATCCAGCGCCGCACCGTCTCGACGCCAAGATGAAGGCCATGCCGTTCGGACAGCTTCTCACAGGCGAGTGTCGGGCGGAAATCCGCATAGTTGACCCGGATCAGGGCCAAGACTTCGGCCCGCAAGGCTGGTGGGTAGCTGCGGTTGCTGGGCTTGCCGCGGCGGCTCGACACCAGGGCTGTCGGCCCGCGCTGTCGAAACCCCTTCAGGGGACGAAACACATGTCGGCGTGTCAGCCGCAGCAGTTGCGCCGCTTCCTGGACCGTGATGTGCCGCGCCATGACATCGCGCAGCACCTGCATCCGATCGATCTCCAGACGACTCATGGTGATCACCGTCATGGGACCCGAGCTCCCCGTTACCTGCACCCGGGGAGGGTGACATCTGTAACGGGCAGTCCGGTGACATCTCTAACGGTGTTCTACACGGGATCTCCTCGAAGGTGTCGTCTGTCGCCTCAATTACAACGTTGCTTCCGCAGGCTCCGTCAGCGAGGCCATGTCGATCACGAAGCGATAGCGGACGTCGCTGCGCTCCATGCGCTCGAAAGCCTCGTTGATCTCGTCCATGCGGATCGTCTCGGTCTCGGGCAGGATGTTCTTGCGGGCGCAGAAGTCGAGCAACTCCTGCGTCTGGGCGATGCCGCCGATGGGAGAGCCGGCGACGCGCCGCCGCCCGAGCAGGAGCGGCACAGAGGACATTTCGTCGAGAGGGCCAACCTGACCCACGATCACCAGCGTGCCGTCCACGTCCAGCAGCGGGAGGTACGGGTTGAGGTCATGCTTGTTCGGGACGGTGTCGATGATGAGGTCGAAGCCGTTGGCGGCTTGGGCCATTGCGTCCAGATCCGTCGAGACGAGGAGCCGATCGGCCCCGAGCGCGAGTGCATCGGCCTTCTTGTCGGGCGTCCGACTCATGACGGTCACCTGGGCACCAAGGCCGGCGGCGAGCTTGACGGCCATGTGGCCGAGACCACCCAAGCCGATTACGCCGACGCGGCTGCCCGGGCCGATGCCCCAGGTGCGCAGTGGCGAATAGGTGGTGATGCCAGCACACAGCAGCGGAGCCGCCCGGGAGAGATCGAGCCCATCAGGGACACGCAGGACGAATTCCTGCCGGACCACGACATGCTTGGAGTAGCCGCCATGGGTCATCTCCTGCGTGATGCGGTCGAGACCGCCATAGGTCATCGTATTGCCTTCGCGGCAGAGCTGCTCCTCGCCCTTCCGGCACTGGTCACAATGCTGGCAGCTATCGGCCATGCATCCGACGGCGACATGATCGCCCGCCTTGAAGCGCGTGACCTCGGGACCGACCGCGATCACGCGGCCGACGATCTCGTGCCCGGGCACGACCGGGTAGTTCGACCAGCCCCAATCGTTGCGCGCCCAGTGCAGGTCAGAGTGGCAGACCCCGGCATAGAGGATCTCCATCGCGACGTCGTTCGGGCGCAGTGCCCGCCGTTCGAAGGAGAAAGGTTGAAGGCGGGCACCGGCGGACGGAGCGGCGTAGCCGAAGGTCTTGTAGCGAAAGCTGGCCATGGTGTTGGTTCCAATCTCTTGGGCGGACATGTTGAAGGGGTAGTGGATGGACTCCGGCACGGAACCCGACGCCGTGCCGACCGATGGCTGGACCCGATTCCGGCCAGTTCATTGACCGGGGTGTGGGCTGCTCACGTCGGTTCGGGCGACCCTGCCCGCTTCGCCACGAAGGCCAAGAGGCCGGAAGCGACCAGCATGGCTGCGCTGGCGGTGAAGGTGCTCTGATAGCCGCTCATGTCGAACAGGAAGCCGCCGACGGTCGCGCCCAGGGTGATCGCCAGTTGGATGGCGGCGACCATCAGCCCGCCGCCAGCCTCGGCATCCTCGGGCAAGGTCCGAGTCAGCCATGTGTTCCACGCCACGGGGGCGGGGGTGCCGACGAGGCCCCAGACGCCGAGCAAGGCGGCGGTGGCGGCAAGCCGGCTTCCGAGTGCGATCAAGCCGACGGCGATCACGGCCATCGCAAGCGGAATGGCGATCATGACGCCATACACGCCGTTCTTCAGGAAGGATCCGATGAGGAACGTCCCGACGAGGCCGGTCACACCCAGGAACAGCAGGATCAGGGATAATCTTGGGACATCGACACCGGTGACCACTTCGAGGAAGGGACGCAGGTAAGTGAACAGCGCGAACTGGCCCATGAAGAACAGCGTCACCGCCGCCATGCCGTAAGCCACCACGGGCCGACGGAGCAGCCTGAACACGTTCCCCGATCCCGTCCGCTGCCCGGTATGCATGGAGGGCAGGCTCGCCAGCAGCCAGGCCAGCGCGACGGCCGCCAGGGGCACCACGCAGAAGAAGGCCCCACGCCATCCGATGTACCCGCCGAGGAAGCTGCCGAGAGGTGCTGCCACCGTCGCGGACAACGCGGTCCCGCCCTGCAGGATCGCCAGCGCACGGGGCACGCGGTCCTCCGGCACGAGGCGCATCACCGCCGCGGTCGACATCGACCAGAACCCGCCGATGGCAACACCGAGGACCGCTCTGCCGGCCATGAGGATCGTGTAGTTCGGAGCAAGGGCCACGACCGACCCGGAGGCGATCAGGGACAGGGCCAGGACGAGCAGGACGGTTCGCCGGTCCCGCCCTGCCGTCAGGCCCGAGATGAACAGGCTCGTAAGCACCGCGAAGATGCCCGAGACGGAGATGGCTTGCCCGGCTTGCCCTTCCGTCATCCGGAGGTCGGAGGCGATCGGGGTCAGGAGACTGACGGGCATGAATTCCGAGGCAACGAGCACCATGCAGCACAGTGCCATGGCGAGGACCGCACCCCATGCAGGCGCGCGGTCGTGTATCGTGTCGCTTGGGGAAGCGTATCCTACGGTCATCAGGGTCCTGGAACTTGGTTGTCCGCTCCGGGCCGGACCCGGAGCGACGACAGGGATGGGACGACGCGCCGTGTGCCCTCGGGGAGGTCTGGCGGCGCGTCGTGCTGCGGACCCGGAACATAGGCCATCCGCGCAGGGGCGATTAGAGGCCGGGACGCGCATGGACTTATTAGTGTGGCTCATGAATGACGTGTGAGGAGGATCGCGAACTGCCGTGCCTGAACACGATTGATGAGCCGTGCTCATAGGCGCATGCGCCGCAGCGCCCCTAATTCCCTGCAGTTCCGCTTGCTACTGTCCGGCCGAGACCAGGCATCGGCCTGCGCAGGAAAGGACGTGTGTGGGATGAAGGGAAGGGTTTGGCGTTTGGCGCTGTCGTCGATGGCTTCCGCACTGGCTGCGATGAGCGGATACCTTATGTTGCCTGAGGGCAGGGGGCCGACGCCGGCCCGTGCCCACACGAATGCGGTCACGTTCCCGCCGCTCGAGAAACTCGAGCACTACACCACGGTACGGCGCGGCGTGACCCGGGAGCACATGCTCACCAGCCGCGCTGCGCTCGATGCCATCAAGGCCGACCAGGCGGTGCCGACGGGAACGCATGTCGTCCTCGTGGACTACCAGAGCGACGTCCTGCATCGCTACCTCGTCGCCCAGAAGATGGGGAACGGCATCGACGACTGGCAGTACCAGTGGTTCCGGCCGGACCGCTCGATCAAGGCCGATGAGAACACGGCGCAATGTTATGCCTGCCACCAGCGGTCGCGCCGGGATCGGCAGTTCATGTTCACCTTCACCGACGCGCTCAGCTTCAAGTGATGGCGCCGGAACTCCCGTTGAAAGCGAGCACGCCATCATGAAAACCATCGTCGTCAAACGCCTCGCGTTACCCGCCGCGATGGCGGCCCTCCTGCTGCTCGCGCTCGCCTATTGGTGGCTGGAGAACCTGCCGCACGAAATATTCGGCACGGCATTGTTCGCCTTGCTCGCCTGGCACATCGCCGTGAACCGGATCTGGTTCATGAACCTGTTCAGGGGAGACTACGACAGGCGGCGCGTCATCACGCTTGTGCTCCATCTGCTGTTGATCGCCAACATGGCGGTTCTCCTGGTGACGAGCATCGTGATCTCGAAGTCCGTGTTCGGCCTCCTTCCCATTCCGGACAGCATCTACCTGCGCGATGTGCATTGGTTCGCGGCATATTGGGTGATGATCATCGTCGGCGTTCATCTCGGCCTGCACTGGACGCGCGTCATGGCAATGATGCGCACGACCTTGAGGCTCTCGCCGGACAATCCTCCGAGAACGTTCGTGCTCCGCATCGCGGCGGCGATCCTGGCGGGCTTCGGCGCATGGAGTTTCTCGGTGCTCGGCGTGTGGGCCAAGCTGACGTTCACCTACAGCCTGGACTTCTGGGACTTCGACGCCTCGGTGACGCCGTTCTTCGGACATTGGGCAGGTGTTGTGGGCCTTCCGGCCATCATCACCCATTATGGAATGATGGTGCTGAGAAACCACCGCCGTACCGCACCTGCTGGCAGGCAGCAAAGCCGGCTTTCCGCAGGCGCGTCAAAGGAAGCGGCACGTGCGTGAGCGCGTGCCGCCCAGCCGTTCATGTGATGTTCCGAGTTGATCCGCGATGGCGCAGCGCCTCCACCAGAGCGACGAAAGCGGGCGACGACTGGCGGCGGCTCGGGTAGTAAAGATAGTAGCCATCCCAATAAGGGGAATATTTTTGGAGGACGCGCACGAGCCGTCCCTGCTCGACGTATGGCAGGATGATTTCTTCCGCCATGTAGGACAATCCGAAGCCGTCGAGTGTCGCTTCCAGAACGTCGAAGCTGTTGTTGAAGGCTAGTTGACCTTCGACACGGATCTTGATTTCGCGGCCATTCTCCTCGAACTCCCACGCGTAGAAACCGCCGGACGTCGGAAGGCGAAAGTTGATGCATGTGTGACCGACGAGGTCCTTGGGATAGACTGGTTTCGGACGGTTGGCAAAGTAGGATGGCGCACCAACGACCGCCAGGCGGAAATCCGGGCTGATCCGAGCGGAGATCATGTCCTTCGCGAGATGCTCGCCCATGCGCACGCCGGCGTCGAAACGCTCGGTGACGATGTCGGTCAGCCCGTTGTCCTGCACAAGCTCGACCTTGATGTCGGGATAGTTCGGGAGAAACTTTCTCAGCTTGGGCCAGAGGACGTACTTGATCGCATAGTCGGACGCAGTGATGCGGATGGTCCCGGCCGGCTTGTCGCGCAGCTCGCTGAGAGCCTCTACCTGAGCCTCGATCTCGTCGAAGTGCGGGCCGATGCTCTCGAGCAGGCGTTCGCCCGCTTCGGTGACGGAGACGGCCCGTGTCGTGCGAGTGAGCAGGCGGATGCCGAGCCGGGCCTCAAGCTGGCGGATGGTGTGGCTCAGGGCCGACTGCGAAACACCGATCTTGGCCGCGGCCCGCGTGAAGCTGCGCTCCCGGGCGACGGCCAGGAAGGCGATCAGGTCATTGATGTTCTCGCGCGCCATTCATGAATGCCTCTCATGTAATGCTGCCGTTTATAGTGGATAATCGATCGCCCAGACAGAACCCGTGGTCGGAAACCTCGCGACCGTTTCCTGCCGCCGCGCCAACCGCGACGTGCGGAGGTGGAGTTCCCGACAGTAGTGGGCAAGGCAAGAGGCCCTGCCAAGAGATTGGAGTATCTGCGGCTTTCCGCTTCCGGGATCTGCCGGTGACGACGGGCTGCCTCGAGGGCTGCCGGCGATTTATGAATCCGGCTCATGTCAGCATGCGATGGCGCTCATCTAATAGGGATGCGCTTGTGGCGATAAGCTGATGGTGTCGTTTCAGGTGCCGATGACTCGATCGGCGGCAGCGGTCGAGGCACCTCCCGCCGCCGAACGATTTGCTCGCTGGAATGAAGGATTCGGCTGGAGGTCGGCACCACGCGGAGCCGATGATCACGATAAGAAACCAAGAGGCACCGCAAATGAAGTCAGACACCTTCCTCACACGCAGGGGCCTGCTCGGAACGGCACTGTCGGGCGCTGCGTTGCCGCGTTCGACCCTGGCTCAAGCGCAGTCAAGCCGAAAACCGGACACAAAGAGCATGAGAATAGAGATCGCTTTCAGCAGCCACGTCTTTACGGCCGCACTTTACGACAATCCTTCGGCGAGGGACCTCGTCTCGATGCTGCCGCTGGAACTGACGATCGAAGACTACTCCACCAATGAGAAGATCGCATACCTGCCACGGAAACTGACCGAGGAAGAAAGTGGCCCCTTCAGGAATGAGGCCGCGGGCGATCTTTGCTATTATGCCCCATGGGGGAATCTCGCCTTCTTCTACGCCGGCTACAGCTATTCACGCGGGTTGATCCGCCTCGGCCGGCTCGATCACAGCTTCGAGCCGCTCCTCACGCGCGGCAAGTTTCCCCTGCGCATCAAACGCCTGTGAAGCAACACGTGACGGGAAGGCCCGTCCGGTTCGCGGGCTGTGCGACGACCGCGCGGCGGCTGGGGCATGGAGAGGTTCGCGGTTCGTGTCCAAGGTGAGGCCGCCGATGCCGGGTACCGATTGCAATGAGCGCCTCCCGCAACGTGTGGGACAGACGATGGAGAGCCCCTCCCGTTCGGAAGAGGCTCTCCATGCGAGCATTCGGTTCGATCGTCAGCAGGATGATGCTGCCAGCCTCGCTCAGGCCGTGAGATGCCGATCGAAGAAGGCTTCGAGCTTGTCCCACGGGATCAGGTTGACGCGGTCGTACAGGTCGACATGCCCGGCGCCTGGCACGATATGGAGTTCCTTCGGCTCGGCCGCGAGCTTGTAGGCATCCTCGCTGAACTCGCGGGAGTGAGCCTGGTCACCCGTGATGAAGAGCATGGGACGGGGAGAGATCGTCTCAATGTCATTGAACGGGTAGAAGTTCATGAACTTGACGTTGCTGGTCAGGGTCGGATGCGTGGTGAGCTGCGGCGACTGACCCTTGGAAGTGAACTCACCCCTGGGAGTGCGGTAGAAGTCGTAGAACTCACGCTCAATGGCGTTGGAACTTGGGGTGATCTCATGGACCGTCCCGCTCGTGTACCGAGTCTGGCCGCCCGTGTACTCCACATAGCGCTGCTCGGCCGCGGCCTCGATAATCTTCTTCCGCTGCTCGACGGTCTGCGAGCGTCTGAGCGCGTTGCGGTTGGCGGCACCCATGTCGTACATGCTGACGGTCGCAATGGCCTTCATGCGCGGATCGATCTTGGCCGCACTGATGACGAAGCTCCCGCTGCCGCAGATCCCGATCGCTCCGATCCGGTTCCTGTCGACGAACGGCTGGGTTCCCAGGAAGTCGACCGTGGCACTGAAAGCCTCGGCATAGATGTCCGGCGAGACGAGGTTGCGGGGCTCGCCATCACTCTCGCCCCAGAAAGGCAGATCGATGGACACAGTGACGAATCCCTGCTCGGCCATCTTCGTGGCATACAGGTTCGCGCTCTGCTCCTTCACCGCACCCATCGGATGCCCGACGATGATCGCCGGATGTCTCGCATTCCGGTTGAGGTCGTTGGGAGTGAAGAGGTTCCCCGCGACGTCCATCTGATACTGGTTCCTGAAGGTGACCTTCTGCACGGTCACTCTGTCGCTGGTATAGAAGTTGTTAGCACCGTTCGACATGTCTTGAGCCCTTGCAGATGGGACGTTGGCGGCCGCCGCGATGCCGAGTGCCGCGACACCCACGCCGGCCATCTTCAGGAGGTCGCGCCGACCGATGTCGAGGCCGGGCTCCCGGTCCGTTGAGGTTTCGGTTCCAATCTGCTTGTTCATGTCTGGATCTCCTTTGACGCTTGAAAACGTAGTCCAGACGAGGCGATTGGATTAGGCTCCTTCCTTCGCTTGTACTTATGAGAAGGGCTCATCAGTCGTGCCGATTGCGCTCGCCGGCAAAAGGCGTCAGGTCATCTGATCGGTATTGACGACGATGGCAGCGCCGAGCGTAGAGACCGCGGCGTCGGATTTACCGCTGTGGCCTATGTCGAATGGACGCCGGATGGAGATCGATCGTTGTTGCCGGGCCGGTGAAGTGAGAAGCCAGGCCATTGGCACGCTTCCTCGATCAGGCCGTATCGGTTTCGGCGCGAGGGACATCAGCGCAAGGCTCTCAGCCGGCTAGGACGACGGACTTTCCTCCACACGGTAGTGGAGCCACACCATGCCGCCTTCCAGAGTTTCCGTGGTGAGAAGCCGGAGCGATTGACCGGCCGCGGGCTTCTCATCGGGCTCACCTGCATACCCGAAGATGCTGGGCACCCCGGCCAGTCCATCGATGCCTGGATAGACGAGAAGGCTGATCTCGTCGATCAACCCCACCTTCAGGAACGCGCCGTTGATCGTCCCACCGCCTTCCAAGAGAAGGGTCTTGATGCCGAAGGTCCCGCCGAGGATGTCCATCGCACGGTGCAGATCATGTCCGTCCGGACCCGCGAACAGGTAGGATACGCCGTCCTCATGCAACTCGGCCAAATACTCGTCCGTCACCTGCTCTCCAATGACGGTCACGATATGGTCGCTGCCTGCATTGTCGCTTCCGTAGTGCAGCCGTCCATGTGGGTCGATGGCAACCGCAACGTTGCGCCCCTTGCGATCGGCGACATGCGGCGCGCGAAGGTTGTCCGGACACGATCGAGGCGTCCGTGCAGTGCCTCCGGCGTAGTCCTCCATTGTCTTCCGACCGACGATCCATCCGTCGGCATCGAACCTTGCCGCGACCTGATCGTAGTATCGATGTACGATGTCGCTGTCGATCCCCGCTGCCGGGGGCGTCCAACGATCGACGAGCAAACGCCCATCGATTGAGCTGACCATGTGGCAGATGATCGTGGGACGCATGCGGTTCTTCTCTCTTCCGTTATCCAGGCAGCCAATTGAGCGTGCCTCAGTTGGCTGCCTTCTCGAGGATGGCGCCTTGCTTTCGGAGACCGTCTCAGGTGTCGGGATCCGGATGGACACCTTCCTTACTGATCAGTTCCGATATTGCTCGTCGGTGACGTGCTCAAGCCAGTCGACGTTCTTGCCGTCGACCATGTTCGTGATGGCGATGTGACCCACTCCGGTGGTTGCGGTGGCTCCGTGCCAGTGCTTGACGCCGGGCGGTGTCCAGATCACGTCGCTTGGCTTGATCTCGCGCTTCTGGCCACCTTCCTCCTGAACCCAAGCCGGTCCCGGATGTGACGATCAGGATCTGGCCTGCCGGATGGGTATGCCAAGCGGAGCGCGCACCCGGCTCGAACGTGACGAGACCACCCGACGAGGTCGTGTTCGCGTTGGGCGCGTACAGAGGGTCGACGGTCACGGACCCTGTGAAGGTCGGCGCAGGCCCCTTGGCCGAGGGGCGCGAGCCGTTCGGGGAGATGACGGTGCTCTCCGCAAGGGCCGGGGTCACGGCAAGAAGCGCGAGCGAAACGGCGGTGCCGAGAAGGTTCCTCATGTCTGTCCCGTCTCATGTCTCAGGTTGCGGGTTGGGTGCCCACGGCAGTCAGTGCCGCCGTGGGTGAGATGACCAGCATGAGGGTCACCGCTGGTACTGCTCTTCGCTGACCTTCTCCATCCAATCGACGGCTTTGCCTTCGAGCGATTCCTGGATGGCGATGTGGGTCATGGCCGTAGTCGGCGACGCGCCGTGCCAGTGCTTCTCGCCCGGCGGGAACCAGACCACGTCGCCGGGACGGATCTCCTCGATCGGACCGCCCTCGCGCTGAACCCAGCCGAGACCTGCCGTCACGATGAGGGTCTGGCCGAGGGGATGGGTGTGCCATGCTGTGCGGGCACCCGGTTCGAACGTCACACTGGCGCCGCCGACCCGTGCCGGATCGCTGGCCTGAAAGAGGGGATCGATGCGAACGGTGCCGGTGAACCAATCGGCGGGCCCTTTGCCGGATGGCTGAGAGCCGACTCTCTTGATGTCCATGGTTTCAATCCTTGTGACTGTGCGCAGAACGGATCTGCTGTCGATTACGGAACTAGGGGCTGGAGGCCTACGCGATTAGGGATCCAAATCAGCATGCACCTATTAGCCGTGGTTATGAATGGGCTGGGACTTCACGAGCCGCGCCGCAATGACGGCTGCCCCGAGCACCACCATCGCGCTGATCAGGAACACCGTGCCGACGTCTGCGCAGCTCGCGACCAACCCCAGGAGCGGGCTGGTGATGCCGAGTGCCAAGTCCAGGAATGCGGTGTAGGCCCCCATGGCGAGGCCGCGGCTATCCGGCGGCGTGCCGTGCACGGCCTCGATGCCGAGACCAGGGTAGACCAGTGAGTAGCCGACGCCGGTGAGGACAGCCCCTCCCAAGGCGACGGGTGCTCCAGGGGCGAGCCAGATGAGCGCCTGTCCGGCAGCCTCGATCAGCACGCTGACCAGGGCCACCCTGGCGCCGCCGAACCTGTCCGGCAGGTGGCCAAAGAAAATGCGCACCACCATGAAGGACGATGCAAAGGCGGTGAAGGCAAGCCACGCCGGACTCCAGCCGCGGTTGACGAAGAGCAGCGAGATGAATGCGGTGATCGCGCCGAATCCGATGCTGCTGAACGCCAAGCCGAGCCCGGGCACCCAGACCGCGCCGATCACCTTCGTGAAGGCAGGATTGCCGCGATGCTGCGGCGTGATCGGCCTCAGTGGTGCAACCAGCAGAAGGGTCGCGAGGGGCATCAGGGTGGTAGCCAGAGCAATCGCCGGGAAGCCGTAGCTCGCGTAGAGGAAGGAGCCCAGCGGGGCACCCAGTGCGAAGGCGGCGTACATTGACGTTCCGACCCAGGCCATGACCCTGCCTGCCGAACGGATATCGACAAGCGCCAGTCCCCAACTCAGCGCCCCCGTGATGATGAAGCTTTCCGCGGCTCCGAGCAGCGCTCGACCCAGCAGCAGGATCGTGGCCGATGCCGCAGGAGTGCCGACGAAGGCAAGCGACACGAGATAAAGCAGCCCCGCTCCAGCAGCCATCAGCAGGCCGACGGCGACCGCGTGCTTGGCACCACGGCTGTCGGAATAATGGCCCGACCACAGTCGCGAGATGAGAGCGGCCGCGAACTGGCTTCCGGTGATGAGGCCGACCATGAAGGTGCCCAGGCCAAGGCCTTGGTTCACGTGCAGGGGAAGCACCGGCAGGGCGAGGCCGATGATCAGGAACGCGATCAGCACCACCGCCATGATCGGCACGAGCGGCGCCACCGGCGAACGGGGAGAGCTGACGGACATACGGCCTCATCAAGAAGTGATGACGGAAAGCTAGCAGGTGTCGCATCATGCGATTAGACGACATTATCCGCATGGGCTCATTAGAGGGACTTATGAATGCCGGGTGAGAACCTGAACGATCTCCTCGCGTTCCTTGCCGTTGCGAGGGAGCGTAGCTTCACGAAGGCCGCGGCACAGATCGGGGTCTCGCAATCCGCCTTGAGTCAGACGATCCGCCAGCTTGAGGAGCGGCTTGGGCTGCGGCTTCTTACCCGGACCACCCGTAGCGTCTCGCCGACCGAGGCCGGGACGCGCCTGCTCCAAAGCGTCGGCCCGCGGCTGGACGAGATCGAGGCTGAGATCGAGGCCCTGAGCGAATTCCGGGAAAAGCCCGCCGGGACCATCCGGATCACGGCCACCGACTACGCGATCGAACACCTTCTTTGGCCGAAGCTGGAAAGGTTCCTGCCCGATTACCCGGACATCAAGGTCGAGTTGAGCAATGATTACGGGCTGACGGACATTGCCGCCCAAGCCTATGATGCCGGCGTGCGCCTCGGAGAGCAGGTCGCCAAGGACATGATCTCTGTGCGGATCGGACCGGATATCCGCTTTGCCGTGATCGGGGCGAGGTCCTATTTCGACAAGCATCCGGTTCCCCAGACACCCGAGGACCTGATCAACCACACCTGCATCAACCTGCGCCTGCCCACCCATGGCGGGCTGTATGCGTGGGAGTTCGAGAAGGATGATCACGAACTGAGGGTGCGCGTGGACGGCCAGCTCGTCTTCAACGGCATCAACCAGATCGTGAATGCGGCGGTGGCCGGGTTCGGTCTCGCACATGTGCCGGAGGACTTGGCACGCCCCTATCTGGCCCAGGGGCGTCTCATCCGCGTGCTGGAGGATTGGTGCCCGATCTGGCCGGGATATCACTTGTATTATCCAAGCCGCCGCCAAGCTTCGCCGGCCTTTGCCCTACTGGTTGACTCGCTCCGCCACCGGGAACGGTGAGGCGATCCCGGCCGGGATCGCCTCCTGGTGGATCAGCTAGGACACCGTGACGGCGATCCAGCCCCTGACCTTGTCGCCGATCGAACACAGCAGCTTGGGATCCAGCGCGGATGGACTTTCCATCTCCTTCGCACCGGCTGCGTAAATATCCTGCGGCTGCATGGGTGCTTCCACGGCCGACATCGCGACCAAGAGAACGGTGAGAAGTCCCACCGCCACGACCAACTGCGAACCGATCGGTCTGGCGCCGTCCATCACGTCGACGGCGAAGTCGGGCTTGTCCCGGTGTCGAATGCGGGGCATGTCGGCACTCCTTTCCATTGTTGCGTTCCATGAGCATTATCGGGAGGGGAGTAGATCCGACCGAAAGAGTGGCCGGATCATTCACAACTCCGCCCGTCGGCGGGCATAGCCCACTAGCTGGGACGGCCTTCGAAGACGCTCTTGGCCACTGGAAGCGCCGAGAAGACGTTCGGCCAGCCAGCATAGAACGCGAGGTGCGTCAGGATCTCCGAGGCCTGCTCCTTCGTCAGTCCGTTATCCATTGCCCTGTTCAGGTGATACGGGATCTGGCCCACTTGGCCGGAGGCGATCAGGGAACTGACCGTGACGAGGCTCCTGTCCCGGGGGGCGAGGTCCGGGCGCAGCCACAGGTCCTTGAACAGGATATCGGTCGTGTACTGCACGACACCTGGGGCGACCTGACCGAAGTTCTGCTGGACGCCCATGGCACGTTGGGCTTCGGCGGTCTCGTTGAGCGGGAGCAGTTGCGGCGAGGCCGCGGGAAGCTGATCGGCGCCGATGCCGCGCTGGACAAAGACTTCCTTCGTGACGGCAACCGCCGACATGGCATTCGCCCAGCCCGAGTAGAAGGCCAGATGGGTGATGATTTCAGAGATTTCTGCTGGCTTGACGCCGTTCTCGAGCGCCAGGGCAATGTGACGTGGCAGCTCGACGGCCTGGTTGCGAGCGATCAGCGTGGCCACGGTGACGATGCTGCGGTCGCGCGGTGTCAGGCCGGGCCGCTTCCACAGGTCCTCCTGGATCGTGCCGCTGGCGTACTTCTCGAGTGCAGGCGAAACCCGGCCAATGTCGCCGGAGGTCAGCGAGAGGTTCTCCCCGGTGGTGCCCTGAGCCTGATTGGCATGGGCCAGTGACGCACCAAGGAGCGAAAGCGACGCCAGGGTCGCTGCAAGCAGTCTCATGTCCGTGTCCTTTTGATCGGGTCGAGCCGTCGGGCGCGTCAGGTGCCGCGCTCCGCTGACACCAATGATAAGTGCCCGTTCGGCTCCGATTAGCCTCTCAGTCCCGATAGGACTTATCGCTCCGGCTTATGAATGCGCCGAAAGCTCAGAAGGCATCCAGCATGTCGGGCACCGCATGGGTCGGCAACCGGGATGCGAGGCATTCATAAGTCACGCTAATAGCCCCATCCGAATTTCAGCATCTAGTCATCGCGGTGCCCGGAAGTAGCATTCGTGGCCGGGGCCAGCGCCTTCCATCGAAGCAGACGGTGGGGCGCGGTGGGCCTTGCCTCGGAAAGCCTGAAACCTGGAGCGACTGCATGCGCAACGAACGTGGCAATCTTCATCCTGACCATGGTCGGATGTCGCGGAGCCGCGGGAAGGCCCTTTACGCTGCTGTCGCGCTCGCCGCCGCGACGTTCCTGGCTTTCCTGCCGACCGCTCCGGTCGTCGCCCACCATGGGTGGAGTTCCTTCGACACGCGGCGTGCTTTCTACGTGACGGGCACCGTCACCTACGTGCGCTGGGGCAATCCCCACAGTGAGGTTACCCTTCGGATCGAGAAGGCAGGCCTCCCGGCCAACTGGGCCGCAAGGGAACTGCCCCAAGGCGCGGACGAGCGGGACGGTCGGGCGACGATGGCATCCGCACGCCCCTATGAAGGCGAGCACAGCGAACTGCATCTGGTCCTTGTGGGACCGAGCTGGATGGAACGGTGGGGCTTGAACCGTCCGTTGCGGGTCGGCGAAAGGATCGAGGCAGTGGGATATGTCAGTGCCAACGGAGCCGATGACCTGCGTCCCGTGATGTTCTGGCTCGCGGACGGGCAGGGCGTCTGGCAGCAGCTGACGGCGTTTCCGCAGCGTCCGGAGCCTGCTCCGCAGGGCCGGGACTGATCGAAGGGATCGAACGCTCTTTCGGGACAACTGTTTCGAGGGAGCATCCGGCGAGATAACGACAAGGACCGCCCATGGGAATCATGAGCTGGCTCGCGCAGGTAGGTGGCTGGTTGGAGCAGTCGGGCATCGGCGAAGCCGTGCGGATGACGCCGTTCCTGTATCCGATCCTGGAAAGTCTACACATTCTCGGGATCGCGCTGCTGGTCGGCCCGGCGATGGCGGTGGACCTGCGTCTCCTGGGCATCGGCCGAAGCATCCTGCCGGTCACGATCGTGTCCCGATACCTGCTGCCGCTGTCCCACGCGGGTTTCGGCCTGGTGGCCGCCACCGGGGCCGCGATGTTCACCGGCATCGCCCTGTCCGTCACCATGAGCCCGGCGGCTCCGTAGAAATTCGGATTGATCGGCATCGCGGGCCTGAACATCCTCGTCTTCCACACGGGAGTGTACCGCACGGTGAAGGATTGGGACCTTCTGGCCCGACCACCGTTCCGGGCGCAGCTTGCGGCAGTGGTCTCGGCATTGTCGTGGATGGGCGTCATCGTCGCAGGGCGCTTCCTGGCATACTGACCGGCACGGCTCCAGTCGAACATTCGCCGCGTCAGAAGCCACGACGACATCTGGCACTTGGACGAGGTCTCCGTTACGATCTCTGGCAGGAGGCACTGGCTGTGGCGGGCTGTCGATCAGGATGGCTGTGTGCTCGACGAAATCGCCCCGACGCGGCGCGACACCAGAGCGGCCGAGCGCCTTCTGACCCGTCTCATGAAGAAGCAAGACTGCCACCGCGGCGAATGATCACCGACAGGCTGGGCTCCTATGCAGCCGCCCGACGCCAGATCATGCCGGCCTCGAATCCGTGGGCAAGAATGCCATTGCACAACAAGCGCTCGCAAGACAGTTCTAGCCTTTGTCATTCGCCCAGGTTGATCCGTAATGATCAACTCTCGCCGATGTCGAGTGGTCAGCGGCTATTCAAGCGCTTCAGTGTCTCCAAGAGCCGCGTGCCAACCTCCATGGCTTGCTCTGCTACGTCTGGATCAACATCAAGGCCATGCGAGGCCTGATTCATCGCCTGCAGCGCGATCTCAAACTCACCGACTCCCTCGATGGCGACGCCATTCCGCTCCAACTCCTGGAGCATAGGACCGATTCCTATACCGCCAGTGCTTCGGCCATGTGCTTGCAGCAGCAAGCGCAACTCGCGCTCGATCTCGATCCGGAGCTTCACAGCCGACATCAAGGGGAATTCGCGAGCAAGCTCCTCGGCGGTCGGCAGGTTGCCCTGGAGCTGGATCGGCAGCGACGGAGAGAGCCGATACTCAGCGACACCCATCGGCTTCACGGATTCGCGCAATGCATACTCCACCACCACCGCATTCTTGCCTTTGCAAAGAATGATCCCAATGCTCGCCCCGTCGGTTTCGTGGCGAAGCTGGTCGTCGACGGCGGAGAGATAGAAGTTCATCTTTCCGGCGAACTCCGGCTTGAACTCCTCGATCTTGAGTTCGAGGACTACGAAACAGCGCAGGCGCAGATGATAGAAAAGCAGATCGAGGTAGTAGTCCTGGCCACCAACCTGAAGGGGATACTGACTTCCGACGAACGCAAAGCCCTTGCCGAGTTCAAGGATGAGGGAGCGGAGATGATCCAGGAGGCTGCGCTCAAGCTCCCGCTCGGACATGTCTGGACCGAGTGCCAAGAAATCGAAGCTGTAGGGATCCTTGACCAGCTCCTTTGCGAGTTCTGATTGGGGCGCTGGCAGGGTCCGTTCGAAGTTGGTGATCGCTCGGCCCTGGCGATGGTACAGATCGCTTTCGATCTGATGGACCAGGATGGTGCGGCTCCAGCCATGCTCAATGGCCTGACCGGCATACCAGAGACGCTCTGCCGGATCCTTCACGGCCTCGACCAAGCGGACATTGTGGCCCCACGGCAATCGTGCAACAACCTGTTGCACGATCTCCTGGTCGGGATAGGCTTCAGCGAACGCCCGCATGTATTTGAGGTTTCGTCCCGAGAGGCCAGTCATCTCCGGAAATGCCCGGCGAAGATCTTCGCCGAGCCGGTCGATCACGCGAGCCCCCCAGCCCTCCGTCGCCTGCCGGACGAGGATGTCACGGCCGATGCTCCAGTAGAGGAGGATCAGCTCCTGGTTCACCGCGACAGCGGCTCGAAGGCGAGCGTCGCGGATTCGCTCCTTCAGCTCGCTCAGGAGCGCCGTGTATCCGTTGAGTTCCGGTGTGGAGGGTATGCGCACCATGGCATGACTTTAGCAGGGGACAGCGTGAATCGCTTTAGCCGAAAGCTGTTACTTTTAGCTCGCTGATGCAAAGTGATGGTTAACGGGATATCATTTCGCATAATCAGTGTTTTGACAAGAAGTTTGTAACCCGTGCCGTGGCAAAGTCCTCTCGACCAGGAGGATTCCATGCGCGCCAACCGACGGCTGGCACAGCTGTGGCTCGATGCGCTCGCCACCGAGCTCGGCGCTTCAGCCGGCACCATTGAGACCTATACCGACGATCTCAACTGCTATCTGGCCTGGCTCGATGCGAACGGCCTCGGCCTGGACGATGTCGGCCTGGAGCAGGTCCGAGACTACATCGCCGCTCTTGATCAGCGCGGCTATGCCGGATCGACTATCGCCCGGCGCATCACGGTCGTCCGTGGTCTTCATCGCTTTCTGATTGTTGAGGACCTGGGCTCGAACGACCCCACCTCTACTATGTCGGCCATGAAGCAGTCCCGGAAGCTTCCCTTCGTGCTCTCGATCGACCAGACGGAAGCCCTCCTGGAGACGGCCCACAAGCTCGCGGCCGATCCCTCAGTGGGCCTTTACCGGCAGGCCGGCTACGCCCGCCGCGTGGCCCTCTTCGAGACGCTCTACGCCTCGGGCATGCGCATCAGCGAGGCGCTTTCGCTACCCTCTGATGCCGCTCGTCCGGGAACCCGCATGCTGCTGATTCGGGGCAAAGGCAACAAGCAGCGGCTCGTGCCGCTCCATGGCCAAGCCATCAAGGCCATTGCCCAATGGCAGAAGCTGGCCACCGCCTATTCCGGAGGGGCGCCCTCCCCATGGCTGTTCCACTCGGTTCGCAACGGCACGAAGGCTCTGACGAGGCAAGCGGCCCTCCTTGAGATCAAAGAGGCTGCCGTGGCGGCAGGGCTGACCAATCCTGAGCGGGTGTCGCCTCACGTCCTGCGGCATGCGTTTGCCACCCACATGCATGCAGGTGGGACAGACCTGCGAGTGCTGCAGGAGCTTCTGGGCCATGCTGGCATCGAGACCACTCAGATCTACACCCATCTCGACACCTCGCGCCTGCACCAGATGGTTCGAGACTTACACCCGCTCAGCGAGCAGCAGGACGAGCGCACCACCGACTGAGGAATGACGCAGCTGCATCATCGCCGTGCCTTGGACAGAGGATCACGCTCGTTACGGCAATACGCTTAAGGTGAAATCAACGGTGGGATGGAGGATTGAGCTGGAGACCTCGCCCGGAATCGAACCGGTCTGATCAACGCTTACCTCAATAACCACATCGAGCAGGATTATCGCGCTGTAAGGCGCCGCGTCTGCCCGATGCTCAGGTCCAGGTCGATGAACAGCGCTCGCACAGTCCTCGGCATTCTCCGAAGGACGGCCGATCCGATTTTTGCCTCTTTATTGCCACGGTTATCTAGGCCAACTAGCCTCCTTCGCGTGACGCTCACGTCACCGGAGAGGTGAACCATCATGGTTCACTGGAGGGAAGCACTACGCACAAGGAAGGCCCATGGCTACGGGTATCGTTAAGTGGTTCAATGAAACCAAAGGATACGGGTTCATTACGCCGGATGGCGGCAACAAGGACGTTTTCGTGCATATCAGCGCCGTTGAACGTGCAGGATTGCACACTCTTAAAGAGGCCCAGAAGATCTCCTATGAGATTCAAACGGACCGCCGCACAGGCAGAGAAGCAGCCGCAGACCTGAAGGTTTTGTAAGTCCTCATTCCTCGCACTGCCGAGCTGTATTTCAGATTGGGCCACTCCACTGGAGTGGCCTTTTTGTTTTCCTTTCCCCGTCTTCAATCCTCAAGCGTTCTGCTGATGTCTGCTGAGGCAGATTTCCCTCTGGTCGCGACATCGTCTGCCGGAGCGATGCCCAAACCTGATCGTCAATGATACAAACGAAGTGAGCGATGTCTTCGCATCGGCCAGCGATAATTGTAATAGGGCACTCGAACATGAGCAGGCGCAGGACGTTTGGAAACCTCACTGTCCAGTCGTCATGAGTTGGAGCGATTTCATTCTATGAGAGCAAACGCATCAGACGAACACTTTCGTGTCGGACGATCTGAGACAGGCTTGGGTCTGTTCGCGACAGAGGCGATTGAGAAGGGCACGTTCATCATCGAGTACCTGGGTCCGAAGATCTCGAACGAGGAAGTTCACCACCGCCGAAGCACGCGCTATCTGTTCGAGGTGAACAGCCGCTGGACGATTGACGGCTCGCCGCGCTGGAACACCGCCCGCTACATCAATCATTCCTGCCGCCCGAATGCCGAGGCGGTGGTGTCCCGGGGCCGGATCCGCATCAAAGCCATCAAGCGCATCCGGCCGGGTGACGAGATCACCTACAACTATGGCAAGAACTACTTCGATACGTTCATCAAGCCGATTGGATGCAAGTGCCTGGCCTGCAGAACAGCTCAATCCAAACGGATGAAGGCTTCAAGACTTCGGTGAACAGCGCTTTTGGACTTTGCACAGCACCGACATTGATGCTGCAGTTCTAAGCCACCCTGCCGATCCTGGTGGCGAAGGCCTGGTCTGCTGCGGCATCGTTCTCGTGCTGCCGCCGGCGGAACTCCGCCAGTTCGCGTTTCACGTCCTGGTACAGAGGGCGATGGGCAGCACCGTGCTGTTCAACGATATCAGCCAGGATGTTGACGGCCCGGATGAGCTTCTCCTCAGTGACCGGTCCCCGTTCGCGGGGTTGCCATGCTGTCATCGTACGTACTCCTTACTCACAAGGAGGCACAGTGCGGTGGTTGCCTTGACAACAGGTAAACGCGGGCTCCTCGAACCGTTCATTCGCAACCCGACTACAGATCTTTGTATCCGCGCTGCCGCTGTGCCTGAGCGATGGTCTCAAGCGCCCAGCCAGCCTCAGTCTCGCTGTCGAAGATCTCGACCCGTTCCTGGCCGCGGGAGCCGACCGGACCCCAGTTGCGCACGAGGCGGATGGTGCCGAACAGATCGCGCTCAATCATCAGACTGTAAAAGCGCGCCCTTCCCTGCTCCGAATCTCTCCGGTGCAGCACCAGATGGTGCCGGATGGGGGAACGCTCGTCGGGCATTGGAGTGTCGGCTCGGCGGGGCTGGCCGGCGAACCCTCGCTAGTGGGGCCACTGGCTCTGCTGAGCCCGTTCCATCTCCCGCATCATGGCCGCCTGAACATCACCGAGATTGGCCTGATGCAGCTGACCGCTCCCATTGAGACGCGATCCGCTCGGCTGCGGATCGGGCTCCGGGAGGCGGGTCTGCCTGGGCGCAGGCCGGTTGATCTGCGCGCGCTGCTGAGACCGCACGTCAGTGAACCGGTTCTCCAGAGTGTCCAGCAAGCTCCCTAGGGCTGCGTCGGAGAGCTCCACCTCCCTTCTCTCCGTGATTCCGTCCATGGCCAACGCCAGATTGCTGAAGTGGCGATCAGTCGTGACCTCAGGGCCGAACCACGGCAGGGGATGAAGATCCCGAACCTCGGCCTCGCTCGCGAACTCCACCGTGATCACGTGCAGCGGGCTGGGCCTGATGAACTGGTCGACAAAAACGTCCCGGCCGCCGACCGAGAGCCTGGTGCGGACATAGTCGACCTCGCCGGCCGTCACATCGAGCAAGGCTTCCGCATGCGATTGAGGCACTTCCGTGCGCTCTTCGGTGAAGCCATTCCGGTGGCGATATCTGAGGACGAGAAAACTCTTGCGATCGTTGAGAAGCACGTAAGAGCTCCGGCCCTCCCGTTCCGGGAAGTAGCCTTCGATTTGCCTCGCGCCGCCACGCTCCCTCAGGATGAGGCGGGCCAGGGAGGGGGCAAGGAGAAAGCGGCGGGTCGTTGTCATAGGGCGATGACACTCAATGGAAGATGGAACTTGCTGCGGCTTTCGTATAGGCAGGACGAACGCATAAGCAAGACAGAACAAGGCTATTGCTTAATATCGGCGCTTGTCCTGTCGCCGGCCCAGACACCTATCAGCCGGAGGAACCCCAAACCGCTCGCACCCGCATGCATCGGCATGCGCTTCGGGTGTGCTCAGGGTTCTACCGGATGAGAAGGGCGCTTCCGTAGAGGCCGAAGCCGAAGACAACGTGACCAAGGATGTTGAGAGCCCTGATCTGGTTGGCATTCGGGCGTTTGGCGGCCGCGATGCCAGCTCCCATCCCGGGTTGGAGCAGAAACCAGCCCGCGCCGACAGTGACGACCCCGACGATCAAGGGAGGGGCCGGTGTCGGCTGCGCGGCCCAGCCGGATGGTGCAATGGCAAGGAGAATGCCAGCGAAGGTGATGCCGACGATGTAGTGCGCCATCCATCCGGCTGCCAGCTCGAAGGGAACGGCGCGGGCCTTGGCGATGTCCTGGTGAAACACCTTGCCTCCTGCGAGATGGCAGAACCAGCGTCCCACGAGAGCCCAGTTGGCGGTGGGAAACCCAAAGATCCGGTTCAGCAGAAGTCCCCACAGGTCGAAAAGCGCCGTCGCTCCAACGCCGATCAGAAGAGAACGATACAGGAAGTCGGTCACGAAGGGATCCTCATGGATTGGTCGCTGCATCCATTGCTGCTCAGGAAGCTGCGATAGGCGGGATTGTCGGTCTCGTCCCAATAGGGATAGCCAAGCTCCTCCAGGCTGCGCTTCAATCGTGGCCGCTCCTCTTTCGGAACTTGGATGCCAGCCAGCACCCGTCCGTAATCGGCACCATGGTTACGGTAATGAAACAACGAGATGTTCCAGTTGCCGGATAGCCCATTGAGGAATTTGAGCAGGGCGCCGGGCCGTTCCGGGAACTGGAAGCGGAAGATCAACTCGTCCTTCAGACCGGGGGTACGCCCGCCGACCATGTAGCGCACGTGCAGCTTGGCCATCTCATTGTCGCTCATGTCGAGCACGGGATAGCCCTGCTCCCGCAGCATCGCGACAATCTGGTGCTTTTCCTGATCACCTTCGGAGAGCTGCACGCCGACGAAGATCTGCGCCGCCCGAGGATCCGAATAGCGATAGTTGAACTCGGTGATCGAGCGCTTGCCCAACAGCTGGATGAACCGGCGATAGCTGCCCGGCCGCTCCGGGATGGTCACCGCCAGCAAGGCCTCCCGGTGCTCGCCGATCTCGGCCCGTTCGGCGATGTGGCGGAGCCGGTCGAAGTTCATGTTGGCGCCGCTGTTGATCGCAACCAGTCCGCACGGCCGCGCTCCCTCACGTTCCACATACTTCTTCAATCCGGCGAGACTGACGGCCCCGGAGGGCTCGGCAATGGCCCGGGTGTCCTCGAAGATGTCCTTGACGGCCGCGCAGATCTCATCCGTGCTGACGGTGATCACCTCATCGAGCAGCTCGCGGCAGAGGCGGAAGGTCTCCTCGCCGGCCTGCCGCACGGCGACCCCGTCAGCGAAGAGCCCGACCTGGTTCAGGATGACCCGCTCGCCGGCTGACAGGGCCGCAGCCATACTGGCGGCGTCCTCCGGCTCGACGCCGATCACTTTTACATCGGGGCGCAGGAACCTGGTGTAGACTGCAACTCCCGCGGCAAGCCCGCCACCGCCGATCGCGACGAAGACGGCCTCGAGCGGATCGGGATGCTGGCGCAGGATCTCCATGCCGACCGTCCCCTGGCCGGCGATGACGTCAGGATCATCATAAGGGTGAATGAAGGTCAGGCCCTTTTCGGCCTCGAGCTGCCGGGCATGGGTGTAGGCCTCGTCGAAGCTCTCGCCATGGAGTACCACGCGCCCGCCCTGCCCCCGAACAGCCTGAACCTTGATGGCCGGCGTGGTGCGCGGCATCACGATGGTTGCCCTGGCACCCAGCTTCTGAGCGGCGAGGGCGACCCCTTGGGCGTGGTTGCCGGCCGAGGCACAGATCACGCCTCGTTCGAGAGCATCCCGCGGCAGACTTGCCATCTTGTTATAGGCGCCGCGCAGCTTGAACGAGAACACCGGCTGCAGATCCTCGCGCTTGAGGCGGACCGGGCTGCTGAGCCGTTGCGACAGACGCGGCATGGGATCGAGCGGGCTTTCGATCGCCACGTCATAGACCCGGGCTGTCAGGATCTTTCGGATGTAGTCCTGCACGTCTGATACGCTCCTGTGCCGTGGAAGCCGTCCTGCGCCTTATCCACCAAGTGTGCAGGCCAGCTCAAGAGCGTCTATCGCCCGTTAAGCTGAGCGGATCACAATACAAGAGCAATGCACCGAGAGCACTTGAACTGGAACGGGAGATCAGAGGCGGGCTGGCCATGCGCGAGTTGGTCTGCGCCTACACCATACGGTTCAGCATCACGATGGCGTCATGCTACTAAAGCATAACTGCCTTCTATAATTTCCGCTCCTCAGGCCGCTCGCGCATCTTTATATGCTGCATCGCAACAAGAGCAACGATCGCTGGTCATGGTGATCGGCCAACTGCTGGGGCTTTCCATGTTCGTTACCTACATCCTGTCGAAGATCCGCGCCTACAAGCTCTACCGTCAGACCGTCAGCGAATTGTCGGAGCTCTCCGACCGCGAGTTGGCCGATCTGGGTGTGTCCCGCTTTGAGATCACCGCTGTGGCCCGCAAGGCCACCTTCGCGTAAGCAGCCGCCCGGCTCCGGATCAGGCTCTCGCCCGCCGGAACGGCGGGCGTTCGCTATCGAGCATGAGCCGTCCGATTGTGCAAAGATCTGACTCGTCCTGTTAGAACCGACATCGATGCCATCACCCAAGAAGAGGCAATCCGGCGTCCGGATCCCGCTCCGCTTCGAACCGCCTACCTTGGAGGAGGCGATCTATGCCGCGCAGGGGCTGACCGATGACGTCGATGGCCAGGCAGAGATTGCCGCAAGGCTGATGGGATTGCCGGAGGCGGATGTTAGAATGGCGATCCTGAAGGCGGCACCCGGCAGGCCCCGTCTCCCCAGCCGCCCGTCAGCCCAGGCTCGGTTTACGCCGGGCCGGCAGCCGGTCGTGGTCGAGCGCAGAACGCCCCGCGTCCTGATCCGCCGAGGGCTGGCTTCCCTTTCACCCGATCACCTCTGATCTCAAGAGACCGTCCCCCGGTTGGTCCCTGTGCACCCAGGGTGCCTGAAGGTCGTGCCTCTGCCCACATCCAAAGTTCGTCTCGACCGAGGGAGCCAAGCGACCTATCGTGGCCCTCTCGTATCTTGTGCGCTTCTGAGTACCCATGGTGTCTTCCTCTTCCGCTCGGCGACCAAAGGCTCGCGTGCAGCATCATGCGGCCCCGACCGTCGATCTCAGCGCTGTCATCATGGCCGCCACGCCCGACGAGCCACGGGTCCTCACGGTCCGGGGTCAGCCTCATCAGCTTGACGGCTTGCCGTCTGGCCCCTTGCGGTCCGAGCACCGGACGCTGGAGGCGGGACTGCGCACGTGGGTGGCCGAACAGACCCAGCTGACCCTGGGCTATGTCGAGCAGCTCTACACGTTTGGGGACCGCGACCGAGCCGAAGCGGATATCCAGGGCGGCGGGCATGCCCTGTCGATCGCCTATCTCGCCCTTGTGCGCGAGGCGCGCCCCGCCGGACTGGCGCATGCTGCCTGGCAGAACTGGTATGGCTATCTGCCGTGGGAGGACTGGCGGAACGGCCGGCCCAAGGCGCTTGGGGTCATCGAACCCGCCTTGAAGGCGTGGGCACGGGCGGGCGGCAAAACCTTGAGGCAGTTCCGCGAGGAGCGCATCGAACTCACGTTCGGGTTCGAATCCGGCACTTGGACCGATGAGCGGGTGCTGGAGCGTTATGAGCTGCTCTACGAGGCGGGTCTCGTTTCCGAGGCCCTCCGGGACGCACAGAAGCCGGTCTCCTCCAAGGTACGGCTCGCACCCGGTCAGCCGATGGCGCTGGACCACAGGCGGATCCTGGCTACGGCCATCGGACGCCTGCGCGGCAAGATCAAATACCGGCCGGTCATTTTCGAGCTGATGCCTGCGTCCTTCACGCTGCTGGACCTCCAACGGACGGTCGAGGCCCTGTCGGGCGTGCGCCTCCACAAGCAGAATTTTCGTCGCCTCGTCGAGATGCAGGGCTTGGTCGAGGAAACGGGCGAGATCACAACCGAAACGGGTGGACGCCCTGCCCGTCTCGTGCGCTTCCGGCGCGAGGTTCTGATCGAACGGCCCGCTCCTGGCGTCCGACTGCCTCGCTTACGGTGAGCCACTGTTAAAGCACATGGTGGGTTGACGCGTGCTTATGCTCGCGTCTAGCATAAGCTGTATGCCGGCTATGCAGCCGGCTTTATCGTGCTCTTCTAATACTCATGATGAGCATACATATGACTCACTAATGCTCTCTATGAGCATAGGAGGCTGCTATGTCCGGTGCTGCTTCAATGGTGTCCACGTCCCTGCCCTTGCCCGATCTCTACGCCCGTGTCAGGCACCACGTACCGGCCATGGAGTGGCCGGTCTACGCAAATGACATCGAGGCGATCCTTGCCCTCAAGCGCGAGCACAAGGCGGTCATTCTGGCCCACAACTACCAGACGCCCGAGATCTTTCACACGGTAGCCGACATTGTTGGCGACAGCCTGGCCCTGGCCCGTGAAGCTGTGAATACGGATGCTGACGTGATCGTGCTCGCGGGTGTGCATTTCATGGCGGAGACCGCCAAACTGCTCAATCCGGACAAGACAGTGCTCATTCCGGATGCTGAGGCAGGCTGCTCGCTTGCCGAATCCATCACTGCAGAGGACGTGCGCCAGTTGCGGGCGCGCTACCCGGACGTACCTGTGGTCACCTATGTGAACACGTCAGCCGCCGTGAAGGCCGAGTCGGACATCTGCTGCACCTCGGGCAATGCCAAGAAGGTCATTGAATCCCTCGGGGTCGACCGCGTGATCATGCTGCCGGATGAGTTCCTGGCGCAGAACACAGCGGCGCAGGTACCGGGGATTGAGATCATCACTTGGGCCGGTCACTGCGAGGTCCATGAGCGCTTCACCGCCGACGACATCCGCGCGGTGCGCGAGAGCTACCCGGACGTGGTGGTGTTGGCTCACCCAGAGGCGCCTCCGGAGGTGGTGGCGGAAGCGGACTTTGCCGGATCGACGGCGGGCATGGCCGACTTCGTGGGCAAGCAGCGCCCGGCGCGTGTTGCCCTCGTGACCGAGTGCTCGATGAGCGACAATGTGGCGGCACTTTATCCAGAGGTCGAGTTCGTGCGGCCGTGCAATCTCTGCCCGCACATGAAGCGGATCACCCTGCCCAAGATCCGCCGAGCCTTGGAGCAGCGCCAGCACGAGGTCACGATCGATCCGACGGTGGCTGAGCGGGCGCGGCTGGCGGTTGAACGCATGCTCGCAGTTCGCTGAGGCCTGACCATGACAACAGCCAATCCGCACGATCGTATCGTGGTCGTCGGCGGCGGCATCGCGGGGCTGGCAACAGCCCTGCACTTGGCGCCGCTGCCCGTGACCCTGCTTGTGGCCTCGCCTCTCGGACAGCAAGCCTCCACGCCTCTGGCGCAGGGCGGGATCGCGGCCGCCCTGGGAGCCGATGACGATCCTGCCCTGCACGCGACCGACACCCTTCAGGCGGGTGCTGGTCTCAGCAATCCCGATGTCGCGGCGCGTGTTGCAAGAGCCGCTCCCTCCTGCATCGAATGGCTGGTTGCTCAAGGCGCCTCCTTTGATCGGACAGCATCTGGTGATGGGCTGATCCTGGGATTGGAAGCCGCGCACTCGCGCCGTCGGATCGTTCATGCACAGGGTGACCGAACCGGCAGAAGTGTTCTGGAGGCACTCATCCACGCCGTCAGGAAAACTCCCTCAATTCAGATCATGGAGAACCATCGCGTCACTGATCTGGCGCTGGACGCCAATGGCGCGGCGGCAGGTGCATTCTGCGCGCCATGGGGATCTGAAGGCAGCGAGGAGCCCATCCTGATCCCCGGCCGGGCCGTGGTCTTGGCGACAGGCGGGATCGGAGGTCTTTACGCACACACCACCAACCCTCTGACCGCACAGGGAGGAGGACTGGCGCTGGCAGCCCGTGCAGGGGCTGTCTTGCGCGATCTCGAATTCGTTCAGTTCCATCCCACGGCCATTGCCGCTGGTCTTGATCCGATGCCGCTGGCAACCGAAGCCCTGCGCGGCGAAGGTGCAATGCTCGTCAACAGTCGCGGTGAGCGCTTCATGCAAGCGGTTCCCGGAGCGGAACTTGCACCCCGCGATGTGGTGGCACGGGCGATCTTTGCCCAGATCTGTGCGGGTGAGCGCGTCTTCCTTGATACGCGACACGTGCTTGGTGAGCACATCACCAGCAAATTCCCGGGTGTGACAGCGCTATGCCGGGCCGCCGGCATTGACCCAATTCGCGATCCTGTTCCCGTGCGCCCTGCCGCTCATTACCACATGGGCGGGATCAAGGTGGATGATCAGAGCCGCAGCTCTGTCGAAGGGCTCTGGGCCTGCGGCGAGGTCGCTTCGACCGGCCTGCACGGGGCCAACCGGCTGGCGAGCAACTCTCTGCTTGAGGCACTGGCCTATGCGGCCTGGATTGCCGACGGCATCAGGGGAATGGAAAGCAGGCCGTCGATGGTCCAGCCCCCCTCTCCTTCCTTTGCCCCGTGGCATCGATCCAACTCTCGTAATCAGCAGTCCTTGTGTTTGCAGCAGATCCGGTCTGTCATGGATCGGCAGGTTGGCGTGCTTCGCGATGCGGCGGGATTGCACCAGGCTGTCCGCCACTGCAGTGCGCTGACTCATGAGGCGCGTTCGATACGCGAGCGCGATGCTGTCTTGGTCAGCCTGATGATCGCGACAGCCGCTTATAGTCGGAACGAGAGCCGGGGCGCTCATCAGCGGCTGGACCATCCTCACCTGATGCCGGAACAGCATACCGAGATGACCCTCGATCAGGCGCTGCGCATTGCAGCGGAGATCGACAACGAGACAGCCGCACCCGTCAGGAGAGTCGCATGAAACCGATCGTCGCCACACACGACGTCTTGGCTCCGCTCCCGCGCCTGCTGGTGGAGCCTATTGTGCGCTCCGCGTTGCTCGAGGATCTGGGTCGGGCCGGAGACATCACGACGGATGCCGTCATTCCCACAGGCGCCAGACTGCGTGGAGCCATTATGGCGCGTGAGCCAGGCGTCGTCGCCGGCGTGGATGTGGCGCTTCTGGCATTCAACTTGATCGACCCTGCCGTCGCGGTAGCCGTTGACCGACCCGACGGCAGTCGTGTTGAACGAGGAGAGGCCGTTCTCCGGGTGGAAGGCCCGGCCCGGAGCATTCTCTCGGCGGAGCGCGTTGCCCTGAACCTCGTCTGCCGGATGTCGGGCATTGCAACGGCGACGGCTGCTCTCGTCGACGCCGTTCGTCCCCATGGACATGCCCGGATCGTCTGTACGCGCAAGACGACACCAGGGCTGCGCTCGCTTGAGAAGCATGCCGTCCGGGCCGGAGGAGGAGCCAATCATCGCTTCGGACTCGATGATGCCGTTCTGATCAAGGACAACCACATCGCCATCGCCGGAGGTGTCAGGCCAGCCCTGGAGCGAGCGCGTGCCGCTGTTGGCCATCTCGTCAAGATCGAGATCGAGGTGGACACCCTCGATCAGCTGGATGAGGTGCTGGCGGTTGGAGCCGACGTAATCCTTCTCGACAACATGGGCCCGGACACTCTCTCGGAGGCAGTCAGGCGGGTGGACAAGCGAGCCATCACGGAAGCCTCTGGCCGGATCACGGCGGCAACAGCGCCCGCGATCGCAGCAACAGGCGTCGATTTGATCTCTGCGGGCTGGATCACGCACAGCGCTCCTATCCTCGATCTGGGCTTAGACCTGGCCTAGCGCAGATTGCGGGATCTCGAAGCCCTAAGAAGTGGCGGTGTGCTCGATAGGTACTTTGTTCCAGGCGAGGCTACTTTTGACGTTGGAAGCGCCTACCAATCTTCAGGGTCCTGGTCGGCTTACCATCAGCGTTGCCGCGGCTGCAGAGAGCGGGCCAGCTCGCGGATGACTGCATCCTCGATGCCGAGGTCATCGACCTCCTGATCCGCCTCGGTCGCCGGCTGGGATACAGGAGCCTCCGAGGGTGGAGAGGCATCGGCTCCTGGTTCGTCCGACCCCACCGCTTGCCCCGGCAGCGGCCAAGTCGTAAATCTATCCTCAAGAAGGTCGAGCAAGCTGTTGAGTGCTGCGTTCGTGAGTTCAACCTCAGGAGCGTCTGGGCGACCATCCAGAGCCAGACGCCGGCGCTGGTAGGCGGGCTCGGCGCTGACCTCCGGGCCAAACCAGGGCAGCGGAGGCAAGTCCTGCCCGTCCTCGGGCGCACTGGCTACTGCGACCAGATCAAGGGGACCAGGCTTGACGAAATGAAGGGCCCGGATCTCGCGCGCGCCAATCGAGAGCCTGGTTCGCACATACTCCGCCTGGCCCTGGCTGACCGCGAGCAAGGCCTGCGCATGGGCCAGGGGGAGGTCCGCCGGTTCCTCGGACGCTCCGTCACCCTCGGCCTCAAGGATCAGGCTGCTCCCGGTCTCCTCGATCTGCACGAAGGTGCTGTGCTGCGGCTGGTCCGGGAAGTAGCCCTCCAGCACGCGTTCGCCTCCCCTCTCCTTCTGGATCAGACGAGCCAGCGAGGGAGCAATCCTGAACAGGCGATGCGCAGGCACGCGGTGTGACCTCTCTCATAGGCTGTTGACGGGCTTTTGCCGTGGCCCTGAACTTAGAGCGTACCTATGAGAGAAAAAGCAGCTTCCCGCTGATGTCTGGCTGGCTAATAGGCGCGTACCTCGGGAGATGCCCCGTTAGAGGCACGCCAGCAGGAGGCTCACGCCAATCAAGGCTCCCACCGAGGCGACAAAGCGGATGGCTGCTTGGGTGAGCTTGGCGCCCAGCATGAGATCAAAATCATGGGCTGCGACATCGGTCTGACGCATGGCAAATACCTTCAGGATGAACTTGGTGCGGGCAATGGAAGTTCGCTGCTGCCAGCAGCGCTAATCAGCCAGCGTCCTATGCTCGATTGGCGGGATAATGTCTGTACCCGAGAGGACACAGAGCGCTCAATTGTTCCTGCCCATGGTGGGCTGTCGTGTTCCGTCACTCACACGGTCCGCAAGCCTATGGGGAGCGGATCAGAAGCGCTCAGGCCGCGACCTGGCCAATCATCTATATGTCAGCGGATTTAATTGATGAGGGCTTTTTGCGCGCCTTCCTCTTACCTCACCCAGTGAGCGAGAGCATCGTGCAAGAATGTAGACCTGTTTTTCTCGCGGCGAGCGATGCAATCCCGGACGGGAAAGCCTCGGACGCTCCGATCCCAACAGCGCCTCCGAAGCCCTCTTCTTCCCAAGCCGCATCGTCGAGCAAGCTCTCCGATGAATTCTTGTCAGCAATCTAAGGGCGGCGGATCCCGGCGGCAGCAAGCCTCGCCTCCCTGGCCCTCATGTGCTCACGGTGGGCCGTGTAGAGGCCGCTCGCCGCGATGACGACCCCGCCGACGAGGGTCATGGCCCCTGGGACGGTGCCGAAGATGGCGAAGCCGAGCAGCCCGGCGAACAGGAGCTGGACATAGGAGAACGGGGCGATGGTGGACGCTGCGGCCTTGCGGTAGGCCAGGATGATGAGCCAGTGGCCCATGGTCGAGAAGGCGCCCATCAGGACGGCCAGGCCGATCTCCCCAGCGGTGGGTGTGCGCCAGTTG
>NZ_LCYG01000055.1 GCF_001017175.1 Microvirga vignae | reverse complement strand
TTGGTCGGCTGGATCTCGAGCTTACCGGGGCGCGGATGCTGGTGGTAGAACATCGCCCCCGATTTCAGATCCTGCGAGATGTTCTCTCCCATCGCCAACGCTCCTTACGCCCGTCGCTACGTGTAATTGGTTCTTGTGCGCGCCCTTCGCCATCGCGTCAATGTTCTTCTCTCGCGGGAAGATGAGACGAAGGATCCAGGCATGACAGGTCTGCCCGTAACGCAAGACGGCCGGGATGATGAAGCGGTCCACCTCACTCCCCGCGCCTCCTGCAGGAAGGGGTCAGGCGTGGGGCGAGGGCGACCTGGTGATGGCCGGACCCAGCGAAGCTGTCATGGCCGCCCCTCTCCGTCATCCCCAGGCTTGTCCTGGGGATCCACGTTTTTTGACGTTACGTTTCAGAGACGTGGATGGCCGGATCAAGTCCGGCCATGACGAGTGGAGAGACAGGCTGGCGACGACACGGCTACTGACCTCACGCTCTCCGGACGAGAGTCATTATTTCTCCGGCAGGTTCGTCCGGATGTGCAGCTCGCGCAGCTGCTTGGGTGTCGCCTCGGAAGGCGCACCGAGCAGAAGGTCCTCCGCCTTCTGGTTCATCGGGAAGAGCGTGATCTCGCGCAGGTTCTGCGCGCCGCAGAGCAGCATCACGATACGGTCCACGCCGGCCGCCATGCCGCCGTGGGGCGGAGCGCCGTACTGGAACGCGCGGTACATGCCGCCGAAGCGCTCCATAACTTCCCTCTCGCCGTAGCCTGCGATCTCGAAGGCCTTCACCATCCGGTCAGGGCGGTGATTACGGATCGAACCCGAGGCCATCTCGTAGCCGTTGCAGACCATGTCGTACTGGAAGGCCGTGATCTTGAGGATCTTGTCCTTGTCATTCGGATCGAGCGCCATGAAGGCGTCGTGGTCCATGTTGCCCATGGAGAACGGGTTGTGGGAGAAGTCGATCTTCTTCTCGTCCTCGTTCCACTCGTATTGCGGGAAGTCGACGATCCAGCAGAAGGCGAACTGGTCCTTGTTGCTTAAGGACAGCTCATCGCCGATACGCACGCGCGCCTTACCGGCGAGCAAGGCTGCCTTGTCCTCAGGCCCGGCCGAGAAGAACACCGCGTCGCCAGCCTTGATGCCTGCCTTCTCGCGAATGATGGCCTGAGCCTCTTCAGGGATGAACTTGGCGATGGGGCCCTTAGCCTGGATCTGGCCGCCTTCTTCCTCGAACACGATATAGCCGAGACCGGGGGCGCCTTCCGTACGGGCCCAGTCGTTGAGCTTGTCGAAGAAGGAGCGCGGCTGGGCGGCAGCACCCGTGGCCGGAATGGCGCGCACCACGCCGCCGGACTTGATGACGTTCTTGAACGCGTTGAAGGTCACGTCCTCACGCTCAAACACCTCCGACACATCGGCGATCACCAGCGGGTTGCGCAGATCTGGCTTGTCGGAGCCGTATTTCAGCATCGCCTCGAAGTACGGAATGCGCGGGAAGACGTCCGTCACCGGCTTGCCGTCCGCGAATTCCTTGAAGGTGTCGCGGATCACCGGCTCCATGGTCTGGAAGATGTCCTCCTGCGTGACGAAGCTCATCTCCACGTCGAGCTGGTAGAACTCGCCCGGGAGACGGTCGGCGCGCGGGTCCTCGTCGCGGAAGCAGGGCGCAATCTGGAAGTACCGGTCGAAGCCGGACATCATGATCAGCTGCTTGAACTGTTGCGGAGCCTGCGGCAGCGCGTAGAACTTGCCGGGATGGATGCGCGAGGGCACCAGGAAGTCGCGCGCGCCTTCGGGTGACGAGGCCGTCAGGATCGGCGTCGTGAACTCGAAGAAACCGCTCGACTTCATGCGGTTGCGCAAGCTGTCGATGATCGCGCCGCGCTTCATGATGTTGTTGTGCAGCTTCTCGCGGCGAAGGTCGAGATACCGGTACTTGAGGCGGGTCTCTTCAGGATATTCCTGGTCGCCGAAGACCGGCATCGGAAGCTCGTCCGCAGGACCGAGCACCTCCATGTCGGTGATGTAGACCTCGATCATGCCGGTGGGCAGCTCGGGGTTCTCGGTACCGGCCGGACGCTTGCGCACCTTGCCGTCCACACGGATCACCCACTCGGAGCGCGCGGTCTCGGCCAGCTTGAAGGCTGGGGAATCCGGATCGATCACGCATTGCGTCATGCCGTAATGGTCGCGCAGGTCGATGAACAGCACGCCGCCGTGGTCGCGGATGCGGTGGCACCAGCCGGAAAGGCGGGCCGTCTGGCCGACATCGGATTCGCGGAGCGCGCCGCAGGTGTGGGAACGGTAACGGTGCATGGAGGCGGACATTGAAAAAGCCTGCTGGTTCGGAGTTACGCGCAACATCCATGGGAGGCCCGGGAAGTCAAGGCGGAAGGCTGAAATGGGGGCGGATGGGCCGGATTTCGGCTCTTCCTTTGTCGCAGTCCTCCATCATGGCCGTCCCCGGACTTGATCCGGGGATTGGCCCGGCCATCCACGTCTTGAGAACCACTGAGCTATGAAGACGTGGATCCCCGGGACGAGCCCGGGATGACGCGTCTCCCCCGTGCCCTTTTTTCAGCTCAACCCCTTATTTTTCAACGCTTTTCCCTTGAAGAACAAAGCATGAATTACCATATCATCCTCATGATGACGAACCATGCGACAACCCTGCTGCAACACGGCCGGAACGCTCCCAACCAAGAGCGGATCGAGGGGAACTGGCACGTCTACCCCTTCGACGGCGCGCTCGAAATCGACTACGTGGACCAGGCCGGCAATCCCACCCGGCGCTGGGTGATCGCACGCGAGCTGAAAGTGGGTCCTGGCAAGATGCTGCTCGGCGGCATCGACATGTCGGACGACGGCTATCGCGGCTTCCGGGTGGACCGGATCGAGCGTCTGGAGGATGCGGAAACCGGCCTCGTGGTCGACCGCAACATCCTGGATTGGCTCATGAAGCGGGCCGAGCGGCAGGCAAAAGAGCGGAGGAAAGCCCTTCAAAGGGTTTAAACGGGGAGTCGCCTGCACCAACAGGTTCCGCTAAAAGACTTCTCCATGGATTTGATTACGACCACCGAGGCGCTCGAAGCCGCCTGTTCCCGCCTGAGCCAGCATCCGTTCGTCACCGTCGACACGGAGTTCCTGCGCGAGACCACCTATTTCCCGAAGCTCTGCCTGATCCAGATGGCGGGGCCGGATCTTGCGGACGCCTATCTCATCGACCCCCTGGCTGAGGATCTGAGCCTCGAGCCGTTCATGGCGCTCATGGCAAACACGAGTGTGGTGAAGGTCTTCCACTCCGCCCGGCAGGATCTGGAGATCATCTGGAACCTCGGCAACATCGTTCCTGATCCCCTGTTCGATACCCAGGTAGCCGCCATGGTCTGCGGCTATGGCGATTCGGTTTCTTATGAGCAGCTGGTGAACGATCTCGCCAAGGCGAAGATCGACAAATCCTCCCGCTTTACCGACTGGTCGCGCCGGCCCCTCACCGACGCCCAGCTTACCTATGCGCTCTCGGACGTCACTCATCTGGTGAAGGTCTATGACGCGCTCATGGCCCAGCTTGAAAAGAACGGCCGCCTCGACTGGCTGAGAGAGGAGATGTCCATCCTCACCTCGCCGGAGACCTATCAGGCCGATCCGAACAATGCCTGGCGTCGCCTTGCCGGCCGCCTGCGCAAGCCGAAGGAGATCGCCGTCCTCATGGAGGTCGCCGCCTGGCGCGAGCGCGAGGCTCAAAACCGTGACGTCCCCCGCGGACGTGTTCTCAAGGACGACGCACTGATCGACATCGCCACCTCCGCTCCCCGCAGCGTGGAGGCTCTGGGCCGCCTGCGCTCCATCCCGAACGGCTTCGAACGCTCCCGCACGGGCGCCGATATCCTGGAGGCCGTAGAACGTGGCGTCGCCCGCGATCCGTCCAGCATCCCGATGCCGGAGCGCAGCCGCGGGCGCGGCAATACAGGTGCCGTCGTCGACCTCCTGAAGGTCCTGCTTAAGGCGGTGGCCGAGCAGGAGGGCGTTGCTCCCAAGATCGTCGCCACCGTCGAGGAGTTGGAAGCCATCGCCGAGAGCGACACGGCGAACGTACCCGCCCTGCACGGCTGGCGCCGGGCCCTGTTCGGCGAGAAGGCGCTGGCGCTGAAGAACGGCCAGCTCGGCCTCGTGCTGGAGCGCGGGCGGGTGAGGCTCAAGGCGATTGCATCGGCATAAGCGCCGTTCACAACCGAAACATCTGTCTCCTATCGTCATGCCGGCCTTGGGCCGGGCATCCACGTCTTTGATGCGCCTGCGGCTTTAAAAAGTGGATGGCCGTCCCCGGATCAAGTCCGGGGACGGCCATGACGAATGGACGTTCCTATGTTTCTAGAATTGTGGCTTACCGTCCGAAGATGCCCTTGAAGAATTGGGCGACTTTGTTGTGCTTCTTCTTGCGGTCCACGTCCGCCTGACTCTTCACCCATGCGATCTGGACGACACGGCGCTCGCCGACGAACGGCAAATGGCCGTGCCAGGAATTGTCGGAGCGCAGGAAGGCGAACATGGTGCCCATCATCGGCGGCACTTCCAGCTTGTAAGGCTCAAAATTCTTGCCGTCGTAGAGCACGCGGAGGCGGCCGCCATCGTCCTTCTGCCACTCGTCGTTCATATAGACGAGCATGGTCATGACCTTGGATGGACCGTCCGTGTGAATCGCGCCGTATTTCGGCTGCGAGCGCTTCATGATCGTGGTGAGGCGCGGATAGGGATGGAGGTCGATCCCGAACTTCTTCGACAGGGCTTCTGTCAGCTCGGGGCCTTCGAGCTCCTCGATAAGCTGCTTGAAGCGGCCATGCAGCTTGACTTCGTCGACGGTGAGATAACCTGGCTTGTCGATCTGTGGAAAGTCGCGGCGGAGTTCCTCGATGGCGTCTCCTTTCAGAAAGCTGGACGCCAGAAGATGATCGTAGGGGTCACGCGAATGCTGCGCGTTCTCGACCGCGGACAGGTTGATGAGGCTCATATTCTACTCCCGCTTGAGCCCCTGTTGGTTTTCTGATCGGGGCTCGCCTGATCTTGTGAAGGGTTGCATCTTGTAATCGAAAAATCAAACGCACAGTAGCCGCATCAGCCCACGATCTCGATCACCGGCTCCATGTTGAGGAGCTTGCCCAGCGCCCGGACCCGACCCACGAGCCGCTCGTTGGCGAGATCCTCGAGGTGGGACGGCAGCTGCAGGACCACGTGGCCGCCCTGCACCCGCAACGGCGCCTGCGGGAGGATGCCTTCCATCGACACTGAGACCGGATAGGCAATGCGCATGAGCGCCGCGAGCAGGCGCGCGCGCTCCAGATAACGCGGCCCCGCCAGAGACTTGATGCGCGAACCCACCTTGTCCGGCGAGAGGCCCTCGTGGCGGAAGAAAATCGAGAGCGCCAGATAGGCGCGGCCTGGATGATCGAGGCCCGCGAAGGCCCCGTAGGCAATGAGGTTGAGGCTCTGCTCGCCCCGGTAATCGGGATGAGCACGCCAGCCGATATCGGCGAGCAGGCAGGCAGCACGGCGCAACCGGCTTTCCGTCTCGGTTTCCGTGATGCCTAAGCTCTTCATGAAGGCTTCGGTCCACGCGCACAGTTCCTGGCCATGGCGCGGGGAACGGGACCTGAGCAGGTTCAGGTCGCTGGCAGCGGCAAGAAGCGGGTCGCGCTTCTGAGTCTCCGGATCGAGCTTGTCATAGAGCACGCCCTCTCGAACGCCGAAGGCAGAGATAGCGACCTCCTTCGGCTCGCCGAGCCGTATGATTTCCTCCAACACGATGGCGCCATAGGCCAGAAGCGGCCGTCGGGCTTCGGAGACGCTCTCGATATCCTTCAGGGTTTTGGCGTCCGCCTCCTCCACGAGGTGCAGGAAGTCGAGACCATCTTCGGGGTTGAGAAGATAGCCATGCATCACATGGAGCGGGTAATCGCGGGCCGCCTGGTGCAGACGCGCCAAGGCGCGCCAGGTGCCGCCGACCGCATAGAAGGTGCGGCCATGCAGGTTTTCGAGATATTCCGGAGCGCGTTCCAGGGCGGCACGCACGATCTTCTGCGCCTTCTTCAGCGAGCCGCCGCTCATGTCCTGAAGGGCCAAGCCGCCGAGGGGCATCGTGATGCCCTTGCCCACGGTCGTGCCCGTCACATCCACGAGTTCCAGGCTGCCGCCGCCCATGTCACCCACGATGCCATCCGGCTCGTGGAAACCGGCAACGATGCCCAGCGCCGAGAACCGCGCCTCTTCCCCACCCGACAGCAGGCTGATGGAGCGGCCGCAGGCCTTCTCCGCCGCTTCCAGGAAGGCAGGGCCGTTGGAGGCATCGCGTGCGGCAGCGGTGGCCAGCACGAACACGTCGGACACCTGCATCGTGTCGCAGAGCACTCGGAAACGGGCGAGCGCGCGCAGCGCCCGATCCACCGCCTCCTCATCCAGCTGGCCTGTCGTTGCCACATGACGACCAAGTCCGCAGAGAACCTTCTCGTTGTAGATCGGCGTCACGGCGCGAGCCATGCCCTCGTAAGCCACGAGGCGCACGGAGTTCGAGCCGATATCGATGATGGCGACCGGACGTCCGATCTTGAGCCTGCCTTGCGCTTCGCTGGCGACGATCTGCATGTCAGCGCTGCCCACGTTTCGCGAGCGCCTTGGGGCTCGACGTCTTCAGGGATTTTCCGCGTCCGGAAAGACTTGGGTTCGTCATGAAATACTTGTGGGCGTTGAAGGATTCCTCGCCCTTGGCCGGAACGATGCGCCGGCTCGTGCCGTCCGGCAGAACATTCCAGCTCTGCTCGTTGTCGAGAAGGTTGGCGAGCATGATCTGATCCAGCACCTGCTGATGAACCGTGGGATTGATGATGGGCAACAACGCCTCGACGCGCCGGTCGAGATTGCGCGTCATTAGGTCGGCGGAGGAGATGTACACATGCGCCTTGGGATTCGGTAGCCCGTAGCCGTTGCCAAAGGCATAGATGCGCGTGTGTTCCAGGAAACGTCCGACGATGGACTTCACGCGGATGTTTTCCGACAAGCCCTTGATACCGGGACGCAGGCAGCAGATGCCGCGCACGATGAGATCGATCTGCACGCCCGCCGCACTCGCGTCATAGAGCGCATCGATGATATCCGCATCGACCAGCGAGTTGCACTTGCCCCAGATCGCTCCGGGCCGCCCGGCTTTGGCATGGGCGATCTCCTCCTGGATGTGCTGAAGAAGACGCTTTCTCAAAGTCAGCGGCGAAACCGCCATGCGTTCCAGCTCCGCCGGCTCCGCATAGCCCGTCACGAAGTTGAAGATGCGCGACACGTCTCGACCGATCACGGGATCGGCGGTGAAGAAGGAGAGGTCCGTATAGATGCGCGCCGTGATCGGATGGTAGTTGCCCGTGCCCACATGGCAATATGTGATGAGCTGACTGCCCTCGCGCCGCACAATCATGGAGAGCTTGGCGTGGGTCTTCAACTCGATGAAGCCGAACACCACCTGAGCACCCGCGCGTTCGAGGTCGCGAGCCCAGCGGATATTCGCCTCTTCGTCGAAGCGCGCCTTCAGCTCCACGAGAGCTGTGACGGACTTGCCCGCCTCCGCAGCCTCCGCAAGAGCAGCGACGATAGGTGAATCCGAAGACGTGCGATAGAGCGTCTGCTTGATTGCGACCACATTCGGATCGCGCGCGGCCTGACGCAGGAACTGCACCACCGCGTCGAAGGATTCATAGGGGTGATGGACGATGATGTCCTTCTCCCGGATGGCAGCGAAGCAGTCGCCGCTGTGTTCGCGGATGCGCTCGGGGAAACGTGGATTATACGGCTTGAACTTGAGATCGGGGCGCTCGAGCGCGACAAGCTGCGAGAGATCGCGCAGGCCCATCATGCCCTCGACGACGAACACCTCATCGCTGGAAACTTCCATCTCCTCGGCCACGAAGAGGCGCAGGTCCTCCGGCATCGCGGCTTCGACTTCGAGGCGGATCACACTGCCGCGACGGCGCTGCTTGAGCGCCGTCTCGAACAGGCGCACCAGATCCTCGGCCTCTTCCTCCACTTCGATATCGGAGTCACGAATGACCCGGAAAGCGCCCTGCCCCTGCACCTCGTAACCCGGGAACAGGCGGCTCGTATAGAGCACGATCATCTGTTCGAGCGCGATGAAGCGGGCGGATCCCGTCTCGGAAAAATCCGGCAGGCGGATGAAGCGCTCGGCGCGGGACGGCAGGCGGATCAGGGCGTTCAGCACCTTGCCGTCGCTCTGGCGCACGAGTTTCAGGGCGATGGACGAGCCAAGGTTCGGAATGAACGGGAACGGATGCGCCGGGTCGATTGCGAGCGGCGTGAGAACCGGGAAGATGTGGTTGAGGAAGTAATCCTCGAGCCAGGAGGCCTCAGGCTTCGTCAGGCCCACGCCTTCGACAAGAACGATACTTTCCTCCTGCAGGGTCTCGCGAAGCTCCCGCCAGCGTCGCTGCTGATCGGAAGCGAGGTTCGACACCTCGACCGAAATCTTCGCCAGCTGTTCCTGAGGCGAGAGCCCGTCCTGCGAGATCGTGGCAACGCCGGAGCGCACCTGGCCCCGGAGGCCTGCCACGCGGACCATGAAGAACTCGTCGAGGTTCTCGGCCGAGATCGAAAGGAAGCGCAGCTGCTCCAAAAGCGGATGATTGCGGTTTGCGGCCTCTTCCAGCACCCGGCGGTTGAACCGCAGCCAAGAGAGCTCGCGATTGATGAAGCGCTGCGGAAACTGGCGCAGCACCGCACCGTCCAGCTCGATATCCGGCGGGGCCTTCGGCAAGGGAGCTTCGCTGAACGTCTCTACGTCTCTCAAGGCAATCGCGTCACGCACTTCGATCTCCGCCGCTTCCTTCTTCGGCGTCCGTTTTGCTCTGGGCTTCGCGACGGTTTCACGACGGTTCGGCAACAGTGTGGTAGGATCAGGCTTCACTCGATTTCATCCGTTTCCTGCGAGGCTCCGAGGATCTCGGCGGCGATCGCCCGCGACACACGCCGACCCCGGCTGAGCGCCTCCTTGTCGAGAAGCGCCACCAGTTCCGAAGCCTTGGCCAGAGATCGCTCGATCCGAAGCGAGATATAGTCGACAACGGAGGTGTCGACCACGAGTTGCCTATCGACGAAGAGCTTGACCAGAACGGCCTTGAGCAGGGCGTCGTCCGGGGCATCGAGCGTCACGCTCGGAGCAAGTCGCAGGCGGGAGAGCAGATCGGGCGTCTTCAGGCCCCAGCGGTCGGGCGATGTCTCACTGGTGATCAGAAGGGAGGCCTTTTTCTCCCGCGCCAGATTGAGCAGATGGAACAGGGCCGCCTCGTCCCGCTCAGCCCTGTCCATGTCCTCGATGGCGAGAGCCCCATTGGAGACAAGATGCGGAACATTGTCGTGCGTGATCTCAGAAGCATCGATGGTCCAGGCATGGGCGTTCGTGGCCCAGATGGAGGCGAGATGACTCTTGCCGCTGCCTGGCGGGCCGATCAGCAGAAGGATCGTGTCCGGCCAGTCCGGCCAGCTCTCGATGAGGCCATAGGCCTGCTCGTTGGACGGGCTGACGAGAAAGTCCTCCGCCCCGAACCGCGGATCCAGGGGCAGATCGAAGGTCAGTTGCTTGGGCCCATCACGCATCGAGATCGACCTTATCCTCGACCTTCGGGTGGATGATCACCGGGCTGCCCGGGCCGCGATAGAGCGGGCTCGCCAGGTACTGGCTCAATGCAAAACGCGCGATCACGCCCATGGCGGCGGCGAGCGGCACGGCGAGCAGCAGGCCAACGAATCCGAAGAGCGCACCGAAGGCGAGCAGCGCAAACATGAGCCAGACCGGGTGGAGCCCCACGGAGTCGCCCACCAGCTTGGGCGAGAGGATGTTGCCTTCCACGAACTGGCCGAACACGAAGATACCGAGCGTCGCCAGGATCATGGTCCAGTCGGGCCAGAACTGCACGATGGCGACGCCCATGGAGAGAATGAGACCGGTGAGCGAGCCCACATAGGGAATGAAGCTCAGGAGGCCCGCGGTCATGCCGATGAGGGCGCCGAAGTTCAGGCCGATGACGGCAAGGCTCACCGCATAGAAGGTGCCGAGGATGATGCACACCAGAGCCTGCCCGCGCACGAAGCCCGCGATGGCCCGGTCGATGTCACGGGCGATGGCGCGGATCGTGTCACGCTGGCGAACCGGCATCCAGGAATCGACCGTCTTCACCATGCGGTCCCAGTCCACCAGCATGTAGAACGCCACCACCGGCGTCACCACGAGCAGGGAAAAAATGCTGAGCAATGCCTGACCGCCGGACCACAGCCCCTGAAGGAAGGTGGCGATCCAGGCAATGCCCTGGCTTATGAGGTTGCCCACGGAGGTCTGCATTTCCGGCAAGGCGCCCGAGCCGCCAAGGCGCTGGATCAGAGGTCTCAACTGTTCGTTGGCCAGTTCCTGGAGCCTTGCCACGTAGCTGGGAAGCCGCTCCACAAAGGCGCCGACCTGCTGGGCCGCGAACGGCACCAGGATCATGAGGGTGATGATGAAGACGAGAACGAAGAGCACCAGGATCAGGAGGCTCGCGCCCAAGCGCCCGATCCCGATCTTCTGCAGTCGATCCGCCAACGGGTCGAGCAGGTAAGCCAGCGCGAAGCCGGCCACGAACGGCAGAAGAATGCCGCGCAGGACGAAGAGCAGAAGCACTGCCACGACCAGCGCTGCAATCCAGAAACCGATCTGCCGTTGGATCGTCATTGGTACTCCATACTCCGAAACGGTAAGAGCCTTCAGCCTGCCATGTGCCGCAGCCAGCCGCCGAGATAGGCACCTGCGGAAGCTACGGTCAAGGTGGCGACGGCCAGCATCACCAGATCCTCGAAACCACCCAGTTCGACCCCATAGGCATTGGCGGCAAGCGCGAAGGCCGCAAAGCCTATCTGCGCGCCTGTGTTCAGCTTGCTCACCAGGATCGGCTTGATCTCGACCGGGCGGCTCATGACCCAGGACAGGAGCACGGCCGACACGATCATCGCGTCCCGTGACACCACGATGATGGCAAGCCAGCTCGGAATCGCCCCCACCACCGCCAAAGACACATAGATCGAGACCAGGAGCGACTTGTCGGCCAGGGGGTCGATATAGGCCCCGAACTCGCTTTTCATGTTGAAATGGCGGGCGATGAACCCGTCGACCGCGTCCGAGACGCCTGCCACCACGAACAGAATGAAGGCCGCCGCCCATCGTTGCTGCATGATCATGACGATCACGATGGGGACCATGATGAGCCGGGCAATGGTGATGAGGTTCGGGATAGTCATCGTGCAAGGATGATGCCGGGTCGGGGGGATAAGTTCAATGTCTGACGGCTGGCAGGAGTATACGCCCCGCTCCACATGGCCGGGCTCGTCCCGGCAATCCAGGTCTTATCCCGTCTTAAAGACGTGGATCCCCGGACTTGATCCCCGGATCAAGTCCGGGGCCGGGGATGACGAGAAGACCCGGGGATGACGATCAGGTTGGCCTCTCGGAACACAAAAACCCTTGCCTCCCGCCCCCTCTCGCCTTACTGCCCACCCCAACACGGGGTGTGCCCATGACCGAGAAGCAGACGAACGGCCTGACCTATGCCCAAGCGGGTGTCGATATCGACGCGGGCAACGCCATGGTCGACCAGATCAAACCCTTGGTGCGGTCCACACGCCGCCCCGGAGCGGACGCGGAAATCGGCGGGTTCGGAGGCCTCTTCGATCTCAAGGCCGCCGGCTTCAAGGATCCGATCCTGGTGGCCGCCAATGACGGCGTCGGCACCAAGGTGAAGATCGCCATCGACACGGGCATCCACGATACGATCGGCATCGATCTCGTGGCCATGTGCGTGAACGACATCATCGTTCAGGGCGCCGAGCCCCTCTTCTTCCTCGACTATTTCGCCACCGGCAAGCTGTCTCCCGAGGTCGGCGTCCATATCGTAAAGGGCATCGCCGAGGGTTGCCTCCAGGCAGGCTGCGCGCTCATCGGCGGAGAGACGGCGGAGATGCCGGGCCTTTACGCCAAGGGCGACTACGATCTCGCGGGCTTCGCGGTGGGTGCCGCCGAGCGCGGCACACTTCTGCCCAAAGACGTGAAGGTGGGCGACGTGCTCATCGGCCTGCCCTCGTCAGGCGTTCATTCAAACGGCTTCTCGCTCGTCCGGCGCATCGTGGAGCACTCCGGCCTGTCCTGGGATGCGCCGGCCCCCTTCGCTTCCGGTAAGACACTGGCTCAGGCTCTCCTTGAGCCGACCCGGATCTATGTGAAGGCCCTCCTCCGAGTGCTGAAGGGCGGCGACGGCATCAATGCGCTCTGCCACATCACCGGCGGCGGCTTCCCCGACAATATTCCGCGCGTTCTCCCCGACGGCGTCGGCGTGCGGCTTGATCTGAACACCATCTCCGTCCCGCCCGTGTTCGGCTGGCTTAGCCGTGTCGGCGGCGTCGCTGAAGCGGAGATGCTGCGCACCTTCAACTGCGGCATCGGCATGATCGTGGTCGCGAGCGCGACACAGGCGGATGCCGTCATCGAGCGTCTGCGTCAGGCCGGCGAGAGCCCGGTCCGCATCGGCGAGACCATCGCCCATACGGGCGGCGAACGCGTTCAGACCGCAGGATCTCTTAAGCTCTGATGGCCCGCCGCGTTGCCGTTCTGATTTCCGGGCGCGGGTCCAACATGGTCTCGCTGATCGAGGCCGCCTCCGCGCCAGGCTTCCCGGCCGAAATCGCCCTCGTTCTCTCGAACCGCCCCGATGCGGCCGGGCTCGAGCGCGCCCGGGCTGCGGGTATCGCGACGGCTGTCATCGATCACAAGTCTCACCCCACCCGTGAGGATTTCGAGCAGGCCATGGATGCGGTGCTTACCCGGCATCGGGTCGAGTTCATCTGCCTGGCCGGTTTCATGCGCGTGCTCACCGACTGGTTCGTGGAGCGCTGGACCGGCCGGATGATCAATATCCACCCTTCCCTCCTGCCCCTGTTCCGCGGTGTGCACACCCATCGCCGCGCGCTGGAGGAAGGCGTGCTCATCCATGGCTGCACGGTGCATTTCGTGGTGCCGGAGCTCGATGCCGGCCCCATCATTGCCCAGGCCGCCGTGCCGGTGATCCCCGGCGATACGGAGGAAAGCCTCGCAGCGCGCATCCTCGTCCAGGAGCATCTGCTCTATCCGCAGGCCCTGCGCATGATCTGCGACGGCAGCGCCCGGCTCGAAGGCGGCCGCGTGGCGTTCTCGCAACGCTGGAATGGCGAAGGCGCACTACGCTCACCCATTTAAATTTCCGTCATCATCTCCTCTTCGTCATCCTGTCCCCGGGCTTGATCCGGGGATCAGTCCCGGGGATCCCCACCTTCGACCCGCGGTGGTTCCTAAGACGTGGATAGCCGGGTCAAGCCCGGCCATGACGACAAGAAGCGGCGCAACATCAGAGCTGCGGGCGCTGCAGCCTGCAGGCATCGATAGCCGAAAGAGCCTTTTCGCGGGCGCTGTCATCGAAGACACCCGTATCGCGGTAAACCTGCACCTCATCGGCACTCAGGGCATGCATGGTGCGGCCTGCATAGCAATCGCACTTCCTGCTCAAGGAGATCTCGGTAACGCCCTGAAGCTTGGCCTGAGTGATGGCGCAGGCCTGGTTCACGCGCTCGCGCAGTTCGGAAACGCTGGCGGTTTTGAGTGCCGGATCGGGCTCGTACATCGTGGGCGTGCTGGAAGCCGCGGCAAAGGCCGGCGTGGCGCTGGTGCTGATGGCAACAGCCGTCAGCAGCGCGCGAAAAGTCGAAATCATGGAAAGCTCCCCAGGGAACAAAGTTCACGTCGGAGCTTAGGAATAGCCTTGACCGTTTAGGATCAAGGCTTACGCAAAAATAGGCTTAAGACTTAGCCAACAACCGGCTCAGCCCATTCACGAACAGTGACAAGAGGCGTCTCGACCTTCAGATCCGCATCGACCTTTTCCAACGCCACCCGGTTGTCGTGGAAGGCAGCCCCGCCATAGGGCGCCACCTGATCGCCGCCGGTGAGCGTGTTGATGCCGCGCCCCAGAGGATGCGCCTTGTTGGGCCAGATGCCTTCCGCGATCAGCACGCCACGGCGCACGCCATCGAACAGACGTGCCCGCAGGAACACCTCGCCGCGATGGTTCCTGAGCTTCACCCAATCGCCGTCGAGGATACCCTGCCGCTCCGCATCGAGCGGATGAATCATCACCTCGGGCCTGCCCTCCTTGGCAACCGAGCCCGGCGTCTCCGTGAATGAGGTATTCAGGAAGCTGCGGGCCGGGCTCGTGGCGAGGCGGAAGGGATAATCGCTCGTCGCATCTTCGATAACGGCCCAGTGATCAGGCAGCGCGGGCATGTTGGCGTAAGGCCCCATCGGTCCGTTGTTGTAGGACGGGACCGTCGTCCAATCGGGCTTGAACCGAAACTTGCCGTCCGGGTAGCCGAAGCCTTTCAGGTAATGCGCCTCCTCGAAGGGCGGCTGCACGTCCTTATGAACTGCAAGCTCCAATTCCTCGATGCTGCCCCAGCCGGAATGGCGCAGGGTCCAGTCGATGATCTCGCGCGGCGCCATGTCGAAGCCACGATGCTTGGCTCCCAGGCGCTTGGCGAGTGCGCGGGTCACCTCGTGGTTCGACCAGCATTCGCCGGGCGGATCAATGAGCTTCGGGCCGATCTGGAAATGTTGGTGTCCGCCGCCGGAATAAAGATCGTCGTGCTCCATGAACATGGTCGCGGGCAGGACGATATCGGCCATCATCGCCGTCTCGGTCATGAACTGTTCGTGCACACAGACGAACAGATCCTCACGCGCGAAGCCCTGCTTCACCAGATCCTGCTCCGGCGCAACCGTGACCGGATTGGTATTCTGGATCAGAAGAGCCTTGATGGGCGGGCCGTTGTAGAGCGCCTCGGCGTCACCGCTCAGCACGCGGCCGATCTGCGACTGATCGAGCTGACGGACCGAGCGGTCGATGGCCTCATGTCCTTCGATCAGCGCCTTGTTCCAGCGGAAGATGCCGCTGTTCGAATGGAACGCGCCGCCGCCCTCGTATTGCCATGCACCGGTCACCGCCGGAATGCAAGCGGCCGCATGCATGTTGACCGCGCCGTTGCGCTGGCGACCGAAGCCGTAGCCGAGACGGAAGAAGGTGCGCTTGGTCTCGCCGACGAGCTTCGCGAAAGCCTCGATCTCCTCGACCGACAGGCCGGTGATAGCGGAGGCCCAGGCCGGATCGCGGACTTTAAGATGCTCTTCGAGTTCGCGCGGATGATCGGTGTAACGCTCCAGATAGTCCCGATCCGCGTAACCATCGCGGAAGAGCACGTGCATGACCGCGCAGGCGAGCGCGCCGTCGGTACCCGGCTTCACCAGAAGCGCCATATCGGCCTGTTTCATGGTGGCATTCATGTAGATGTCGATGGCGACGATCTTGGCCCCGCGCTCCCTCCGGGCGCGCATGGCATGGGTCATCACGTTGACCTGGGTGTGAACCGGGTTCGTGCCCCAGATCACCACGCAGTCGGAAACCGCCATCTCGCGCGGGTCGGAGCCCGCGAGCTTGCCCGTGCCGGCGACATAGCCGGTCCAGCCCATGGGCGTGCAGATGGTGGAATACTGGCCGGAATATTTCTTCACGTGGCGCAGGCGGTTGATGCCGTCGCGCATCACGAGGCCCATGGTTCCTGCATAGTAATAGGGCCAGACGGACTCTGAGCCGAACTCGGCTTCAGCCTTGAGGAAGGCCTTGGCGACCGTATCGAGCGCCTCGTCCCAGGAGATGCGCGCGAACTGCCCCGATCCCTTGGGGCCGGTGCGCTTCAGCGGATAGAGCAACCGCTCCGGATGATGGATGCGTTCCGCATAGCGCGCGACCTTCGCGCAGATGACGCCCGCCGTATAGCTGTTGGTCTTGGCCCCATGCACGCGCCCGATGCTCTTGGCCTCGATCACCTCCACGTCGAGGGAACAGGCCGAGGGGCAATCATGGGGGCAAATGGAAGCGCGGCGGTCGATGCGGGGAGCTTGGTTCATGGTGCACGCATGATGACGGAGCTGAAGGCCAAAGAAAAGGCCGCCATGAAGGCGGCCTGATCATTTTGCGCGGCATGCCGAAGAAGGCTTAGCCGACGATCTCGTTACCCGAGAAGAACTGGGCGATCTCGATCTTGGCGTTCTCGATGCTGTCGGAGCCGTGGACCGAGTTCTCGCCGATCGACTTGGCGTAGAGCTTGCGGATGGTGCCCTCGGCAGCGCTCTCCGGGTTCGTCGCACCCATGATTTCGCGGTAGCGGAGAACAGCGCCCTCGCCTTCGAGAACCTGCACGACGACCGGGCCGGAAATCATGAAGTCCACGAGTTCACCGAAGAAGGGACGCTCCTTGTGGACCGCGTAGAAAGCCTCGGCCTCACGGCGGGACATGATGATGCGCTTCTGGGCGACGATGCGCAGGCCGGCGTTCTCGATGACGGCGTTGATGGCGCCGGTCAGGTTCCGCTCGGTTGCGTCGGGCTTGATGATGGAGAAAGTACGCTCGATGGCCATGACAGGTCATCCTTTTAAGAGAAGAAATCGGGAAAGTCCGGCGCTTATAGCGGCGAGGCCCCTCCCCCTCAAGCGCCTTTTCGCGATTGCGAAGGTTATCGTGAAGATGGGGAGGCGGGTCTCGCGGCGGAAAAACTGCCTCTTGGGCACCTGTGCCTCTTGGGCACCTGATTGAGGCACCTGATTGAGCATCGCTTTTGCCGAAGAACCGGTATCCACTTCTTCACGCCATGCTCCTGCCCCGTTGGAAAGCTGGGCCGTCTCCCCTAGTCTCTTCCCCTGATAGGCCCCATGAAGACCGACCTGGAGGGAAATCATGAAGTCTCTACCCCTTGCTGCCTTTGGACTTTCTCTTCTGATGGGGGTTGCCTACGCCCAAGCTCTGGACCCGAGCGGCACGTATCTCAGCGAGAGCGGCGAAACCCGGGTGCGCATCGCCAAATGCGGGCAGGTCTATTGCGGAACCATCATTTCCACTCAGGGCGATGCCAGGGACGTGAACAATCCGGACGCCAACTTGAGGGGCCGCAGCCTTGTCGGGGTCCAGATGATTTCGAACATCGAGCCTTCCGGCAACGGCTTCACCGGTCAGCTCTACAATTACAAGGACGGCAAGACCTATACGGGCAAGATGAGCTTCGCGGGCAAGTCCATGCAGCTCTCCGGCTGCGTTCTGGGTGGGCTCATCTGCCGGTCGCAGACGTGGGCTAAGTTGAATTGAGGAGCCGTCCCTTCCCGCCCTCTGGTGCTTCTCTCGTCATGCCCGCACTCGTTGCGGGCATCCACGCCTTCGATCCCGTGCAGTTCCCAAAACGGGCATGGCCGGGACGGATCCCCGGATCAAGTCCGGGGATCGGTCATGACGAAGAGATTTCAGGGATGAGTTACCGCGCCTTCTGGCCGAAGAGCACGGCCTGAACAGCCGGGTCCTTCATATCGTAGGAACCACGATCCTCGGCATTGACCTCAAGGGCGCGCTGCACCGCCGGACGCTCAAGCACAGCATTGAGCCAGCGCTTCACGTGCGGGAAGTCCTCGATGTTCTGGCCCTGGCGTTCCCAGAGCTTGGCCCAGGGGGCAATGGACATATCGGCGATGGAATAGTCGCCCGCCACGTATTCCCGGTCCGCCAGGCGCTTGTTGAGCACGCCGTAGAGACGGTTGGTCTCGTTGGTGTAGCGCTCAATGGCGTAAGGCACCTTCTCCGGCGCATAGATGCGGAAATGATGCGTCTGGCCCAGCATGGGGCCGAAGCCGCCCATCTGCCAGAACAGCCATTGCTCCACCTCGACGCGCCCGCGCTCGTCCTGCGGATAGAACTGGCCCGTCTTGCGGCCGAGATATTGCAGGATTGCGCCGGACTCGAACACGGAGATCGGCTGTCCGTCGGGACCCTGATGGTCGACGATGGCCGGCATCTTGTTGTTGGGCGAGATGTCTAAGAACTCAGGCTTGAACTGGTCTCCCTTGCCGATATTCACCGGGTGGATCGCATAGGGCAGCCCGCATTCCTCGAGCATGATGGTGATTTTCCACCCGTTCGGGGTCGGCCAGTAATAGAGATCGATCGGTTTTTGGGCGGAAGCCGCCATGACACGCCTCTCCTTGTGTAACGACACAGGTTGCTGTGCAGAAGTTAGGGTATCGAACCTGATCTCGCACCCTCACATCCCCTGGTTTGCGGTGGATAGAGCGCATGGCTGACCACCCCCACTTGCATGTTTCATTGTTTCATTATGAGATGCCCAACGCGCCTTTCACAGCGCCTATGGGGGATCTCATGATGAATCGAATTGTCAGCACGGCACTCGCCGCCACCGTGGCCCTGGCTTTCGCCGCTCCGGCCATCGCTGAAACAAAGCCGAAGAAGGAGCCAACCGCGGCCCAGATCGCAGCCCGCGAGCGCATGACCAAGTGCAGCGCCGAGTGGAAACAAGCCAAGGCTGGTGGAAAGATCGCGAAGGACGCCAAGTGGCCGAAGTTCTGGAGCGAGTGCAACATGCGCCTGAAGAGCGGCACAAAGGCTTGAGGCAATCCTTCGATGCAGGTGCTTGAGGAGCCCCTCCGTCATCCCCGGCCTTGTGCCGGGGATCCACGCATTTGAGGCGTTGCGGCTCTGAAGACGTCATGGCCGGAACAAGTCCGACCATGACGGGGAAGGTTTTTGCCTCGGCTCTTTCCTCAAAGCCTCTTCTTGAAGCCCTCGTGAGATCGTGAAAAGCCGAGCCGCTCGTAAAAGCGGTGGGCGTCCTTGCGGGTTTTGTTGGATGTGAGCTCGAGCATGGCTGCGCCGCGGGCGCGGGCCACGCTTTCTACATGGGCCATCATCCTCGCACCGATGCCGCCGGAGCGACGTGCGGCCTTCACCTTCACGCTCTCCACCTTCACCCGCAACGCCCCGCGCCCGGTGAGATTCGGGATGAAGGTGAGCTGGAACGTGCCGACGACCTCATCGCCATCCACCGCCACGAAGAGCATGTTCTCCGGGCTTTTGGCGATAGCGGCGAAAGCGGCCTCGTAGGCTGGCCTTGTCTCGGGCGACCACACGTCTCCGTGTGCACCGAGTTCATCCTCCTCATGGAGGCGGATGATCGCCTCCAGGTCTTCCGCCCTCGCCTCGCGAAACTCCAGGGCGCTCATGCGGCGATCCGGGATTCCATCGGCAGAAGGTTCTGGGGGAGCTTCATTCCCGGCAGAGCCTCCATGCGCTTCAGCCACGCGCTGACATGAGCGTAGGGAGAAAGATCAATCTCCGCCTCGCCTGCGAAAGCCAGCACGCCGAAGATGTCGATATCGGCAATCGTGACGTCCTCCCCGACGATCCAGTTGCGACCCGCCAAATGCTGGTCGAGGACCTTGAGAGCGGTGCTCGCTTCCGCGGCATACATCTCCAGGATCCCAGGCCCGGCTTGGCGGAAGCCACGTTTGACACCACGCGTGCGATAGATCGACGGGGCGAGGCGGTCGAAGTCCCAGTAAAGCCATTCGCGCCCCTGCAGTCGTTCTTCAAGGGTAGCGCCCCCGAACTTGCCGAGCGTATCCGCGAGATATTCCAGGATGGCCGCCGACTGGCAGAGATGCCGTCCGTTGTTCCTGTCGACCAGCAGCGGCACCTGACCGTAGCGCTGCTTGGCAAGGTAAGCCGGCTGCTTGTGAGCACCCTCGCGTAGGGGCACATGCACGTAGTCGAAGGCCTCTCCTGCCAGAGACAGCATCAGGCCGACCTTGTAGGTAGGACCCGAGAAGGCAATTCCATGAAGTTCAAAGCGCGCGGGCACCATCGGCTCCTGTGAGCAAGTTTGCTTGGACTCAAGCTAGAGGATTGCGTCTCGAACCGGAAGGAGCAGAATCCCCAGGGAGGACCAGTTATGCCCAGCATGAAACGTGAGCGGAAGCTGCTGCAGCAGACAGTTGCCATCATTGCCACGGTTCCCGTGGCAACGGGGCTTTACGGCGTCCTCTTCGGGCAGGCCCTCACGGGCGATGCGGTGAGCATCTCGGCGGAGAGCCATTTCCGCTTCATGTCCGGCCTCCTGCTCGGCATCGGTCTATGCTTCTGGAGCACGCTGCCCGGCATCGAGGACAAGACCAGTCGTTTCCGGTTTCTGACGTTGCTCGTCGTCATCGGGGGCTTAGGCCGCCTGATCGGCCTCATGCTCACCGGCCTGCCTTCCTTCTTCATGATGGGAGGCTTGGTTCTTGAGCTCATCGTCACCCCGGTTCTGTGTCTATGGCAGACACGGATCGCGAACCGTTATGCAGAAGAATACGGCGTGGCAGAAACGTAAAAGCCTTTTCCGCGCCATCAATTTGCCTCCTCGTCCCTTTCTGCTGCTCGATTGCGTGCTCAAGTCCTTGTTTTGCAAGCCTTTGAGCCCGTGAAGTGCTATTCTGAGCATCCAAAGCCGGCATCTACGAGTGTGCGTAAAATACTGCATACAACGATGCCCAAGACTCAAGGCGCACCTGCACCTCGAAGGAGGTCGGACCATGAGTGAAGATCAGAAACTTCTCACAATACTGCGTCAATCGGCAGACCCCGATGCCGTCGATGCCATCGAGCACCTGATCCGCGAGGCACCGGACCATGAGCTGAACCGCATCAACGTTCTCGCTTTCGCTGCCAAGCACCATCTCCACGAGGAGGGCACCATTGCGGCCTTCCTGCACGCCGCGCGGCTTGGCCTTTTCGAGTTGTCCTGGAACGTCCTGTGCCCAGGCTGCGGCGGGGTGATGGATGCAGGCGCAAGCCTGAAGTCCTTAAAGAAAGAGGAATACAGCTGCGCTCTCTGTGCCGCCGGATATGAACCCACCCTCGATGAAATGGTCGAAGTGACCTTCACGGTCAGCCCGCGAGTGCGCAAGATCGCAGCGCATGAGCCGGACAAGCTTCCGATGCCGGAATACTTACGCCAGATTTTCTGGAGTTCCGGCGTCGATCTGCCGGACGATTTCGAGAAGCGCCTTGAGGAAATCATGCTCGATTCCGTCGAGCTTTCTCCGGGAGAGCGGGTCATCCTCTCTCTGCAGCTCCCTCCGGCATTCGTGATCGTCTTCGATCCAGTGACGCATGCCACCCAGTTCGTCGAGGTTAAAGGCGAACCCACTCGCGAGCGCCAGAATCTGTCTCTGATTCTGACGGAGCAGCCTGCGGAAAACGACACGGTGGAGCTGCGTCCTGGCCCCGTCCGCCTCCTGCTCGAGAACCATACCAAGAGGCGCACGCTTCCCGCCGTGTGGCTCGCCAGCGATGCCCTGCATGAACTGATGGAGCACCGTCGCCCCTTCCTCACCGCCAAGCGCCTTCTGACGAACCAGACTTTCCGCGACCTCTACCGCACGGAAACGCTCGATATCGATCAGCGATTGAAGATCACGAGTCTCACCTTCCTCTTCACCGACCTCAAGGGCTCGACAGAGCTCTATGAGCGTGTCGGAGACCTCGTGGCCTACGATCTGGTGCGCGAGCATTTCCGCGTGCTGAATGAGATCGTAGCCTCCGAGGCCGGGGCCGTGGTGAAGACCATCGGCGACGCGGTGATGGCCACCTTCCCGACGCCAGATCACGCCGTCTCTGCTGCGCTCAGAATGCGAGAGGCCATGCGCACGCTGAACGAGCAGCGCGGACATGAGGACCTCCTGCTCAAGATCGGCATTCACGAGGGCCCATGCCTTGCCGTCGTCCTCAATGAGCGGCAGGACTATTTCGGGCAGACCGTGAATATCGCTTCAAGGGTCCAGAACCTTGCGGACTCACGCTCGATCTATGCAACCGGAACCGTGATCGAGAACCCTGAAGCTCTCGAGATCATCGAAACGCAAGGCCTGCACCCGACCCTGCAGAAGACCACCCTGCGCGGGATCAACAACGAGTTCTCGGTTTATGAGATTCCGTGAAGCCGCTCCTCGTCATCCCCGGACTTGGTCCGGGGATCCACGTCTTCTTTGGCGCTACAGTTCAAAGATGTGGATGGCCGGGAAAGGGCCCAGCCATGGCGACGTTGACGAGCAACCGCCTCAGAGATCCTTCTCAAACCGGTATTCCGACGAGTTGGAAATATCGCCGAGATCGCGCCGCCGATCGGTCTGCGTGTAGCCCAATGTCTTGTAGAGCCGGTGCGCATCGGTGAAGCGCGTGTCGGACCAGAAGAACATGCGCGTCGCACCCTTCTCGCGAGCGTGACGCTCGACAGCGCGCACGAGCGACGAGCCGAGCCCTCGGCCGCGCTGGTCGGGACGCACGTAAAGTCGATGGAGCTCCGCTACGTCGGCTTCGGGAAAATCGACGGAAACGCACGCGCAGATGCGTCCGCTCTCGTCCTCCATCACCCATAGAACGCCATCATTCTGTCGCGGCGATCCCGGCGCACGAAGATCCTTCAGATCGTCGTGGGGATCGATGAAGCAGCCGGGATAGTCGGCGAAGCAGAGAGACAGAAGCCCGAAGAGATCCTGCGCATCGCGATCTTCCGCGACGCGCAGGACAAGAGCGTTGTCAGCGACATTCAGCGCCTCGCCCACGATCACTCGATCCCGAGCTTGGACTTCAGGATCTCGTTGACGGCCTGCGGATTGGCCTTGCCGCCGGTCTGCTTCATCACCTGGCCGACGAACCAGCCGAGCAGCGTGGGCTTGGCCTTGGCCTGCTCGACCTTATCGGGATTGGCCGCGATGACCTCGTCGATGGCTTTCTCGATGGCGCCCGTATCGGTCACCTGCTTCATGCCGCGCTTTTCCACGATCTCGCGCGGATCGCCGCCCTCCGTGAAGACGATCTCGAACAGGTCCTTGGCGATCTTGCCGGAGATCACGTTCTCGCCGATGAGTTCGATGATGGCACCGAGTTGCTGAGCAGAGACCGGCGATTGCGTGATGTCCTTGCCTTCCTTGTTCAGGCGGCCGAACAGTTCGTTGATGATCCAGTTCGCGGCGGCCTTGCCGTCGCGGCCCTTCGCGACTTCCTCAAAGAAGTCGGCCGAAGCCCGCTCGGCCACCAGCACGCCCGCATCGTAGGACGACAGGCCGTAATCGCTCATGAAGCGGGCCTTCTTGGCGTCCGGCAGTTCCGGCAGGTGCTGGGCCAGATCGTCCACGTAAGCCTGGTCGAATTCGAGCGGCAGCAAGTCCGGGTCGGGGAAGTAGCGGTAATCGTGCGCCTCTTCCTTCGAACGCATGGAGCGCGTCTCGCCCTTGCCCGGATCGAAGAGACGGGTTTCCTGCTCGATCACGCCGCCGTCTTCCAGGATCGCGATCTGGCGGCGCGCCTCGACTTCGATCGCCTGGCCGATGAAGCGGATGGAGTTGACGTTCTTGATCTCGCAGCGGGTGCCGAATTCCTCGCCGGGACGGCGGACGGACACGTTCACGTCGGCACGAAGATTGCCCTTGTCCATGTCGCCGTCGCAGGTGCCGAGATAGCGCAAAATCGTGCGCAGCTTGGTGACGTAGGCGCGCGCCTCGTCCGCCGAGCGCAGGTCCGGCTTCGACACGATTTCCATGAGCGCCACGCCAGAACGGTTGAGATCGACGAAGCTCATGGTGGGGTGCAGGTCGTGGATCGACTTGCCGGCATCCTGCTCGAGGTGCAGGCGCTCGATGCGCACCATGATCGTCTCGCCGGTCTCCGGCACGTCCACGATCACCTCGCCCTCGCCCACGATGGGGCTCTTGTACTGGCTGATCTGATAGCCCTGCGGCAGATCCGGATAAAAATAGTTCTTCCGGTCGAAGGTGCTCTTCAGGTTGATCTGCGCCTTCAGGCCGAGGCCCGTGCGGATCGCCTGGCGGACGCATTCCTCGTTGATGACGGGCAGCATGCCGGGCATGGCCGCATCCACGAGAGAGACATGGCTGTTCGGATTGCCGCCGAAAGCCGTCGAGGCGCCGGAGAACAGCTTGGCCTGGCTCGTCACCTGGGCATGGATTTCCATACCAATGACGATTTCCCAATCGCCTGTCGCGCCTTTGATGAGCTTCTTAGGTTTGACCGGAGCGTTCATAAGCCGTGCGCCTTTATCTCTAAAGCATCGGACGTGAAAAGTGGACGTGCACTTTTGGGATCGCTCCGATGCTTGCTTCCCTTAGCGAGCGCATCGCGTGACGCGGAAAACCAGGTCCACTTTTCCGCACGATGCGCTTGTATTTCCTTCCCGGAGTAAGAGCGACGCGAAATCGGGTCAACCCCTTTCGAGATGAACAGGCGTTCAGATTAGTGCGGCATAAGGCCAAGATTAATTATGATTTATGCACAGGGGTTTAAGATAATTGCCACGCTGGGATGAAACCGCATCCAACATCAGGCGTTGAACGGGAGGTAAAACGGTCAAGGAGATTAAAAATGGCTATGGATCCCATGGATCGCGAACCGAACGTCTACAATCGTGAGACCAACGTCTACGATACGGACCGTCGCGGCTCAAATACTCTTGCTTACGTAATCGGCGGTCTTGTTATCGCGCTCGGCCTGTTGGCTTTCCTTTTCTACGACGGTGGCAACGAGCCCAGCACGACCGGCAGCACCGGCACGCAGACCGAAAGCTCTTCGCCGGCCACCGGCTCGAGCGGTACGGGTGCCACGGGCGGTTCGTCCACGGCTCCGGCCACTCCGGCCACCCCGGCTCCCGCTTCGCCGGCCCCGGCCTCTCCGTCGGCCCCGGCTTCCCCGCAGCAGTAATCTCGCGTCCAGCGTAACGCTGCATCGACAAGGGCCTGACGGACGTCAGGCCCTTTTCTTTTGGCTCGAAGCCTGCCCATCCAGGAACAAAGCCGAAGCTTGAGCGGTTACGCCTGTCGAACCCCACGGCACCGCATCAGGAGCATCGCGATGGCAAGCAAATCGAGCTTCACCCCCGAGGAATGGTCCCGTCTCGTTGCAAGCCCGGTCGTGGCCAGCATGGCGATTACCGCCGCGGACCCCGGCGGTCTCTGGAGCCTGCTGCAGGAATCCATGTCGAGCGGCTGGGCACTCCTGGAGGCCAAGCAGGACGCACAGGCGAGCCCTCTCGTGAAGGCCGTGGCAGACGATATCTCGAACGCGGACACGCGGGACGCCGTGCGTCATTCCTTTCAGGCGCAGTTCAAGGGCAGCCAGTTCGCCGATATCAAGCGCAAGGCCATCGAGGAATTGACCGCGATCTCGAGCCTGCTCGACGCCAAGGCGCCCGATGAGGCAGCAGCATTCAAATCCTGGATTTGGAGTGTGGCCCGGAAATCCGCGGAAGCGGGCAAGGAAGGCGGCTTCCTCGGCTTCGGTGGCGTAGCGGTGAGCGACGCCGAAAAGGCGACGCTCGCAGATATCGCAGCGGCGCTGGGAAACCCGGCCGGTTCCGGCGCAGGACTTGCAGAAACCTAGAGCCTCGGACGAGAAAAGTGGACTCCACTTTTGGGATCCATCCGATGCTCATTTCCTTAAGTAGTGCATCGTTGCTGCGGAATACCGGATCTACTTTTCACTGACGTGGCCCTTCGGGTCCGCACGATGCGCTAGCGCCGCGCCACCCGCCTCGCTGCATAGGCCCCGGTGGCCCACAGTAACCCGGCGACCACGCGCACCGGGAAGAGCGTCAGCGCATCGGACCGGATGGGAGCGATCCAGGGAATGCCGATGCTGCTGAGTGCCCAGGACACCAGAGCCGAGATGCCCAGAGCGGCGATCGCGGCAATGAGCACCTTGCCGAACTGATCGGCCTTCCAGCCGAGCAGCACGGCAACGATGATCAGGACCGGATCGAAGGCTGCGGGCAGCCAGTCCCAGAGGTGGATAACGGGAACGGTCGGAGCCACGTCGTTCAAGCCCACCAGGGCTGCGGCAGCTTGATGCGGCCAGCAGCATCCTCGATCACTTGGCCTGCGGCGAAGAGCGTCTCTTCATCGAAGGCGCGGCCGATGAGCTGGAGGCCGAGCGGTAACCCTTGCGAGTCCAGGCCAGCCGGAACGGCGAGACCCGGGAGGCCCGCCATGTTGACGGTCACCGTGAAGATGTCGTTGAGGTACATCTCCACCGGATCGCCGGAGCCCTTCTCGCCGATGCCGAAGGCGGCGGACGGCGTGGCGGGCGTCAGGATCGCATGAACGCCCTGCGCGTAGACTTCCTCGAAGTCGCGCTTGATCAGCGTGCGGATCTTCTGGGCGCGCACGTAATAGGCGTCGTAATAGCCCGCCGAGAGCACATAGGTGCCGATCATGATGCGGCGCTTGACCTCGCGGCCGAAACCGGCGGCGCGGGTCTTCTCGTAGAGATCGACGATGTCCCTGCCGTTCTCGCGCAGACCGTAGCGCACGCCGTCATAACGGGCGAGGTTCGAGGAGGCCTCGGCCGGAGCCACGATGTAGTAGGCCGGCAGCGCATACTTGGTGTGCGGCAGGGAGACCTCGACGATCTCGGCGCCGGCGGCACGCAGCCATTCCGCACCCTGACGCCAGAGCTTCTCGATCTCCGGCGACATGCCATCGACGCGGTATTCCTTCGGAATGCCGATCTTCAGCCCCTTCACGCCACGTGTGACGGCAGCCTCGTACTCCGGAACCGGAAGGTCGACACAGGTCGTGTCCTTGGCGTCAGGGCTGGCCATGGAACGCAGCATGATGGCGGCGTCGCGCACCGTGCGGGTGATGGGGCCGGCCTGGTCGAGAGACGAGGCGAAGGCGACCGTGCCCCAGCGGGAAACGCGGCCATAGGTCGGCTTGATGCCCACGGTGCCCGTGAAGGCCGCAGGCTGGCGGATCGAGCCGCCCGTATCGGTTGCGGTCGCGCCCAGGCACAGGTGTGCGGCGACAGCCGCCGCCGAACCGCCGGACGAACCGCCCGGGACGAGATGCGTACCCTCGATCTGGCCGGAAGCACCCGCGCTCACGTTCGAGCCCTCGCGCCGCCAGGGCGACACGACCGGGCCGAAGGCACTGGTCTCGTTGGAGGAGCCCATGGCGAACTCGTCCATGTTGAGCTTGCCGAGCATCACGGCGCCGTCGTTCCAGAGGTTCTGGGTGACGGTGGACTCGTAGGGCGGGTTGAAGTTGCCAAGAATCTTGGAGGCGGCGGTGGAAACCACGCCTTGCGTGCAGAACAGATCCTTGATGCCGAGCGGGATGCCTTCCATCGGGCGGGCTTCGCCCTTGGCGATCTTCTCGTCGGAGGCCTTGGCCATGGCGAGCGCCTTCTCGGGCGTCTCGAGCACATAGGCGTTCAGCGCCCTCGCCTTCTCGACGGCGGCGATATGGGCCTGCGTGAGCTCGGTAGCGGAGAAGGTCTTGGCCTTCAGGCCGTCACGAGCCTCAGAAATCGTGAGATGGGTCAGTTCGGTCACGGGACTGGATCTCTTTAATCGACGTCATGGCCGGGCTCGTCCCGGCCATCCACGCCTTACTCTGCGGGAGATCCCCGGGTCGCGCTTCGCTTGCCCGGGGATGGTTGAAAAAGGCTGGCGCCTTATTCAACCACCTTCGGCACCAGGAAGAAGTCGTCTTCGGTGACGGGGGCGTTCTGGACGATCTTCTCCGGGTAGCCGCCATCGGTCACGCCGTCCTGGCGCTTCTTCATGGTCATGGGCGTCACGGAGGTCATGGGCTCCACGCCATCCACATTCACTTCGTTGAGTTGCTCGACGAAGGAGAGAATCGCGTTGAGCTCGCCCTGGAGGTGAGGCACCTCCTCATCCGTCACGGCAATGCGCGCCAGATGGGCGATGCGGCGGACCGTTTTCTCATCGACCGACATGAATGGTCATATCCCTTGGAAATCTGATCGGCGGGCTATAGCACCCGCCCGCCCAAAGTCGCAACGTTGGATGTAAAGGAAACCCGCCCCGGCACTCTCTCCGTCATCCCCGGGCTTATCCCGGTGATCCACGCCTCAAACCACAGTGGTTCCTAAGGCGTGGATGGCCGTAAACCAAGTGCGGCCATAACGAGAGAGCAAGAACACGTGGATGGCCGGGCCTGACCCGCGGACCAGGTCCGGTGATGACGGTAGAAGATCAGACCCGCACCGCCACCGTCTTGTGCGGCACCACGACCTGGATGCCCTTGCCCTCCAGGGCCGCCACGAAGCGGTCCGCATTGGGGACGAGCGGCGGGAAGGAGGCATAGTGGCAGGGAATGACCGCCTTCAGGCCACTGAAATAGCGCTGGACGGCGAGTGCCGCGACCTCCGGGCCCATGGTGAAGCGGTCGCCGATGGGCACCATGGCAATTTCCGGCTGGTGTATTTCGGCGATGAGACCCATGTCGCCGAAAATGTCCGTATCGCCCATATGGTAGACGGTTGGCTCCCCGGGCGCCTTCACGACGATGCCGTTGGCCGAGCCTAAGGGGAAGTTCACATCCATCTCCACCAGGCCGGAGGAATGATCCGCCCGCACTAGGGTGACGGTAAAGCCGCCCTGCTCCGTCGTGCCGCCGGTATTCATGGGATCGATGTTCTGAACGCCCTGCTTCGCCAGGTACATGCAGAGCTCGAAATTGGTGACGACCTTGGCGCCCGTCGCCTTCGCGATCTCCACCGTGTCGCCCACATGGTCACCGTGGCCGTGGGTGAGCAGGACGTGGCTCACGCCCTCGATGATCTTTGCCTTGTCACCCTCGAAAGCTGGGTTGCCGGTGAAGAACGGGTCGATGAGCACGGCCTTGTCGGCGAAATCGAGCCGAAAGGCAGAATGTCCAAACCAAGTGATTTTCATGGGAGCACCTTCGCTTGAGGGAGCTTGAAGATGGGGCAAGGTGGGCTGGCGGCCATGTTTCAAAGGAACAAAGAGAGGGGCCTTAGGCTTGTCAACCTAAGCAATAAACATGAACTTTGCTGGAGGATAGCCATGTCCCGAGTCATCGCCAGTCTGACCCTTGCGGCCGGCCTTCTCACCTCGGCCAGCGTCTCCGCCGTCGAGATTTCCATCTCGTGCAGCGCGCTCGGCAAGGAATATGAAATCTGCAAGCAGGGGGTCGATGCCTGGGCGCAGAAAACGGGCAATACGGTCAAGATCGTCTCGACGCCCAACTCCGCCACCGAGCGCCTCGCTCTCTATCAGCAACTTCTCGCTGCCGGCGCGGGCGATATCGACGTGTTCCAGATCGACGTGGTGTGGACCGGTATCCTCGCCGATCACCTGCAGGACCTGACCTCGAACGGCCAGAGCGTCGTGAGCCAGCATCTGCCTGCGATGGTCGAGACGAGCCGCGTGAACGGCAAGCTCATGGCGATGCCCTGGTTCGCCGATGCGGGCCTGCTCTATTACCGCAAGGACCTGCTCGACAAATACAAGCGCCCCGTGCCGCAGACCTGGTCCGACCTGACCGAGACCGCCCGCATGATTCAAGAGGGCGAGCGCAAAGAGGGCAAGGGCGATTTCTGGGGCTATGTCTGGCAGGGCCGCGCCTATGAGGGCCTGACCACGGTCGCTCTCGAATGGATCGCCTCCTACAACGGCGGCACCATCGTCGACGAGAAGGGCGAGGTCACAGTTGAGAACCCGAAAGCCGTCGAGGCCTTGAAGACGGCCGCCGGCTGGGTCGGCACCATCACGCCGGAAGGCGTGCTCAACTACACGGAAGAGGAAGCGCGCGGCGTCTTCCAGGCCGGCAACGCCGCCTTCATGCGCAACTGGCCCTATGCCTGGGCGCTGGCTCAAGGAGCGGACAGCACCATCAAGGACAAGGTCGGCATCGCACCACTGCCGAAGGGTGGTGCAGACGGGCGTCATGCGGGTACGCTCGGCGGCCAACTGCTCGCCGTCTCCAAGTACTCCAAGAACGCCGATGCCGCGATCGACCTCGTCATGTATCTGACAGGTCAGGAGGAGCAGAAGCGCCGCGCGGTCCAGGGCTCGTTCAACCCCACTCTTGTTTCACTCTACGGCGATGCTGATGTCGCCAAGGCGAATCCGTTCATCGGCGATCTAGCGGACGTCTTTGCCAATGCTGTTGCCCGCCCGGCAACCGTGACGGGGCAGAACTACAACAAAGTCTCGACCGAGTTCTTCAATGCAGTGCACCAGGTGCTCTCGAAACGCGCGGAGCCTGCGCAGGCACTCAATCGCCTCGATCGTGATTTGAAGCGGATCAAGCGCAGCGGCTGGCAATGATCATGTCGGGCGCAACCATCCAGGCGAGCGCCCCTGCGCGAGAAACCGTGCGGGGCGGCCGATCCTCCCTCACCCGCTCGCGCATCAGGGCGGCGTGGATCTTCATCGCGCCGACGCTGATCGTGTTGGCGCTCATCGCAGGCTGGCCCCTCGCGCGGACCATCTGGTTCAGCTTCACGGATGCCAACCTCAATAGCCTCAACGATTACGAATTCATCGGCCTCGAGAACTACATCGCCAATTACGACGGCGAATGGCTGGGCCTGCTGACCGATACGGACTGGTGGCGCTCGGTGTGGAACACGGTGTGGTTCACGGCGATCTCCGTCTCCATCGAGGCCGTGCTCGGCACCATCGTCGCACTGATCCTCAACGCGTCCTTCCCCGGACGCGGCATCATGCGCGCCGTCATTCTCATCCCCTGGGCCATCCCCACGGTGGTCTCGGCCAAGATGTGGAACTGGATGCTGCACGACCAGTTCGGCGTGATCAACGACATGCTCCTGCGCCTCGGCCTCATTGCCGCGCCGATCACCTGGACCGCCAACCCGGACACGGCGCTTTGGACCGTGGTCATGGTGGACGTGTGGAAGACCACGCCCTTCATGGCGCTGCTCATTCTTGCTGCCCTGCAGATGCTGCCGGGTGACATCTATGAAGCCGCGAAGGTGGACGGCGTGCATCCTGTGAGGGTCTTCTTCAGAGTGACGCTACCGCTGATCAAGCCGGCGCTCATCGTCGCGGTGATCTTCCGCGCGCTCGATGCCCTGCGTGTCTTCGACCTGATCTACGTGCTCACCGCCAATTCGCGGGACACCATGTCCATGTCCGTGTTTGCACGCCAGCAGCTCGTGGACTTCCAGGAGGTGGGCCTCGGCTCGGCAGCCTCCACTCTCATCTTCCTCATCATCGCCCTGCTCATCGTCATCACCATGGCCGCGGGCCGGGTTCGGCTGGGAGGTGAAACCCGATGAAGGCGCTGACCCGCATCGGCTTCTGGTTGCTGGTTGTGGCCATCGGCCTGTTTTCGATCTTCCCGTTCTACTACGCGGTGATCTCGTCCTTTCGCTCGGGCTCGGATCTGTTCAAGGTGGCCTATCGGCCCGAGCGTCTGGACTTCTCCAACTACATCGCCGTGTTCGAACGCCAGCCCTTCGGCACGAACATCTTCAATTCCGTTGTTGTCGCGGGCTCCGTGGTGGCGCTCTCGCTCGGCTTAGGCATCACGGCGGCTTATGCCTTCGGGCGCATCCGCTTCCGAGGCCGATCGCTGCTGCTCATGACCATTCTTACGGTCTCCATGTTCCCGCAGGTGGCGGTGTTGTCGGGCATGTTCGAGCTGATCCGGAGTTTCGGACTCTACAACACCCTGCCCGGCCTGATCCTCGCCAACCTCATGCTCACCCTGCCCTTCACGATCTGGGTGCTCACCACCTTCATGCGGGAATTGCCGAAGGAGATCGAGGAGGCCGCTTTCGTGGACGGAGCAACGCCCTGGATCGTGGTGCGCAGGGTCTTCCTGCCGCTCATGATGCCGGCAGCCGTCACCACGGGCCTCCTCGCCTTCATCGTCTCGTGGAACGAGTTCCTCTTCGCCCTCACCTTCACCCTGACCAACGAGCAGCGCACCGTGCCGCCCGCCATCGCGCTCATGAGCGGCTCAACGGCCTACGAGCTGCCCTGGGGCACGATCATGGCGGCTTCCGTCATCGTGACGGTGCCGATCATCGCGTTGGTGCTGATCTTCCAGCGCAAGATCGTGGCGGGCCTCACCGCAGGCGCGGTCAAGGGATAACTTCAAGGACTTTTCAGATGGCTGACGTTGTTCTCAAAAATGTTCGCAAATCTTTCGGCCGAGCCCGTGTGATCCATGGCGTGGATCTCGACGTCAAGGACGGCGAATTCCTCGTCTTCGTCGGCCCTTCCGGCTGCGGGAAATCCACCCTGCTGCGCCTCATCGCAGGCTTGGAGGACATCACCTCCGGCGACCTCTTCATCGGCGGCCAGCGCGTCAACGACCTTGCACCGGCCAAGCGCGGCATCGCGATGGTGTTCCAGTCCTATGCGCTCTATCCGCATATGAGCGTCTACGACAACATGGCCTTTGGCCTGGAGCTGGCGAAATCGTCAAAGGCTCAGATCGACGCCAAGGTGCGCGAGGCCGCCCGCATGCTGCAGATCGAGAACCTTCTCGACCGCAAACCACGCCAGCTCTCCGGCGGCCAGCGCCAGCGCGTCGCCATCGGCCGCGCCATCGTGCGCGATCCGAAGGTTTTTCTCTTCGACGAGCCGCTCTCCAATCTCGACGCGGCCCTGCGCGTGCAGACTCGCATCGAAATCGCAAAACTCCACACCGACACCCGCGCCACCATGATCTACGTGACCCACGATCAGGTGGAGGCGATGACACTCGCCGACCGCATCGTTGTGCTCAATGCGGGACGCATCGAGCAGGTGGGTACGCCTCTCGAACTCTACCACCGCCCGGCCAATCTCTTCGTTGCCGGTTTCCTCGGCTCGCCGCAGATGAACTTCATCACCTGTGTCGTTTCCCATGTCGGCTCAGACGGCGTGCAGGTGCAATTGCCCAATGCCGGCATGATCACCGTTCCGGTTTCGTCGGATGGCGTGCGCGTGGGCGAGACCGTGACGCTCGGCATCCGGCCTGACCATGTGAAGGTCTCCGCCCAAGGCACCCTCACCGGGCGCATCGAGCTGGTGGAGGAGCTTGGCGAGAACCACCTGCTCTATGTGGATTTCGGCAAGGACCGCCACCTGACAATCCGCGAGCCGGGCGATGCGCGTCATGGGATCGGGCAGGAGGTCAGCCTCTCCCTGGCCCCGGAATCCTGCCACCTGTTCAAGGACTCGGGCGAGGCTCTGCCTCTCATCGCGCCCACTGGGACACCCATGGCTCGGTCGCCCTCTCCGGCGACCAGCGCCGCCTGATCTCGACGGCGGCCAACTTCCTCTATACTGGCTGTCATCGAGACAGTGCCATGAGGAGGCCGCCCATGACCTCGAAGGATGACGAGCTGATTGCCTTCATCGAATCTTTGAGCCCCCGCGCGCGCCTCATGGGCGTCGATCTCGGCACCAAGACCATCGGCTTGTCCCTGTCCGATGTGGAGAAGCGGATCGCGACTCCGCTCGAGACCATCAGGCGGGTGAAATTCACCCCCGATGTGGAGCGCATCAAGGAACTGGTGGAGCGCTACGAGGTCGGCGGTCTCGTCTTCGGACTGCCCCTCAACATGGATGGCACCGAGGGCCCCCGCTCGCAGGCGACCCGCGCGTTCGTGCGCAACCTGAAGCCTCTCCTGCCCCTGCCCGTGCTGTTCTGGGACGAGCGCATGTCCACCATGGTCGTGACCCGCACCCTCCTCGACGCGGATGCCTCCCGCGCCAAGCGCGCCGACGCCGTGGACAAGATGGCCGCCGCCTACATCCTGCAAGGAGCGCTCGACCGCTACGAGCGGATCGCGGCGGACGCGGAGGCCGCCCATGATGAGGCCGAATACCGGGCCGGCCTGGGCCTCGATCCGCCTCCCGAAAACGGCGACATGGACGATTGAGGCCTCGTCTCAGCGCCAAGCCTGGGGAGCCTGTCATTCAGATGTCAGAAAGCCGTCGAATGGGGGTGACGCACCCGCAAAAGAAGCCTATCTAACCGGCCAGCGCGAGAGCGACCTCGTGCGCTTCGGCCCGGTGCACCGGGAGCGCAATGGCCTGTGATGCCGGCCGCGGAAGACGAACCGGGTGCGCAAGGCCTTCTTCATTCCGCTCTCGACTGCCGAGGCGCTGGAGCTCGACCGCTGGGCCAAAGAGCCGATCGCCTTCACTAACAGCCGCTGGAGGACGCCAATCAAGCGTTCCGCGAGGATGTCTATCTCTACACCCCGAAGTGCGACATCTACACGCCCGAACGCATTCGCGCCCGCTGGGGTCGCTGGCTCGATGCCGCGCACTGTAAGGAGCTGTGCAGGCGCTGGCGCAAATGGCTCAATGACCAAGTGCAGCGCTACGGCTGGGAGATCGATCCGGAAGACAGCCGCGGCCCCACCCTGCACGGTCTGCGCGGCGCGGCCGTTATGGAGCGGCGAAGGCAAGGCTACGAGGCGCAGGCGATCTACGATATCGGCATGAGCCTGCCAATGGTGATGCGCTACACTCGTTTCATGGACCAGATGGACGCCGCCGAATCGAACCGGCGGCGGTTTGAGATGTCAAATCGTGACGTTCACCGAGCACTCGTGATCCAACTGTGCTATTCCATTCTATTGAATGCAGAATCCCTCTCACAAGCATCACTACCTTCCAGTCTTCTACACCCGGCGTTGGACGGGCTCCGACGGCAGACTTGAGCAGTTCCACCAACCGTACGGCCCACTCGTCAAGGCGCGCCGGCTGCACCCGGAAGGAATCGGCTATGTCGATCAGCTCTATGAACTGCGTGGCCTGGAGCCCGCTCTCGCACAGCAGATCGAGACTGCATTCTTCAAGCCGGTTGATAATTTGGCAGCTCGCGCGCTGGCCCACCTGGAGAATGGTCGGCGAAACCCTGAATGGGATGATGACACCCGAAGTGCCTGGTCGCGCTTTCTCCTCTCGCTGATAATGAGGCATCCCGCCGCTATCCGAGATCTCAAATACGAATGGACCCGGCGGATATTCGAGATCACTCCGGAGGAGGAAGCAGCCTATCAGATCGAACGAGAGTCGCATCATCCGCTGACCTATCGGGAATATCTGAAGGGTGAAGGTCAGCGCCTAATCGAACACAGCGCGCTCGCTCAACTGCTGAAACTCACAGATCACGAGGGAAGTGGCCAACGATTAAACAACATGCTCTGGGCCACCATCACCACGGAAGGGTCCTATCTGCGGTTTCTAACTTGCGACGACCCAGTCGTTAGAACCGATGGACTCGATCACGAGGCAGTGGCAATCACACTGCCGATCGGGCTGGATCTCCTGTTTGTAGCCGCCAGGAGCCGCCATGTAATAGAATTGCTGCTGAATACCAAGCCCATCGAACTCGTGAAGCGTGTCAACTTAGAGATCGTGACCCGCGCCAATCCTATGTCTACGGCACCGATCGATCCCAGCAACACTTCATTCAGAAGCACATGTCGCGTAATCGGGTCCCCAGCCTGTTTGCCGAGGTCATGTCCGCCAAGCTCCACGAAGGCTGCATAATATCACCAGCTTCGGAATTGCCCGAGGAGGCTTGACGACCACCCAAAAAACACCTATCTCAGCGCCACCGGCGACGGTGATTGAAAAACTTTGGCCTTGGATCGAAAAACTATCCGAAAAAGCCCAATAATTTCAATGCCTTAGTTGGGGGATAGTTTAATGGTAGAACAGCGGCCCGTGAGCCGCTTTTTGTTTGTCTGCAAGGCTTTCAGCCTCGTCTTAGTTTACAAGATTTGCCCCATTGGACCCTGCTTTTCCAAGGGTTTCCGGTAACCTTGTAAACGCATCTGACATCCCTCCCCGTGTCTGCCGCGTGCACAATGTCGCCCTCCAGACCGGCCTGAATAACGGACGGAAGCCGGAGAGGGGCAGCCTGTACCCCTCATCCCGCTTCTCTTCCAGAGGAGGATGAGAGGCGGGGAGGACAAAACCTCTAGATGGTTGATGCGGTAGGCTTACCGACAGCCTCTTCAATAATCGGGCGGACTTCTTTCATGTCTTGGAACAGTCGCACCAAGGCCACGCTCAGAGGATCCAGATCTTTTTTCCCGTTCACAAGCTGAACCCGCTTCTTCACTTCATTAATCGACGTCTGAATTCGGCGGACAGGCTGTTCCCTTTCAGGGGACAAATTAACGCTAAATGCTCCAAAGCTGTTGTAGAGCCGCACCAAACTCGCAGATATTTCCTTCTTTTTATCCTGATCAACAGTGCCGCTAAGGGCAATTTGCTCTGTAAAGGTGCTCATAAGCTCCAAAAACTTCTTATTTTCCGTCGTAAGCTCATTAAATTCAGCAACCTTCATCTCCTCGATGCGGTTCGTACGAGCCTCATAAAGGTTCCATAAGACCCCAACTCCGCCTGTGGCGCCAAGCGCAAGAGCCCCAAGGAGCGAAACTATGATGTGTTCTCGTGCTAGTTCGATCGCCTGCTTGAACATCTCAGCACTCCATGGCGACAGGGACGGACACTGCCCAATACAAATATAGGCAACCCTCAGGCGGAAAAAATGTCTGTGCCATTCTACTCCCTCTGAATGGTCACGTCAGTTTTTAGACCAACCCCTTCCATCGTGGCGCGGCGTCTAGGACAAACTTCGGTCTCCCAGAGGTGGATATTCGCGTACATCTCCATCGTCTCGCGGATATCCTTTTCAAGCTGCTGGTCGCAAATCGACACTACAGCGTTGGCCGAGTTACGCACTTGAACATCAACCGCCTCCTGCGCCGGAACGCCCGCAGCTGACAGCGCAAGCATTGCTGAGACATAACCTGCAAGCAGCGCGTCCTTCATAGGACGCCCAAAGTAACCAGGCGAATGTATCTCAACATTCACACCGCCAAAATAGCGCTTGTCATAGTATCTATCAATAGCCTGATTGAACTCAAGCTGAAGGAACGTAGACAATTCTCCTTTCTTGAGAGCCAGATACTGAGAAGCGAAATAATTAGTTAGATCAACAGCCTTATTGAGATCATAAAGGTCAATCTCATCTTCGGTAACTCTAATCAGGTTTCCTGAAGACTCTCGCCAAACATAATCTCCATACGTGTGGCTATATACCTCTCGCCTATCCTCCTCGCGTGTGATGCGGATGAGTGCTTGGCGGTTCTGCATCAATCGGATCAGTCGCCGATTAAATTGACCTTTGGCAAGGTTCACCGGCAGCCACCGAACCTTCCTTGCCGGGATCCTCTCGCCTGGATAGCGAACTGATTCCACAGTCAGGTTCGGATCGAAGCCGTTGACGAACTCGCCAAAATAAACGGTAGAGTTATATCCTTTGCCGGGGATGATAATCAGGTCGCCAGCCCGTCCATCAGAATAAAGATCGACCACTTCACGCACAAATCGTGGCGCCTCGACGAGGGGATTAGCTACAGCATATTCATTCGGATCTCTGCTGGGCCGATCATCGTCAGGGGATCCCCGACGGCGCCACAGCGAGATGCGTCGAGCCATACGAAGTTCATTGCGCACATTGACGTCGTCAGCATCCGGAGGCTCAGAGAACGAAATTCCTGGGATATCAAGGAAGACGGCCTCGGTTTCTAGAAAGTCGGCATAGAAGCGCTTTCCCTCTCCCGGATGTAGGACGAAGATCCGATGATCATCAGGAAGTATCCGGATCGCCGGATCTACAATAATTGCCATTGCCCCCTCCGGGTACTTTGCCGGAGCGGCATCTCTATCCCAAGAAAGTAATCTTGTCAGTCGGACTCAAGAAGAATTTCTGAGGGGCAGTTGCAACCCTCTCTTCACCGTTCCCTGCCATATCCCAGGGCATGACCTACTCCCGCGACACCGCCGCGGAACGCCCCAGATGCTCGCATTTGGGTTAGTCGAGGTTTGAGAAGATTACCCTCAGGGCATCGTCGAGCCGGGCCCTGTTGCCGCCGGCCCGCATCATCACCTGAAGGCCAGGGAACGCCACCACAAGTAGCCGGGCCAACTCCCGGGAACTTCTGGCACTCCTCACCGAGCCGTCCACCTGCCCGCGTTCGATTGCACTGGTGAGAGCGTCCTCGATGAGCTGGAAGTCCTCTTCCACACGGTCCCGGATCTCGGGATCATGCGGGGCCAGCTCGACAGCCTGGTTGATGCTCATGCAGCCACGCGAAAGCTCGGGAGCTTGAGCATCGGCGATGATCATGCGGAAGAACTCCTCGATGGCCTGCCGAGCAGGCGCCTGATGAAGGACTCGTCTCATGGCACGCGCCCGTGCCTCACGGTAGGCGTCGAAGGCAGCCAGGAATAGCTCGCGCTTGCCGCCGAAGCTGCTGTACAGGCTGCTCCTGCTCAGCCCCGTAGCCTCCAGCAGGTCAACAAGGGAGGTGGCCTCGTAGCCCTTGCGCCAGAACACGCCAATAGCCTTGTGCAGAACTTCAGCGGTGTCGAACTCCTGCGGCCGCGCCACGATGGCTCTCCATCTCCAATGCCAGTTACTTCGGACCGCTTAGCCCATTACATGGGAGGGGTATATGAGTTGCTGACCCCGCCGTGCGTAGATCTGCTTTAGGCTGGCGGCATGTCGAGCCGGACTGACATGAGAAGGGTACCGGCCTCATCGACTACATTGAGCTGCCAGTCGCGCCAATTCGCCTCGTAGTTATGGTCGTCCTGGCGGAGTTCGTAGATCGCCCGCGCTGCTTCGTGCTGCATTGCGGCCAAGTCGGCAAACTCGATTCCAGTATCATCTAAGATACTCTCGTGCGTGCTCACGAGGTGAAAGAAGCACCGCATCTGACCACCTGAGTTGAGGAGAAGCGACTGTCCTGAGTCTCGACGCCCTGAGACTTGCAAGCGGGCGCGGGCCGCCAGAGCCCTTTACCGTTGTGGTTGTATCCTTAAAACCCTACGTTAGGGATGTAATCGTTTTCGCGATTTCGTTTCGCAGAAACTTCCAAGACCTGTGACTACGAAGACACAGGCCTTCATCGCAGCCAAATCAGCCTCTCCCCGACCGGAAGTCGGAGAGGGGCTGTCTGTAAAACCTCTGCCCGCACGGCACCTCGAGTCTTTATGGGTATATTGGGCTATCCGGTTTTTCAGGTTGAATGAGGCTCACTGATGATCCTCTCTCAAGACACGCTCCAGGGTTGGAACGTTCACGCCGAACCGGACCTCTGGCGGTGGGCCGGGGATGTCGAAGGCCAGCTTGCCGTCGTTGTCTCCACCCCGTCTGACCCAGGCTCTCCGGTCCAGCATGACCTTCGCCTTGAGGGTCTCGAACGAGTAGCCACGGCCTGTCCGGTTGGCGATCTTGATGAGGCCGTTCTCTGCCTCGGTCGGCCCGTTGGAGACGGGCACCCGGAAGTAGTTGAACACCTCCTTGTGCCACCGTCCCATCGAGTTGATGAGCGGCTGGAAGACCGCCTTGTTGGGCGTGGAGAGGCTGCGCTGCCACTCCATGTAGGCCGCCCTGGCGTCCTTCTCGGTGGTGTGGTTCCAGATGTCGAAGAACGCCTCCTTGGCGTCGTAAGCCTCCTTCATCTGCGGGAACTCGTTGGTCCAACTCTCGATGATGAGCTGCTGCATCGGGTTCAGGTCTTTGCGGCGGCTGAGCATGAGGAACCGATCCTTCAGCAGTTGGACGCGGCGCTCCTTCGGCAGCCCACTGCGGAGGGACTTGCGGATCGTCTCCAGGTGGTTGTTGGCCTCCTTCACGACGTGGAACTTGTCCACAACGATCATCGCCTGGGGCAGCATCTCCTCAATGACGTTCTTGTAGCGGGCCGTCATGTCGATGGTGACAACCCTGACGCGGCGTGGATCAGAGAGGCTACCGAGGGCCGCAGCAACGGCCTCGTTAGTGTGCTTCTCCCGCATGTCGATCACGGTGTTGGTGCCGTGGTTGATCAGGACGAGCCGCGCCCTGTGGAGCAGGTGAACCTCATCCAACCCCAAAACGCGCGGAGTGATAATCTCCAGATCCGCGAACTGTGCCTCGGACCATTCTCGGAAGACGCTGGAAACAGCCCTCTCGGAGAGCCCTACATCGGCTGCCACATCCACGAAGGTATGGTCGATGGAACGCTGCCCGATCCAGTTGAACAGGCGCCATGTCATCTGGCGAACCGGGTGCAGGTCCTCATGGTCGTCGCTGAAGCTCTTCCGGCACGAGTCGATGTTGAGGCAGATGTACCGCTGGCGGTCCCACTTGAGCGTTGTGGGCTTGCCCCGGACGGGAAGGTCCATGTACTCGACGGCCCGCGTCCCGTTCGGAACGGCAGCCGCGCCGCAGTACCTGCAACGCATTTCGGGGTTGGGACGGCGGGAGATGGAGATCACCACCCGCTCTCTATCCTCATAGCTTTTCTCAGGTTCGGGCATGAGCCCCTCGATATTCAAGATGTCCAGCAACCGCCAACCTCCAAATGCGGAAGCTGGCTTACACCATACGGCTTAGCTTGTGGAGTCCGGTGGAGCCGGAAGTGTCATCCAGTGGGTGACTTCCCAGGTGATCTGCCCACCGCAGCGGAACTGTCCCTTCCCAGCATCGTAGAAGCCGAGCCGGATGCCCCAACCGCCTCCGTCGCGGGCCTGAAAGTCGGTCAAGCCGCAATGCCCGTTGAGGAAGCACAGCACGTCCTCGCTGTCCTGCCCCTGCTCACCGGGAAGGCGGTCGTTTACGTCGATCCACTTGGTCATCGTACGCCCCTAAAAGAGGAAGGCCGCTTACGCGGCCATCTTCAGGACTTCGAGGTAGGAGCGGATGCTGCTCGTCTCGTTCTCCACCACCACGTAGGCCGTTTCGCCTCGGGTGTAGTCGCCGCCAGGAGCCGGGACGAAGGTGGACTTCACAACTTCGATGCCCTTCTTCTTGAGAGCGGTGAGGGTCTTCCGGTTGAAGTGGCTGCGGATGATGTCCTGGGCGACGCTGGTCATTGGCTTGCTCCGTTTCCGATGAGTTGAATATGGCACATCACAGCCAAGCTATCAACCCCAAAATGCGGAAGTTGTATGAATTATCTTATGGACCAACCAACCCCGAAAACCGGAAAGCCGTATATTGTCGCGATCCCCCTCTGCCTTTACTAGCTTCCTTTCCTAGCGGGGGCTTGGGGGCAATGGTCGACAATCAAGACATAGAGCTAACGCGGCAGAGATTGGCACGCACTCTAGCCAAGCTCTCACAGCGTGAACACTGGACTGGGATTATCCTTGCAATCCTAACTTTCGCGGCAGTTGTGGCGCTTGGGCTACTGATCAACCACATTGCGTGCGTGCCATAGCTTTCGCGCAACCCTCTCTTCACCCTTCCCTGCCATACCTATGGCATGACCTACTCCCGCAGCGACACTACTAAAGATCCTCACCAAGGGACAGTTTCAGGACGTTGTCGAGCGCTACCCGGAGCAGCAGTCCACTCTCCGCCGCCCCTCCAGGAAACCATTGCCGCCATGGTGACGCTGAACGCGACCGCCAAACTGAACGATGTTGACCCTTACGCCTGGCTCGCCGATGTGCTCGCCCACATTGCCAGCACTCCGCAAAATCGGCTGTCCGAGTTGCTCCCTTGGCAGTGGGAGAAGCTGACGGGCGACGCATGAGCATGGAGCAATCGCCGGTTCCTGTCTTTGCGCGGGCGTTCCGCGACCAGCTCCGCGATCTGTTCGTCTGGCGTCGGGATGTTCGGCACTTTCGCTCCATGCCGATCGCGCCGGATGTGCTCACGCGCCTGCTTGAACTGGCTCATTTGGCACCGTCTGTGGGCCTGAGCCAGCCCTGGCGCTTCGTGCTCGTGGATGATCCGCAACGGCGAGCCGCAATCGTTGAGAACTTTGAAGTCTGCAATGCACAAGCCTTGAGGAGAGAGCCTACGGAGCGGGCTTCCGCCTATGCCAAGCTCAAGCTGGCCGGCTTGCAGGAGGCTCCAGTTCATCTGGCGGTGTTTGCCGAGGACAGCACACCGCAAGGTCATGGCTTGGGGCGGCGCACCATGCCCGAGACGGTGCGCTATTCAACCGTGATGGCCATTCATACCCTGTGGCTGGCGGCGCGGGCCGAGGGGATTGGGGTTGGTTGGGTGTCGATTCTGGATCCTGCCGCCGTGGCCATGACCCTGGATGTGCCATCGCACTGGGCCTTCATCGGCTACCTGTGTCTGGGCTATCCCGCTCACGCCGACGACACACCGGAGCTTGAACGCCAGGGCTGGCAGACAAGGACACCATTGCAGATCCTGCGGCGCTGACCCGGGCTACCGCCTCGGTTCCGTATCCGCGGCCTACACCGGATGAATACGGCGAAAGAGCATCAAGACATAATCAACGCGTCCGAGCTCTATGCCCGGAGTTCTGGGATGGGTCCGATGCACGGGCCGTAAACGCAAAAAGAACCCCGCCAGCCTGAGCCAGCGGGGCCAATCAACAGATAGGTGAGATATAGTTACCCGTTACCGCAATGGCGGGAACCGTGTCCACAAACCTTGGCGGTAACGTGGCAAGGCTTATGACCGCGCCCTCCCCGCCTCAATGATGGTCTTCATGAGAGTCTCGCGGATATCGCTCAACTCTGCCCGCATGCTTTTGAATCCCTCCTCCAGGCGGTCTTCCAGCCGGATCACCGCATCGTTGCTGACGAAGCTCTTCGACGCCTGAACCTTGAACTCGTTCAGGTCCTTCTCGAGCATCTCCACCCTGATCTTCAGGGCAGCATGCTCGATCTTCAGCGGCTCGCAGATGGAGACGGCCTCGGCCCGGATCTTCATGTCAAGCCAGTCCCGGCCCTTGAAGATCGACCAGACGATGCCGGCCACAAGCAGCAGGCCACCGAACGTCAGGGAGGTTTCCTGCAGGGATGGAGTGTCCGCCATGCTTAGGCTCCCTTTCGGGTCGGCAGGACGGTCTCGGCAATTGCTCTGACAGCATCCCCGCTGCGCTTAGAGCCCGCCGACGAGCCGAGCCAGTATTGAACGACCGTGCCAAAGGCCGGGATGAGCGCGCCGAAGAGCACGTTGAGGAGTTGCGCCTGCTGCGGCGGGAGATCGATGGGCTGGACGAAGAGCAGCCCCATCACGACGAAGAAGCCGACCACCACAATGACCGAGACGACCGGAGCGCCCCAGGAGATGGCTGAACCCTGCTTGGCGAGTTCCAGCGTCTGAAGACGAGCGCTCTGAACGTCTTGGATCGCGAGGCGAACTTCCTCGAGCTGGATCTTGGCCTGTTCCACGAAGGCTTGAGCCAGATGCGGGTTTGCCTGGATCTGGACCTGTGCCTTCTGTGGGTCATCGGTGCCGAAGACCACCTTCGCGGCATCTGCCACCCTCCCGGCTGCCGTGCCAGTCTTGTCGCCGGCGAAGAGCCCGATCAGTTCAGGGGCATACTGCAAGAGCAATCCGATGATGGGAGGCATCACGCTTTCCTTCCGAACAGGGCCTCAAGGACGCTCTTGAGGGCGGCATAGAAAAACCCGCCTGAAGAGGCGGGCTGGGGAGCGGGAGCCGGTGTGGGCTCGATATCCGGTGGCGGTAGGATCGGAGCCTCGGCCACGGGAGCGGGTTCGATGTCCTGCTGGGCCCGTGCCATAACGAGAGTCTTCTCCACGTCTTCCGCTGACACGAGAGCCTTGTTCAGCCCGTCACCGGCATAGAAGCTCTGGCCGCGGTTGACCCTCCGGCTGCCGCCCTTGACCGTGAATGGCACCGGGAAACTCGCCCACTCCTTGGCTAGGTTCAGCATGAACTCTGCATCGGAGAGCGTTCCCTTGATCCACCTGTCATAGCCCCGGCGCCTGAGCAGATACAGGCCAAGCCGATCCTGATAGTCAGAGGTGAACTTGTCCTCGGCCTTCAGATCAAGCTCTTCGGCCAAGTCCCGGAGCGTGGCGTCCATGAACTGGTAGCGGCCGCAAGCAGAAGAGCCAAAGGTCTTCGTCCGCCATTTCCCCTGATCCAGGATCTCCTTCATCGTCATGGAGGTCAGGGGCTTGGGCATCCGGTCCATGCGGTTGGCATAGACGGTGTCATAGCCCTTCGGGGCTTCCTTGCTGCCGATGAAGTCAAGCAGCATCGCCGCCGGTTTAGGGACGGTCTTATCCATGGGGACCTCTTGTGGGCTGGGGGCATGAAAAAGGCCCGCCGAGGAGCGGGCCTTACTGCAGGGGATGAGGGCTAGGCGGCAGCTCGAGGGCCGCCGCCGGCGTTGTTAGGTCTTGGTGTATTCGAGGATGATGAAGCCGGAATAGCCCGACCGATCGGCGCCGGTGCGAATATTGATGTTGGTCGCATCCAGCCACAGGCCGATCGAGGCGCCGGCCGCGGAATCGCCCAAGGGAAGGTTGAGGGCGGTGCCATCGGCCGCCTGCGCATGGCCTCGGTGGCTCAGCCACTTGGAAACGCCGGTCACGCCATGCGCCACTGTCTTGGTTGTGGTGTTCGGCAGCGCGCCCACATCGACCACCTTGCGGTAGATGGCCTTTCCATCAATCCACGTCTGGCCGGTCGCCTGCTCGGTGGTCGAATGCCCGCCGCTGACTCCGCCCCCGCCGGTCTGCTGCGCAGCGTCCCAGATCTCGAAGCTGAAGTACAGCGGGTCGTAGGCGACGCCGGCCGCGGTGCTGCCGCCGTTGCCTGACGTGACGTTGATGTCAACATGGGTCGTGGCGAGCCCGTACCCAGCATGACGGTCGATGCCGATGATCGTCGTCCAGTTGTCGTTAAAATCGCCCAGCCTGGCGCTGCCGCTGAAACCATAGTTGATGCTGTCCAGCGGCGTCGCGAACGTGACGCGAAAACGACCCGCTGCGGTGCGGACCACAGACGCGACGTTGAGCCCCGCCGCCACGCTCGGTGTCGTGCCCGAGAGCGTCACAACGGCCGAGGCCTTGATGCGGCCGGCGCTCGAGGGCGCCAGGCCTGAAAGGTCAAACCGGCCGTTGCTGCCATCCGCGCGCTTAACGGGAACGAAGTCGCCGGACGCGAGGGCCGAAACGAGGGCGAGCTGGGAAATCTTGCTGTCAGCCATGAATGCAGATCCTTGAAAAGAAAAGGCCCGCACGAAGCGGGCCGGGAAGGTTCAGGAGGCGAGAGGCTTATTGCTGCTCAAGCAGGATGCGGCCGCCGTCCTCGAGCAGCAGATATCCGCTGCCATCCTCTTTGAGCAGCGCGGAACCGGCCGGTGGATCGCCGCCGCCCTCACGCGCCAGGCGGCGCGCAATCACGCGCGCCGGCGGTTTGACGCGCGGCCGGGGTCGTGGTCTTCGTGCCATTGCAGTTCTCCGGATTAGGCGCCCAGCGCCGTGCGGTAGGTGTTCAGGCGGTTGTAAATCGCCAGGGCTTCGGCAGCTGTGAGCGCCTGGCCATAGTGCGCAGCCACCAGCTCATTGATGCCGTTTGGCGTGATGGCGGCCGCATTGACCGCGCCAATCGTGATCGAGCCCGAGGGACCCGCTGAGGTTCTGGTGATGGTCTTGGCCAGGGCGCCATCACGATAGAGCTCCGCCTGGGACGAGCCGCCGCGCGTCCACACGTTATGGCCGATGAACGAAACATCAGCATAAGTGTCAGCAGCGCCCGCATTGGCACGGGCGATGGTTCCGCCGGCTAGGTTGTTGGCCAGATAGGCATTGCCCGCGCCCAGCTCATGCCGGGTGTTCGTGCCATCGGCCTGCTCGGTTCGGCTGATGAGGCCCAAATGAGCATCATTCTGCGCCAGCTCGGTGCTGGCGGCAGAGCTGGCCGTCAGATAGCCCCCGCCGCCGCCGTTCTTGTAGTAGCGATCGGCCAGCCAGGTGGCATAACCCTCATCGGGAACCGGCGGTGTGGAACTGCTGCCCCACTCGGCGCGCTGCAGCTTCTTCCAATCATAAACGCCATGACCGAAGTCGGCGGCCGCGAGCAGATAGAGGCTCTTGAGCTTCGTCCACACGCCATCAGCCTTGAGCCCGCTGATGAGGTCATCGACAAGGGTCATGCGCGCGGCGCTGGGGGCGGGCCCCATGTGCCAAAGCTGCCAGAGGCGCCGCGCCTCGGCATTGGTGAGCGTTGGCATGGCGCCATTGTTCGCCAGATTGTCCCAGCCATTGAACCCGGTTGGCGCTGCGCGCAGCTGCTCGCCCACGTTGCAGAACAGGCTCAGGGCAAAGTTTGGGGTATCCGATGCGCTCGCCGAGAACAGGGCCGGGTGCATCGCCTTGGGGGTGCCGCTGGCCTTTTGGTTCTGCAGCAGATGGCCGCCCACGGCGGTCGTCGGATCGGCGCTGCCGTTGTTATTCCAGGTCACGCCATCGGCCGTAAACCACACCAGCACCCCGTTGGGGTCAGTGTCGAAATCGGCCGCCATGCCGATCGTTTCGGAATAGCGCCAGTTGGGGCCAACCTTGCTGCTGCTGGTGACCTGGCCTCGGTCATCATAGGTATAGAGCCAGCCATCGCTTTTGAGGCCGAGCTGCCACTGATGGTCGCCGAGCATTCCGGCATTCGCAAAACCGGCATCAATGGCGCTGAGGCCAAATCGGAAATGTGAGCCGGGAGCATCGTGGCTCAGGAACTCGCAATACCACTTGCCGGCCGAGCGGCCCTTGTTGCCGATGCCCTGCCGGGAAACGGCGCCGTTCGTGGTGAAGAAGCGCCGACCGCCATACATCGAGCGGCCCGAGTTGCGGGTCTTGATATAGCTCGTATTGGTCCGGTCGCCGGTGCGGTTGCGATAGTCCCAGATCACCACCGGCTCATCGGCCGGGGCCGCTGGCACATCCAGCAGCGGGGCCTGGGCCTCGGCCGATCCCAGCGCGCCGGCGACCTGAACCCTGAGCTGCACGCTCTTGCCGGCCCAGGCCGACTGAACCACCACCTTCTTGATCGTATAGCCGGGCTTGTTCCGATCGGGGTGGTTCGTATCGGCGACCAGCAGCGGATCGCCATCGGCGAGCGCGACGCCGTCGACATACCAAACCGTCTTCAGGGTGGCGAACAGGCCGCCGCCCCAGGTACCGAGCGAGCCCGCGCGCAGCTCGAGATTGACCTCGGCGGTGTCGAACGCATCGTCATAGGTCGGCGGGGTCACGTTGACCGGCGGCCGCAAGCGCGTGACGGCGGCAGACACCCCGAAGATGATGGCCATTAGACGATCTCCTCCAGCGAGCCGAACAGATCCCACTCGTTCGCGGCGACCTTCTTCAAGGTCGCCACCGAGCCCGGCGCCCGCGTGCGGTTGTTGAAGCCTTCCATGCCATTCAGGGTCACGCCGGTGGCCGGCACGAACCCCACCTGGCCGGCGCCGACTTGGCGGAAGTTGAACTCGGCGCCGATCTCGACCGTCATGTTGGCATCGGCCAGAATATCGAGGTTGAGGTCGGTAGCCGAGTTGTAGCGGATGTAGCGGCCCGCCAACGTCTGCGAGAGCCCGAACGCCGCGGTCTGGTTGACCACCGGGGCGGCCGCCTCGAGCAGATCCGGCATCATCAGCTCAACGCTCGGCGTGACCACAAACGGCGCCGCCGCGGCGGTGTGCTGGGTCTTCACGACATAGACGCCGACACCCGACACCCGGAAGTAATCGTTGACGTTGTAGAGCGTCCCGGCCGCCCACGACCCGCGCCAGGTCAGCCGCGAGGTGGGCAGCGTCACCTGGCGGGTGGTGCTATCCGATAGGTGAAACGTCACCAGCGTGCCGAGCTGGGTGATGTTGGCGATGCCGACGCCGGCCGGCGCATTGGCGGCGATATCCGCGATCTCCTGCACCAGTTCCCAAAAGTTGCCGTCGACCTCAGCGGCGGTCAAATTGCGGCCGAGGCCGGCGCCCCAGGCGCCAGCCGTGCGATAAGCTACCATGTGCGTTGATCCTTGTTAGGGGTCGGGCGTGGCCGGCACCGAGGAGAAAAGCAGCTCGCCGGTTCGGATGTCGGCGCGGAAGGTGACGAGGTCCTGCCCCGGGGTCTGGTCGAAATTGGTCGACTCCGGGGTGCCCCAGGGCGTTTGCAGGCTGCAGGGTTGCTGCGCGAAGGTGTAGGCGACCAAGGGCGCCTCGGTGAACTGCAGGCTGCGGGATGCGGGATTGCCGTCAGACCAGGAAATCGCGCGGCGGGTATAGACCCGGTACTGGACGGTGACGTTGGAGGATCCGGGAATGAAGCCCTCGGGGTTTTCGGGGTCCGGCGGCTGGGCGCCCCATTGCTGCCAATAGCCGCCACAGGTGAAGCCGAGATCGGCCGCGCCGGTGAGCAGCTGGCGGGCCGCGCTCAGGTCCACCAGGCAGGCCTCGTCGGTAAAGCCGGTCAGGTAGTTATCCGGCGCCAGGCCGCGCTCGTAGTACCCGCCGCTGAAGCCGGTGGGATTATCGGACACCCGCATGGCGAACTCGTTCTCGTTCGCCAGGCTGGTACCGATGCGGCCGCCGGCTTCATGACAGAGGGTGCGGCTGTCGAACTGGAATCCGTCATAGCCCGACGCCAGGACCGCGCCCCAATCGATCCAGACAAAGCGGATGAGCAGCCAGCCGGCGCCGCCCCAGCCGACCTCCTTGAAATCGCCCATCCAATCCTGGCGGAACGGATCATCATAGCTGCCTGGCATCGCCTCACCCATTCTTGAACCGCAGCTCCATGAAGCGGAAGCCCACGGCACTGCGAAACTTGATCGCCACAACCCGCTTGGTCACGACGTACTGGCCCTTGTCGTCAGGGTTCTCGACGCGCACCTCTTCGACCTCGCGGCTTTCCTCTTCCCAGATCTGGGTGAGGTCCTCGTCGGGAGGATCGACCAGCTCGAGGCCCTTAATCGCGCTGTCGGTGGTGGAGATGCCGCCGACCGTCACCCGATCGGGATCCACGGCGATCGGGTCGGTGGGCGCGGCCTGCACCCAAGTGGAGGCTTGACCCCAGGCAAGGAACGCCTCGGTATCCTCGCCCGGCAGGGCGGGCCGTTTCGGCCGCTCCGCGCGCGGCGCCGAGTCGATGACCACGAAGGGCCGCACCGCCTGCTCGAGCGATGCCGCACCCGCGCCGCTCGTCCCGCCCCCCGCCTTGCCAATGGAGACAAGCCCGGAGGAGGAGGATGGGATATCCCTTCCAAAGTAGCCGCTCGCCATTTACGCCGCCTCAAGGTTGATCGTGCGAGGCACCGCCAGGAGCGATGTCTCGACCGGAATGGTGGTGGCGAACGGCCCGCCGGTGAGCGGCCGCAGCGCCAGGGCGACCTCGGTATAGTTCTCGTTGAGAACCCCAAGCGCGCCCTGCAGATCTTCCAGCGTCTGGGCGAGCAGCTGCGTCCGCTGCGCGGCGGCCGCGTTCTGGATCACAAGCGACTGCACACAATTGGCGGCACTGATCGCCATCAGATCAATGCCGTCGTCGTGGAGCGTGTAGGTGCCCCAGCTCCAGGTCAGATCGCTCGCCCCGCCGGTGATCGCAAACGACCCCTCGGCCTCGGCATAGCCAGACGCATAGCCGTCGGCATAGGTCTCGGGACCGGTGACCGGCACGATCGAGCCGCCGCGGCCGATGCTGCAGGCGATCGTCACCTCGCCGACCGCCTCGCCGCTGTCGCCGTTCACGGTCAGGCGCAGGCCGGTGACCTTGCCGGTCGCCTGGCCGCCCGGCAGGCGATCGTCAACGATCTGCGCATTGTGGCGCAGGGTGAGCGCGGCCGCCTGATCGAACGAGGTCTGCCAGGACACCGTGACGGCCCGCGCCCGCGCCAGCAGCCGCGCCCGGCACAACAGCACCAGGTGCTCGAGCGACAGGCGCCCGCGATCCGTGGTGAAGTAGCTCTTGCGCCGCAGATCGCCGATCGGCATGAGCCCACCGGCGTCGATCGGCTGATCGATCTCCGCCGAGGTCAACGCCACCTGCAGCAGATCCTCCTCGCCATCGCTGGCGATCGGCTGCACATCTGCCACCACCTCGAAGCTGACGGTCTCCTCGCGGCTGCGTTCGACCGCATAGCCCGCCTTGAAGGTGGGCTGCACGGTCCAGAGCGGCAGGCCATAGTGACTGCCGTCGGCGGTTTTGATCGCGAGCACCTTCGACTCCGCGCCGGCGCCGTCGATACGGGTGGCGGAGGCAGCATGGACGCTCCAGCCGCCCCCGATCCGGGTGCCGGCCTTCGGCCAATCCTCGATCAGGCCCTGCCCGGTATAGCTCTCGATCCGGCCGAGACGGCCCGACAGATCGATGATGCCGGCGGCACTTTCCTGCCATTGCACGGTCGCGGTGCAGACGACACGGCGGGCAGGCTTGGCGCCGAATTTCAGGCTGACGGAATCCGCCAGAACGGAGCCGCCACCGAACACCACCAAGCCGGCCTCGCCGACGTTGATATCGGACACCGTCACCGCATGGGTCACGCGATCGACATGCCAGAGCGCGGGCCGCGCCTCGAGCACCACATCAGGATCCTCGCGCCGATCCCCGCCGTACCAGACCGGATCGTAGAACGGCGCCACCTTGAGGCTGTCGGCCAGGGTGCGCTTGCTGGCGTCGTAGTCATCCGGGCGCGCCACGAACGACAGGCTCACCACATCCTGCGCCAGGCTGTCGGGAAGGGCGAGCAGCCGGCCGTGGAACAGCACGGTGCCATCCTTCGACAGCGCCCCCCAGAGCGGAGCGCTAGGCGCCAGCAAGGGCGCGCGCGGATTGCGGATCTCGATCTGCAGCGTGGCGAACTCGCCCTCGGTTTGCTGCAGATCGAAGGAAAAGACCTCCTCGTCGAGCGTGGTCCCGGTCCAGGTGAACACGAAGGCCATCAGACTTCCTCAAGCTCGAGCTGCCACTTCACGGTCGCGCCCCATTCGTCCTGGGTGGCCGTAAACCCGACCACCATCATCTGCAGGCGCGGGCGGTAGTAGACGAAGCCGCCATCCTCATGGCTTGAGCCCGCCACAACGGTGCGCTGCGGGGTGCCGCCGACGGGATAGGCGAGTTCGGAGATGCAATCGACGGTGACGATCTGGCCCGGCCAGACACCGTCGACCGACGGCGCTCTCTGATCGCCGCCGCTGATCGTGCTGCGATACTTGCGGAACGCCGCCAGCGAGAGATCGACCAGGCCGCCGTTGATGGTCCGCCGCACACTGGTGGCCTGGCCAATCGGCGTCAGCGTCTGGGTCAGGCCGCGCGCCGAATACGGCGCCACGCCCATGCCCGAGAGGGAAAGCACGGTTTCATTCGCCATAGGCGCGCCTCCGAGGGCTGAAAGGGAAGCGGGGCACCGAAGCGCCCCGCCAGGTTAGAACCAGCCCGGCTTCTTGCCGGTGCTGCGGATCTGCTGCCCTTGGGCGAACTGCACCAGGCCGCTCGCCACATCCGCCGGCGCCAGCACGGTGCCGAACTCGCGGCCGCCGATCGAGAGGTTGATCGGCTGCAGGGCAGGCCCGCCGGAGCCCGCCGGAGCGGCCAGGGCGGGTATGGAGCCCATGGACGGCATCAATCCCGCCAAAGCCGCTCCAAGCCCGTCTACAAGGCCGCCAGAGGCAAAAGCCGGCAGGCCGAGCTTGAGGCTCGGGATGCGGACCATTCCCCCCGACGCAAAGCCCGGGAGGGCGCCCTTGGGAAGCCGCAGGCCGTTGATCATCGAGAGCAGCGCGGTCCCGTACTTGCGCACGGCCGCGGCCTTGATGACGAACTCGCCATCACTGAGCCAGGACAGGATCGAGTCCGACGTGCCGGTACCAGGCCCGCGCACATGGCCACCGCCGGCGAAGCCCGGGGCGCCGCCGCCCCCGCTGCTGCTGCCGGCCGAGCTCGCCGCCGACCGCACGCCGCGGATCGCATCCCAAACCGCCTTCAGGGAGTCGATCATGCGATCGGCGGCGCTCCTGACGAAGTCCACCGCGTCATCAAGCGCGCTGCGGATCGAGTCGGTGATGCCGGAGAACACCTCCGCAATCCGATCGCCCGCATTCTTGAACGGCTCGATGATGCTGGCCACGATGCCTTTGGCAAACTCAACCAGCTTCTCCCAGCCGGCACTGATGCCGTCGACTAGGCTATCGAACACCGACACGACGGTGTCGCGGCTGGTCTCGAAGATCGAGACAACCGCGTCCCAGACCGCCTTCGCGCCCTTTTCCACCGCGCTCCAGGCCGATGCGAGGGTCTCCGCACTGAACAGCCCGACGATGAACTCCCACGCCGCCGAGGCCGCCGCCTTGATGTCATCCCAGAAGAGATAGACCGCGGCAAATCCAGCCACGAAGGCCGCGACGACGAGCGCCGGGAAGCTGACGATCCCAGTGACGACCGCCGCAATGGCGGTACCGACGGTGCCAAGGACCGTGCCGATCGAGGCAATGGCCGTCATCGCCGCGCCGCCGGCCGTCACCAGAGCGCCGAACCCGATCACCATCAGGCCGATGCTGGCCACAACAGGGCCTAGCGCCGCGACGACGCCAGCGATGACCGTAGCCCACTTGAGCATCTCAGGATTGGCCTTCGCCAGCTCGTCGACGATCTCCGCAATGGCGCGCACGAAGTCGGTCGCAAATTTCAGCAGGCCGCTGTCGCCGATTGCAATCGCGAGTTCTTCGAAGGCGCCCTTGAGCTGCTCGAGCTGGCCGTTGAAGCCGTCCATGCGGGCGTTGGCGGCGCCGATCGTATCGAACCCACGAATGGCCTTCTGCAGCTTGAACACGCCCTCGGAGCCGAGGTCCATCAGGGCCAAGGCGGTGCGGATCGCATCCGAGCCGAAGAACTTGGTCATCTTCGCGTTGCGGTCCTCGTCGGACATGCGGCTGAACTTGTTGCGCAGCTCATCCGCGATCGATGACAGCGGCTTCATCCGGCCGCTGAGCGTGTAGAAGTTGAGGCCCATCTCCTTCGCCATCTCGATCGTTTCATCGGTCGATGGCTTCAGGCGCTGCAGGAAGGTCTTAAACGACGTGCCGGCATCCGCGCCCGAGGAGAAGCTCGAGCTGGTGCCGGCCAGCGCGATATTCAGATCCTCGAACGACAGGCCGAGTGCACCGGCAACCGCGCCGGACTGCCCGATGGCGTTCTGGTAGTCCTCGAAATCGAGCTTGGACTGATTGACCGCGCCGCTAACGAGCTGAACGACCTTGTCGGTGTCCTTGGCCTTCAGGTTGAACTGGTTGAGGGCGTCAGAAACCAGCTTCGCCGCCGGAGCCAGCTCGGAGCCATTGGCGGTCGCCAGGCGCACCGTGGCATCCGCCGCGCCGTCAAGAATATCGGCGGTGCTGGTGCCGGTCTTGGCGAGTTCGTTCATCGCCTGCGCGGCCTGGGTCGGGCCGAAGATCGTGCTCTTGCCGATCTCGCGCGCCTTGTCGCGCAGCCGCTCGAACTCATCGCCCGCCGCGCCGGTCGACACCTTCAGCTCGGTCATGGCGGACTCGAAATTCGCCGCGACCTTCAGGATCCCCGCACCCGCGCCGGCAACCGGCAGGGTGAGCGCGGCCGACATGGTCTGCCCGACGCCCCGGATCTTGTCGCCCATGCTGCGGAAGGCGGCACCGACCTTTTCGCATTCCTTGGCGATATCGCGCAGGCGGCGGGTCACGGACTCATCCGGTCCCTTGAACTTTTCGGCTTCCTGCTGCAGCTGGCGCCACACCTTCTCGCCGGTGGCGCCGAGCGCCTCGAGTTCGGCCTGGAACTCCTTGCCGCCGTCGAGCGCGATCCTGGTTTTAATCGTATCGCGGCCGCGCGCCATGGCTTACTCCCCAGAGAAGGCGTTGTAGTAGTGCCTTGCGAGCTGGCCAGCGGCGCGCTCGACAATGGCGTAAATGCTGAGACGTTTCTTGACGGTGACGGCGAGCATCCCGACGAAGAGAGGCACGGCCGTGGTGCGCCGGTTCTTGCCGCCGCCGGCGCGCCCGTTCTTGAGTTGCGACAGTGTGAAGCCGACCTTCTTGGTCGGGCCGAACTTGCGCCCGGCCACACTCATGCTGGCGGCGATGATCGGGCGATTGCTCGGGCCTTTGAACACGAACAGTTTGACACCGGCGGCTTTGAGAGCTGCCGGCGTGGTGCGCTTGCCCGCAACACGCTTGGGGGCATTGGGAAGAGGCACCCACATCCGAGGCTTGCCGCGGATCGTGGCGCCCTTCTCAAACACGCCGGCATACGGAATTTTGTGATAGACGAACGCCGCCGCATTGATCGAGTAGGAGCGGCCCTTCGGATAGACATCCACCCGCAGGGCATTCTGCCATTTGGAGCCGAAGCCCGCGGCCGCGATATTGGCCCGGGCCTCGGCCTTGATCTGCGCAGCAGCACTGCGGATCGCGGTCGTGGCGGCCTGGGCGACCGGCACGGCGCGCGAGCGCATGGAGTCGCGGAATTCGCCGACCCCATACACGATCGATGGGCGAACGGGGCGACGGCTCATTCCTTGCTCAACTCCTTGATCTGCTTTTTAACGTCCTCGGGCTTGCCGCGCGCGGCACTGGCCTGAAGCGCCAGGAGAGCTGCGCGCTCGCGCTGAATGCGGCGGCCGGCGTACCAGAGGAAGCCCGCGAGCTGCCGAGGCGTGTACTTCCACACCACGGCCGGCGGGTGCCCGCTGGCGATCAGCGCCTCGGCCGCTTCCGCGAGTTCGTGGCCGGCGCCGAAGCGGCTGATCCGTCGGTGACCGTTACTGAGCCCATGAGCGCCTTCAGCTTTTCCGCGAAGGCGCTGACTCCGTTTGGGAGTGTGAGCTTCAGAATGGGGGCGAGCAGATCGAGCTGCGCCTCGAGCGGCAGGCGCCGGGCCGCATGCTCCTGCTCCTCATCGCCCGGGTAGCCGATGCCCGCGGCAATGATCGCCGCCACCGCTGCGGGGGCCTTGGCGGCCAGGTCGGCCACTGGCACATCGCGGCCGGTGAAGAGGGCGCGCAGCTCGGGGAAGCGATTGAGCAGATCGGCGGCGCCTTCGAGGCTCACACCGTAAACGTGAATTTTGACGCCCTGCACAGTCACGGTCTCGTTGACGGGGGCGATAGCAAGCAATCCTGACATGGTTCTGGTCCTGGTCTCGAAAAACAGAAACGGCGCGCCGCAGATACGGCACGCCGCAATGAGAGGGTTATTCGATCGCGCCCTCCGGCTTGACGACAATCATCTTGCCGACCTTGCCGGGGGCGGTGGGGTGGCTGTCGGGAGCGACCAGCGTCTCGCCCGACAGCTCCATGCCGCCCCACTCTTCCGAGATCAGAGACAGCGAGGCGCCCGGCTTAAACGAGACGTTGTAGAGCGTCATATCAATCTTCGGGCCGACGTCGTTGGTGGACTCGAAGTCGATCTGGCCGGTGATTTCAGTCACGGCGAACACATCAATGGCATCGCCGCCCGAGAGGGTATCCGCCGAGACGGTGCCCATGACCATCATGGCGATGTTCGCCGCGGTGAATTCCTCCATCACGATCCGGATCGTGCCGCCCTTAGCCACGACGACCTCTCGGTCCTTGGTCCGCGATCCGGTGCGGCTGCTATAGTGAGGAAGCGTCTCCAATTCAGGAGTGAACTCCAGTTCCGGCACGTTACCCAGGTCGCGCTTCACGCCGCCGGTGGGGGTCCAGCTGAGCTTGCCCTTGCCAATGTAGTAAAAAAGCGGATCAGCCATTTCAGGGGCTCCTTTCGAGCAAGAAAAAAGCCCCGCCGCAAGGACGAGGCCGGTGGGTTCTCACGCTGAGTGAGAGAGCGGGTCGATCAGACCAGGAAGCCGAGCACCGTCAGCGCGGCGTTGCCGCCGGTGTAGGACAGGTTCAGGAAGTTCGTGGCGTCGATGAACGCCTTGAGCTCGGTCGCCCTGATGATCATCGAGTGCGTCTCGCCATTCGCGATCACGATGTCGCGGTTGGGCCGCGTCCAGGTGCCTGAGCCCTTGCCGGTCAGGGCCATGGTCGTCGGCTGTGCGACCACGGCGACGGTGATGGGGGACGTGTGGCCGTTGTTGAAGATCAGGACAACGTCCTTGTCCTGGCTGGCCACCGGGATCGAGAACTTGTCGCCGGTCGGGGACGTGGCCACGAACTCGGTGTGCTGAGACGGCAGATCGTCGTCAACGGGGGCAGCAAACGTCAGGGTCGCCATGCGGGGCTCCTTCAAAGAAAAGCCCCGCCGCAGGGGCAGGGCCGGAAACACCTCGCTCAAGCCGCCGTGGCCGCGAGGAATCGAATGCGCCAGGCGATCAGAGATCGCTCGGCTTGAGCATGTACGAGAACGTGAACGACACGCCCATCTCGGCCTCCATCGAGCGGCCGCGGGCCAGCGCCGTCGCGCAGCCCTCGTAGCGAATATCGCCGTTGGTCCCGACGATCTCGCGCAGGGAGGCATCGGTCAGAACCGCCTTCACAAACTGCGCGCGCATGCCGTTGATGAGCGGCCCGAGCTTCGCGCTCGAGGACTCGCCCGGCTCCGGCGTGGGGGCCAGCGCCATCAGGTAGATTTCAGGCGTCATGCCGACGCGGCGCGGGGCGAACGGCGGCCGCCCGCGGGGACCGCCAGGATCGGCGTCGTCAGCCGTCTCGTCGGCATCGAGAATGACGATCGCCGGCAAGACCGTCTCGTCGAGTTGGCCCGGATTGCGCTCTACCGTTTTGATCCCGGGAATCGCTTCGGCAATCTCGACCAGGCGCACCAGGATCTGTTCACGTTTGTCCGCCATCTGTTAGCCTCCGCTGAGCAGCAAGAGCAGCTCGCCGTCTGCCTCGCCGTTGGTGGTCGGTTTCGGAATGGCGCTGTCGATGCGCCAGGTTTTGCCATTCAGAACGAGCACTGCGCGGTTCAGGCCTGCGCGGGTGAGGCCCGCGGCGTCGAGATCCGCGACGCGCACCAGGGCCGCCGGCTGCACGGTGCCGAGCCCGCCGGAGAACCGATCCTCAGAATCGCTCATCAGCTCCACGCCGGAGGTGCGGTCGATCGCGGAGATCGGCACCGGAGCGCCATTGACGGGCGTGATTGTCGCCGGGCGGCCATACAGCGTGTAGGCCGGGCCGTGCAGCAAAGCGGCATAGTCCATGGGATCAGTCCTCGACGGCGCTAGCGTGCGCAGCGCGGGTGGCCAGCTCGGCCTCAATGCGCGCGATCGCATCGGCCTTGTTTCTCACCGGCGCATCCTGAGCGGAGAAGCCGGCGGCGAGTGCGCGCAGATCATTCCAGGGAAGAGCGCGCCAATCCTCGGGGATCGGCACCGGCTCGGGGCGCTGCTCGGGTTCGTTCTCAGGCGCACCAGGCGTCGCATCTTCGGCCGGCTGCTGCAGCGCGTCGGTGGGTTCGTCGGCCGGAGCCGAAACGGGAGCGCGCCGCACCAGGCGGCCGTAGCGCGGAATCCATGACATGGGGAAACTCCGGAAAGGGAATGCTCAGCAAGAGCCCGCAGGGACGGCGAACCGCCCCTGCGGAACTACGGCCCGCCTTAAGTACGGCGGGCCGGGATCAGCGCGTTCGGGCGCGAGCAGAAGTTGACCTGGTTGGTCTGGGTGTCGAAATGCACGCCCTTGCCGTTCGGCATTTCGTACTGCTTCGCGTACATCGCCTTGCCGAGTGTGTTGACCGTCTCGAGGTAGTCCGCCGGCGCATAAACCGTGTGGTAAATGTCGGCGATCGGGAAGATGTGCGCCTTGTCGGCATCCACAAAGGAGGTGCCGCCGACAGAGCCGCGGTACTCTTCCCACATGATGCCGCCGAAGGGGAACGCGCCATAGGCATAGCCATGACGCAACTCCTCGGCCTGCACCCAGCCCAGGTAGGTGTCACGCACCTCCGGGTGGGCCACCAAGTCGTCGAAGAATTCCTTCGAGCAGTAGGCATGCACACCGGAGATCACGACGCCGTCGAGGGCCTCGGTGATCTGACGGACAACCGCAGCGCACTTCTTGCGAAGGGCACCCGGGGCCGGGTTGGCGTTGTCGAGATCGAAGTCCACCTCGGTCGGCGCCGTCACCTCAAACAGGTTGAAGAGGTTGAGCTCCGAACCGCCGGCGTACTTCACGACGCCCTTCAATGCGCCGATCCGGGAATACTCGGTCGTCACATTGTGGGAGGACGCGTGAATGTCGAGCCGCTCGGCGACCTTGCCCATGACGGTCTCGAGTTCGGTCTCGGAGCCGAAGGCACGCACACCCTGCACCGACTCCGCCATGATGGCGTCGTTGATTTCAAAGTGGGGCACCGCGATCGAGCGCAGGTTGCGGTCGGTCTTGCCGACCGTCACACCCGGGCCGCCACGCGGGGTGGGAGCGACGAGCGTGAGGACGCCGGACTTTTCCTCGACGGAAATCGCGGTAAGGTGCGTGCTCGACGGCTTGAAGATGCCGAGCGAGCCGACCTGGCCGGGCTTGTGCTTCAGCTTATTGATCGCGAGGGTGAGCGCGACAACGCTGAAGGCGTCGTTCTTGAAGATATCCAACATGTGTGCAGGACCTCATAAAAAAGGCCCGCACTCAGGCGGGCCGGGACGAAGGACAGGAACGCAAAAGGCCCGCACCAGGCGGGCCTTTTTGCACGCGGTTAGAGGGCAGGAATTAGCGGACGATGATGCCGACGCCGGCACCAGCGAGAGCCGTGTGGACCGCGGTCTTTTCAGCATCCGTATCGATATCGGCGCCGTAGGACAGCAGCTTGCCGTTGACCTCGGCGGCGCGCTCGATGACGGAGATCTGCGTATCGGCGCCGGTGGCGTCGGTGGCATAGATCGCGATCGCCGCTGCGTTCTGCGAGCCATCGGTGGCAGCAGCGGTGACGGCCTTGTACTTGCCGGAGCCCGCAGCGACGGTAATCGTGAACTTGTCGCCCACAACGAAGTCGGTCGCGCCGTCCGCGATAACGAACTTGATCTGCTCCGAGAAGGTTGCTCCGACCGCGACCTCACCGATGAACGCGCCAGACGGGTCCTCAACGCGGAACGTGCCGCCGTTGGCTGCCGAAGTGATGCAGGTCGCCGTGTATGCGCCCACCTTTGCGGTCGAGAGGACCGGGGTGGTTGCGTCCATCGTGATCGTGCCGTTGCCAGTGCCGGCGAAGGCAGTCGTCGCAGCGCCAAGCGTGATCTTGCCGAGCACCATGCCGGCCTTCACGATCTGGCCCGAGAGCAAGGTGCCAACACCGCGCGAACGCTGGCCATTGGCCTCGCTCAAAATGAAATCGGCCGCCGCGCGGCCAGAGGTAAACGTCGTCATTCCTGACTACTCCAGTTAGTGCCGCGGGTGCCGATTAGGCAGCGTTGCGGGCGTTGATGTTCTCGACGTGCTTGTCCCAAGCCGCCGCTGCAGGTTGGGTGTCGACGGGCGCGCCCGGCTTCACCTCGGGCGATTGCTTCGCCACGATCAAATCCAGCAAGGCCGCGCGTGCCTGCTCGGAACTCTTGCCCTCGCTGATGAACTTATCGGCCAGCGAGGCCTCAATGGTGGGGTTGACCTTGCGGGCCTGGTCGACCGCCGCGCGGATCGCGCCGGCGTCGGCAATGACGGCCTTGGCTTCGTCCAGGGTCTTACCGCTGGAGATCAGGCCGGATGCCATGGACGCCACGCCAGCGGCCACACAGGCCTCGACAATGGCGGTGGAGCGGGCAACCGCATCAGCGGCCGTTTCCGTCTGCGGGGCGCCCGGCTTGGGCTGGTTTTGCGGCGGGTTGCTCTGCAGCGTCGGCTGGGTGGGCGTCGTCGACATGGTGCTCTCCTTGGGAGGGGTGGAGGCGGTAGGAACCGCCATGGAGGCCCGGGCATTCCAGCCGCGGGTCTGAGCGAGTGCCACAAGCGCCTCGGGCGCCTTGGCATAGAGCCGGTAGTCGAAGGCGGAGGCCTCGGCTGGCTTGTTGTCATTGCTGGCGGTGGCTGCCTTGGTGGCAAAGCCGGCGGCGACAGCGGCCGGTCCGTCGAACCACGATTCCTCCCGCATGATCTGGCGGGCTTCGTCCTTGGTCTTGCCGGAACGCTCGGCATAGACCACCGCATAGGCATCACCGAGGGCGTTGAGAGCTTCAATCGTCTTCTGGTGCGCAGCCGCATCGCCAAAGGTGAAGCCGGCGGGATCGTGGATCATCATGACCGCGCCAGGCGCCATCTCGATCTCATCGCCGGCCATGGCAATCAGCGACGCGGCGCTGGCGGCGATGCCCTCGACGATCACGACAACTTCGCCCTTGTGCCCCTTCACCGAGGCATAAATCGCGGCACCCTCAGTGGCGATGCCGCCGCCGCTGTTGATGCGCAGACGGATATCCGCCTCGGAACCGACCATCGCCAGGGCGTTGATGACGTCACCGGAGGTGAAGCCATCGCGATAGAAGGTCTCGCCGACAAAGCCGGAAAGAATGATCTCGTTACCTTGGACCTTCACGGCCATCTTACTTCTCCTTCTTGCGCCGGCTGCCAGGCGCCGGTTCGTTACCGGGATCGTCGAGAGGCGGGCCGCCGTTGTGCCCGATCTGCTTGTTGGCCTGCGCGCGGCCATCCGAGGTGTGCTTGAGGCCTGCAGCGTCGGCGCGCTTGTTGTCGGCCTCCTGCTCGGCGTCGATCTGCTCCACATCCTCGCCGCGCTCGCTGACGACGCGCGCCCGAGAAGTGAAGCCCGCTTGGACTTCCCTTTCCTGGGTCTGCACGTCCTGCAGCGGGTTGATGTACGGCCACCGCGGCGGGGTCCACGTGACCGGCGCCGACGGATCGATATCGGCCGCGGCCCCAGAGATCAGCGCCAGCTCGGCCCAGCGCCGCGCCACCGGGCGGCAGAACTGGAACACGAAAATCTGGTGCTGCAGCTGCTCCATGCGGCGACGGAAGTCCGTCACGGCCGCGCGCCAAGTGCGGTCGTTGACATCCGAGTAATCGCCCGAGAGCTGCTCATAGAGCAGCCCGACGGCGGTCGCGACGAACCGGATTTGCTGGCGCATGTAGACTTCGTACATGCCGCCGACTTCGGTCGGGTTGGAGAACTCGATCTCCTCACCAGGCAGAAGCACCTGCATGGAGCCGGGCTCAATCCCTGCCAGGGCCGCGCCGCCAGCGTCCTCGGCATCACCATAGAGCTCCTGCAGGTCTTCGAGGGTGAGGCCTTCAGGCAGTTGCCGGCGAATGAACCCGGCGAACATGGTGACGACCTTTTTGCGCACCAGCTCCGCGCTGTCGTAGGACTCGAGATCCTTCACGCGGGCGAGAGCGCGGGTCAGCCACGGCTCGCCGCGGATCTGGCCCGGCCGGCTCGGCACGTAGAGGTGCAGGACCTCCGACGCCGGCACACGCACGGCCTCGTTGACAGACAGGGAGAAACTGCCGTCCTTGGGGTGGCGCGGATACAGCCAGTAGGCGACGCGGCGCGACTTCACATTCTTGTCGAACTCGATCCCTTGCCGGATCTCGCCGCGGCTGTCGGTTTCGGCCTCGTTCTTATCCATGGGACAGAACTCGGCCTCAAGGGCTTCGAGCTGCAGCGGGACGGAGAGGCCGTCCTGCGGCCGGCGGGCGCGCAGGCGGACGAACACCTCGCCGCCACCGATCATGCCGCCGGCCTGCTGGGCCTGGAAGCCGTAGAAGTCGAGCTGCCCGTCAGCGACCGCCTCATCCGTCCACTTGGTCCAGAGCTTCTGATGCTCCTCCTTCTCGAACTTCGGCTTGATGCCGGAGCCGATCAGGTTCGTCACCAGGCGCTCGACAATGGCGCCAGCGAGCGGGTTCTTGCGGATCTGGTCACGCGACTGCGAGCGCAGCGCGTCGGCCGCATAATCGAGCGCCGCATTCGGCCCCACGTTCGGCGGGCGCCAGGCCCGCGAGCGCGGGCCGGAGCCAGCGGTCAGATACGAGGAATCGTTGGCCCGGATATGGGCCGGGACAGCGGCCACAGGGTCGACATAGACCGCCGTGCCTTTGATCCGGAAACGGACATTCCCAGCCATTAGTAGCCGCTCCGATCGTTGAACCGCACCATGCGGTAGGTTTTGGCCGCGCCGCCCTTGGCCCTCCGGATGCGGAGTTCCAGGCCGCGGATCGCCTCGTCCATCTCCTTCAGGGAGCGGAACAACGTGGAGTCCTCGCCCTTGCGGATCTGCAGGACGCCGGTATCGCGGGCGCGCTGAAGCATCTCGAGCTGGGCCTCCAGCTCTGCGAGTGTGGCCATGGCGGCCCTCCTTGTATTAGCGATGGAAGATGGACGAGCGCTTGACTTGCCGTTTGAACAGCGTCTTCGGCGCAGCCTCAGGCCGCGCCTGATTTAGGTTTCTAGGCTTCGCAGGTGTAGTGCTTGGAGCAGCGCGATCAGTACCTGAGATCGGCGTCGTTCCCTCTGAAGAAGGCACCAGCTCATCAGCAGGTTTCGGAGCCTTACCCATTGCCACATACCGACTGTTCATCGCCTGAAGTCCACACACCGCGGCATAGGCATAGACAAAGCAGACGCCGGCCTCATGCGCCGCTTTTGGCTTTACCCATTCAGTGAACCCCTGCTTGCGCACGACGAGACGTTCGCGAGTGAGCTGAGTGAAGAACTCTTCATCAATTGGTCGCGAGCCAGCTGCAGGTTCATCAGGGAAGTGGACGTAACGAGGCCCGTGCTTCTCCACTGCGAGACTGCCATAGGCCCAATCGCGGGCGGCATTGCCGCCGATCATGTGCCAGACATTTCCGAGCTTCGATGACGGTTTACGCGGCCACACCTTGCTGCGCTGTCCCTTCGTCTCGGCACGACCTTTGATCGCCCACACACGACGATGACGACGTTCGTTACAGAACTGGTACGTTTCCGCAGTGTGGTGGCCGCCGGAGTCGATGGCCGCCGCCTGGATGCGGAGCATCTTTCCGTCGGCACGCGCGAACTGTCGTTGCAGTAGGGTGTCGAGCGCTGACCAAACTTCGCCTTGCGCCGGATCTCCAGGCAGAACGAAGTGACCGATAAGCCAGCACTCGAGTCCCTTTCCCCACCCATAGACCGCCGCCTCAATGCGTGGGTTCGCGTGACCGGATTGAACGTCGCCGCCGAGTGTAAGGAACTCAACACCGTTCGGCACCTCGGCCCCATACACTTCCTGTCGACCAAGGAATTGGCCGCTCTTGATCTCCTGGCCGTAGGTCGCCTTGTAGGTTCGACCAAGGCGCAGGTTGAGGAACGGCTGGACGAGGCTTGCTGGGTCGTCCTGAGCCTCAAGCCACTCCTGCACAATCACTGGCCAAGCAGCATTCGGATTCAAGCTCATGCCAGTCCAGAGATGGAAGCCAGCATGCCCGGGTATCTTTGGATCGGCGGTCGGGCGCCAATCGCCGCGCTCATCCATCCAGACCTTACGGTCTTCATCGATGATGCAGCCACAGGTGCCTACGTACCAGACCGACTTCAGTGAGCCGTCCTGCCCAAGGTCCCATTTGATGCCGAACGGGGTATCGCGGTCACCCCATTGCAGATACTGCATCTCACGGCACTGCGGACAGGGCACAAAGTAGCGCCGTTGATCGCTCTGCAGCCAGAGCCGCCAGATCCTCGACGTCTCCTCGAGGAGCGGCGTCGAGCCCCTGATCTGCTTGCGGTTCCAGAAGGTTTCACCGCGCGTCCAGAACAGTTTGAGCTTGTCACCCTGGCTCTTGGCGCCTGGCGTCCAGCCGTCGCCGTCGATTTCGTCGGCCACTTGAAAGCGTGCGGAATACCGCCGGAACGCATCATCAGAGGCCGCACCCACAACGCGCGCCGACGCACCGTTGTTGAGCTGGTAGAACGTCGCCTTGTCTGGCTTCTCGCCTTTTCGGACGGGCCGCAGCAGGCTCTTGAGCACAGGCGTCTCGCGGAGCATCGGCGCAATCTCAGCGCCGCCGAAGTCCTCCGCATCGGGGATCGTCGGCTGCGCAACGGCGCACAGCGTCGGATCCTGATGCAGGTGATAGCCCAGGGCGAGCGTAGCGCATCGGGTATAGCCGACGCGAGCCGCCTTCAGAACGGTGACAAGCGGGATACGCGGATCGCACATGGCATCCAGCAGACCGCGCTGGTAGCCGTAGAGGGTGACGGGGCCACTTTCTGCGCCGGTACCCTTCGGGATCCAGCCGTACTGCTCCGCCCATTCCGATCCCCGCATTCGAGGGCGGAACTTCAAAGCGCTATCGAAGAGCCCTAGAACGGCCTTGCGATAGGCAGCGCGGCCCTGCCGGTAATCACCGGTACTATGGCTGTTCATCCTCTCTGTCGTCGTCATGGGCTCTATCCGACCATTGAGAGACGAGATCGGACTGAGCCGCATTGAACGCGCGGTTCAGCTCTGTCTCGCATAGCTCCTGAATTTCCGGGGCACTCGTAATGAGCGCCGCGCGGGCTGCGATCTTCGCGGCGGCGGTGGTCAGCGCGGTTTTGAGAGCAATGCAGAACGCTGCGGTGTCCGCTTCGGCAGCATTCTTTTCGACCACTGTACCGAGGTCGCGGTCGGCCTGGATTTCGGCCGAGATCGCCGCAGCTACGGCACGGCGCCGATCCGCTTCCTCGCGGGACATCCGCCCGCCCTCATCCTGGACATCGGAAAGGGCATCCTCGACCGCTCGGCTGATGCGCCACTCGGCGACTGCCGCCGTGTCGAACTGCCACTCCTTGCCTTTACTTCCCCGCTTGACGAACGGGCAGCCTTGGCGAACCCAGGCATCAATCGTCGGAAGGCTCGTGCCCCATAGCGCAGCGAGGTCTGCCCGGTTCACGAGCCGGCCTGTCACGCCTGTCCCGGACATAAACAAAAACTCCGATTGGAAATTTTCTCAGAGAGTGGGGAACCGAGCTTCCGCCCGACCCGCTATAGCCCCACGGGGGGTCAGGGGCCCCGCCAGGGAGGTGGGTGTTGCTGTCCTGCAACAATGCGGCTGACTTGCCACGGTCAGGGTCGGGGTCGGCGTTGCCTCTTGCCTTGACCGATGCTGCAGCGCGGTCGGTGCGATCGAGGTGGGCGCTTGACCGTGGCACAGTCCCGGGAGGGGGAGCGCCGTGCATTGCACCCGCATGCTTCCCCCTCCCCCAATGCTGAGCCACAGGAGGTGCAGAACAGCCGGGTCACGATGCGGCTCCGTTGCGACGGGCACGCAGCTCTTCGGTCAGGCTGAACCATTGCGCCAGGATAACGTTGGCAGCGGCCACCAAGTCATCGCGCCTCGCGGCGCTGCGCGCCCGCACCGCGGCCCGCATCAAGGTGTCGTACCGTGACCAGGCTTGGTGCGGCGCCACCATATCCCCCGGGGTCATTACCCCCGCCCCCCTCTTGCAAGGGCGGCTGCGCGACGACGTGCGTGGCGGTTATTGCCCCCATCCTGCGCATAGGGAGGGGGCGGTACTTCAGGAGTGGCGGGGAGGATAGCCGGCGAGAGGCTGGCAGCCTGCGCGGCTAGGGCACAGGCGAGCACCAGGCCGAGGCGCCGGCCGGGGATGACGGTGACGGTTTCATGCATGGGCCTGGTCCTGGCTCAGTGGATGGAAACGGGGTCGATGTCCTCAAGGCAGACGATCGCCACGCGGCCGCGGATCAGCACCGCAACAGAGCAGACATCGGGGTCACCGGGCTCGCATTCGTCATCCTCCCCGTCGAGCCAGCCGACCGGCTCCAGCACCTGCCCATCCTCAAGGACGATCAGGTCGGACACCGGAATGCGCGCGACGGCATAGACCCGCTTGCGAGCCATCGAACCCTCCCCGGAGAAAAGGTTGTGGTGCCTCGCCAGGCACCCTCCCCCATTTGCGGCCAGGGGGCTTACAGCGGCCTACTTTGCCCGGGTACGGCTCGGCGCGGGTTTGGCTGGCCCCGCGCTTCTGCTGGCCCCTTCGTGGCTTCAGGGCAGCACGCCTTCGCATGGTCGGCCTTCGGTAATCCTCCCCCTTGCCACGCGAGCATGGGAGCGCACACGCGCTCCAGAGGGCCTCCGGCCTGCTGAGAACTTATTTCACGTACCCCCAAGAATTGCATTGCTATGCCTCATTCCTGGGGGTACAAGAATAGGCATGAAAGTTGATTACGACCCACCGAAGCGCCAAGTGACCCTCGAAGAACGGGGCCTCGACATGGCTCGCGCGGGCGAGATCTTCGAAGGCGCGACCCTGACGGTCGAGGATGACCGCAAGGATTACGGCGAGCCCCGATACATCACGGTCGGGTATCTCGACGGGCGCATGGTGGTGACGGTTTGGACACCGCGCGGCGCGGTTCGCCGCATCATTTCACTGAGGAAAGCCAATGACCGGGAACAAGCACTCTACGGCCCCCGACTGGACTGACCCGGATGACGCCCCGGATCTCTCCACGCCGGAATGGCAGGCGAAGATGGCACAGGCCAAGGTCGCACGCGGGCGGCCCAAGTCCGACAAGTCGAAGGTGGCCGTTAAGCTGCGCATCGATCCCGACGTGCTCGAGGCCTACAAGGCCACAGGGCCAGGATGGCAGACGCGCATGAGCGAGGCCCTGCGCAAGGGGCTGGGCAAGAAACCCAAGGCCGCGTAGCGGAGCGCCCCATGCAGCAGAACGACGCCGTGAGAGACAGGGCCGCCGCCGCTGACCAGCTCCGGCAATTCATGGAGCGGATCAAGCTGCTCGAGAAAGAGCGCAAGGGGCTCATGGCGGACATCAGGGACGCCCGCCGCCAAGGGCGGGACGTCACCTACCTGCAGAAGGATCTCCAGGCCGCAGGCGACGACCTGAAAGACGTCTATGCCGAGGCGAAGCGCTGTGGTTTCGACAAGGACGCTCTCGCGATCATCACCCGCGAGAGCCTGGAAACGGAAAGCGAGCGCCGCGCGCGCCAGGAATTCGGCATCGTCCTGAACCTTTACCGCGCGGCGATCGGCCTTCCGAAAGGCGACACCTACTGAGAGGCCACGCACTCCGGGGTCACGCGCCGCAGCAGCTCGGGCCGCTTGTGCGTGCAGATCGCTGCCTTCCCGGCCGCCTGGCACCGGGCGGCATAGGCGACCATGACGGTGCAGCCGTCCCCGGTCTCGCTCACCCGATCGAACTCCACCTCGCATCCAGCGAGGGCGAGAGCCAAAGCAACTAAGGCCAGGGCCCTCATGCGCCGCTTCCCTCGCCGATCCGCGGTTTGCCCAGCGGGCCCGGGTCCGGAGCGATCGAGGCAAGAGCCGCCAGGCTCTCCTCTTGGAGGCTCATGGCCACGCGCAAGAGGTCGATAATGCGGTGGTTGTTCCGCAGAACCGCCTTCGCCACCGGGCGGTCATCCCGCGCAATCCTGGCGCACTTGTTGTGAACTTCGTGCTGCAGAGCACCGAGCAACTCCTCCAGCTTCCAGCCGGTCGGGTTCTCGGGGCTCATCAGCACCGGGGGCTTAGAGTTCGGCATAGCTGGTCCTGCGAGGAGAGAAACGACAAGGCGGCCCCAAGGCGGGTTCCCGAGGCCGCCGAATTCAGGCCCGCGTCAGGCGTCGGCTGGGGTGAAGTCGACGTAGTATTCCTTGCCCAACTCGAAGAGTCCGGGTTTCACGACCTGAAGCTCAATCGAGCCGCCCGGCGTGGCCTGAAAGAACGCCTTGTTCTCTTCGGTGTCGCCCGTCACAGGATTGAGGCGTACAACCTGCTGCTCAGGCGTGCTCTTGTGGAACTTCGATGCACCGATATGGCTGCAGTAGAACTTGGCGCGGGTCTTTGTGGACATGGGTTTTCCTACTTGGCGAGAGGGCACCAGGGGCCGATCGAACGGCCTGGCCATGGGAAGAAGTACGTCGCGGGCGGACGCGCCGCCTTTGTGGTCGAGCAACAGAGCCGTAGGGAGGTATCTGCTGCGCCCAACACGCGAGCGGGGCAAGCTGAGCAGAGCAAGCTGAGCGGCCCGGCAGGCGTATCGGCTGCGATTTCAGTGGGTCAGCGTTTTCACATGACCCTCGCGACGATAGCGAGATGGATGCCCGAAACCGGCCCGAATGTCACCACTCCCAAACGCTCGAAATTTCTGGGGGTTTGTCACGCAAGAATCCAGGCGCCGCAACGGGCCCATAGGGCCATGACAAAGGCCTCAGAAAAATAGCCCCCGAGACAGCAAAAAACCGCCTCAAGGTCTGTTTTGCGGCACTGCCGCGAACGGTCAGCCGTTGACGAACGGCTCCCGCTTGGCGAGCTCGTACCAGATCGTAGGCCCGCGCCTGATTGCGAAGTACCACCTCATTCTGGCGTGCCCTCAACGAGCAGGACCGTGAGCAGGGAGGCGACCAGGGCACCAATGCCGAGCCAGGTCAGCCCGCCCTCTTTGAGATCAATCGCGCAGGCGAGAACGGAAGCGCCGAGCAGCGCATACGCAACGCGGGTCATGGCTCTTTCCTCTTGAGGGGGATCTTGGGCCCGGTCGGGCTCACAGGCAGTCCGCACAGATCGCCGTAGTGCTGCGCCAAGCGCAGCTCGCCGCGATCGCGGTAGAAGCGATACCGCGCCGCAAACCAGGCGTAGGAGAGCGCCCGGCCTGGTGGCGTCGGCCGCGGCCCTCGCTGGGGCTGGGGCTGGTAGCCGCGGGTCATCGCCGCACACTCACGACTTGGCCGCTGGCCATCCGGCTGCCGGCGCAATAGGTGAGCTTCACATCGCCATAGCCGCTGGGCAGCGGCAGAAGGCTGGTCTCCTTCGGCGCCAAGTCGTCCCGGGCCACGATCGAGCAGTCCTGGGCCGTGAGCGCCCTGCGCTTGTAGGGGCGGTAGACGTAATTGCCGGTTCTGGCCATGGGCTGGCTCCTTTTTCAGCGGACAGGGACTCGAGCTGCCGCCAGGCGATCGGCGAGCATCTCAAGGGCGGAAGGCAGGTACCGATCGAGAGAGGCCCGCGAGAGAATCCGGCTCGGCATGGCCTGATGGGGCGCGATCTGCACCGGATGCAGATCCGCGATCTCGCGCTCGAAACGGATGTGCGCGTTGTGCTTGATGGCGGCCACACGCTCGGGATCGGTGACACCGACTAGGCGCTCATTCGCCCAAGCCGCCACTTGGCGTGCCAGGGCGGCGCGCAGCTCGGACCGGCGGCCGTTCTCCCCGTCCTGCATGCGCGACGCAATCGCCCGAGCCCGGGCGACCCGGCCGCGCAGGGACTTCGCGATCGAGCGCTTGGTGGCCTTGCAGAACGCCCACACCAGCACGGCATCAGCGCGCATGGGTTCGTCCGTCAGGTGCACGATCGGCCAGGCGAGCGCCTCGTCAGCCATGGAGATGACGGACGCCGGCCAGCGCGGGCGTGGGACATAGTCCTCATCCACCTCACCCGCATACTCGAGCAGCATGGCCGGCCAAGTGGCCCCTCCCCCACTCAAGGGACCAGTGCCACCAGGCAGGTCGCGCATGACCTCAAAGGCCCGGGTCAGGCGAAAGGCAACGTGGCCGGCATCCCAGGTGCTCGGCACTTCTTCAGGCGGTGGCACTCCGTCGAGAGGATGCCAGGCCGGGGTCTCGATCGCGTCCATCAAGTCCTCCTCGAACCGGGATCGAGGGCCTCGCGGGCGCGCGCCAGGCGGCTCTTGATGGTACCGACCGGCACCCCTGCCCGGTCGGCGATTTCGTCGTAGGACACACCGTCTACAGCGAGCAGCAAGGCCTCCCGCTGAAGGAACGGCAGGTGCTCGATCCGCCGCACGACATCGTCCAGGTAGACGACCGCCTCCTGCTCCTGGGGCTGGATCAGCGAAGCCGCGGCGGCGCCGTTAGGATCCTCCACCCAGCGCCGGGCGCGCTTGTGCTGGGCGAAGTAGAGATTCCGCATCACCACGACCAGCCAGCCCCGGAGGTTGCCACCGTGGAACAGGGTGAAGTTGGCAAGAGCCCGCTCGATAGTGTCCTGCACCAGGTCCTCGGCCGCGACCTTGCTGCTGGTGAGCTTCATGGCGGTGCCCATCAGCACTTGGCGGGCTGCCAGGACCTCGGCATCGAAGGAAGCCGGGCGCGCGGTCATCAGCGCCCCCTGATCTGCGCCAGGGCGGCCATGAGAATGCCCCTGCAGGCCGGGTAGAGTGCCCAGCCCAGGACAGCGCCCCAGGCGCCATCACGGCCGTAGAACAGAAAGGCCAAGCCGACGCAGAGGGCCAAGGCGAGCGGAGAACAGAGGGTGCGCATATCAGCCCCTCCGGGTATAGCGGCGCCGGGGCAGCGCATCGCGCCCGAGCTTGCGGGCTGCGACCGCCTGCCCTTCCTCAAGAGTGATCCGCGCCACGCGCACCAGCATGGCGCCAGGGCTGCACCCGGCCTGTGCGGCCAAGGCCTGCAGGACCGCGAAATCGCGGCCGCTGAACTGACCGCTGATCCGCCGCGAGCCACCACGCGGCTGTAGGCGGACACCGTACTGCGCCGCGATCTTCATGACGCGCTGACGACTCATACCGAGGGCTAGGGCGATCTCGCGGGCGCACATGCCCTCCCCGGTCAGCTCTGCAATCCGGTGGGCGAGCTCGCGGCGGGTGGACTTCGGCGCTCCAGCGCCGGCATTCGTGGGAGCGGTCATGGGCGGATCAGGACTTCGATGATGATGGGTGAGCGGAAGTAGTGAACGCTACCGGGATTGGCAGACAGGGCGAAGCTGGGGAGGTTCGACACGCTTGCTCCTAGAACGGGATGTCGTCGTCGAGATCATGATTGCGTGAGACGCCGAGACTGCCGCCGCGCTGGACCGTGCCGCTCTTGGCTGCGCCGTAATCCTGAGAGCGCGTGCGCGTCTCCCCGTAATCGTCCTCACTGGGTGCTCTGCGCTCGGCGCCATCGAGCAACGTGAGCTCACCGCGGAACTGCTCGAGCGCCACCTCGGTCGTGTACCGCTCTGTGCCTGATTGATCTTCCCATTTGCGCGTCTTGAGTTTCCCCTCGACGTAAACCTTCGATCCCTTCTTCAGGTACTGCTCGGCCACGCGCGCCAGGTTCTCGTTGAAGATCACCACCGAGTGCCACTCGGTCTTTTCCTTGCGCTCGCCGGTGGCCTTGTCCTTCCACGTCTCGGAAGTCGCCATACGGAAGCTCACGACCTTCCTGCCGTCGTTGGTGTGGCGTACCTCGGGATCACGTCCCAGATTGCCCACCAGAATTACTTTGTTCACACTGCCTGCCATTACCTCAAACCTTCCTTCGATTGTCACTCAGCCGCCGACGGAAACAGCGTCGGGAAGTAGTTGCCGAAGCCCTTCTCGGCCTTCACCTGCATGGCAACCTTCGGCACCTTGCCCTTGGCCTCGTACCATCCGCGCCAGGCGTCCCAGGCCCGAGTACCTTCCATGACCCAGACCATCGTGCGGCCGCGCTCGACAGCGGCAGAAGCCTTGCGCTCTTCCTCGAGGAAGCCAGCCCAGCCTTTATCGCGCAGCCAGTTCTGCGGAGCCTTCAGCTTGCGCCCTTCACGTCGGCAGAATTCGACATACCGCTTGGCGATCTTGGAGGCGTTCTCCTGGTCCTCGACCGGCATGCGGTAGAAGCCACTCTCGACGCGCTCCCAGTTGATCGTCGGATCTGCTGGCCATGCCTCCCGGAGGCGCTCAAAGCGAGCGCTGGCAGTCTTGGAGGGGATCTCTTCCAAATCGATCGAAGATCCCTCGCCCAAATCCCCCTTGGGGGTATGGGGGTTTTGTTTAATTTCAGTCTTTGTTTCTTCTTTCGAGCCGGATTTACCGGCAGACGGTTTTACCGTGAGACGGTTTTCCCGGCTGACGGTTTCACCGTGAGCCGGGTTTTCAGGCACACGGTGAACGTCGCTTTCGTTCGTCAAATCGGCCGTTTCGATAGCCTCAGCGACAGCATCAGAAGCCACTTCCCCAACGGGCTGAACCGTCTTGATCATGACCGGTTCATCACAGATCACATAGCCGCAGTTGCGGAACGTGCCGGTTGCCTTGTCGTGTTCATACTCGATCCGGGCATAGCCTCGCTCACGCAAGAGACGCATGATCTTCTGGAGCTTGTCGCGGCCAATATCGAAGCGGGAACGCAGATGATCTGGCTGAACCTCCCAGTTGTTCGGGCGACTGAGCAGGTAGGACAGCACGCCCAAAGCCTCAGGAGACAGCTCTTGGTCGTCAAAGACCCCGTTGTCGATCGTGGTGAAGTTGCGGGTGCGGCGACGACGGATAATCATGTCATCATCAGCTGCATAGAGCCGTCCCCATAAACGAGATACTCGAGAGGATCAGCGGCATTCGGCTCATCGCCGTCCCAGCCATTGGGCCAAGTGCCGAGATCAATCAGCTCGCGAATGCGAGCCTCTTCCTCCGCATTCAGGATATCGATGCGCGGCCGGCCGAGCCGGTCTGCCGCTTCATTGCAGGCCGCCTGTATCTCCAGCACACGCGAGAGCCCCATAAGGCGCGCTTCGAAAGTAAGCGGGCCCATTCGCTGAGGGTTCTTAGCGATAGAGCCATTCTTCAGCGTCTCCGCTCCAGCCTTGCGAAGGCGGTGCCGCGGCTCGCGCAATTCACGATAGATCTGCTTGAGACCAAGAAGTGGTGATAGGTACTGCCAGTCCGGATTGAGCAGGATGGTATTGAGGGCCTTCTCCTCGCTCGCGAGCGGGCAGCCGATACACCCGGTGCGGGCGTTGATCTCCTCGGCCTCATTACCTCCATAGGCATCTGCAACCACTCGCGTGGCCCAGCCGCCATACTCCGGCATCGGGGCATAGATCTTCAGCCAATCCCAGACGTTGCAAACCCGCCAGTGCAGGAGTGGAGCAAGGGTCGCAATCCTGCCGCGAATGCCCTTAGCCTCTGGGAGGGTCTTCTGATACCAGCCCTGGCCACATTCCGCTCCATCCTTACCGCAGCTCATCTCAATGCGGCGATCACGGATTGCACTTTCTCCCTGACGCACGCCCGTGATCATGAGCACCTGCTCATTTCCCGGCAGATCGGCCAGGGCTCTCTCGACAGCGGCTGCCATCGGATCGACTTTGATCTGGCGAGTGCACCAGCGCAGCGTGTTGTTGTTCGGAGGCGGGACACCTCGGCCGAGGATGTAAACCAAGAACCGCTTGTCGAGGGGCGCCCTGACGACTTCGGTTCGTATCCAATTCCCGCGGCGCTTCAGCCCCTCCATGACCTCACCAGCTGCAGCAGCCAGCGGTGGCAGCTCCTGGCGAGTGTCCGCATAGAACACTGACAGCGTCTTGGGCTTTGGTAGGCGGCCAACCTCGATCAGGTGAACGAGGAGCGTCAGGGTCGCGGTAGAATCCTTCCCGCCGGACCAAGCCACTGCCCAATGGTCGTGTTGTGGGCCATACGCCTGGAGAGATTGCAGGGTCAGATCGATCGCCTCGTCATAAACGAGCCTCTGCCCACCCTGGAAGAAATTCTGCTGATGAAAAGCGCTCATGCCGCCCTCCCCGCCTTTGGCGCGCGTTCGACTGCGGCACGCAGTTCCTGAAACAGAGGCTGATTGAAGATCTTCGTCAGCGTCTCCTGCGCCCGGCCTAGGGCATCGATCACACCCGGCAGGTCGCTTGGACCAAATCCCTGTACGCTGTGCACGCGCGAAGCTTTCATGAACAGGTACGCCGCAGCGAGAGCCTGATCATCGAATCCCCAACGAAGCAGATCTTCCCCGGTGATGGCCTTCAGCTTCTCGGCGATCTCGAGGGCGCGCTTCTGGTTCGACGACACATCCTGGATACGCCGCTCGACGGCCCGCTCGACCTCCCGTTCAAAGGAGGCCCGCTTCTCTTTCACCTGATCCGCGACGAGGCGAGACACAAGCTCCATATCCACCGCCGAGGCATTGCGCAGTACGGCCATCATGAAGCCTGGCGTCAGAGGCTCAGGATCGAGCCGCTTGGCCTGGACCTTGTTCTTGATCGTCCCATCGTCCCGGTAAATGAGCATGCCCCAGGTCGCCGGTAGCTCGTCGGGCTTCACGAGGCCTTCAGGACACGCCAGGTACCACCTTGTGCAGAAGCGCATGAGGCTCTGCGCCTTCTCAGGCATGGCGAGTTCGCGTTTCCAGTCCCCGCGAGAGACCTTGATCTCGATGCCGATAATCTCATGACCGGTGGAAGGCCAGATCCCCACGGCAACGGCATCAATCCAGCGTCTGGCCTTAGCTCCTGTGTCGTTCGACACCTCGAAGAACACGCGATGCGATGGCGGCGCGTAATGCTTCATGAGGGCATGACAGATATCGGTAGCGGTTATAGTCATGCTGCTGCCTCATCAAACTTGGTGGCCTCGTTGCCCCACGTGGTCCACCCGGCACGAGACTCGCGGGAGAACAGCTCAAGATGAGGACCGTCCGCATATTGCATGGCGCGCCGATAAGCCTCGTCCGGCTTGCGGGAATGCTCTCGAACAGGCGAGAGAATGACTTCGTGGACAGAGGCTGATTTCCGTTTCGGCGAGCCCTTGCGGAAAAGTAAGCAATCCTCCGCGTTCTTGCGGGTCGTGTAGCCCTGTCCCATGAACAGACCGCCCCTGGGGAATACAACCAGAGGATCGCACTCAGCGCGCTCCGTTTTGACCCAGACGAAAGCGCGGCCTGAATACCGGAAGCCCCAAGCCGCAGCGATCTCCTGCGGCGAAAGCTTGGTGCGTGCGCCTTTGGGGCGATAGAGCTTGGGAGAGGTCACCCACAGCAGCAGCCAGCAGCCGTCAGGGTGCGCGAGATCGCCAACGGGAAGTGCGGCAATCTCATGATCCGACATACGCGGGTAGTGTTGTGGGCGGCCCTTCGTTCCTGCGGCAAATCGCGTAGCAGGGTCAGCCATGATGAGCTTGAAGTGCCGCTGTGGCAGATCGGAGAACGGGTATGTCATGCCGCCGCCCTCACCTGCTTACGCACGACACCCCAGCCCTCAAGTACCGTGATCGGCTCATCACGGCCGTAGGTAATGGCGTAGGAGATCCCGTTGATGATCAGGAGCCGGCGGAACTCCTTCTGCTCATCGCTGAGCGTTCCGTCATCCGCCTTGAGCTCGATGAGGCCGATGCCGACATCGCCGCCGAGCACCAACAGATCGAACACGCCCTTGGTGAGGCCAGCCTGCCCGAAGGCATACTGGTTTGGGATCGCAGCCACTAGCGTGTCGGGGAGCCCCAGCTTTCGCCAGTGCTCAACTACGGCAGCTTGGATCTTCGTCTCGCGGATGATGACGCGGCGCTTGCGCTGGCTCTTCATGCGGCACCTGCCTGGCGCAGACGCGCCCTTGCCGCATCCTCGATGATGAGAGCGCGTGCCAGGTTCTTCTCCCGCCGGATCCAACCCCGCTCCTGAAGGCACACCAGGAGTCGGTGCGTGCAGCTCTTGGAGCTGAGGTCCAGGGCCTCTGTCATCTCATCCAGGGATGGCGCAATGCCATGGCGATCCATGTATCCAGCGATGAACCGGAAAAGCTCATTCTGCTTGCGGGTGAGGCCAGTGATCATGCTCTGAACCCCTTCCCATTGCTGGGGCGCCATTCGGCAGCCCAGATGGCATCAGCCCATTCTTGAAGGCCCCAGTGGTCACTAGGCGTGATCGTGGCGGCCATCTTGGCAACGACCCGCGAGCCGTGCAGCACAGTCGTATGATCCCGTCCGCCGAGGTTCCGGCCGATGGAAGGCAGAGACATGAGAGTGAACTGCGTGGCGAGCCACATGGCGATCTGACGGGCCCGAACGTGCGATTGCGTGCGCCGCTCCGTCTTCATGTCGTGGAGGGAGACGCCAGAGGCACGCGAGGCAGCCATGAGGCATTCCGCAAGGGTCGCCGTCCGACGATCCTGGAGGCTGACAACCGCATGGTTCCAGAGCGGAGAGACGCAGGCGAGAGGGTCGTTGATAATCGGCAGAGCCTGCGCGCTCAGAAGTGGGTCGAACTCCTGCAACGCCCGGCTGGCGGCGCCGAAGGTCAGCCCGCAGATCATAGCCGCATGGGTGGGGTCGGATGTGAGGGAGCGGGTGAGGACCACGGCCGCTACCTGACGCGCCAGAGCGGCCGGCTTCGACAGGCTGTTGAGCAGGTCCTCGACTGTGATCTCGGCCCGGGTGGCGACCGCGTCGAGGATTTGCGCCTCGCTCTCGCTCGGGACGGGTCGGGTCGGTTCCGGCCTCTCGTCCGGCTCCTGATCGGGCTCAGGCTCAATCACCTCGTCCGGTTCAGGCAAGAGGTTCTTCACGCGACCGCGCTGAGGGAAAAACACTGCGTCCAGGTGCCGACGGTTGGTCTGCATCTGCTCGCGTGTGACGGGCTCCGGGAAAGGCACGGCCATGATCAGGCTCCCATCCCATAGCGGCGCTGCAGCTCAGTCATGCCCTCAACCACCGGCTTCTCGCGTACGCGCGCCACGCGCTCACGCGCGAGGACGTCGATTGCCTCGAAGTAATCCGACGTCACGGCGTCCTTCTCGTCGACCTTCTCCGGGTCGGCGCGGCGCTTGCGGCGCATGGCGATTGCCGCCTTCAGCGCGGCGATCTCAAGAGACACAGTGGCACGGTCCAGGCCGAGCGACTCAAGCTCCGTCCGGAGATCGGCATAGGTTTCTCTCTTGCCCGCTTGATGAAGCTCGATATCAGCGTCGTAGGCGTCGATACTGTCAGCGATACTACGGGCGCGTTCTGGGGTGATGTGCATCAGGCGGCACTCCCAATCCTTGTGGGCCAAGCTCGTGAAAGAAGGAAATCGGGGATGGTTCGCCCTTTGATCCCGGGCGCGAAGAACCATTCCCCGAGAATGCCGCTGGGCCCGCGGCTACAGTGGTCGGCAAATTCGTCGAGCATGGTTCCAGGAGTTGTCGAAACCAGTTCCAGACGAACCCCATACTCCTGAGAAAGCTTCTCGATGCGGGCCTCTGGGTTGCGCGAGAATCCAACCTTCAGGACGTCTCGGTCATCCCTCAGACGGGCAACGTAGACCCAGCCCAGCAGCCTCCTGTCCAACGACGAAACCCTGAACAGTTCGTCGTGCCCATACACGGACTCGAGGAATGCAGCGGCGCCCCAAAGACCCCGCTCCTCAATCATCATCATACGGGTACGTGTCAGAGCTCGGGCCCAGCCAAGAAGCTTGCTAGCGGCATCTATGATCTTCCCGCCGTGAACTCCGTACTTGCGAATGTCACCGATCCGGTTCGCGCAGTAGGCAATGCGGTTGTATGGTGCCTCAATACTGGCTGAGAGAGTATCCAGCTCCTGCCTGCGTTCGATCTCGATCATCGTGCACCGCCTTTCGCGGCACGGGCCTTCGCAGCTTCGGTGAACTCGTGGATCTCGGCTTCAGCACGCGAGCCGATTGTTGCGAGGCCTTCAGCCTCTCTCGGCGTGATCACGCCATCGCGGGCAGCTTCATGGAAAGCAGAGGCGACCCGGCCAAGTGCCCCGATAGCCTCGACGGCGGCATGGTCGAGAACCGGCATAGGGTTCTCGAGTGCTGCCTTTGGAGCGACGGCAAACCCGAGAGCGTCGGCATAGGCAAAGAGGAACTCGGGACGCCCACCAGCCTCCACAACAGCCTTCTCGATCTCGTACATGATATCGACCGGCGTGAAGGCGCTCTCATGCACCTGGCCATATCGAGACAGGAGCGATGCGCTGCCACGAGTGATGCCTGCCCGTTCGACAGCCGAGACCCCGCCAAGGGTGTCGAGAAGCATCCGCCACGCGGCTTTGAAGCCCGAGAAAGGAAGGGTGCGACCGCGTTCTTGGGTCATGCCAGAGTTCCATTGATGTTCTGGTTACGATTGAAGATGAAATTCCCATCCGACCCGCCGATAACGGTAGGCATGGAGAAGGGGCTGGTACGATGGGTGACGGCAAAGACAGCAAGCGGGGGAGCAAGGGCGCGAAGAACAGAGAGGTGCGCGCCCATGTTCTGAAGGTGCTGAAGCAGCTTTTGCCGAAGGGTGGAAAGAAGAAGAAAGGCGCGGGCGACACTCAGTCCTTTGAAGAGGTCGCCCGCGCAGGTGCCATCGGCAGGGGGCATTAGGCCGATGGGGGAGGAACGTGAAAACAGCAACGGGCTCACTTCGCCCTCCGAACAAGTAGCCATCCATCCTGTGTAAGGAAGTAAAACTCGCCCGATGCGGTCAGGCGGTAACGTACTTTGCGCCGTCTATTCTCACGACGATCGGAGAAAGAACTGTATCTCATCTTCGTAACTCCAAATGGTTACGATAGCTCATAAGAGTAATACGAATTGTAGCAGGAGTGTGCTTTGATAGGAGCAAGGACAACAAAGCCGCATTGGCGCATGGGGACCGGCGCGTCATCATGCAGCTTCCTTCTTCGAGGAGGCTGACTGGCGCTCCAGAGATGCGCCCTCGCCACACGAGGGACGAGCATGTGCATTCACAAGCACTTCGTAGGTGATGCCCTTAATTCCCCGCTTTTTGGCGGCGCTTATGAGACGCGGCCAATGCACAACGGGGATCGATCCGCGGGCCTTCATCACAGTGCCATGGCTCTCACGCTTGAGGCCAAGATCACGGGCCAGTTCGGAAGCGGATGGCCACAAGGCGATAATGTCATGAACTGTCTTCATCCTTCTTTGCTACAGTACGTAGCAGATGAAGTCAACACCCATCGTAGCAGTTCATTTGCTACAAAATGGGAAATGAAAACTCGGGGCGAACGGCTAGCTTGGGCCAGAACACAAGCAGGGTATTCTTCCAAGAGTGCGGCTGCCCGCGCTCTGGGAATACCTGTTAGCACATACAATTCCCATGAGAGAGCCGAGCAACCAGGCGGGCGGGACTTCTCCCCTGACGAGGCCGAAACCTATGCTCGCGCCTTCCGCGTAGCTCATGGATGGCTGATCACTGGAAAAGGCGGTCCGAAGACGGGAGGCGACGAAGTGCCGCCGCAATTAAAGCCCGCGGACTTAGCCTTGGGCGAGTATGTCGTAGCTGGAAAAGTTGCGGCCGGTTCGTTCCGCGAGGTTGATGAGATCTTCGACGATGAGCCGCAAAGGATCACAGGCCCTGCGGATATGAAGTACCCGAACGCGCGCCAGATGGCTTTCGAGATCGAAGGCGACTCCATGAACAAGGCACGGCCTCCAATGTTAGAAGGAGGATTCGTCCTATGTGTCGACTTTGAGGACCTCGAAAATCAGGTGCCGCTCCGGGACGGCATGAAGGTCGTTGTCGAACGCACGAAGTTTGGCGGCCAAATGCGTGAGTGGTCCGTCAAAGAGATTGAACTGTACGAAGACCGCATCGAATTTCATCCCCGGTCGGATAATCCGAAGCACAAGCCAATCGTTGTGCCCCGGGATTTCCAGCCGGACGACGGAAACGAGGTTAGGATCCTCGCTCTTGTGCGCAGCGTCCACTACCCGACTGATCAATAGGGGACGTCGATCCACTCGACCTTCACTCCTGTGATCGTCCCTATCGGACACTCGCATTTTCCGCAGAGGAACGACTGCTTGGCCAGCAGGCCGCTCTCAATCAACTCGTCCTCAGTCGTGATCTCGGGCGGGACAGCCTGCATGTACCGGGACGACGGCCGCTGGCAGTTGTAGCAATTCAGCAATAGCTGGAAGCGTGGGACTTTCGTTCGATAGTCATCACCATAATCATCCTGAACTGCCTGACTGGACATGTTGTCTCTCCTGTTGACTGCGGCAACCTGACTCAGGGAGCCGAACGGAACAAGAACAGAGTTCCCAAACACAGGAATCTATCCACGAGCCGGCTAAGCGAGGTGGAAAGAGGGGATAATCTCCATTTCTCCACTAGACAGCCTATTTGCTACAATTCGTGAAAGTTTCCGTTGACGCATGCTGCTACATGGCGTAGCAATAAGCTCATCCCATCAACGGATGAGCCCCTATGCAACCCCTCTCCACCTTCCTTCTTGAAGTCGCCCGCGATGGCTTTGCTGTCGTGTTCCTGATCGGCGTTGTCGGCCTCTCCTGCGTGGCGCTGGGAGGCTGAGCCGATGACACCGCAGGAAATCAAAGCTCAATGCCGCGCGTTGGCCGATCTGGTCGGTCCGCAAGCTGAACTCACCGTTTGGATTGACGAGGGACGGCACAGGCCTGAGCAGTCGGGCCGCACCATCGGAATGTCGCTCTATCCCAACGGTATCACCGGCAGATCAGAGGGCACCCTCTACGCCTATGCCGACACCTGGGAAGAGGCATTTGCCAACATGCGGATCCAATGGGACGCCCGCGCCGCCTCTTTCCACAAGGCGAAGATCAGGGCGATGGCGCTCAAGATCATCGAAATCACGCAGGATTGGGAAGTATGCAGCGAGGCGCGGCTTCGTGCCTTCTTCGACCCCGGCGAAATCGAACAGCTTGGCCCTCTTGCCTTGGAACAGGCCAACCGCATGGCCGCGAATGGTCCCTTCACCATTGAGCCTAGCCCGGCCGGCAACCGCCGTGATGGCGATACGGATGAGGAAGGTCGCTGAGATGGAGCCGCGCCCGATTTCCACTCTGGGGCTGGAGAACTTCCCGCACCCGACAGACTTCGGCTCTGCAGCGATGCTGCAATGGCTGAAGATCGCCGATCTGGTCGTTGACCCCAGCTACCAGCGCGAAATCACCGGTACCGGGCGGCAGAACATCCGGCGCATCACCGCTGAGTTCTCCTGGTCCAAATTCGCGCCGGTCATCGTCTCCCCGGTGGAGGGTGGCAAGTACGCTATTGTCGACGGACAGCACCGCACCACAGCCGCCGCGATCTGCGGGCTTGAGCAGGTGCCCTGCGCTGTGATCCTGTTGGATCGGACCGGCCAGGCTGCGGCCTTCAAGGCCATCAACGGCGCCACGACCAAGATGAGCGCCATGGCGATGTTTCATGCGGCGGTTCTGTCCGGTGATCCTGATGCGGTCGCAATCAAGGAAGTGTGCGACTGCGCCGGCGTGACGGCGCTACGCTATCCGGTCGCTGCGAACTTCCAGAAGCCAGGCGAGACGATGGCAGTGACTGCCATCGAGCGGATGTTCAAGCGCCATGGTCGGGATACACTCATCACGGCTCTTCAATGCATTACAGAGACCGGCGAAAATACGGGCCTGCTTGTGGCCCCGATCATTACGGCAATCTGCGAGGTTCTCTCGGAGAACCCGGAATGGCGGGATGCAGGATCGAAGCTGCTGGAGGCCTTTGACGAGATCGATCTTGAGGCAGAACTTGCAGCTGCTCGAACAGTCTCGGCTCAAAAGCGGAACATCGGTGTCGCTGTCGTCCTGGCGAACCGCCTTCGCGAGCTGCTGACGCAGCGGCTTGGCGCCCCGGTTGAGACTGCGGAGGCCGCCTAATGCGCCAGCGCACCATGAACAACGTCCTCGCTTTCCCTCGCCGTCGTCGTGTCATGTGCTCCGATGTCAGCGAACAACAGGTGGATGAGGCCCAAGATCGTCTCAACAGCCTGCTCACGAGCGGCCTCATTTTCTGCCCTGCCTGCACGGGCCGTGGAATCTTCCCACACAAGCGCCCGGTCACCGGCTCTATCGCCCTCTCCCCCTGCCCTTGCGGCGGAACGGATGAGGATCGGATCGATGTCGATTTCGGAGGGGCGGCATGAGCAGCACAACACAGCGCCGCGGCGATTGGATCCAGACCTATTCCGGCGCTCAGTTCTGGCCGATGGATCCACGCGCAGGGGACATTCGCCTTCAGGATATCGCGCACGCCTTGTCCATGCTCTGCCGCTACACGGGCCACTGCAAGCGCTTCTACAGTGTCGCAGAGCATTCGGTTCTTCTGTCTGAGGTCGTTGAGCCAAAGCATCGCCTCTGGGCTCTGCTGCACGATGCAAGCGAGGCCTATCTCGTTGACGTGCCGCGGCCGGTGAAGCCGTTCCTAACGGGCTACCGGGAAGCCGAGGGCGAAATCATGCTCTGCGTTGCTGAGCGGTTCGGTCTCTCTGCGACGATGCCGAAGGCGGTCAAGGAAGCCGACAATCGCATCCTCACGGACGAAGCAACCCAGAACATGAGCGCCCCTCCGGTGCCATGGAGCAACATGGGCGAGCCGTTGGGTGTAACACTTCGGTACTGGAGCCCAGAGCGCGCCGAGCGTGAGTTCTTGGAAGCAGTGGAAGCCGCTCTCGTGGAAGCGGAGGCCGCGTGATGTCTTTCACCCGGCCCATCCCTAAGGCTTACAGCCACGCGGCAAACCGGATCGCCTGGTACGCTCTCGTCTGCAGTCTTGTGACAGTCGCCACGCTCCTGGTGCTGTCATGATGAAAGCATGCGTATCGCTGCCGGCCAAGTATGCAAACCCGTTTGGTACTGACCATCCGGCAGCACTGGCCTTGCTGAGAACCAAGAGAACACGCACGGCCTATGCGCCCTTCACCAGGAAGAACCGCCTGTGGGCCGCTCGCGAACTGCACTGCCTATGGATGTATGGGCTTCTTCAGCGCCTGCCGCGCGAGGTGTTGACCTGCCTTCCGCTGCAGCTGCCAGAGCGTCCGACGTTCGATGAGATCAAGACCGACTTGGCGGGCAAGTTTCAGGGCTGCACGTGCATGCCCGAACACATCTGCCACGTCGACACGCTGGCCTACATCGCGAACGCAAAGGGCTTCGCAGCGCATCCGCCCCTGCGCGGCCCGCCTCCCGAACGACGACGCCGGTCATCCGCCGCGGAGCGCGATGAGCTCGCCCGTACCTCTTACAAAAAATCGAACCGATGGGGGATCTGATGGAAGTTCTTTATGTGATCGTGCCGGTAGGGATCCTGCTCATTCCCCTCGCGATCGCGTCAGTGCGCCACGAAATGCGCCGTCTCAAAACAATTCGCGAACAGGCTCGTGTTGCGTCCACGCCAGAACAGCGCGCCCGGGAATCCTACGACGATCTTTCAACGGAGTGGTGAGCATGTACCACCTTTTTGACATCACAGCTATGGGCTCCATCGAGGATGTCTTCGCAAAGGCGCTTCAGCTGCTGCAGGACAACGAGCCGCGCCAGGCGCGCGATGTACTCGACACCTTCCTCTCGACTGACGAATGCGACTTCACCTATTTCGCCGACGAGGATGATGATGAGACGACCGGGCCCAGCGCTGAAGATCACGCTCTTGCGAGCAAGCTGGCCGAGGAAGCCATCAACCTGATCGATACGGGCCTGCTTCTGGATGCTGCTCGGCGCATCGAGTGCTTCTGCAGCCCAAAATACAGCAGCCAGGCGCAGTGCCAGGAGGCCTATGACGAGGCCATGACCGCGCCATTGCTGGTGTTCGTGCCTCCTCCCTCCCCCGCCTTCATCCAGACCACCTTCCAGATCTGAGGCTTACCATGTCCAGCCTGAATATGGCCCTTTCTGTTGAGCGCTCCGCTCTCGATGCTGCCCTGAAGCGGGTGTCCGACACTCTCGCCAAGAAACCAGTTATCCCGGTGACTGGATGCGTATGGATGTGCGCCGATAACGACGAGATCGTATTGCGCACGACTGACCTTGAGCGACAGACGCTCACCACCATTCCAGCGGCTATCGATCGGCCCGGGACGATCTGTCTCTCTGGCGAGGCCCTGCGAGGCATCGTGTCCGGCTTTGCTGCCGGCGCACAGGTCAGGCTCGAGGCAGATGCCACCTCAGGGCGCTGCGTGGTGGCCTCAGGCCGGTCTCGCTACCGCTTGGCAACCGAGCCTGCCGATCTGCATCCGGATCTAGGTGCGGCAGACGGCGCATCGTTCGATATTCCTGGCCGGGTTCTCAAGAACGCGATCAACCGAGTCTCGTTCGCTGCAGCAACAATGCAGGACCGCCCCCATCTCTGGGGAGCGCACCTTCATATCGTCCAACACGAAAGGCGCCCTCACCTAGCTCTCGTCGCGATCGACGGCATCGTCTTCTCGCGCCAGATTATGGACATGCCGGCAGGTCTCACGGATATGCCCGGCGTAACGATCCCGACTGAAGCGCTCGCCACCCTGGCCAGAATGGCTCCAGATGACGGCGACATCCGGCTGACGGTCAGCGAGAACCTCATCGGCGCTATCGTTGGGGAGACCCGCTTCGTATCCAAGCTGGTGCAGGGCACCTTCGTCGACTACCAGCGCTTGCTGCCCCAATTGTCGGGACGGTCTGCTACGGTCGACCGCGGCGCCATGGCAGCAGCACTCAACCGGTTCGGCGCCATCGACGAAAAGGGCGCCGGCATCTCCGTCCAGCCCGGCGACAACGTCCTTGTCCTCTCGGGTGCGCACGCCTCCCTAGGCGATGCTCGCGAGGAGGTGGAGGCGGAGATCAAGCAGTCAGACTTTGGCTTCGGCGTGTCGCGAGCTCGTCTGGCCCCCGTCCTCTCAAAGTTTGCGGGAGAGCACGTCCTGTTCGATCAACAGGATGCCGGAAGCCCGATCAGGGTCCTGGGAGTTTCGGATGCTGATCGAGGGCATGATGCCCTTCTGATGCCGATGCGGATTGGCGTGGGCAACGCGGCGGTCGGAGGCTGATCAATGCCCACAGCATCGCCTGAAGCCGAGATCGAGCACCTGCAGACGCGCATCCAGCGCAAGCGCCAGGCGCACCAAAGTACGCGCGACGATGAGGCCAAGCTCCGGCAGCTGCGCCTAAAGCAGCTCCGCCGCGAGGTACGGGCTATGAAGAGGAAGGCTCGCTAATGGTCTTCCGTATCTGCGAGGACGTGGGCACAACGAAACGCCGACGCATGACGCCGCGGCGTGCTCTGAAGATCTGGGAGATGCACAAGGGCATTTGCGTCCTCTGCCATGAGCCGATCGACGGGGCACGGGAAGACTGGTTCATTGAGCATCTGATCGCTCTAGAGAACGGCGGATCGGACGAGGACAAGAGCGGCAACCTCGGTCCCGCCCACCTCTGGCACAAGGCCGCCAAGGATGCAGTCGACCATAGCGCCGGCGCCCAAGCCAAGAGACGGAAGCGCCATCACATTGGCATCAGGCAACGCAAGGGCCCTCCGATCCCAGGCAGCAAAGACTCGCCTTGGAAGCGGAGGATGGACGGGACGCTTGAGCGGAGGTCGAAATGAACCAACCCATCCGCATCCCGCCTCTCCTTATCCGTAAGACGCTCACCGAGCAGATCGCAGAGCACAACGCACGTGTCGAGCGCATCTGGCTCACCAAGGGCAGCAACTGCCGCCCGTATCAACCATCCCCTACCACTGTGCCGCTGGCTGCTGATCTGTCTCGCGTTGTGGCAGCCGAGCACAGTGGATTCCTCAAGGAAGTCCGCTCATGACTATCACACGCAAAATCGAGTTGCGATCGCACGACACCTCAATCGGGATCTGGCAGGACGATCCCAACGATCCGACTTTCGAGAGGGAGATCTACGGCGGGCTCAACCGGCTCCTGCGCGATCTCGGATGGACCGTCGGACAAGATCCGAAGGTTCACAAGCGTCACCGCATCTTGAGCCCTCAAAACCGCCTCGCGAAGCGCGGCGATCTGCGCGCGAAGATCCGCATCACCGGCCGGGCGATCGAGGTCACGGTTTGGGCCGAGACATGGCCGATCGACAACCCCAACGGCAGGGAATACGACTTCGGCAAGCTCGCCCGCATGACCTACCTCGACCGGCTGCGCTTCCGGCTCCTGCACCGCCGCATCGCGGCTTGGCTCCAAGAGCGCGCGATCGTGGCGATCGCCGCGCCGGGCCGGTCCGAGCTGCCCTCGGTCGGCGGGATCACGGCCGCGGAGTATATCGCGCGAGACTATGCTGCGAGCGTTCACAAAGACAAGGAACTCGGCCGCCCAGTCCCTCGCTACGCCTACAACTGCACCTCTCGCGACGAGAGGACGATCGAGCACGGCTCGAAGGTATGGTTCCTCGACCGGAAGGGCCGGATCTGCCGCGGAACGGCCTTCTATAACATCAACAATATGTGGTGGGTCGTGGTCGGGGCCTACGGCCTGCGCAACCTCGCGACGCATGAGATCCTTGTCGAGAAGCCGGAAGGCCTGCGCGTCAAGCGCAACGAGCGGGCTCGCAGGGAGCGGCTGGAAGCGGAACTCTCGAAGGCCGTGATCGCGATGAACTTCGAGCGCGCCGCGACCCTGCGCCGGGTGCTCTTCGGCGATGCTCCGGTCTTCCTGATCTGGAGCAAAGAGAAGGATGCCTACTATCGCTCCTGCTCGGCCGGGTATACGACCGACGCGAGCCGGGCCGGGCGCTACCTACGCGACGAGGCCGAGCGCATCGTCGCCCCTCACGATTTCCTCACCATCATTGACCCGACCGCAGTGGCCGCATGATCGCAGCCTCGTCCCATGTTCAAGGAAGCCCGTTCATGACCAATGGACAGTATGCGATGGCGCCGAGAGAGCCGACTGAGGAGATGGACCGCTATAACGCGGAACTTCTGTGCGATCTTGCTGGGAAGATCAACGAGAACGCCCTCCTCTCCATCCGCCTCAGGACGGAACAGGCGAAGGTCAAGTGCCTCCAATCCCGCCTGGATGAACTGACGAGAGCGCTCACGGACATCGTGGAGACGAACGACAAATACGTTGAAGAGGATCTTGGGTTCGATCCTGAAGGCCCTCTAATGCAACGCGCCCGCTCCGCTCTCCAATCCACACAGAAGGAGGTGCGGTCACGCACCCGCCTAGCCCCTCGCTGCGACGACTGCCCTACGGACGGACAGCCATGCTCACGGTGCCTGCAAGCCGCTCTCACCCCCAACAAGGAGGCAGGACGATGAGCGCGATCATCTCGCCTTGTGGGCTCTACCGCTACCGCCTTGAGCGTGAATTGTCGCCATGCCGGGGAACGCTCGCCTTCATCATGGTCAATCCGTCAACAGCCGACGCTGAGCAGGATGATGCCACGATCCGGAAGGTAAGGGGCTTTGCCGAGCGGCACAGCTATAGCCGGATCGTGGTTGGCAACCTGTTTGCCTTCAGGGCTACAGACATCAAAGCTCTGCGAGGGCTCGATTATCGTTGTGCCGTTGGGCCAGACAACGATGAGCATCTCCGAGCAATCATGGGCGAGGCCACCGCTATCGTTGCTGCTTGGGGACCGATGGCGAAGCTACCACCCCTTCTACGAGACCGCTACCACGGCATCATCACAATGGCGCAGCAGCTCGGTAAACGATTGCATTGCCTCGGCATCGCAAAGGACGGGCATCCACGCCACCCGCTCATGACCCCTTACTCCATGCCCCTCACTGAATGGAACGCACTCAATGTCTGAGAACACGATCAGAGAGGCGCAAAGGCAGATCACCGATATCGTGCTTAAATACACCGTGTACGGCGGTCCTTGGGATTTGGTGAAAGAGCTTCATGCTGTTCTCGCCGCCCTCGCATCTCATGAGACAAGCGGGCGTGAGGGGGAGCCGGTCGCATGGGGCCTCCTGCCGCTCGTCCAAGGGACAACCCACGCATACCCGACGCGGGAAGCTGCCGAGGCTGCGGTCAAACGCATCTACATCAATAGCACCGTGATCCCACTCTATGCCGCCCTTTCCTCCCAGCAGATCAAGGATCTGACACACGAGCGAGATGAGGCGAACGCCCGAACTGAACGACAGTGGGAAGTCGCTGTTCGGGAAGAGGTGCGGGCAAAGAAAGCAGAAGCCCGCGCCGACGCTGCAGAGCAGAAGGTGAAGAAGCTGGAGGCAAAACTCGCGAACTATGAGCGGCCATTCACGGACGCTTCTGCTACACCAGAGCAACGCCTTCTGAATGCCTTCTGCGGGTTCGATGGGTACGCGCTCACGATGGATCGCGTCAAAGGCATCATTCGCGATGTGCTCCAATCCTCCCAGACCCAATGCGCCTCTCTTCAGCAGAAGGTAGAGGAGGGCGAAGGCGCGATGGAGTTTGCCCAGACCGAGGCCAGGGCGGAAGGCTACAAGCAGGGCTATGAGGATGGCTCTGTCCGCCTCGCCTCTCTCACACAGGCGCTGGAGCCGTTCGTGAAATTGGCAGAATGGGGCGACGAAGAGCAGGTGCATTTCATCTCGCCAGGAGTGACGGGGAAGCATCCTGGCATGTTCTCAACTCGGCCTGACGACTTCCCGATACTCCGCCTTGCACCCGGTTGTCCGGCTCTCACGATTGGTGACATCCGCCGTGCTCGCGCCGCCCTCCAACAGGCAGGAGAGGCGGAATGAGCTGCTACTTCAGCTTCGCGCAGCGCGATACCCATCATTGGGATGTGAGCGATGGTCGGGAGCGGGTCTTCGCCATTCGTGGCGAGCCGGGCCGGATCATCGTCCGAGATGAACGATCGGGCGATCAGCAATACGGCCGGCACCCACGCGCGATCTCATGTTTCGAGACTGTCAACCAGGCGATGGCTTGGTGCGCTCTGCAATTGATCCTCAATCCCAAGGATTCCGCCCCATGAGCAAGCTGTCGGAACTCTTGAAGCGGATCGAGGCGGCAGAGGGGCCGGATCGGGAGTTGGATTATGAAATCTGGGCCGCTCTCCATGGCTGGAAGATCAAGCACAATGGTATGGCCAGATTCTTCCAGACGCCCGACGGCCACGACTCTGTGCGCGCGCTACGCGCCCCGAAACTCACCTCCTCCTTAGACGCCGCTATTGCTCTCTTAGAGAGGATGCTGCCGGGGTGGCATTACGAGATGGCCTGCAAGATGACACGGCCATTCCCGCACTACACAACCATGCTGACCAACCAATGGGCCAGCTACGCGGCTCCGAGGTTCACAGGCCAAAGCGAGTCTAATCAGGCTTTGGCCCTGCTCTCCGCTCTCCTGTCCGCCCTCATAGCCAAGGAGGGGATCAGCAGATGATCCGTCAGGACAAGTACGTCGTCGGCGACAAGGTTCGCTTCGACATCAGCATGGTCATGGAGCATTGCCGATCGTGGGCGCCCGACGTGACCAAGGAATACACCATCACGCGGGTTGACGAGATCGAGAGCCCGCACAGCCAACGAGGAGCTGGGCACACCCAACTTGTCTCGATCAGTGAGAATCCAAGCCCCTTTGGCGGAGAGTTCTCCGGCAAGTGGTTTCTGCCTATCGACAGATCAGCGCAGAAGCCGGTTCGTCGCGCCTATGAGCAGATTCAACGCGACGGCTACTACAGGAGAGCACCATGACTGACCGACCCATCATCTTTTCCGCGCCTATGGTTCGCGCTCTCCTCGATGGCAGGAAGACGCAGACGCGGCGGATCCTGAAGCCGCAGCCGCCGGCCAATGTCACAAGTGCTGGCGTGGTCTCTCGTTCTAGTGAGGGGCAGACAGACGAGTGGTCGTGGCTATCAGGCGATCCGAAGGACTGCGACACATGGAAGTTTGAGGGAGAGTTTCGCACTCGTTTCGTCCCTGGCGACCGTCTCTATGTGCGGGAGAACTGGGCCCCGCTCTCGTACTCCCGTGACCTAGGCGGCTCCCGAGCCTGTAAGATCGGGGAAGCGGACTTCGCGATGATGATCGATGGTCATCATCAGCACAAGAATGGCCGCTCTCAGCCGGGGCTCAAAGAATATGCCCCGGGTGCTTTCGATGGCGTGAAATGGGCACCCTCGATCCACATGCCGCGCTGGGCCTCTCGCCTAACGCTTACCGTGACCGGCGTGAAGGTCGAACGGCTGCAGGACATCAGCGAGGAAGATGCCATCGCAGAAGGCGTATGGCACGGTAATACGTTCGTGCGCTTTGCGGACGACATCGCCGCGACGACGAAACCGGGCAGATGGTTCCCTACCGCTCGCGACTGGTATCGTGACCTTTGGGAGCGGTTGAACGGTCCCGAGTCCTGGGACGCCAACCCCTGGGTCGTTGCCCCGACCTTCATCGTCCACCCCTGCAACATCGACCAGATGCAGGAGGCGGCATGAGCGATCTTCCCCGCATCACCGGCCGCTGGCGCTTTAGCGCCGCGGCGGTTGTCACCGATTGGAATTGGCGAGGCCGCCCAAAGGATTGGGAGGCTGGGCTGATCGTGGAGGTCGAAGAGGTCCGCCGGCCCAGTTACCCGCGGGCTCCCATCGGTGAGGTCACGGTCTGGCGGCGAGCTCGTGGCTTTGAGGCCCGGTACCTGAAGCCTGAGAACGAGGTGCGGCCATGACTGCCCGCAAAGCGGACCTGCGTCTTCCCTCGCGCACACCAGCCTACGTTTCACGCGAAGTCGGCGCCGCTGAGATCGGCGTCTCGCCGGAAACCTGGGATAAATGGGTGGAAAGAGGAGTACTCCCCGCCCCAGCTCCCGGCTTTCCAGAGAGCACGCCCCGCTGGAGATGGGCGGATGTTGACACCCATCTCGCCGGCATTCCCAAAGCGGTCCAATCCGCACCGGTCCTTGCGCTCGGATCGAAAGGGGGCAACATTGTTGACCCGTTCGTTGCAAGTGCCGGAAGGTTCGCAAATGGCTCGAAGGGGAAGCGGCGTGGTTGACCTTCCAAAGGAAGTGCACGTCATCACGAAGAAGGCGACGGGCAAGAAGTACTATTACTGGGTTCCCAACCGCGGAACGAAGAACGAAGGAAAGCGGATCCCACTGCCGAGCGATCCAGCCTCGGCCGCCTTCTGGGCCAAGGTTGAGGCTCTTGGCGGCTCCAATCCAATGGCTCCCGCGGGCTCAGTCGCCAACCTCGTGCGTCGGTACCGGGAGAGCGAAGACTTCAAAAAGAACACCGACTCCACCCGGGAGACCTATGAAGTCCATATGCGTCGGTTCGAGGATCTTGAAGCTTGGGGGCGCTACCCTGCCGAGGATCTCAGCCCATTAGGAGTTCAGACCGCTCGTGATGCCATGCGAGAGACACCTTACATGGCCAACCAGATGCTGGCGGTCGGTAAGACAATCTGGGCCTGGGCCATTCCTCTCGGGTTGCTCGGCAACCGGCCAATCAATCCCTTCGACCATGTGTCCGACCTCGACACTCCAGATCGCGGCCACGTGCCCTGGCCAGAGTGGGCCCAAGCCTTTGTGCTTGAGCATGCGCCGGCGGACCTGGTCAGGTTTGTAAAGCTCGGCGCATGGACCGGACAGCGGGAGAGCGATCTGGTGCTCTTCGGCCCTGAGCATCGGGAGAACAACGGGCTTTGGTGCCGTCCGAAGAAGACGCGCAAGAAGCGCCGAGCGTTCTTCATCCCCTTGGCCGCAGCTGAGGCGCTAGAGCTCGACCGATGGGCAGAGACCCCAATCCGGTTTGAGAACTCCCGCTGGAAGGCGCCGATCGAGCGGTTCAGGGAGGATCTCTACCTCTATACGCCCAGGGCCGAGCCCTACACGCCCGACCGCATCCGAGCCCGCTGGGGCCGATGGCTTGCCTCCAAGCAAGGCAAGGAGCTCTGCCGCCGGTGGAAGGAATGGCTGGTTGTTCAGGTTAAGCGGTACGGCTGGGAGATCGACCCCGAGGACGTCCGCGGCCCTACCCTGCACGGCCTTCGCGGGACCGCCGTGCTGACCCGCCGCCGGGCTGGTTACACGGCCCAGGCGATCGCCAATGACATCGGGATGAGCCTGCCGATGGTCGAACGGTATACCCGGTTCATCGACCAAATGGACGTGGCCGAGGCCAACCGCCGCCGCTTCGAAATTGTCGAAGGTGGCCGCTAACACGGGCTTGACCGAGAACAGAAAAGGACCTATCTGAGCGTCACCGCCGGGGCGAAATTGTAAACTTCGCCCCCGATCTTGGAAACCGAAAGCGAAAAAATCTAGGTTTCTCAGGTGGTTATGGTGGGGGATAGTTTAATGGTAGAACAGCGGACTCTGACTCCGTTAGTCTTGGTTCGAATCCAGGTCCCCCAGCCAACATTTTGAGCTTCCCTAAAAAGAAAATAAATTCAGGATCTTAGCTCTATGAGCTTGGTGGCCGCGTACCCATATGCGTACCCGGCCCGCGCCCCGTTGAACCTGCCAGCCTGACTACTCCCAAGCGATC
>NZ_LCYG01000054.1 GCF_001017175.1 Microvirga vignae | reverse complement strand
AATTTCCAGACACCCTCTAGAGCATCGGACGATTTGTCGGAACCGCCCGGTTCCCAACTCTGCCCAGCGGACCGGGAGTAGGCGTCGAGGATGCGCATTTTCGTCCGATGCTCTAGCCATGGCGGGCCGTCGCTGACGCGGAGCGCTGCCTCGGCCGCGACGACAGGGGGTGCGACCTCTGGAGACCCGCACCACGGGTCGTCTCAATCGGCCAAGCTGCTGTCCTGTCCGGTCAAGCAAGCTGTCCCGGGCCTGTTTAGAGTGAAAGCGCGCCTGCGGTGCCCCGGCGAGATGCCTCTTCCCGGGAGCCGCACTCCCGCACCCTTTCGAACCCGTCTGAGGATCGCAGCCATGAAAGCAACGTCACTCACGCTCTCCCTGATCGTCGTCAGCGTCCTCACGCTTGGACATGAGACCGCGGCCCAGACGCCCCCCGCCATTCCTCCGCAGATCAGCACGCCGGACAAAGTCGAGACGCGCCTCGGCATCCTTGAATTTAAGGACGGCGTGCCAAGCAAGGCGACGCTGGACAAGGTCTACGACAACCTCGACGCCACCTACGCGTATCGCGCGTTCATGGACAACATGCGCGGCGTCAGCATCCATGCGCTGCGCAAAGGCATGCGGGAGATCGGGGTAAAGGACAATGAGGTGCTCGTCTTCTCCGAGCTGATGGACGCCAAGTCCCTGTTCCTGACGGCTAACGCCGACACGATCTACGTCATGGGCGCCCTCGACCTCACCCACGGCCCCGTGGTGCTGGAGGCGCCCCAAGTTTCTGGGTGTCGTGCAGGACGCCTGGTTCCGCTGGATCGTTGACCTCGGCCTGCCCGGCCCCGACCGCGGAGAGGGCGGCAAGTACCTGATCGTGCCGCCGGATTACAGCGGTCCGCTGCCGGACGGCGGGTTCTTCGTCGCACGCGCCCGGACCAACCACATCCTGTGGTTCGGCCGGTCGTTTCTGGAAAACCACAGCGACCCCAAGCCGGTGGTCGAGACCATCCGGACCTCCACCAAGGTCTATCCCTACGAGCCGGGCGGCGTCGGCACCCCCATTGCCGAGTTCCTGGAGGGCAAGGCCAAGCTTGGCCGGGTTACGCCGCCGCCATCGACCGTGTTCCATGAAGGCAGCGGCAAGGTGATGAACACCATCCCGCCCAATGACTGGAGCTACTTCGAGATGCTCAACGAGGTGGTGCAGCAGGAGCCGGCCACCTCGCTCGACCCGGAACTGATGGGGCCTCTGGCTGCCATCGGCATCGTCAAGGGCAAGCCCTTCGCCCCCGACGAGCGCATGAAGACGATCATGACCGAGGCGCTCGCCGTGGCCAACGCGACGGCACGCAGCCTGTTCATGAGCCCGCGTGATCCGGGCTGGTTCTACTATCCGAACTCGGCGTGGTTCAACTATCTGTTCGACACCGGCTACGAGTTCGAGACGCCGATCCCGCTGGTCACGCCCGAGGGGGCCAAGCCGTTCCCGGCCACCGGCTACCGACGATGGATGCGCGCACGAACTTCTTCTACGGCGTTACCGGCATCACACCCGCCATGGCCATGCGCCTGCCCGGCATCGGCTCGCAATATCTCTTGGCGATGTTGGACGCGGACAAGAACCACTTCGATGGCGCCAAGACCTACAAGGTGACGCTGCCCAAGGGCATCCCGGAGGCCAACTTCTGGTCGTTCACCGTGTACGATAACATGACGCGCTCGATGCTCGACACGCCGCAGCGTTATCCCCGCGCCGGCAGCCAGAGCTATCCGTCACCGGCCGCCGAGCCGGATGCCGACGGCGCGACGACCATCTACTTCGGCCCGACGCAACCGGCGGGCGTGAAACGCGGCAACTGGATCCAGACCACGCCCGGCAAGGGCTGGTTCACGATCCTGCGTCTCTACAGCCCGCTTGAGCCGTTCTTCGACAAGAGCTGGCGACCGAGCGAGATCGCGTTGGTGCGCTAGGAGCCATTAGAGCGTCGGACCTAAAAGTGGACGCACCCCGGCGGGTTCGAGATGACTTCAGGATTACTGAGGTGCAGAACTCATTGGATCCGACTTCTCGTCCGATGCTCTAGAGCATCGTGCGGAACCGGAGGTCCGCGTCAGTGAAAAGTGGATCCGGTTTTCCGCAATCAACGATGCTCTCGTTTAAGGAGAAAGCATCGGACCCAAAAGTGCAAATCCACTTTTCTCGTCCGATGCTGTAGAGCTGACGCTCGTTGAGCGGCCGGAATTTCAAAGTTTGACCCAATGGAGAATTCGAAAGCATCACCTCCGTGACGGATCACCTGTCATGCCGGCTCAACAGAATGTCCTTGGCTTGGTTGACGCGAGCTGCGAGATAGGTCGAACCGCCCTGATCCGGGTGGAGCTTCTTCATCAGGGTCCGGTGTGCCTGCCGGATTTCATCAGGTGTGGCCCCCGGTCTGAGGTTCAGGATCTGGTAAGCCTCCTCGGGTGTCATGACATTCGATGCAGACTGACGGTCTGACCGTGGCTGCTCCTCATGCCGAGTGTCTTCCCGAGTGCCTTCGCGCCAATGAGGAAAACGACGGTCGAGATAGGCCTCAAGAAGGCGAACGCCGTCCGGGTCGCCGGCATGACACTCCCTCAGCAGATCCCGCAGGCGTACTGTATCGAGTGAGGCCAGTTGCCGTCCGGCAAAAGCACCCGCAAGCACGCAGCCTTCAATGGCGCCGGTGTCGTGATCGAGCGTCATTTCGAGCAGCCGCGAGCGCACACGCGAAATACTGCCGGAGGCCCGCTGCGTACGCGAGCCGAAACTGGGGAGATTGAGGCGGCTCCAGCCGAGAAGCCAGGCTCCGAGACTTCCGATCAGCAGGGCCAAGTCGATCCGCCCCCGCACGGCGAGCAGTCCGGCAACGCCGAAGGCCACAATGCCGCCGATGATCTTGAGGACCTTCGCAAGGGTGGCAGGGTTCGCATGCGCAAAGTTGCTCAGAAACCACCACAGAACGGCAACAGCCGCGATGCCATACAGCAGCATCACGGCTTGCGTCCGGTGATGGCGGTGAGCAGGCCCCGGGCCTGCGCGCTGCCGGCAGTCAACTGCGCGAGGCCCTCGACGCCGCTGGCCGCGTAGGCGGCGGCGGCGCGCAAGAGTTCGGACAGGGTGTGGGGGGCTCCTGCATCGAACCGGGCATAGGCGCCGCCGCTCAGACGGGCGATCTCCTGAAAAGCGCGGGCCGCCTCCGGGTCATGCCCCTCGTGGAACATGAAGGTCTTGACCCCGAGGAGACCAAGCTCGCCCGCGACGGCACAGAGATCGTCGATCGGCTCCTCCATGGCATCGCCGACATAGACGAGTACTTTCACTGGAGCTTGGCGCGCCTCTGTCCGGACGTGACGGAGCACCCGCCCGATCTGGGTTTGGCCACCCCGGCAACTGATCTTTGTCATGAGATCGGTGAGAGCCCGCGGATCGGCCACCCAGCGGGAGGCGCGGCACTCACCGAAGCCTCGGAAGTAGACCAGTTGCACCGAGAGGCCCCCGGCATCACTGGTTGCGGCGAACATCTCGCCTTGCACACGACAGGCGAGATCCCAGGTAGGCTGTCGGCTCATGGTGGCGTCGAGAGCGAACACGAGCCTCGCCCGGGGCGCCTTGCCCGCGAGCGGTCCAAGACGCTTTGCCTCCGCCAGGAAGGTGTCGATCATCGAAGCTGGACTGCCAGCAGTTGTGGGCGGTTGTGTGAGATCCTTCTTGTCAGTCATTGTATCTCCCTCCCCAAGGATGTGGGGTTCGTGGGAGCGGCTGTAAATCCTGAGAACAAAGGCACAGTTTCATATGGCCTGGTTCGGAGACCTGCACAGATGGGGAGGACAGGTAGGTAGAGTAATCGATGCATCGGGCGATGAAAGTACTGCGAAACGGCTTGTGAGTTGAAGTAGTCGGAATGTCTCCCAATGAACCCTTTGAGACGCTTGCTGATGGTCCACTTTCTCCTGTGACGCGGAAGTTCGCTCAATGCATCAAGTTGCTGCCTCCGTCGGACCACGAATGCATTCGTGATCCTCGGTGGGTCCGCACCTCCGCAAAAGTCTGCGCATCTTCGGCGAGCCTGTCCCTGCAAGGGTGAATGGCTTTGCGTAGTTATCAGCCGGTGGAGATTGCTGGGATGGATGTTCAATGCTTCCCGGTGATGACACTCAGTATGCTCTTACCTGAAGTCCCGTGTGGCGACTTTGATTGCCGGAATACTCTCTTGAGCATGCCGGGGCTCGGGTGGCGGCGGAGCGTCAATCCGATCGAGCGGTAGTCCTCCACGATCTCGCGGCCCTCGGTCATGGGAACAAGATCGACCTGCGGCTCAACGATCTTGGATCGGATCGTGCGGCCTCGCTCGTCGGCGGCCGCCAACAGCGGATCACTTCAATCATTGTGTTGGGGAACTGCCAGCCATGATCCCGTCCTTGAGCGGATCGAAGCTGATCAGGCGGCTGTAATTGAGCCCACCGCCGTGCGCGCTGCCAAAGGCCGTTCCAATAGGATCGAAGCCGGTGACTTCAATCCTGGTGTTGCCGAGGCTTTCGGCCTGTACGAGATTGAAGAGAATACGGGCATTGGTCGGCGACAGTCGGATACAGCCGTGCGAGGCCGGCGAACCCAGACGGCCCGTGACCCGGCTCCCATGAATGGCGTGCCCGGCATCGGTGAAAAAGATCGAGTGCGGCATGGGGGCGTTGTCCCACTCCCGGGAGAAATGCTCCCTGGACAGGCGCGATGGCGTAAACGCTCCTGTGGGCGTGGAATAGTCGGTCGTCCCTGTCGAGACGGGCCAGGAATAGCGCTCCACTCCGTCGACCAAGACGGTCATGCGCTGCGTCGTCTTGTTCACCGAAATGGATATTTCGGCGCTCAACGCGGGAGCGGGCAGGGCGATGGCTCCGAGGAGGAGCCATGTGGATGGGATCCATTCTCGCATCGGCTGCCTCCCTGGGGTGACAACGTCCTCAACGGGGGACGCTCCTAAGATGATGATCAGAAACGGCTGAGGTTCCCGATGCTGCTCATTTTGCAGCCGGGCGACAACTCGACGGGGCAAGGCAGGCGAGCCCCTTTCCACAGTTGTGCTGAGTGACAGATCGGCAACGGGTTGGCTGAGTGGCGGCTGTTGGGGTGTCTATGCGTACTGCCTCTTTGCCGTTACCATTGCGATTTGTGCGTTCAGTTCATCGGCCCTGGCGAATTCCTGCACACTCTCGGGCGACCCCGCTGGATTGCCTTGGCGAGCCGGCAGAGCCTCGATGAAGCCATCGGCGTCGCCCACGCCTGCCGCTGGCGCTTTCCGGTCCTGTCCGGGCACGCGAACGGCCGCCTCACCTTCACGGCGCGTCTTGACCCGGCCAGCTCGGAGCCTCAGGTGGTCTTCCCGTCCTTCTGTTTGACCCAATTCGGACATTCGAGAGTAATGCCCGGACTCATCCGTTCAAGCGGTCTCAGCCTTGCGCTGTGGGCGTCTGGCAGATATCCACCCAATCTGCGCCGGCAAGATCCGCCATGCGTTGTGGAGAGATGCGCACCGCTGCGTGGATCGCGCCCGCTGCGGGCACGACCTCGTCGAAGGCCTTCAACGAGATATCACAATAGATGGGCAGAGGCTGAGCTAACCCGAACGGGCAGACGCCGCCTACCGGATGCCCCGTTATGGCCTGAACCTGCTCGGCATCCAGCATCGAGGCTTTGCCGCCAAAGGTCACCTTGACCTTGCGGTTGTCCAGGCGGATGTCGCCTCGGGTTACAACCAGAAAGGTGCGCTCGCCCACGCGAAGGGAAAGCGTTTTGGCAATCCGTCCCGGCTCCACGCCGTGAGCCTCGGCAGCCTGGGTGACGGTAGCCGTGCTTGTGTCCATCTCGATGATCTCGATATCCGGGGCATTCTCGGCGAAAAAAGCACGAACGGATTCAAGGCTCATGTTTGGGGGCTCCTGAGCAGGTGGGAGGGAATGACAGAAATAGACGAGGTGGTCAGACGAAGAAAAGCCTGCCGGACGGATTTTAACGCCGCAGACCACTGGGGGGCATCGTCAGGCGAGACAGTTTGCGCCGCCGCATCGCCCGATGCGGTCCCTGTAGCTTGACAGGGTCCAACCATTCCTCCAGCTTAAAGTTGTCAGACCAATTTACTGATCGAAGGTGCCTTGGCCCCTTCGTAAAACCGGAGGTTCGGACGCATGATGCAACCGGACTGGAGGCCGCAGCCTCCTCGTGCAGCATCCGCCAGGATGTCGATGGTGATGAGGGCTGTTGCCGAATATATCGGCCGTTCGGATCTTCAACCTGGCGATTGCCTGCCGGCCGAGCGCGTGCTGATGGCGGAACTTTCGGTCGGCCGCTCCACCCTCCGCGAGGTGATCCGTCACTGGCAGGCCCTGGGTGTCGTAGAGAGCCGCAGGGGAAGCGGCACCTACCTGCTGCGCCGGATTTCGCCCGAGACCATGCACCTTCCGCTTGTCGTCAACACGGGGGGCAACGGCCTTCTGCAGATGATGGAGGTACGGCGCGGACTGGAGGTGGAGGCGAGCGCTCTCGCGGCCATTCGCGCTAGCGCAGCCGATCTGGAATTAATTGAGTCGAAGCTCCTGACCATGGAAGCCGTCTTCCGCGAAAATGGTTGTGCCGGTCCCGAGGATCTGGAGTTTCACCTCTCGATCTACGATGCCTGCGGCAATCCTCTCTTCGGCCAGCTGCTCTCCCAAATGCGCGAGAGCGTGCAGACGCTTTTCGCCATGTCCCGCGTGCGCACCGATTTCGCCTCGCGCTCCTTTCCGTTCCACCGCGAGCTGTTCGAGGCCATCGCCGCCAAGGACCCGGACGCGGCCCGCGCCAAGACGCTCTCGATCCTCGCCATCGTGGAGGAGGATATCAAGGACATGATCACATGAGCACTTCTGCCGATCCGATAGCCCGCGCCATGGCTGTTCTCGCCCATGACGGAAACCACGCCTACGATGCCGTCGTGCCGCCGATCGCGCAGACTTCACTCTTCACCTTCGGCTCCTATGCGGAGATGGAGGAGACCTATCGGGGCCAGAAGGTGAGGCCCACCTACACTCGTGGCTTCAATCCTACGGTCCGGTTGTTCGAGGAAAAGGTGGCTGCCCTTGAATATGGCGAGGATGCCATCGGCTTTGCCAGCGGCATGGCGGCAATCTCGTCCGCTGTCCTTGCCTTCGTCCAGCCCGGCGACCGGATCGTGTGCGTGGAGCATGTCTATCCGGACGCGTATCGTCTCTTTGAGACCTACCTCAGGCGCATGAGCGTCACCGTCGATTATGTCGACGGCCGCGATCTCGATGCGGTAAGGCGCGCTCTGCCCGGGGCGCGCCTTTTTTACATGGAGAGCCCGACGAGCTGGCTCATGCACGTCCACGACGTGGCGGCGCTTGCGCGGATCGCCCGCGACAACGGCGCGATATCGATCATCGACAACAGCTGGGCGAGCCCGATCTTCCAGCAGCCGCTGACACAGGGCGTCGATCTCGTGGTTCATTCCGCCTCGAAATATATCGGTGGCCACAGCGACGTGGTTGCCGGTGTGGTGATCGGATCCAAGCAGCTCGTCGGAGAAATCCGCTCCCGCACCTATCCCTATCTCGGCGGCAAGCTGTCTCCCTTCGACGCCTGGCTTCTGCTGCGTGGCCTTCGCACGCTGCCGTTCCGCATGAAGGCGCACGAGGCCGCTGCGCTCCATGTGGCGCGCAAACTGGCGGAGCGCCCGGATGTGGTGACGGTCCACCATCCGGGTCTCGGCAACGCGCTGCCTGGGGGATTGCAGGGAACATCCGGCCTCTTTTCGTTCGAGTTTGACGACAGCGTGGACATTCCAAAATTCGCGGATGCGCTGCGTTTCTTCAAACTGGGCGTCAGCTGGGGCGGGCATGAAAGCCTTGTGGTTCCCGCGCAGGTCGTCAGGGTGCAGGCGGCAGGTCCCAACTCCGCCATCGACTTCGGGGTCTCGGAGCGCGTCGTGCGCCTTCATGTCGGTCTCGAAGGGCAGGATGCTCTTGTCGCCGATCTCTCCCAGGCCATCAAGGAGGCGAAGATGAGCTAGACGAAGCCTCAGATAGGAATGGCCTGACAAGTCCGAAACAAAGGAAACACAGAGGGAAGACCATGATTCAACGCTTGTTACTCGCCACCGCGCTCGCCACCGCCTTCACCGGCAGCGCTCTTGCCCAAACGACCCTGAAACTCACGGAAGTCATCACCAGTCCCGAGCGCACGGAAACGCTCAAGAGCATCGTCAAGACCTTCGAGGACGCCAATCCGGGCGTTAAGGTCGAAATCACGTCCTTGCCGTGGGGACAGGCTTTCGAAAAATTCGCCACCATGGTCTCGGCCGGCGATACCCCCGATGTCGTCGAGATGCCAGACCGCTGGCTTTCGCTTTATGCCAACAACGGCGCCCTGGAGAGCCTCGAGCCTTATCTGAAGGCATGGCCGAACACGGCAGGTCTCACCGACAAGACCCTGGAGGTCGGCCGCACCGTGAAGAATACCGCTTATATGCTGCCCTACGGCTTCTATCTGCGCGCGATGTTCTACAACAAGAAGCTCTTCGAGCAGGCGGGCGTGAAGGAGCCGCCGAAGACGCTCGAGGAATTCGAAGAGGCTTCAAAGAAGGTCTCGGCCATTCCGGGCAAGTACGGTTACTGCTTGCGTGGCGGCCCCGGTGGCCTCAACGGCTGGATGATGTTCGGCGCCACCATGGCGGGAGACAACACCTTCTTCAAGCCGGATGGAACCTCTACCGTGAACGAAGAGGGCTGGGTGAAGGGCATCACCTTCCTCACTGATATCTACAAGAAGGGATATGCTCCAAAGGACAGCGTCAACTGGGGATTCAACGAGATCGTCGCAGGGTTTTATTCCAGCACCTGCGCCATGCTCGATCAGGACCCTGATGCGCTGATTGCCATCGCCGAGCGCATGAAGCCGGATGAGTACGGCGTAGCCCCGATGCCGAAGGGGCCGGCCGGAAAAGCCTTCCCGACCATCGGCTATGCCGGCTGGTCGATGTTTGCGAGCAGCAAGAACAAGGAACTCTCTTGGAGGTTGCTCGCTACGCTCGCCGGACCTGAGGGCAACATCGCCTGGAACAAGAAAACCGGTGCTCTGCCGATCTACAAGTCAGCGGAGAACGATCCGTTCTATTCCGGCCCGCAGTTCAAGGGATGGTTCGAGGAGCTGGCGGACAAGAATGTCGTGCCGACCATCATGCCAACCTACCTGCAGGAATTCGCCTTCTTTGCCGACTCGCTCGCGGTGAAAACAACCCAGCAGGCACTCCTCGGGCAGCTTTCTCCGAAGGACATGGCGGATCAATGGGCCGATTACCTGACCAAGGCCCAGAAGAAGTATCTCGCTTCGAGGAAGTAAGGACCTGGGCGGCGCGGCTCTTATGAGCCGCGCCGTTTCTTTTTCGGCTGCGCACAGGGTAGGAGTGCCGATGACAACCGTGCCCTTGTACGAGGAGTCTGCACATCGCAAGCACACTCCCTGGCGTCGGATCATGCTCGCGGTGGAGCCTTACATCTATATTGCTCCATCCGTGTTACTGATCACCATGATCATGCTCGTCCCGCTGGTCATCGGATTGTCCTATGCCTTTCGCGACATCCAGCTGATCAATCCCTTCAGCGGCGGCTTCATCGGCCTAGAGCATTTCCGGACTCTCTGGACGGATGCGGCCTTTTGGCATTCCATGAAGAATACGCTGGTCTGGACCTTCGCATCGGTCGTGCTGCAATTCGCGTTCGGCCTCGTGCTGGCGCTGCTGCTCAACAATCCCTTCCCAGGACGCGGCATCGTTCAGGCGCTGGTTTTTCTTCCCTGGGCCGTTCCGACCTTTTTATCGGGCCTGAACTGGGCATGGCTCTTCAATCCGGTCGTGGGCCCACTGCCGCACTGGATGGCCGCCCTCGGGATTCTATCTGCCCCCGAAAACATCTTGTCCGATCCGAGCCTGGCCATGTGGGGGCCGATCGCAGCGAATGTCTGGTGGGGAATACCATTCTTCGCCATCACACTTCTGGCGGCTCTCCAGTCGATTCCGCAGGACATCTACGAGGCTGCTTCCATCGATGGAGCTGGCCCGTGGCGGCGCTTTACCGACATCACTCTTCCGTTCCTGGCGCCCACCATCGCGATTACCGTGCTGCTGCGGACGGTGTGGATCGCAAATTTTGCCGACCTCATCATCGTGATGACGAACGGCGGACCGGCGGACCAGACCCAGATCGTTTCCAGCTACATCTTCACCCAGGCCTTCCGGCGTCTCGATTTCGGCTATGCGTCCGCAGTCGCAATGGTCCTTCTCATCCTCCTGCTGGCCTATTCTTTCGTCATCATCCTGCTGCGGCAGGCTATGCTGAAACGATGAGAAACGCTCCATGAAGTCCTCCGCTTACAGCAGGTCTTATCGGTTCCTTCACTACGGGCTGCTCGCCTTCTATGTGATCTTCGCGCTCTTTCCCCTGTACTGGCTGCTGAAGGTCTCGGTGACGCCCAATGACCTTCTCTACAGCGAAGGCATTCGGCTGTGGCCGTCCCGTCCATCGCTTGCGCATTACACATTCGTGCTTGCCCACAGCGATTTCCCTCTGTTCTTCAAGAACAGCGTGATCGTCTCAGGCAGCACTGCCGTTCTCGTGACGCTCGTTGCGGCGCTTTCAGGCTATGCGATGTCTCGGTTCGATTTCCGCGGAAAGATGTGGCTCGTTGGGCTCATGCTCGTCACCCAGATGTTTCCGCTCGTCATGTTGGTGGCCCCGATCTTCAAGCTCTTCTCGCCGCTCGGCCTCACCAACAGCCTCACCGGGCTGGTCATCGTCTATACTGCCTTCAACGTGCCTTTCGCGACTTTCCTGATGCAGTCCTTCTTCGATGGTATTCCGAAAGATCTGGAGGAGGCTGCCATGATCGATGGAGCGTCGCGTTTTCGCGCCTTCCAGCAGATCATTCTGCCGCTTACTCTCCCAGGCGTTGCCGCTACCTTAGGTTTCGTGTTCACCGCAGCCTGGAGCGAGCTTCTCTTTGCTCTGATGCTCGTCTCCAAGGCAGGGGCCAGTACTTTCCCTGTGGGGCTTCTGAGCTTCGTGTCGAAATTCTCGGTCGATTTCGGGCAGATGATGGCGGCCGGTGTCCTGGCCCTGATCCCAGCCTGTCTCTTCTTCCTCCTCATTCAACGGTATCTCGTCCAAGGCCTCACGGCCGGCGCGGTCAAAGGGTGAAGGTTCGCATCACATGGCTTCCATCGAAATCCAGGGTGTCGGCAAATCCTACGGGGCTATGCCTGTTCTCCATCATGTCGATCTGTCGATCCAGGATGGGGAGTTCGTGGTGTTGATCGGGCCGTCGGGGTGCGGCAAGTCCACGCTCCTGCGCATGATCGCGGGACTGGAGGGCATCACCAGCGGCGCGATCCGCATCGGAGGGCAGGTGGTGAACGAGCTTGCCCCGAAGGACCGCGACATCGCGATGGTCTTTCAGTCTTATGCCCTTTATCCGCACATGACCGTGCGGGACAACATGAGTTACAGCCTCAGGCTTCGGGGAACGCCCGTCGAGCGCATGACCAGTGTCGTTTCCGCTGCGGCGTCCAAGCTCGGTCTCGATGCGCTCTTGGACCGCAAACCCCGCACTCTCTCGGGTGGTCAGCGCCAGCGCGTCGCCATGGGCCGCTCCATCGTGCGGCAGCCGAAGGCATTTCTCTTTGACGAGCCCTTGTCAAATCTTGATGCGCGGCTGCGCGAGCAGATGCGGGTTGAGATCAAGAAGCTCCACCGGGAGCTCGGCACCACGTCGATCTATGTCACGCACGATCAGGTCGAGGCCATGACCCTCGCCGACCGCATCGTTGCCATGAACGGCGGCGTCATCCAGCAGGTTGGAACGCCGCTGGACCTTTACGAGCGCCCGACGAACCTGTTCGTGGCTGGATTTATCGGCTCACCCGCCATCAACATCCTCGAGGGCAGGTTGCGTTGCGACGGAGAGCGGCGATCCGTCGAGATCGGATCGGGGGAACGAATTTCAACAGCTCCGCTTGCCCACGGCCATGACGGCCAGGACGTGAGGGTCGGGATCCGCCCCGAAGACGTTCAAATCTCCCCCAAGGCGGACGGGGGCCCGACCGCCCATGTCGAACTGGTGGAGCCGATGGGGCTGGGAACGATCGTCCATATCAGAGCAACACATCATGCTCTGAAGGCATTTGTCCTGGAACGAGTCGACTATCCCGTCGGCACGAGCATCTCTTACGAATTGCCCGCGTCCAAGCTCCACATCTTCGATGCCATGACAGGGCAAAGATTCCCGGAGTAAGTGCTTTCCAACTGCGTTCTGCGCTGCACGTCGTTCAAAAACCGGCCCGCGAAGCTCCGGCCTCGGAATGTTCCGGAAGTAGGCTGAACTTCTGCAAAGGCGCAGTGAACAGACCTTGACAGGAAGCGCTGAACGATCGTCTTTGCCCTGATGCGGACCTTGCGACGCATCCCGAATGGCGGCTGAATGCCTACTCACCACTCCAGGCTTGCCGAATACAACTATCCAAAAGCACGGGCCGCATGAGCGTGTTGATACCTGAGAAGCGACTCTCGAGCTCCGACCGGCCAAAGGCAAGCGACGCCCGTGCACCTTCCGGGTGATGAAGGTGGCTTTAGCGATGCCGCACCGTTGCGCAATGAGCTTGGCCGCGCCTTCTGCCAGAAGAGCCAAGTTGGACATGCCTCTGAAATCTTTGGCAGCTTACCGGGGCAAGCCGGACGTCGGTTTTCTTTCATCAATTTGATACTTTGCGCACAACAGCCCCGACTGTCAGAGGAGTAGCCGTCGGTAGAACGCGCGCAAGCGTCGCGGATGCGCGGTAAGCTTCGTCGCCGGGGCCGTCCGTCAGAGGTCCAGCTCTATGCAGTATCCTTGGTGGTGAGAAGCAGCTTCGCTTTCCAGAGAATGCCCTTCAGCTCCGGTTCCTCAACTGCCGCAGCCGCAGCCGCTGGGTCGAACCACCGCAAACTGCGTTGGCCCTTCTCCGGCCAGCGCTTGCGCTGGCTTTTCACCTCAAGCGGGAAGACCTCCACCTGACACGGGACCACCTCGCCGCTCTTGAGCCGTTTACCATAGCGATAGGTGCCAATCGGCACCTTGCCGACTTCGCCGACCAAACCAGCCTCTTCCAGAGCCTCACGCGCTGCCGAGGCATGCGGTTTTCGCCCTTTCATGGGCCAGCCCTTCGGGATGACCCATGAAAGGGCAGGCAGGCGTACTGAATGACGGGCGGCTGCAGCAAATCTGGTCAGCTCCTGCGATAGTCATTCTTAATCAAATACGCCTGCGGCAGCGTAGGCTGCGGCGCCGATCAGGGCTGACGCCGGCAGCGTCACGATCCAGGCCACGACAATGTTGCTGGCCACATTCCAGCGCACGGCCGAGACCCGGCGCGCGGCTCCCACGCCCACGATCGCTCCTGTGATGGTATGGGTGGTGGAGACCGGGACCCCCAGATAGGTCGCCATGAACAGGGTCAGGGCTCCGCCGGTCTCGGCGCAAAAGCCCTGCATGGGGCTCAGGCGGGTGATCTTCGACCCCATTGTATGGACGATCCGCCAGCCTCCGAACAGCGTGCCGAGCCCCATGGCGGCCTGGCACGTGATGACCACCCAGAACGGCACATGGAACTCCGTCCCGAGATGGCCCTGGGAAAAGAGCAAAACGGCGATGATCCCCATGGTCTTCTGGGCGTCGTTGCCCCCATGACCCAGCGAGTAGAGGGCCGCTGAGACGAATTGCAGGGTCCGGAATGAGCTGTCGACAGCGAAGGGCGTCGCCCGGATCAGAGTCCAGGACACGATCAGGACAAGCACGAGAGCCAGCACGAAGCCGGTCAAGGGTGAAAGGACGATTGCTGCTGCGGTCTTGCTCAGCCCCGCCCAGACAACCGCGCCGCCGCCAGCTTTCGCGATGCCTGCCCCGACCAATCCGCCGATCAGGGCATGCGAACTGCTCGACGGAATCCCAGCCCACCAGGTGATCACGTTCCAGGCAATGGCGCCGGTAAGGGCGCCGAAGATCACCCGCGGATCGACGACGTCCGGGGCAATGATGCCGGTTCCGACCGTCTGGGCGACGTGCAGACCAAAGAACAGAAACGCGATGAAATTGAAGAAAGCGGCCCAGAAGACCGCATATTGCGGGCGCAGGACCCGGGTCGAGACAATGGTCGCGATGGAATTGGCTGCGTCGTGGAGGCCGTTGAGGAAGTCGAACAGGAGTGCGACGCCAATCAGTCCGACGAGCAGGGGAAGGGCAAGGGGAGCATCCATGGGGTGGTTCCGGCCCTTGTCAGACGTGCTCGATCACGATGCCGTGGATCTCGTTGGCCACGTCATCGAAGGAGTCTGCCACGCGCTCGAGATGGTCATAGATTTCGGTTCCAATGATGTAAGCCATCGGGTCGGACGAGCCGTGGGTGCGAAAGATGTGCTTGAGACCCTCCTCGTGGAGGTCGTCGGCCCGACCCTCGATCCGGGTGATCTCCTCGGTGAGGCTCATGAGACGGCTGGCGTGCTTGCCGACCGATGACAGAAGCGGGACGGCCTCGGCGGTCAGTCGGGCCCCCTGGATGATGATCTCGCCCATCTCCCGCATGGCCGGATCGAACGTGCGAACTTCGAACAAGGTGACGGCCTTTGCGGTCTGGTGCATCTGATCGATGGCGTCGTCCATCGAGTTGATGAGATCCTTGATGTCACCGCGGTCGAAGGGCGTGATGAACGTCCGCCGGACCGCCAGAAGCACTTCGCGCGTGATCTCGTCGGCCTCGTTTTCCCGCTCCTTGATCTCGCGGCAGTACCGGGGGACGCCCTCGCCACCTTCCAGAAGGCGCCTCAGCGCTTCAGATCCGGCCACGATGACTTGGGCATGGCGTGCGAACAGTTCGAAGAACCGCTCTTCTTTTGGCATCAAAGCCTGGAACCAGCCGAGCATCGGAGCCTCCAAGGTTGACGAAGTGACAGCCTAACATCGCTGCTCGGCGCACAGTTCCCCTGGCGGGGTCGATCCTGCTGCCGACCTGCCAGAAACTTGGGCTCGGGGATCAACGGAGATTGGCTCCCTCCAGAGTGGTGGGGCGGCCGCCTCACTCGTCGGATAAGACTGGAAAGGTGGCCCGACCCCGGCTGCTGGAAGCAACAGAGTTTCTTTCAGGATCAGGCTGGCCGATATAACTTGCAGGTCCGTCGCTCTAATGCCGATCTTTTGCTCTGCTCGCGATAGGCGGCCGCTTTGTTGGGGCGTGATTCACCCACGGCGCCTGACTGCCGACGCAGCTTCTCGCCCACCAAATACCGAAGGAGGCCGTTGGCTGCTATTCCATAGAGCGTCCTCTGCGAAATTCATCTGTAGTCCGTCGAGGCTTCGGCGTCTGGGACGGTGTGAACCCGGAATGTCTCTTAATGGCATTCTCGGACGAAAAAGCTTGGTCCGCTTAGTGGGCGACAAGGGGACCTTCGTAAAACCCATCCTGCCCAGTTCACCTCGATGGGCATCGCCGGTATAGCCCTGACGGCAATTGACGCGAGCGGGCTGATCCGGGATGTCGACTTGGCGAGACGAGAAGAACCAGAAGGCGAGAGCCCGGCTCGAAAGGCGCCTTTCCGAGGCCTTTCCCGCCTGGGTTCTGTCGCATGCACTCAGGCAGCCACTGATCCCGCCGACCCAGCGGAGAGCCGTGGAATCGTACTGGCGGCATCGACCGCTCCTTGCCGACAGGCTGGCGCGGGCGCTTGCGGCCAAAAGCGGACAACCCGCAGGATGGCAGTGGCGTCTCGGACGTGACAGAGAATCTGGTCTGCCGATGTCCTTCCGCATGCCGCCTGCTCCCTATAGGGAGACCGCCTTCACACGAGGGCCAGGCCATTGCTGCGTCTGCGGGCAGCCAGTTTACAGATTGGGTTGGCACCGCGATCTCTGGGGCGACGACAAGCCGAACAGGAACGCCACCTGGCATGCCGCCTGCGTTGTGGCCTGGCAGCTTTGGACTGCGCCGACCGAGCATGTCAGGACGCTGAAACTGCGCCAGAACAGGAGATGCGCAACGACCGGGCGCCGCCTCTTGAGGTCTGCTGAAGTGGATCACCGCGTTCCGCTCTTCGCAGTCTGGTCCGAGCATCGCTCACGAACCTGGCCCGAGCTCCTGGCTTTCTGGGGCGCCCCTAATCTCCAGGTGATCAACAAAGCGGCTCATCTTGAGAAGTGTGCCGAGGAAGCGGTGGAGCGGTCCCGGCGTCGCGTCGCCGTGTCAGATCCAGTTGCCAACGATGCTGGGTCCCGTAATCTTGAGGTCGATAAGGTCTGCCTAGACCCTTTGTAGGAAGACCGAAGTTGGCACTCCCCGGACCGAAGAGCCGGGTCGGCTTCGACGGCCAAAGCGGATGTTCGTTGAGCGGCCGGAATTTCAAAGTTTGACCTGAAGGCGACTTTGAGTTCAGCGAGGTTTGAGGAAAGGTGCTAGAATTCCCGGCAATGCGGTTGCACCCGACCATTCCGGTGGATCTGAAGCATGAGCGATCAGTGGCAATACCAGTTGCGGCTCTACTTAGCTGATGAGCTTGCCGAGGCTGCACGACGCGATGCAGGCGCTCCGGTACTCGGAGCGCTGCCCCGCATCCTGGCAAAGCACGGCGCGACGATGAAATGTCAGCTCGACGCCTTTGCAGGCTATGTTGCGGAGGCTGAAGCGCAGGGGATCGACGGCTACCCTCTTTATGCATGGACCAAGGCGACCATCGAGGATCCCGTAAAAAAGGCGAAGCATCTCAGGTCGTTTGCTCTCCACGTCAAAGACAGAGAAGTGTATCCGAAGGAGGAAGCTGACGCCCTTGAGGCTGATTTACAGCCCTTGGTGGATGGCACACGGATCACACGATTGTCGCGCCACGACACAAACCCCGCCAATAATCCGCAGATGCCAGAACGCTTTCGCAAGCCCCAAGCGTAGTTGGTTTCAGCCGCCAGAGGACGCTCGGTTGCATGGCCGAATGTCCGCTCAGGCAGGGGACACCGGACGCTCCGTTAAGGGCAGGGGATTTCCTGGTTTGATCCTTAGCGGAAGTCTCGCGTTGCAACTCTGATCACGGGGATTTGACAGTCCTCCGATACGTCGAGTGTTGGTCGTTCGGGAGCACCTTGCGTACCCATGCGCAACGTTTCGCGCATTCCAGCTTTGGCTTCGTCCCCGCGGCCATGTCTCAGGCGCAGCTCGCCGCCACGATCTCCAACTGAGCGTAAAAGATCCGACAGGTCGATGAAGTGTTCGGCGATGAGATGGGTGACGCGGCCTTCGCGCTGGAGCCGCCCCCGGCATCCGATCATGCCCGAAGAGAGGATCAGCCGCCGATGCTTCTCGAACACGGCAGACCAGATCACGAGATTGGCGACGTCGGTCTCGTCCTCGATGGTCATGAACGTGACGCCCTTGGCGGAGCCCGGCTTCTGACGCACAAGAACAAGCCCTGCCGCCGTGATCCGCTGCCCGTCCCGGGCGCGGTGAAGATCCCCGCAAGAACTGATCCGACGCCCGGTGAGCTCCTGTCTGAGGAAGGAGAGGGGGTGGCGGCGGAGCGTCAATCCGATCGAGCGGTAGTCCTCCACGACCTCGCGGCCCTCGGTCATGGGAACAAGACCGACCTGCGGCTCAACGATCTCGGGTCTGATCGTGCGGTCTCGCTCGTCGGCGGCCGCGAACAGCGGCATCACCTCGTTCGACAGGCCTTCGATGGTCCAGAGCGCCTTGCGGCGTTCCACACCAAGTGAGCCGTAGGCATCGGCCTCGGCAAGGTGCCTGAGGGACTTCACTGGAAGCCCAGCACGCCGCCAGAGATCCTCAATGGACGAGAACGGCTGCTCCGCGCGGACGATCGGGATCAGGGCGCCGTCCGCATTGGCAAGGCCATGCACCATCCGAAATCCGAGGCGCACGGCAAAGCGCCGTGGGTTCCTGGCCGGCTCCAGGGTGCAGTCCCAGCGCGAGTGGTTGATGTCGATGGGCAGGACTTCGACCCCGTGAGCTTGCGCGTCCCGCACCAACTGTGCCGGCGCGTAGAAGCCCATGGGCTGGGAATTGAGGATCGCGCAGCAGAACACGTCCGGATGATGGCACTTCATCCAAGAGGAGGCATAGGCGATCTTGGCGAAGCTCGCCGCATGGCTTTCGGGAAAACCATAGGAGCCGAAGCCTTCGAGCTGCTTGAAGGTGCGTTCGGCAAAGGCCGCGTCGTAGCCGCGAGCGGTCATACCTTGGATTAGCTTCTCACGGAACCTGGAGACGCCAGCCGTGAACTTGAAGGTCGCCATGGCGCGCCGGAGCTGATCGGCTTCCGAGGGTGTAAACCCGGCGCACTCGATCGCCACCCGCATGGCCTGCTCCTGGAAGAGCGGCACGCCGAGCGTCTTCTCCAACACGCGCCTGAGTTCGGGCCTTGGATATTCCGGCGCTTCGCGCCCCTCACGACGGCGCAGGTAGGGATGCACCATGTCGCCTTGGATCGGCCCTGGCCGGACGATCGCCACCTGGATGACGATGTCGTAGAACGTCCTCGGCTGCATGCGCGGCAGCATCGCCATCTGGGCACGGCTCTCGATCTGGAACACGCCGATCGTGTCGGCTCTCCGGATCATGGCGTAGGTCTTTTCGTCCTCGCCCGGGATCTTAGCGATGTCGTAGTCCTCACCCTTGTGCTCGCGCAGGAGATCGAAGGCTCTCCGCATGCAGCCCAGCATGCCCAATCCCAGCACATCGACCTTCATGAACTTCAGGGTGTCGATGTCGTTCTTGTCCCACTCAATGACCTGGCGGTTTTCCATGGCAGCCGGCTCGATCGGCACGAGATCATCGAGGCGGTCCTGCGTGAGCACGAACCCGCCCGGATGCTGGGACAGGTGACGCGGGGCACCAATCAGTTCGCTGGCCAGTTCCAGCGTCATGCGCAGGCGCGCATCGTCGAGATTGAGGTTGAGTTCCTTGGCCTCCTTGTCCGACACGCCGTCATTGCCCCAGCCCCAAACGAGACCGGCCAATCCTGCAGTCACATCCTCGGGAACGCCAAGCGCCTTGCCGACCTCGCGCACGGCGCCCCGGGCACGATAACAGGAGACAACCGCCGTCAGGGCCGCGCGATACCGGCCATAGGTGTCGTAGATCCACTGGATCACCTCCTCGCGCCGCTCATGCTCGAAATCGACGTCGATGTCCGGCGGCTCGCGCCGCTCCTGTGAGACGAAGCGCTCGAACAGGAGATCATGCTCGGTCGGGTTGATCGACGTGATGCCGAGCACGAAGCACACGGCGGAGTTCGCCGCCGAGCCGCGTCCCTGGCACAGGATGCCGCGAGACTTGGCGAACGAGACGATGGCATGGACCGTGAGGAAGTAAGGCGCATACCCGAGTTCCTCGATCAGCCCCAGCTCATGGCGGCAGGTGGCGGCGACCACATCAGGGATGCCGTCGGGATAGCGCTGCCGGGCGCCCTTCCAGGTCAGCCGCTCCAGCTTCTCCTGGGCCGTCTCGCCAGCCTCCGTCTCGGAGGGGTATTGGTAGCGCAGCTCGTCGAGCGAGAAGGTGCAGCGTTCGAGGACTTCACGCACACGATGGAGCGCTTCTGGATGACGCTCGAACAAGCGCCCCATCTCGATCGGATCCTTGAGATAGCGATCGGCATGACGTTCGAGGCGGCAGCCGGCCTCGTCGATGGTACAGCCCTCCCGGATGCAGGAGACCACGTCCTGCAAGCGGCGACGATCCGGATGATGGTAGAGCACATCGCCCATGGCGACAGTCGGCACTCTGGCTGCCTGCGCCGCTTGCTCGATGGTATGGAGCCGCAGGTGCTCGTTCGGCGCAAAGCGCCGGATCAGCGCCATATAGGCACGGTTGCCGAAGGTCTGTCTGAGACGTTCGAGGTTCTGATCAAGCACATCGTTTGCTTCATCGCCGAGGAGAAGGGCGAGGAGGCCCTCGTTCCAGACCGCCACATCATCCCAGGTGAGATGGCATTGTCCCTTGCCGCCGCGGCTCTTGCCGAGACTGAGCAGCCGGCACAGACGCGAATAGGCGGCGCGATCGGTCGGGTAGACGAGAAGCGACGTACCGTCCATGAGATCGAGCCGGCAGCCGACGACGAGACGGACGCCTGTTTCCTTAGATGCCTCGTAAGCGCGGACGACCCCGGCGAGCGAGTTGCGGTCGGTGATGCCCAGTGCCGTGATGCCGAGGATCTTGGCCTGCTCGAACAGTTCCTGCGGGCTTGAGGCCCCGCGCAGGAACGAGAAGTGGGTCGTGACCTGAAGTTCCGCGTACATCGGTTAAACAGAACGTCTGGTCATGCGAAGAACCCGTGCATCCACCAGCGTCCGCCTTCAGCGGTGGGCGCGTCGCGGAAGATCCAGAAGCGGCCGCCTTGCTCCGTCTCGACGCGGTAGTAGTCCCGGGCGGCAGAACCTTTGTCGCCGTTCCACCACTCCGGTGTGATGCGCTCCGGCCCATCGGCCTTGGCGACCTTGTGACGAACTTTGCGCCAGATGAAGAAAGCGGGTGGGTGATCGGGCAGGAGGGCGGTCGCCACGACGGGCTCCGGCGGATCGAGCAAGCGCGTGGGTCGCGGCAGGTTCTCCGGCCAGACCGAGCCTGTCGGCGGTGCGAGCGCCGAGATCCTGCGCGCCATGCGTTCCGGCACGAGGCTTTGGACGGGCGTGAGACGATAGACTTGTCTCATGCCGATGCGAGCGCCGAGGCGATCGACGAGTTGGCCCATGTCCGCTTCGATCACCTCATCGCCAAGGCCGCGCGCCTGAACCTGCTTCTCCGTCATAGGTTCGACCTTGCTCGCGACAAGGACGATCTCCTCGATGCCGAACCCTGGATCGACAGTTTGAAGCCGCTCGTCGAAGAGCCTTGCGAGATGGACTGCGTCCCTGTTGGCCTTGGCGGTTCCGACCCGCAGGCAGGCGCTCTTCTGATCGACGCGCTGGCAGATGAGATCGATCCGACGCGCGCCTTCGCCGCGGCGTTCCAACTGCCGGCACAGATCCTTGGCAAGACGCAGCACGACGGACTTGAGATCCTCAAGCCGGCCGATTGGCTCTGCGAAGGCGACGGAGGCTGTCAGAGTGTCCTTCGGGATCAGTGGTGTGATCGGCTCGAACGCATGACCCATGACCTGATCGAGCCTCAGCGCCACGTCCCGTCCGAAGCGACGGACCAGAGGAGCACGCGGCATGGCGGCAAGCTGGCCAATCCGCTCGATGCCAAGTCGATGCAAAGTACTGAGCTTGTCGGCAGCGATCCTCAGGGCGCGGATCGACAGGGGCGCGACAACATCCACGGTACGGCCCGTCGGCACGACGCCACCTGCGCCGAAGCGGGCCACCGCCCAGGCCGCTCCCGGAGCATCCGCTACGGCCGCTTTGGCGGCGATGCCCTGCCGCGTCAGACGGCTCGTGAGATCGTTGAGCAGTTCCTCCTCGCTGCCGAACAGATGCGCCACGCCGGCAATGTCGATCCAGAGTCCGTCCGGCGGATCGGGGGCAACCACGGGCGAGTACCCGATGGCCCAGCGTGCCAGCTCCCGCAACGAGGCCTCATCCTCCTCCGGTGTGGCCTCGGCCACGTGCAGGTTCGGCACCAGAGCCTGCGCCTGCGCGAGTGCCATGCCGGCATGCAGACCAGCTTCCTGCGCAGCGGTGCAGGCTGCGCGGATGACGCGGCGCGAGCCGACCATGTGCACGGTCACAAGCGGATCATGACGCGACGGCTCGCCGGTCCGCCGCCTGATCCGATCGGTCGGCCAGGTCGGCAGGTAGAGCGAGACGACCCTTCGCATCGCAAGCCTCCAGAATCCAGGTACGGGGTGCAGCGCCTCGGCAGCGCAGAAGTTCGACCTGCCAGCGCTCCCGTCCGAGGCCGGGTGCCGGCATGAGTTCGGATGGGGCAGGGGCGATGCGCCAGCGGGTCACGGCGGCGGTCGGAAGATGAACCAAGTCCTTCTCGGCGACTGTCCACCAGCGTCGGATCACCAGGGCAGTGACGCCTGTGGCCTCAGCCGCCAGTTGGAGACGTCGCGAGGCTGTCAGGCCCATCCGCGTGACTTCGCCCACGACGGCCGCCAGTCCTTTCTCGCGCAGGCCTTCCTCGATGAGCGGCAGGATCTCCCGGTCGCTCTCGGCCTCGGCATAGATCACGCGGTCCGGATGAAGACCTGCGCGCAGGAGACCGGGAGCGAACAGATCGCGACGCGTGAGGCACCAGAGCACGGGCCCCTTGAGGCGGGCTGCGATCCCAGCCGTGAACAGGGTCGTGCAGCCCGCGAATTCGGAGGCAAGCCCCGCCTCGATCATCTCGTGCAGAGCACCCCGGGCGAGGCCGCCTCCCGGCAGATGACCGTCGAGGTCACAGAGCCCAAAAGAGAGGGGCTTGACCCTGTGAGAGCAGCCTTCGAGCCGGGCAATCTGGAGCCGTAAATCGGCAAGCCTGTCCTGTTGCCCGGCATGCATGATTCCGTGCCCATCCAAGTTCGCGTTGAGGATGTTCCTATTATGTTCTCGTTACGTCATGAGTCAAATGCACGCACCAGTAGTTGTGAATTTTGGGGAGAAGGGTGTTACGTGCTGCCTCTAGCAGCTTCAAAGGGATCAGCTTCCGAGCGGCATGCGGATATTCAACAGGGCAGGAGGACTTCCACTGATGCCCCGGTTCGGACATCGAGAGCGCGCTCGGACGCAAGTACCGTTTGGAATTCGTCGCGACTTGAGGCTTAGCCTCGCAGAGGCGACCTCTAAGGGTGTTCAGACCGATCGCATCAGGCCACCATCAACGCGGAGGTTCTGACCTGTGATATACGCTGCACCCTCTGAAGCGAGAAAGGCGATGGTCGCAGCGATCTCCTCGCTCTTTCCATACCGTTGCATCGGAACGGACTGCCGGCGCTCTTCGGTTGCCTGCAGACTATCGATCCATCCCGGAAGGACATTGTTCATCCGGATGTTTTCGGCCGCATAGGTATCGGCAAACAGCTTCGTGAAGGAGGCGAGTCCTGCGCGGAAAACGGCGGAGGTCGGAAACATCGTCGACGGTTCGAAAGCCCAGGCAGTCGAGATATTGATGATCGATCCGGACTTCTGTGCCTGCATAATCGGCGTGACAAGGCGCACGGGCCGGATCACGTTCATGAGGTAAATGTCCATGCCCTTGTGCCAGTCTTCATCGCTGATCTCCAGAATTGGCGCCCGGGGGCCATGACCTGCACTGTTCACGAGGACATCGATGCGACCCCAGTTCGAGAGTGTCAGGTCGACCAGCTTGCGGAGGTCGTCATTAGATTGGTTCGACCCGGTTACACCGACGCCCCCGAGCTCATGAGCCAGAGCCTCGCCTTTTCCCGATGATGAAAGAATAGCGATCTTATAGCCTTCGGCTGCAAGCCGTTTCGCCGTTGCGGCGCCCATGCCGCTTCCGCCCGCAGTGACAACTGCAACTTTTTCTGATGCCATGACGACAAACCTATAATGTGAAGATCCATTGATATCCTCCACGCCCATTGAGACCGTGGAAGCCGATACTCATCTCCGGTCTTGCTATTCTGCTGCCTTCAACGGAGTCAGTGAGACATCGGTCGTGTAGTTCTCCCGCATGAAGCTGATGAAGTTATCCTGGAATTGGCGGGTATGAGCGTGCGCCAGTTCATCCGCGAGGTCGACGTTCTTTGCCGCGATTGCATCCAGCATCAATTGATGCTCGTCGGTCAGAAGATAGCCGTCATGAGTCCGCTCCAAGTACTCGAAGTGCAGATGGAGCATCCGCTGACCTTGGTTCAGCAGCCGCTCATAGAATGAGGCGAGGTACGGGTTCCTGCCCGCATGAGCAATTGCCATGTGAAATTTCTTGTTTGCCTCAGACATCTGCAAGTGGTTTCCCGTCCCGACTGCAGCTTCGAACTCCTTCTGGCGGCGTGCGATAGTCTTGAGGTCTGCATCCGTGCGGAGCGCCGCTGCCAAGCGTGTGTTCATCCGCTGCGCAATGTCGAGCGCCTCGACATACTTCGGGAAGGTCGCGATCTCGATCGGTGCGACGATCGTGCTCCGGTTCGGAAGCGTGACGACAAGCTCGTCACCCGCAAGCCTGATGAGGGCCTCGCGTATAGGCGAGCGGGACATGTTGAACCGCTCAGCCAATGTCGTTTCGTCAAGGAGCTGGCCCGGCGCCAGCGCCAAGGTCAGAATCTCGTTGCGCAGCGTCTCGTAGACATTTTTCCGGCCGCTGCCCCTGGCGCGCGAAACCTCTGAACTGTCAGACACTTAAGTCTCTCCCCGATTACCCGACCCATAGGGCCAGAAAAACCCTGTGACGGCAATGTACGATTTCCACTTGACTTTGTCGACTGCGTGTCGACAACTTAACTCAGTCGACAAAAAGTCGACACGGACAGAGTAACAGAAGATCGGTCTTAACCGGCCATTGGAACCGCGCTGCTTGCGCATTTCGGAAGAGGAAGAAAATGCTCTCAACGATGCTTTCACCCGTTGCCCGGGCGCTGCCCGCGCTTGCCCTGATGGCAGGCCTTTCAACGACCGCCGCGTTTGCACAGACTACCGAAGGCTACTGGCAGGGTGTCCAAAAGGCAGGCACCTTGCGTTGCGGCGCCGCCGTTGCCCCGCCTTATGTCATGCGCGATCCCGCCACAGGGGAGTATTCCGGGTTCTACGCCGATCTCTGCCGCGAACTCGCCGAGGTTCTAAAGGTCAAGCCGCAGTTCGTCGACACAACCTGGGATAATATCGTCGCTGGTCTCCAGGCTGGCAAATGGGACGTTTCGCTGGCGCTGAATCGAACCCCGCCGCGTGCCATGGCGGTGCAGTTCTCCATTCCTGCGATGGAGTATCAAATTTCTCTCGCCTACAACAAGAACAACCCAAAAATCCCTGCTGGCGCGAAGTCCGTCGCTGACATCGACAAGGAAGGCGTCACGCTCGCGGTCATGTCTGGAGCTGCCCAGGACAAGGCGATCTCGGCCGCGGTTAAAAAGGCAACCGTTCTGCGCCTCCCCGGCAACGACGAAACCCGCCTCGCCGTGGTCTCGAAACGCGCCGATATTCTTGTTGATGCCTCCGATACCAACTTGTTGTTCACCCAGTCCAATCCCGAATGGGTCGCGTTGAATCCGACGCCCGCCCTTGCCAAGCAGGGCGTCGCGTTCGGCCTGCCGCGTCAGTTGTCGACCGCCGACGTCGAGGTCGTGAACATCTTCCTGGAAGAGAAAGTCGCGACCGGCCACGTGGATGAATTGATCCGCAAAGCTGCCGACAAGGTCCTCAAGGGCACGAACTAGCTCCCCCAGGAGCCGGTTCGGCCTGCGGGCAACCGGCTCCTCCTTTCCGGCTTTGACTTTCAGGATCGGCCATGACCATGTCATTCAGTCCTCCACTTGTAAAAGTTGAAAGTCTTCACAAGAGCTACGGCCCGAATATACAGGTGCTTAAAGGGCTAGACATCGAGATGAAGCCAGGCGAGCGGGTCGTCGTTATCGGCCCGAGCGGTGGCGGGAAAAGCACTCTCCTGCGCGTGATCATGGGCCTCGAAAAGATCGACAGCGGGTCGATCACGTTCGGGGGCAAGCCTTACATATCCTCGGCAGGTCGCGACAAGAAGACGATCATCGACACTGAGGTCCGGCGTTCGATCGGCATGGTGTTCCAGCACTATACGCTCTTTCCCCACCTGAGCGTCCTCCAGAACCTCATTCTCGCTCCATGCAAGGTACGAGGAGAGAAGAAGGAAATCGCGATCAAGCGCGCCCAGGCGCTCCTCGAGCGCTTCGGCCTCGCGGCGAAGGCCAACAGCTATCCTGCCCAGCTTTCCGGCGGTCAGAAGCAACGCGTGGCGATCGCTCGTGCTCTGATGCTCGATCCGAAGCTTATGTTGTTCGACGAGGTGACATCCGCTCTCGACCCGGAACTCGTCGCGGAAGTCGAGCAGGTCATCCTGCAGCTCGCCGCTCAGAACATGCCGATGATGATCGTGACCCATGACATGTGGTTTGCCAGGAACATTGCGTCTCGCGTCATCTTCTGTGCTGGCGGCGCCGTGGTGGAGGACGGCCCGCCAGAACAGGTACTGGGGTCTCCGAAGGAAGAGCGTACGAGGGATTTCATCGATCGCGTGTTTCATATCCGGCAGTAGGAGACGGAGATGAACTATTCGTTCAATTTCAATGCTGTCTCGTTCGAGCCACTCCTCAAAGGCCTTATCGTGACCTTGGAGCTGACGCTCGCGGCAAATGCAATCGGCCTGACTTTCGGATTTCTGGTCGCGCTTCTCATCATGAGCCGGATTGCAGCGATCCGGCTTCCCGCGATGCTGTCCGTCGAGTTTTTCCGCTGTACGCCTGCAATCGTTCAGATCGTATGGTTCTTCTACTGCGTGCCGATGCTGTTCGACGTCTATCTCGACTCGATGACCATGGGCATTCTGGCACTTGGACTCAACCTGACTGCGTTCAATGCGGAAGCCTATCGCGCGGCGATTCAAGCAGTTCCCCGCGAGCAGCTCGATGCTGGGATCGCGCTCGGTCTCAACCCGTTCCAGCGTGTGCTTTACATCGTCCTCCCGACGGCGTTCCGGGCTTCCATTCCCGTTCTCCTCACGAACGGCATCGGCATCTTTCAGCAGAGCGCTTTGGTTGCCATCGTGGCCATCCAAGACCTCATGTATCAGGGCAAATCGCTTGCGACCGAGACCTATCGGCCCATCGAGACCTTCACGGTGGTCGCCCTCATCTATTTCGCCGTCTCCTTCCCGGTGACCCAGATCGTCGGCTACCTCGAACGCCGCCGCCAGCTGCTGATGAGCTAGGAGATTCAACATGGAACTCGATTTTTCCATTGTCGCTCGGTTCCAGAATGCACTCGCGCTCGGCCTATGGACGACGATCCAGCTGACCCTGATTTGCATCGTGCTGGGATGCGCCTTAGGGTTCCTTATTGGGCTTGCGCGTACGTCGCGTAGCGCAGTCGTGCGCGCCGTCTCGAGCGTGTACGTCGAGTTCTTCCGCGGCACCCCGGTGTTGATTCAGTTGTTCTGGATCTTCTTCTGCCTCCCGCTGATCCTCGGCGTCGAGTTGCCTAACTTTGCGTCAGGCATCATCGCTCTGACCCTGTACATGGGGGCGATCACCAGCGAGACGTTCCGTGCGTCGCTGAAGTCGGTTGGACGCGAGCAGCTCGATGCCTGCATCGCGCTCGGCCTTCCCCGGCGGGTTCAGGTGACCAGCGTCATCCTTCCGCAGGCGGTTCTGCGCGCCATCCCTACGCTGTTATCGAACTGCGTCAGCCTCTTCAAAGAAAGCGCTCTCGTGTCCGCAGTTGGAATCGCCGACCTGATGTTCATTGGCCAGAACATCTCGAACAATACGGCGCGGCCCGTCGAAGTGCTCACTATCGTAGCGCTCATTTACTTCATCATCGCATTTCCGCTCGCCCGGGCCGTCTCCCTCGTCGAGCGCAGGATCTTGGCGAAATTGGCGATCTAGAACAACCGACTTCATGAACAGGAGAAATCTCATGAGACTCAAAGGCGTCATGCCGGCCCTCGTCACGCCCTTCGATGCTGACGGCGAAATCGACTTCAAGGCTTTCGAAAAGCTGCTGACGAAACTCCGCGCTGACGGGGTTTCCGGCTGGGTTCCCTGCGGGTCGACCGGCGAGTACAACGCTTTGACCTCGGACGAGCGGGTATCGGTTCTCCAGTTCGTCAAGGAATTCGCCAACAAGGACGAACTCCTGATCGCTGGCACGAATGCCGGTTCGACCTGGGAGGTCATCGAGCACACCAAGCGTGCCCGGGCCATCGGGTATGATACCGTGCTTTTGTCGTCGCCGTTCTACGCCACGCCGGCCCCGAACGAGCTCATCGCGCATTACCAGTCGGTCCTCGATGCGGTTGACGTCAATATCGTGCTCTACAACTATCCGCCGAAAGTCGGCGTGGAGGTCGGCCTCGACGTGCTCGATGCCTTCGTCGACAATCCCCGCATCCTCGGCATCAAGGAATCGAGCGGCAATCTTCTGCGGGCCATCGATATCCGGTCGCGCTACGGTGACCGCTATCAGGTGACTAACGGCTCCGACGATCAGACACTCGACTTTTATCTCTGGGGCGCGACGTCCTGGATCTGCGGTCCGGCGAATTGCATGGCCAAGGCCTGCGTCGATCTCGTCAACATCATCGAGGCCGGCGACTGGCTTGCGGCACGTGACAAGATGCAGGTGATCTATGGGGCAATGTCGAGCCTCGAAAGCGGCAAGTTCGTCCAGAAGGTGAAGTATGGCTGCGAACTGGCCGGAACGCCCGTCGGCGTCGGCCGCAAGCCATTGCTTGAACTGACCAGCGAAGAGAAGGCGGCCTTCAGGAAGGCAATGGAACCGGTACTCGGCTGAACGCGGCCGTCGAGAGCATTGGTGCAGGAGAGCTGCCTGTGCCAATGCCTTAGGTAAGCGTATGCATTTTCAGCTCGTTCCCGTAGTCGCAGCCAGGTTCCCGTCTCGAAAGACGAAATCGTGCGTACAACATGGAGCCAGATCGATGCGCTTCAATAAAGTCCTGTCCGTGGTTGACTGTCATGCGGAAGGAGAAAGCGGCAAAGTGATCATCGGAGGCGTCGGACAGGTTCCCGGCGAAACGATGTTCGACAAGCGCGTCTATCTCGAAACCCACATGGACGATATCCGGAAGATGGTCCTGTTCGAGCCTCGGGGAGCGGTCTGGCACAATGCCAACATCGTCCTCCCTTCCAATCACCCCGATGCCGACATGGGATATGTGATCCTCGAAACGACCGAGTATCCGGCGATGTCGGGCTCGAATACGATGTGCGTGGCGACGGTCCTTCTCGAAACCGGTATCCTGCCGATGAAAGAGCCCGTAACCGAGTTGACTCTCGAGTCTCCCGCGGGCTTGATCAAGGTCCGTTGCGAATGCTCCAACGGGAAGGTGACAGGCGTCCGGCTCGTGAACCGGCCCGCATTTTGCTACTATGTCGATCGTCACATTGAAGTCGCTGGTCTCGGCACCGTCAGGGTCGACATCGTCTACGGTGGAATGACTTACGCGATGGTCGACGCCGCCGAGCTCGGTTTCTCGATTGGGCCTTCTGAAGCACGTGAGTTGTGCGAGAACGGGCAGAAAATCAAATCTGCAGCAGTGCAACAGCTCGCCGTCGAGCATCCCGAAAACCCTGCCATACCGGGAATAACGAACACGCAGTTCATGGGACCGCTTCGCCGAGCAAATGGCCAACTGATCTCGAGAAACTGCGTAGTCGTGTCACCGGGCCGCTGCGACCGCTCGCCATGCGGAACCGGCTCGTCGGCCAGACTGGCCCTGCTTCATACCAAGGGTCTCATGGAGTCCGGCGACACCCTCATCCACGAGTCGATCACCGGGAGCCGCTTCATCTGCACGATCGATGGTCTGGCAACTGTCGGAAAGTACAGCGCCGTCATACCGGCGATCACTGGTCAGGCATGGATCACGGGTCTTTATCAGATGGGCATGGATCCGACGGACCCTTACCCCGAAGGTTTTACCGTGGCCGACACGTGGATGACCGCCGTTTGCACGCCGTGCCACGCACTGTCCGAGAGCAGGAAACATCATGAGCAACACCATGGGCCATGTCGTGGTTGTAGGCGCCGGCATCATCGGCGTCGCCATCGCGTTCGAGCTTCAACGTCGTGGGCGCAACGTCGTCCTGATCGACCGGGGCGCTCCGGGGCAGGGCGCGTCGTACGGGAACATGGCCAGCATAGCGGTGACGGAGTTCATGCCGGCCTCCCGGCCCTCGATCTGGGCCCAGATGCCAAAGTGGCTGCTCGACCCGGAAGGGCCGGTGAGGATCAGGCCGTCCTATCTGCCAAGGCTCTCTCCTTGGTTCCTGCGTTTCCTGGAAGCGAGCCGTCCCTCCCGCGTCCGGGAACTGGAGGCCGCCGGTGCGGTCCTTTGCTATCGTGTCCATGAGGACCTCGGGTTCCTTCTCAAAGCGACGGGCCTTAGCGACATGCTCAGCGCCGAGGGATGTCTCAGTCTCTATGCAGACGAAGCCGAATTCCGCGCCGACCGGGAACATATCGAGGTTCTGGAACGGTTCGGCTTCCGGCACGAAATTCTTGGCGGCAATGCCATTCGTGACCTGGAACCAGCGCTGACGACGAAGATCGCCAAGACGGTCCTCTTTCCCGACAACCGCTCTATCAGGGATCCCTACCAGCTCGTGCTGAAACTCAGCGAGAAATTCCTGTCGTTGGGCGGACGGATCGAGCAAGGCGAGGTCGTGGGCTTCGACAGAAGCGACGGCGTCAGGGCTGTCCGCCTCAAGGACGGCCGTTCCATCGACGCTTCACAAACCGTGCTTTGCGCGGGCGCTCATACCGGCAGACTATCCCGCCTACTCGGCGAACCGATCCCGCTCGAAACGGAGCGCGGCTACCATACCCAGATCATGGATCCCGGCATCTCAATGCGCCATTCTATCATATGGCCGGCAAGGGCGTTCATGGTCACTCCCACCGCCGGAGGAATCCGTGTCGGCGGTACGGTGGAGATGGCTGGCCTTGATGCCGCTCCAGACTACCGGCGGGCGAAGGTCCTGGTGAAGCGAGCGAGGGAAGCTCTGCCCGAACTCCGCGCCAATGAGGTCACCGAATGGATGGGGCACCGTCCTGCGCTGCCGGATACGGTTCCCATCATCAGCCCGTCCGCGAAGCACCACGGCGTGTTCTACGCCACGGGACATGGACACCTTGGCCTCACCTATGCAGCCACGACCGGCCGCCTCATTGCTGACCTTGTTACGGGCGTCGAGCCTCCCATCGATCTCAAGCCATATCGTGTGAATCGGTTCTGACGGCTGGCCGGACCAACGCGACAACATTGAACTGGAATGATCATGCGCAGCGAACTCTACATCGACGGAAAGTGGGTCTCGCCAGTGAAGGGCGGAACCTTCGACATCATCAACCCGGCCACCGAGGAAGTGATCCACAAGGCTGCAGCAGCGGGCGCCGACGACGTCGACCTTGCTGTGAAGGCCGCACGTCGCGCCTTCGACACGGACGGGTGGCCGAAGCTCCCAGGGCGCGAACGTGCGAGGTATCTCAGGGCTATCGCCAACGGCATCCGCGCTCGACAGGAAGAAATCGTCCGCCTGGAAGTCATCGACAACGGCAAGCCGCTCCCGGAGGCAGACTGGGACGTGACAGACGCAGCCGGCTGCTTCGATTTCTATGCGGATCTTGCGGAACAACTCGACAACAATCCGGAAGAACCGATCACACTTGCAGATGCCCGCTTCACCTCGAAGGCCGTGAAAGAGCCAATCGGCGTCGCGGGTGCGATCATCCCCTGGAATTATCCGCTTCTCATGGCTGCCTGGAAGGTCGCACCGGCGCTTGCAGCAGGCTGCACCGTTGTTCTTAAGCCCGCCGAGCTGACGTCGCTGACAGCCCTCGAGCTTGCAGCTGTCGCGGACGAAGCGAAGCTGCCGGCGGGTGTCTTGAACATCGTCACTGGTGCCGGCTCAGTGGCAGGCCAAGCAATCATAGATCACAAGGGCGTCGACAAGCTGGCCTTCACGGGGTCCGGCCCGGTTGGCTCGAAGATCATGGCGGCTGCCGCCCGCGACATCAAACGGGTCAGCCTTGAGCTTGGTGGAAAGTCTCCGTTCGTTGTGTTCGATGATGCGGATATCGAAAAGGCCGTCGAATGGATCATGTTCGGCATCTTCTGGAATCAGGGACAGGTCTGCTCGGCCACGTCGCGCGTCCTGGTGCAGGAAAGAATCTATGACAACCTGATGGCCCGCCTCGTCGAGGAGACCAAGAAGATCACGATCGGCAACGGTCTCGATGACGGGGTTCTTCTGGGGCCGCTGGTCTCGAAGCGCCAATACGAACAGGTTCTCGCTGCGATCGAGGCGGCAAGAGCAGCCGGAGCGACGGTCGCTTACGGCGGACAACGCCCGGAAGGATTCGAGAAGGGCTACTATCTGCAGCCGACAATCCTGACGGACGTTCCGTTGGAAAGCGATGCATGGCGCGAGGAAATCTTCGGTCCCGTCGTCTGTGTCAGACCGTTCTCGACCGAGGAGGAAGCGATCGAACTCGCCAACGACTCCCGCTATGGTCTCGCCGCCGCGGTTATGTCGCAGGACGATGTCCGGGCCGAGCGGGTTGCCGCCGCCTTCCGCGCCGGCATCGTCTGGATCAACTGCTCGCAGCCAACCTTCACCGAAGCCCCATGGGGCGGCTACAAGGAGTCCGGCATCGGCCGTGAACTTGGGCGGTGGGGCTTGGAGAACTACCTCGAGACCAAGCAGATCACCAAGTACGTCAGCGAGGATCCATGGGGCTGGTATATCAAGTCGACGGAGAAGGCATGATGAACTGGGACCGTTCGCTCGATCTACTCCAGGTGCATTGCCAGGGCGAAATCGGCAAGGTGATCGTCGGTGGCGCTCCGGAGATCCCCGGCGCGACCATGCTCGACAAGATGAACCACATCAACAATGTGGACGACAGTCTCCGGCGCTTCGTGACCTTCGAGCCTCGCGCGAGCGTGGCGATGTCGGTCAATCTTCTCATCGAGCCGACACGCCCCGACGCGGATGCCGGCTTCATCGTCCTGCAGGCCGACCGTGCCCATCCGATGTCGGGCAGCAACTGCATCTGCGTGGTGACCGCCCTGCTCGAAAGCGGCAGGGTTCCGATGCGCGAGCCGGAGACGATCATACGGCTCGACACCCCCGCTGGCCTCATTATCGCGCGTGCGACATGCCGGAACGGCCGAAGCGTGTCGGTCAGCCTCGACAACGTGCCGAGTTTCACTGAGGCCCTCGATAGGATCGTCGAGACACCCCGATGGGGTCGCATCATGGTCGATGTCGCTTTCGGCGGCGTCTATTATGCCATCGTCAATGCCGATCAGATCGGACTCGACATCGCGCCGGCCAAAGCGCGCCAACTGGCCGAAGCCGGAATCGAACTCAAGTCTCTGCTTGCGGAACAGGTGACCGTAAAGCACCCGGAGCTGATCGGCGTTGATGAGATCGCGTACGTGATGTTCAGGGGGCGTGATCCGGATGGTGCCGTCCGGACCTGCACGACCCTGAAACCAGGCCGCGTCGACCGCTCGCCATGCGGGACAGGCAGTTCGGCAAACCTGGCGACGCTCTTGGCTCGCGGAGAGATCTCGGTCGGAGCCCGTCGGACGTCGCGCTCAATCATTGGGGGCGAGTTCGTCGCAGAGGCTATTGGAGAAACCGAGATTGGCGGGCGTCGCGCCGTGCTGCCGAGGATCACCGGCCAGGGCTGGATCTATGGACGAGAGACACTCCGGCTTTCCGATGATGATCCATTCAAAAGCGGTTTCGCCCTGTCTGACAGCTGGGGCCCGCGGGTCGATCTGCTGGGTTAGAGGCGCAACGATATGCCTGGATCCCATCGTATTCTTTCAGGACAAAACATTCTTGTGACCGGTGCTTCGGGAGGAATAGGCTCAGCTATTGTGGAGCGCCTGGCCGGGGAGGGGGCACGTCCGATCATTCAATATGGCCGCGACAGAGCCGGCGCAGAGGAGCTGCTGGCTCGGATCCAGGGGCATGGGTGGATTGTTCAGGCTGACCTGTCCGATGCCGAGGGTGCATTCCGGCTTTGGCGGGATGCCGCAGAGCGATGCGGCCGCATCCACGGGCTGGTGAACAACGCGGGCATCCGCACGGAAATTTCGATCGAGGCTGAACCTGACGTTTGGCAGGCGGCGTGGCGAAAGGAGTTCCAGGTGAATTTCTTCGCCGCCGCCGACCTCTGCAAGGAGGCGCTCCGGCATTTCAAGGCGCATGGCGGCGGGACAATCATCAACATGGCGAGCCGCGCCGGTCAGCGCGGCTATGCGGCCGACGCGATGCCCTATGGCGCGACCAAGGCGGCGCTCATCAATCTCACGAAATCCATCGCGCGGAGCTTCGGCCCAGATGGCATCGTGGCCGTGGCAATTGCACCCGGTTGGGTGCAGACCGAGATGGCCGAGGACTTCATTTCGAAGTTCGGCAAGCAAGCCGCCGTCGCTGACATTCCGATCGGTGAAATGGCGCTGCCCACTGAAATTGCCGAACTCGTTTCCTTCGTGCTCCGTCCTTCCCAGCGTTCGCTTAATGGCGCTACGCTCGACGTGAACGGCGGTAGCTACATCCGATAATCAAGGCCTGGGAGAGATCAATGAAAAGGTTCGAGGGCAAGGTCGCGATCGTCACGGGAGGCGGCGGTGGTATTGGCTCGGCCATATCGCGGAGATTCGCGGAGGAGGGAGCTTTCGTTGTCGTGACCGACGCGAAAGGCGCCGCTGCAAGCGATGTTGCCGCTGGTATCGAAGAGAACCGCGGCTCCGCAATTGCCATTGCCGTGGACATTTCAAACGGCGACGATTGCGCCAACCTTATCGAGCAGGTTTTCAGCAGGACGGGACGGATCGACATCCTCGTCAACAACGCCGGAATCAACCGGCGCGGAAACCTTCTCGCGCTGACGGAGGATGACTGGTACACGACTTTCGCTGTCAACCTGCACTCGATGTTCCATCTGTGCCGTGCCGCCATACCTCATATGATCGAGGCAGGCGGTGGCGCGATCGTCAACACCGCCTCCCAATGGGGGCTGTATCCGGCACCGAACCACATCGCCTATAACACGAGCAAGGCAGCGGTCGCAGCCTTTACCCAGAACTTGGCACGGGACTATGCTCCGCAGAAAATCCGAGTGAATGCAGTCTGCCCCGGGGAAATCCACACACCAATGCTCGAAGCTGGCGTCAAGAGATCGGGCAGAACAATCGCGGATCTCGACAAGCTCGTCCCATTCGGCCGCATCGGAAAGCCGGAGGAGGTTGCGGCGCTTGTCGCCTTTCTCGCATCCGACGAAGCCGCATTCATGTGCGGCTCGCTGGTCGAGATCACCGGAGCCCAGGCAGTTGCCTGAGTAAGCGGCAGCATCATGGACGTTTGATCCGCGCACACTCGCACTCGACCCCTCACCAGGCATGCTTTAAAAGCTTCCTCTGTGGCCGAACGCAGATTTGGATCCTGTGCGAACGGACCATTGCTAAGACAGGGTCGCGCATCGACACTGAGGATCGGCGACACTGCAAACTCTTGGGCGGCCATGGACGCAATAGACCAGCGCATCATCAGCATCCTCCGGGCGGATGGGAGGATCACGAACGCAGACCTAGCAGAGAAGGCTGGCCTGTCGCCGTCAGCCTGCCTGCGGCGCGTGCGACTTCTCGAGGAGAGTGGCACGATTCGGGGTTATACAGCGCTGATCAACGACCGGGCTACGGCATCCGAAACGGTCGTCATCGTGCAGATTTCACTTGAGCGACAGACGGACGAGTACCTCAGACGCTTCGAGAAAGCGGCCCGCCAGTGTCCCGACATTCGGGAATGCTATCTCATGACCGGAGCCTCGGATTACCTTCTTCGCGTGGCCGTCCCTGATGCGGCCAGCTACGAGCGCATTCATACGGATGTCCTCTCCTGTCTGCCTGGTGTGGCTCGAATCCAATCGAGCTTCGCAATTCGCACTGTCATCAAGCCACGGGACATGTAGCGTCCGGCGCCAGCACGATTGTCTGCTTGTCTGCCATCTCCAGCGCCGGCTAGAGCTGTCTTCGGTGGCGAAAGAAAATTCAATTCTGTCGAATATCGTGCGGCAAGGACGCTGAAGATCCGTGATCAATGCGACTCTTCAGCAGGATATTCGCTGAAGACTGCATCACAGTAGAGTACCTTCTTTGGTGGCTCACATGCAGACGCTCCGGTTACTCAACCAAGAACAAGTCCGCCAACACCCATCGACGTCAGTTGCTGACCGCGCTGGCGCGATACTCACTATCGACGTGGCTGCTATCGCCGAGAACTACCGGCTTCTTCAAGAGCAGGCCCAACCGGTTATCTGCGCTGCTGTCGTCAAGGCCGATGCTTATGGGCTGGGCGCGGAAGAGATCGCTCCGACTCTGGCGAGAGCCGGATGCCAGCACTTCTTTGTCGCCCATCTCGAAGAGGGGATCGCACTCCGCCGAATCCTCGGAGCAGGCGCGACTATCGCAGTCCTCCATGGCCCTCTGTCGGGTACGGAAGCTGACTTCATCGCCCATGATCTCGTGCCGGTCCTCAACAGTCTGGACCAGATCAGCCGTTGGGCCACCACTGCCTTGGGATCCGGTGGGAAGCTACCTGCCGTCCTGCAGGTCGACACAGGCATGGCCCGGTTCGGCCTGAGCGAAACCGACATCCGTGTCCTCGTCGATGATCGCCAGCAGCTGAACGCTTTCGATTTGCGGCTTGTGATGAGCCATCTGGCCTGCGCGGATGAACCAGATCATCCGGCCAATGCTATGCAACTCGCCTTGTTTCGGCAGATTCGGAAAATCCTGCCGTGCCGCCGGATGAGCCTGGCGGCCTCTTCCGGAATCTTCCTGGGACCTGAGTATCATTTCAATCTCGTCCGTCCGGGCGCGGCCCTCTATGGAATTGCCCCGCAGGCTGTCGGGCCCAACCCGATGCGGCCAGTCGTCCGTCTGCAAGGCAAAGTGGTGCAGGTTCGGGAGGTGCCGACGAATACGCCCGTCGGTTACGGCCACAGCGCCAAAACCACGACATCCTCCCGACTGGCCACCGTCGGCCTCGGCTATGCGGACGGATTCCTGCGCAGCCTCTCCGGTCACGGCAGTGCCTGGTTCAACGGCAGCCAATTGCCCATTGTTGGGCGCGTGTCCATGGACAGCATCATCCTCGATGCCACCGCTCTTCCGGCCGGTTCGTTGCTGCCGGGAGCCATGGTCGATCTGATCAGTCCCGACCAGGACCTCGATGCCCTCGCGCGGGATGCCGGCACGATCGGCTACGAACTGCTCACCAGTTTGGGATCCCGCTACCACCGTCAGTACATCCATTCGTGAGGATCACACACCATGCGCGTTCTCGTTCTCGGCAGCGGCGTCGTCGGCGTCGCATCGGCCTATTATCTCGCCAAACAGGGTCATGAGGTGACGGTGGTGGATCGCCAGCCCGCCGCCGGCATGGAGACCAGCTTCGCCAATGCGGGACAGGTCTCCCCCGGCTACTCCGCACCGTGGGCCGCTCCCGGTATTCCGATCAAGGCCATGAAGTGGCTGATGATGAAGCATCGACCTCTGGTGCTCTGGCCGCGCACCGAGTTGCGCCTCTGGGGCTGGCTCGCGCATATGCTGGCCAACTGCAGCGAGGAAGCATACCGGCGCAACAAGAGCCGGATGGTCGCTCTCGCCGAATACAGCCGGGACTGCCTGCGCGACCTGCGGCAGGAGACCGGCATCACCTACGATCATCGAGAGAAAGGACTGCTCCAGCTCTTCCGCACGCAAAAGCAGCTTGACGGAATCGGGGATGACACGGCTGTTCTCGATGCCTATGGCGTTCCCTACGAGATCCTGGATCCCAAAGGATGCGTCGGCGTCGAGCCGGCGCTGGGTCTCGTCAGGGACAAGGTTGCCGGCGGCCTGCGTCTCCTCGGCGATGAGACTGGGGATGCCCACCTGTTCACCCAGCGGCTCGCCGCGATTGCGGAGCATCTGGGTGCCCGGTTCCGGTATGGCACATCTGTCCAGAGGCTGCTCAAGGAAGGCGGTCGGATCTCCGGCGTTCAAGTGACCGGGGGTGAGGTGCTTGCCGCGGACACCTATGTGGCGGCGATGGGCAGCTACACGCCCCAACTGGTGAAGCCCTTGGGCATCCACCTGCCGGTGTATCCGGTGAAGGGCTATTCCTTGACGATGCCTATCGTGAACGCAGATGCCGCCCCTGTCTCGACCGTGATGGACGAGACCTACAAGGTCGGGATCACGCGCTTAGGCGACCGGATCCGGGTCGGTGGCACAGCAGAGCTAGCAGGCTTCAGCCAGCGCCTGCGGGCGCCACGGCGGGCGACGCTGGAGCACTCGGTCACGGACCTGTTCCCGCAGGGTGGCAACGTCAAGCAGGCCAGTTTCTGGACCGGGTTGCGGCCAATGACGCCGGACGGCACACCGGTGGTCGGCCCGACGCGATACAGGAACCTGTACACGAACACGGGCCATGGCACCTTGGGCTGGACCATGGCCTGCGGCTCCGGGCGCGTGCTCGCCGACCTGATCTCCGGTCGGACGCCGGAGGTGTCCCACAAGGATCTCGCCGCCGATCGCTATAAGGATGAATGGCGCTTTCAGGCCGCATGAATCTCTGCTTCGGCTGCAATCAATCCTGAAAAACCAGCACACCTCGAAGGCTGCTCTGTGATAGGGAGCAGCCTTAGAATGTCGGCGGCGTACAGGCACTCACGACTTCGCAAGCCACGGGGCCAACGCATCGAAAGCGATGCGGCCTCCAGCTTTCAAAGTAATAGGCATCGCCAGGCCCCAGAATCCGACGCTCGTCATCCACGGTGACTTCCAGGCGCCCGCTCAGGATAATGCCACCTTCTTCCCCCTGGTGCGTCAGGGGAACCTTTCCGGTATCTGCGCCAGGTTCATAGCGCTCCTTCAGGATCTGGAGCGCACGACCGAACAGGTTGTTGCCGACCTGGCGGAAGGAGATCTTGCCCTTTCCGATCTCGATCAGCTCATCGGAGCGATAAAAGGCCTGCTTCGGCTTCTCTGGTTCCAGAGCGAAGAACTCGGCCAGACCAATCGGGATGCCATCCAGAATGCGCTTGAGCGCACCAACCGATGGATTGGTCTGGTTGGATTCAATCAACGAGATCGTCGAATTGGTGATGCCTGCGCGCTTGGCGAGCTCGCGCTGGGACAGGTTGTGCAGCCCCCGCACATAGCGCAGTCGGCCGCCTAGATCGAATTCCATCTCAGCACCGCGATCCGTGTGTTTCGGTTGTTCGACATAAGACAAACACACTATAGTGGAGTTAACAATATCAGATACTTAGCTGAGCAAAGAAAAGGACTTGTTGGCCTCTCTTGATCCTGACCATGATCCGTCATCGAAAGGATCATGGTCATGAACGCTCCTCAAAGACACAACAGCTTTCGGCTCGACAGTTACTGGATGCCCTTCACGGCAAATCGCCAGTTCAAAGCCTCGCCTCGTCTGCTCGCGAGGGCGGAAGGGATGTACTACACGAGCGATGACAACCGTCAGATCCTCGATGGCACCGCAGGCCTGTGGTGCGTCAATGCCGGTCATGGGCGGCGCGAAATTGCTGAAGCGGTCGGACGCCAGCTCTCCACGATGGACTACGCCCCATCGTTCCAGATGGGACATCCGATTGCGTTCGAGTTTGCCGAGCGTCTGGCCGCCATTGCGCCGGGTGGGCCGAGTGCAGACCTTGACCATGTGTTCTTTACCGGATCAGGGTCCGAATCCGTCGACACCGCTCTGAAGATGGCGATCGCTTATCAGCGCGCCATTGGCCAAGGCACGAGAACGCGCCTGATCGGGCGAGAACGCGGCTATCATGGCGTGGGCTTCGGGGGCGTCACTGTCGGCGGCATCCTGAACAATCGCCGCGTGTTCCCGCAGCTTCCCGGTGCTGACCATCTGCGGCATACCCATGACCCGGTTCGCAATGCGTTCGTGAAGGGCCAACCTGAACATGGTGCAGAACTCGCGGATGATCTCGAGCGCCTCGTGGCTCTCCATGGGGCGGAAACGATTGCAGCCGTCATTGTCGAGCCGGTTGCAGGCTCGACCGGCGTTCTCATCCCGCCCAAAGGTTACCTCGAACGCCTGAGAGCAATCTGTGACCGCCATGGCATCCTGCTGATCTTCGACGAGGTCATCACGGGCTTCGGACGTCTCGGTGCGCCGTTCGCGGTTGACTACTTCGGCGTCGTTCCCGACCTCGTGACCACGGCCAAGGGCCTGACCAATGGTGCCATTCCCATGGGTGCCGTGTTCGCCAGCCGTAAGGTGCATGATGCCCTGATGCAGGGGCCTGAAAGCCAGATCGAGCTGTTTCACGGCTATACGTATTCAGGCCATCCGGCAGCTTGCGCTGCGGGACTGGCGACCCTTTCCATCTATCGCCAAGAAGGACTGCTCACCCGGGCCGCCGAGATCGAGTCCTATTGGCATGAAGCGATCCACACGCTGAAAGGACTGCCGAATGTCATCGACATTCGGACCATCGGTCTTATCGCGGGCATCGAGCTGGAAAGCCGCGCCGGAGCCCCAGGGAGCAGGGCGTACGATGCGTTCGTCGACTGCTTCGAGAAAGGGCTGTTGATCCGCGTCACAGGCGACATCATCGCCCTGTCGCCGCCGCTGATTATCGAGAAGCCTCAGATCGACGCCATCATTGAGACCTTGTCTGATGCCTTGAAGCGGGTTGCATGATCTGCGTGCTAGTTAATGAGTCTGAGCTCAGCGCGTAACGAATGGAGGCCGTGTCCGGATCGGGACACGGCCTCTAATTTTCTTGGCTCTGATAAGTGGACAGGTGCGGTCCCGACAAGCGAACGCGCGTCATAGGGCGGGCGCGTCTTGAGGACGAGGACCGTAGCTTCTTATGCGAAAGCACTCTCACGGGCGACACGGGCGATATCGAAGCGGGCAATGCCCAGATCGGCCAGTTCACGGTCGGAGAGCTCCGACAATTCGCTGACAGTCTGACGGTAGAGCTTGTAGGCGCGGATCTTCGACAGGATGTAGGTAACGAACATGGAAAGCCCCAGCAGTTGGCCGGTCACCATGACCAGCGATCGTTGCTCTTGTTGCAGTGCTGCATATAGTGATGCACAAGCGCCCAGGGAGCGGGGTTTCCTGATGGCTGTTATGCTTTAGTAGCATACCACTCGATCGAGTAGTGATGACACCCGACAAGGGCGCAGGGCAACTTTGGCTTACTCTCCTCGCCTTTTCGACCCTGTTGCGAGTTCACGGCGGTCAGCGATCTCTCCGCATCTTGTGATCTGCTCAGCTTGACGGACGAATGACCGGTTTGGGATGCTTCGCTGCTATTGGAAGATACGCAGCGGATAGGGCGAACGAACGACCAATTCTGGCACTTTTCGGACCTTGATCCTTGGTCAGCTTTCGAGCGGTAAGCGGACATTCAAACGGGGAGGGGAGTTTTCGCTTATGACCCCCGGCCTGACCTTGGGCCCACTGACCAACAGGGGCTGGGCTTTCGATCATCGCATCAGCGGAGAATCACGAGCAATATTCTAGCCGATGAAACCTCCTTGCCGTCGCCCCGTGTTACCGTCTGGAGTTCTTTCATCAGCTGAAGGAACTTCAGCTCGCTGAGGCGCTTACAGGAGGTGAATGAGTGCGTTGCTCTGGGGTAGGCGCGGGACGATTGCTAAGTCAGACGAAGGTGCCCCATGCGCCACAAGTTCCAGGTTGGTCAACCCGTTGTGCCGGCAAGCCCCCGCCAGGACCGCCATCACATCTACTACATCATCCAGTTAATCCCTGAGACCTCTCACACTCCGCAGTACCGTGTCCAAGAAGTGACAACCGGGGTCACGTGCGTTGTTCTCGAAACGGATATCAACGCGGTTGAAGCTCAACCGACGTGAGGCCGGTGCCTTGCCCCTGAGAAGCGGTCGTCCCTGAGGAATGGCTTTGAGCCAGATGGACCTCAATGGGATTTCCGCAGTGGCTGTGTGGGCGGAGCTTCATTGAGCCCACTCTACTTCTTGGATTGATTCTAAGCCGACCTTCACGGCTATGGCCTGAGATTGAGAAAGGTCGCTTTTAATGTCGCGCTGGCTCACAGCGACGATCTATCCTTGTGCAATGCAGCAACCCATCCGCAGGCCCGGCGTTGTCCGTCCTGGCGTCCGAACGGAGAAAGTGCATGCGCAACCTAGAGGCAGAGGCCAACCTGAGACCATCCTTTGCTGACGGAACGGCTGGAGCCGGCAGTGTCACGCGGGATGATGCCCCTCGACATGGCCTTGGCCGAGATTCTGCCAGCCCACGCCGGTGGCTCGTTCCCGCTCTGGCGGGCGCGGCCGCCGCTCTGGCGGCGGCGGCCCTGTACAACCGCAAGCAGGCCCAGGATGCCGAGCGCCGTTATCCGCCCATCGGCGGATTCCTCAAGATCGATGGTGTGCGTCTGCACTACATTGAGCGCGGCCACGGCGATCCGCTGGTGTTGATCCACGGCAACGGCACGATGATCCAGGACTTCACCGTGAGCGGCCTCATAGACCGGCTGGCGGACCGCTACCGCGTTATCGCGATCGACCGCCCGGGCTACGGCTATAGTTCGCGCCCGCGCCAGCTTTGGACCCCGCGCGCCCATGCCCGGTTGTTCAAGAAAGCTCTTGCGCAGCTCGGGGTCGAGCAGGCGGTGGTCTACGGGCACTCCTGGGGCACCCTGGTCGCGGTGGCCCTCGCGCTGGAGGCTCCGGAACTCGTGCGCGGCCTCGTCTTGGGCTCGGGCTACTACTACCCGACCCTACGGGGGGATATCTTTCTTCTCTCGCCTCCGGCTATTCCGGTGATCGGCGATGCCATGCGTTACACCATCTCTCCATTGCTCGCGCGTGCGATCCTCCCAGGCATGATTGGGCGGGTGTTCCAGCCGGCTCCGGTACCGGAGCGCTTCGACCGTTTGTTCCCGAAGGCGCTGATGCTGCGCCCCCTGCAGCTTCGCGCGGCGGCCGAAGACGCGGCGCTCATGACTCCATCAGTGATGGAGCTGGAAGAGCACTATAGGGAGCTGAAGGTTCCGGTGACGATCATCACGGGCGCGGACGACCAGATCGCGGACGTCGGCCGCCAGTCCGAGCGCCTGCACCTGGAGCTGCCCGGCAGCGAGTTCATCGCCCTCCCGGGCCTGGGCCACATGGTGCATCACCTGGCTCCGGACGCTGTCGCTGATGCTATTGATCGCACCGCGCAGCGATCCCGCCCAGTGCAGAGCCTGGATTAGGATGAGCCTTCGTTGTTCTCTGAGCCGGCTGTTGCAGCCTTCTGCCCGTTCAATCGCTGCAACGGGTCGCTTATCAAGTGATGAAGGAGACGGCGCTGTTCACGCGCGGGCGCGATCCATCCGGCGAACTGTCGTAAACACCGCCACGGTCAGCACCTGCTGACCGTGTTCGTCTAGGACCTGCACTCCGACATCGGAGGTACACCCCCGCAGCATGTTCTCGCGGCTCAACTCATTGGCAGCGCGGGCAGCCTGGTGTTCAGCAGCGTCCGGGCTTTCAAGAGCGGTACCGTCAACATCGCGCGTGAAGCAGTTTCCTTCCCACATATCGAAGTAGAAGTGAGGCATTGCGCAGTCCCCTTGGATGCCCTCCAACGCCTCAAGGGGACGTTTGTTCGCTGCGCCATAAAACCCTTCCGCAGAAATCCACGGGCGTGCCGTCGCAGTCTTGCGCAGTCTTGCTTTGGGATACATGCGAGACTCGAATATCCCTGAATGGCACTGGGCGGACCTTGTCCGGATTTCTGCATTCGCGGCGTGAGCGGACCTTCGCACAATCGCCAGCGGACCTCTACGCTTGCACAACTGGTCAGATGATAGCCATGAGGCTCGGAAAGGGGCAAAATCACCGCGGGATGGAAGCTACGGCCCAGGGATCTGGGTATGTCAGGTTCGCCTCCGTCTCCCAAAACCTGCAGGAGATTTTCATGCGAACGATGATGGCAGCGGCGCTCTGCGCCTTGGCGATGACCGCGAATGCGCATGCGGCGATCAAGGAGGAGCCGGTCACCTACCAGAACGGGACAACCACCATGAAGGGATTCGTCGTCTACGATGATGCAGTTCAGGGCAAGCGTCCCGGCATCGTGATGGTGCACGAATGGTGGGGGATCACCGATCACATTCACAATGAAGCGCAAAAATTCGCGCAGCAGGGTTACACCGCCCTCATCGCGGACATGTACGGTGATGGCAAGGCCGCTGACAATCCGAAAGACGCCGGCGCGCTAGCGACTTCCGTGATGAAGGATCCGAAGGTGATGGAGGCGCGCTTCAACGCCGCCCGGACCCAACTTGCCGGACATCCGTCGGTCGACCCGACGCGCATCGGCGCCGTCGGCTACTGCTTCGGCGGCGCTGTCGTGTTGAACATGGCGCGTGCCGGTGCCGACCTCGATGCGGTGGCCGGCTTCCATGCCTCGCTCGGCCTCAACACCCCTGCGCCGGCACCGGGTACTGTCAAGGCGAAGATCCTGATCCTGAATGGTGCGGACGATCCTTTTGTGAAGCGCGAGGAGTACGAGGCGCTCAAGAAAGATCTCGATGCAGCGAAGGCAGAGTACCGGGTCATCGAGTATCCGGGTGCGGTGCACGCTTTCACGAATCCCGAAGCCACAGAGCTCGGCCAGAAGTTCAGCCTGCCACTTCGGTACGACGCCCAGCGGGACCGCGAGGCGAAGGCCGAGGCGTTGAAATTCTTCAACGCCAACCTCCAGAAGTAACGGGCGTTGCCTCGCGCCGCGGCGTCAGCCGACGCTACGGCGTAAGGCCTCATGTGATCCGAACGTCCACATGTGCGCAGTGAGCAGACCTCCAGACGACGACCTTTAAGGACCGCGGTTGACCCGATCCGGACGTTCGCGATCTGGTAAGCACGTTAGAGAAGGTCTGACACGGAGGTTCATGGAGGCAGCCCTGCGTCCTCCAGACGGCGCCGCAACTGCTGACGCAGCAATGGGTCACGATAGCGCTCCTGGAAGAGGAACCGTGACACGGTGAAGTTCGGCTTGCTCGCCAGTGCTTCCTTCACAAGCCTACCGGCCTCTTCCGGCCGGCCGAGGGCCATCAGGGCCGCCGCCCGATACAGCCGCGAGCGGAAGGTCTGGAACACGAGCCTGCCCAGCGCCTCAAGCGCCTCCTCGTAGCGGCCCAGTGCGTAGTCGGCGACGCCGCGCTCCTCAATGCACCACACCGGCAGGAGTGGATCGAGCGCCTCCGCCTCGTCGAGCAGCCGCAACGCCTCCATCGGCTCTCCAATAAACGTCGAGACGGCCGCGCACCGGGCCTTGATGTAGGCATCGGACGGGTTCAGCTCCATCGCCCGCCGCATCAGCCTCGCCGCCTGATCGAAGTCGCCCTTGAGCAGCTCGAAGAAGGACGTGATCCGGTTGGCTTCGGCATCGCAAGGATCCAGTTCCAGCGCCCGGCGGATGTCGCGCTCGCCGCTCTCGGGAAAGCTGAACTCCGGGAGATCGGAAGCCGCGCACACCCGCCAGGCGTAGGCCGCCGCGTAGCTCGGGTCGAGCTCAATGGCGCGGGTGAACCACTTCACCGCCTCGCGGGAGTGCTCCTCCAGCACGCCGCCGAGACGATGGTGCTCGATGCCGCGCAGCAGGCACTCGAACGCGGACATGTTCTCGGGCGGCTTGCGGCGGGCCGTGATCATGCTGGCGTCTTCCATACGGCCGAACACGGTCGCCGCGATCCTCGCCGCGACGCTGTCGAGCAGGTCCAATACCTCCGTGAACGGCCGGGTGATCTTGTCGCTCCATACCACCGAGCCACTCTCCGTCTCCGTGAGCGTAAGACCGATCCGCACCTGATCACCGAGCTTCCTGACCTGCCCCTCCAGGACATACCGGACACCCAGCGTGTTGCCCACGTTGACCGGGTCCGGGCTGGCGTCGGCAAGGGCAAAGCTGGCGCTGCGGGAACTGACGAACAGCCGCCGGAAGCGGGCCAGTTCGACGATGAGTTCATCCGTCAGCCCTTCGGCCAGGAACCGCTGGCCCTCGTCCCCGCCCATGACGCGGAAGGGCAGGACCGCCAATGACAATGGGCGCTTCTCCCCGGCGGTTGGAACCCGTGTCGGCGCGGATTGCAGTCTGTGCCGCGCCATCTCCTCCCGCACCCGGTAGATGCGGATCGGCTCCGACAGGTTCTTGAGGCGCCGCTCGCCGAGGTCCTCGAAGGCGAGCGGCGAGTTGCGCCGGATGTTGTCGAAGAAGGTCCCGCTCACGCAAATACTGTCCGGCTCCGCCTCCTGTTGAATGCGGGTTGCAACATTCACCCCGTCGCCGACGAGATCGTCATCCCGAACGACAACGTCGGCGAGATGGAGCCCGATACGCAGCTTCAGCGGATTACCATCTGAGCTACTGGCCAGCACATTGCGGATTTCGGCCGCGCTGCGCAGGGCGTTGATGGCGCTTCCGAACTCCGCCAGGCAAGCATCGCCTGCCGTGTTGAAGACCCTCCCGCCAAGGGAGGAAACGTTCTCCCTGATCAGCTCTTGGCAGCGTGCCACTTGCTCCGCAGTGTGCTCTTCGGCGGTTTCCATCAGGGACGAGTAGCCGACGATATCGGCAACCATGATCGCGGCCAAGCGGCGTTCCATGCCGAACTCCCAATGCTAGTGCGATCCGGGCTCCTTCTCCACTGCGGCGCAAAGCAGAAGCCGCTAGCTGACCTGACTGGGATTTTGAACCAGGCGGGTTGAGAGTCTACTGCATGATTGCGGATGTGGGTAGCTGGGATGCGAGCGCCTGCAGTGTCATCGGTGCGGGCGGTAGCCCTAGGCTGAATGGGGCCGCACGCGATTGTAATGATCCTGCCAAGCGCCGATCACGACCCGAGCCTCTTTCGGGCTGAGAAGATCTCCAGCTTCAGGCGCTTGGCCTCCTCGATCTGGAGCACGCCGTATTCCTTGCACCAGCGGTAGTAGCTCTGCTCAGAGATGCCGGCCTCCTCCATGGTCGTGTGGGACCGGGAGCGTAGTCCAGTCGATCTCAAACCCATGTGTCATGAGGCCAACCGTATCGTGATGGTCAGAGGTTTCAAAGACACTTGGCTAGTCCCTCGCGCGACGACAGTCCGCATAACTCCGACAAACGCGTTTATGGAACAGAGGTCGACACACTGAACACGGTCCTGGCTGCTGTGTTGACCCCGCACACCAGATGGAGGTCGCGATGCCCCGCTTTTATTTCGACGTGCGGAATGGGGCGAAGTTCACGCCCGATGATGCGGGCGTCGAACTCGACAGCCTGGAGGCTGCTCAACGCGTGGCCGCCGAAGCAGCGGCCGAGGCAGCGGCCGAGATCGGGCAGGATCGCTTACTCCAGGAGGACGCCCAGGACGTCAGGGTCGAGGTGCGGAACGAGCATCGTCAGCGGGTCCTGACCGTGACGGTGTCGCTGGAGATCCATCGGGTCGAGCCGCCCCCGTGCGCGTGAGGCGTTTGGTTCCATAACGCTGAACGCGCGACCGAGAATGTGATGCGTAAGGCTGTTAATGGAATGCGCAGCCCTGGCTCGGCGGTGCCTGTTGCATGTCACTCTCTAAATCAGGGCTGTCACTTGGTTAGGCCGACATCAACATGACAATGTGGCGGATCCGACGCCACTGCCGATGTTGGTAGCCCTATCCGTCTTGCCCTTCCCGCAGGTGTAGAAGTCGCCTTCCTTCACGGTATAAGGTTCTTTCCCGGCTTTCTTGATGCTGAACTCGCCCGCCAGGATGTAGCACAGCATGTCCGAGTTCATCACCGCCTCCGTGGGATCAGCGGCCCCGGGTTGATACACGACGTCGACGACCTTGATGCTCTTGTAAGCCTCCATCTCCGAGGGGATCTCGCCGATCTCCACCAACCGGCGCCTTGGGCTGAGTTCCCTGCCTTCATTGGGACCGTAGTTTGAGGCTCCTGCGGCCTTGGCGGACCTTGCCAAAGCGAAGAGCGGTGCCACGACGGCCGCTGACAAACCAAGGGTTACTGCATGGCGACGGTTAAGGTGCCCCATGGCTTCCTCCCGCCCAAGAGGCCGCCCCAGCACCACAAGTATGCACCCGATCCAGCGCAGGGACCAATATCTCCTCGGCGGCCTTCAAGCCTCGAATGCCGATCACGCCGCGGTCAATCGTCTTCCCGTTCTCGTCTTTCCGGCCATTGAAGAAGGCATCCCTCTGCTCCTTGGAATCTTCAGGATGGTACTGGCTTCAGTTTCGATCCGTCGTTTCTCGGACCAGGTGTTGACTGGCTGGCCAGGGAGTTCGGAGACGGCGGAGGTGTCGCGGGAGGAGGTGATGGTTGGCGTTTCATCCTAGATACCGGTGAACGGAAGGTTCCCAACCGCAGGGACGCTGATGCTACGCGCTTCAGGAGTGCCCATCCCGCAAGTGAAAATGAGATCGCTCAGGCCGCCTTTGACCTGCGGAACGGGAGCACACAAATCGGCTCTGGATTTTTCAACGCTTGAAGCACCTCAAGAACTCTCATAGGAGCCTCCGGTGGGACTAGCACGACTTGCTCAGACGATATCTTAGCCGGGTCGGGCATAGGTGAAATCAGCAGCACGGGACGATCAGGATGATGCTCGCGGTACTCATCTGTTAGGATCCATCCACACACGAGTCCTGGCAGGCTCACTTTGCTCACAAGCCAATCAATCTCACCTCCCAACTGACACAAGGTCAGCAGAGCCCTTTCTCCGGTCGATGTCGCAATTACCTCAAACCCGCCGGCCCGAAGAAGCTGAGTGAGCAGTTCGCGGGTGATCGCATCATCTTCAACGACAAGGACCGTCGCCTTGGATCGAGAAGCGGAGAGCATTGCGGTTTCTCCTGCATGATGCTGGAGTCTCCGCCTGACCAGATTAACGCCGGCTTAATCGAGCAAGCCCTTTTGAGGGATCCTCACAAAGGGTTTCGACAGCCTTTGAACATTGTGTGTCTCCGCAGCTTGCCGGAGAGGTAGGTAGAACTATGTTACTGACCGGTATGCGACAGTACCAGAGAAAGACCGGAACAGCCGACTTCACTAAACCAGGACAGAGCCAGGCCATTAAGACCTGAAATCATTTTGCTGAATGGGTTAGGAGCATCGGAGTTGGTGACCGTGAACTTCGCCCTAATCACGCATGGCGTCATACATTCAAACGGATTGCCAACCGTGCCGGGATCAGTGAGCGGATCTCAGACACCATCACCGGACATGCTTCCCTGAACGTAGCGCGTTCATATGGTCAGCCGACACTGGTCGATATGGCAGAGACGCTGAGTCGTTTCTCTTGGAACAGGACTTGAGAAGAAGTTGATCAGGCTCACGGCAGAAGCCTCAGTAATTACTCAAGCCGTCCTATGCCCCCATGCTGAGGCTTACCCAACCCGCGCCCCGTTGAACCTGCAAGCCTGACTACTCCCAAGCGATC
>NZ_LCYG01000053.1 GCF_001017175.1 Microvirga vignae | reverse complement strand
CCGATTTTCCAGACACCCTCTAGTCCATCCGGCTTAACGACAGCAGTTAGTTGAAATGTTATATATTTATATTATACAGGCTGTATTGCAGCCGTGACGGCAAATGAGATCAGGGGGCACGATCATGAGCACAGGTGAGATCTTCGAGTGGGAAAGCGTTACCCTTCCCTCCTACTGGGGCGGGCAACCTCTGACCGAGACCGGCCACGCAGCCATGACGCAGATCAGGGACACGGGTGCCAGCACTCTCACGCTCGTCCCCAATTTCTTCCAGACCGATAAATACAGCAATTCGGTCGGGTTGAGGCTCGGCGATCCGAGCAATCCCTGGGACAATGAAAGCGACACCTTCGAGCAGGTGAAGCAGGCCATCCTCGATGCCAAGGCGCTTGGCATGAATGTCGTGCTCAAGCCGCATGTCGAAACCGAAAATCGTGTCTGGCGCGCCGAACTGGCTCCTACCGATCCGAAGGCATGGTTCGACAGCTACAAGGCCATGATGGTCGAATACGCCAAGGTCGCGCAGGAGGCCGGCGCGGCGATGATCTGCGTCGGCACCGAGATGGACAGCATGATCGATCCGACGAAGGTCTGCAGCGATGGCAAGACCTACACCCAGAAATGGGCGGAGATCATCGACGCCGTGCGCGCCGTGTATTCAGGCAAGGTCACCTATGCGGCCACTTACTGGACGGTGAAGGATGTCGGGTTCTGGGACAAGGTCGACTACATCGGCGTCGACGCCTATTTCCCGCTCACTCCGAAGCACGCCCCGGACGATACCTCGCCGTACAATCCGACCGTCGATGCGATGGTCGACGCGTTGACGAAGCCGCACTTCAATTCCTGGGTGCGGGATACGCTGCATGGCGGCAAGTCCGTCGTCGATTACTACAAGGCGCTATCCGAGCAGTACGGCAAGAAGGTGATCTTCACGGAAGTCGGTTATCGCAGCCTCGACGGGACGACCACCGATCCCGGCGTGTTCGGAGGATCGCAGGACTCTCCCCCCGACTTTCAGGAGCAGGTCGATGCCTACACGGCCCTCTTCAGGGTGATGGAGAATTACGGCGGCCAGTGGCTCGCGGGATCCTTCCTCTGGAGCTATTACTCCTTCGAGAATCCGATGGAGGAACGCGGCGTGTCGTGGACGGATTACACGACGCAGCACAAGCCCGCCAACATGACGATCACCACGCATTATTCCGGCCCGGCTCACACGACCGGCCTTGTCCGAAACGGCACGGCGCTCGCCGACAGGCTCGACGGCGGCTACCATAACGATACGCTCAACGGCGGGGGTGAAAACGATATTCTATGGGGCGGCGCCGGCGACGATCAGATGGAAGGTGGTTCAGGCGATGATATCTACGTCGTGGACAGCATCAACGACGTGATCATCGAAGCTGAAGGCGGTGGCAATGACTCAGCCTCGGTCCTCTTCTCGGCGTACCTGACGAATTTCGCCAATGTGGAGAATCTGTCGGCCGCAGGATCAGGGACCATCAACCTGACGGGCAATGCCGTCGCCAACATCCTGACCGGCAACGATGCAGCCAACATTCTCGATGGGGCCGGAGGAAGCGACAGCCTCTTCGGAGGCAAAGGCGATGATGTTCTGATCGGCAGTGCGGGGAACGATACGCTTGATGGCGGAGAAGGGAGCAACACCGCAAAGTTTGCAGGAAACAGGGCAGATTATGCGATCCAGCACACCAGCCAAGGTGTTGTGGTGACCGGGCCGGACGGGACGGATACTCTCAAGAACATCCGGGTCCTGGAGTTCACAGATCAAACGATCGATACTCCCAACATTGCTCCCGACGCCGCAGCCCTCTCGAAGAGCACCGTCGCAGAAACCACTTCGGTCAATTCCATCATCGCCGCTCTCTCAGGCCATGATGCCGATGGTGATGAGCTGACCTTTACACTGAACGATCCGACCGGGACCTTCAAAATCGAGGGTCGCAATCTGGTGCTCATCAAGGCGCTCGATTACGAAACGCAGCAACATCATTTGGCGATCACAGTTGAAGCCAAGGATGGTTTTGGAGGCGGCCTGATCAAAACCCTCACCCTGGATGTCTTGAACGTCGTCGAGACAAAGCCTCTGGCGCTTATCGGCACGGCTGGAAACAATAGCCTCACCGGCGAGGCGGGCAACGATATCATCCGGGGCCTCGGAGGCAGGGATACGTTGAAGGGCTATGTCGGCAACGACACGCTCGACGGCGGCTATGGCAAGGACGTGCTGACGGGCGGGGCGGGCAACGACACCTTCGTGTTCAGGGACCGGCTCGGCAGCGGCAACGTCGACCAGATCACCGACTACAACAAGACTTACGACTCGCTCCAGCTCGACAACCGCTACATGAGCAAGCTGGGGGCAGCCGGCCGCCTGAGCAGCTCGAAGTTCGTGCTGGGGACCAAGGCTCTCGATGCCAACGATCACCTGATCTACGACCGGGCCAAGGGCTACCTGTACTATGATCCGGACGGCTCGGGGGCAGCCGCGAAGGTGCTGATCGCGCAGTTCAGCAACAAGGCGGCTCTCACCTATTCCGAGTTCACCATCATCTGAGGAGCGAGCGCGGCGTCATGCCGAGCCAAGCCTTGACGGACCGTATGAACGAGCCGCTGACAGGCGCGAAGAACCGCTCCGGCAGGCCTAGCCTCTCCAGGTCGATGAGGGGCTCGCGGCACAGGCAAACCGCCGCAAGCGGGACACGGGACCGCCCACCCACTTTGAGGCCCGATGGGCAAAAAGGAAGAAGCGTCGCGGGCCGGGTCCTTTCCAAACGGACAAGAAACGTTATAAAGATAAATAACAATATCAAGATACGCTGTTTGAACGGGCAGGCCAGACTGCGCTCGGCCCCGGCGACTTTCAGGAAGGACAAGGGATGACCGACTTCTCGATCGATCTCAACAACTCGATCCACACGACGACCGACAGCACCACCGCCCTCCAGATCGGCGGCGACGATTCCCTGTTCATCGCGGCAAACGGATCGATCCTGTCGGACGGGGCACTCTCCACGGCGGTCAATGTCACGAGCGCGTCGACGGCGGGCTTCACGAAATTCACTGTTTACGGAAGGATTATAGCAAATGGAGCTTGCATCGACGCGGAATTTGGATCGGCCAATATCTTTGTTGGCTCCAGCGCGTTCCTATCAGGGCAGATAGGCATTATCGCGAGAGGGATCAGCGTCGTCACAAATTGCGGGACCATTACAACAGGAAACGTGACCCAAGCCATTTGGCACATCGCAGGCGCCGCCACCGACAGCCTGACCGTCATCAACACCGGCAATATCATCGCTGGTCTTAATAGGGCGGCGGTCCAAGCGTCGATCGGTTCCGACACCGTCATCAACTCGGGCTTCATGCAGGGGATCATCGACCTAGGCGATGGCAATGATTTATACGATGGCACATCCGGCACCCTCACAGGCCGGATCGGGCTGGGCGCTGGCAACGACAAGGGCTATGGCGGAGCCGGGTCGGAGCTGTTCTATGGGGGCCTTGGCGACGACGTGATCGATGGCGGCGGCGGCATCGATACGATCGAGTTCAGCATTGCAGGAGCCACAGTCGATCTGCGCGTCACGACGCAGCAGAATACGGGAGATGGCCTCGACACGATCGCCAATGTGGAGAACGTCAACGGCACATCCGGCAAGGATATCTACAACGGCAGCGACGGCGCCAATGTCCTGACCGGCGCGAACGACGACGACAACCTGTTCGGCAATGGCGGCAACGACGTGCTCGATGGCGGCCTCGGCAACGACGTCCTGCGCGGCGGCGAGGGCAGCGACACCGCACGCTTTTCCGGCACTGCCGCCGCCGCCGTCGATCTCAATGTTGCTGGTCCGCAGGAGACCGGTTACGGCACCGACACCCTCGACAGCATAGAGAATCTCACCGGCGGCAGCGGTGCGGATCATTTCACCGGCAATGCCATCGCCAACGTGCTCGATGGCAGGCTCGGCGCCGACCAGATGTCGGGCGGCGCGGGCAACGACATCTACCATGTCGACAATGTGGGCGACCGGGTGATCGAGACCGCCTCCGGCGGCACGGCCGATCGGGTCTACACCAGCATCAGCTATACGCTGGCCGCTGCCGTGGAGCGGCTCTATGCCTCCGGCTCCGCCGCGCTCAGCCTCACCGGCAACACGCTCGCCAATGTGATCAAGGGCAACGCCGGTCATAACAGGATCGACGGTGGCTATGGCAAGGACGTGCTCACAGGCGGCATGGGCAACGACACCTTCGTGTTCAGGGACCGGCTCGGCAGCACCAACGTCGACCAGATCACCGACTACAACAGGACCTACGACTCGCTCCAGCTCGACAACCGCTACATGAGCAAGCTCGGTCCGGCGGGCCGCCTGAGCAGCGCGCAATTCGTGCTCGGCAGCGCGGCCAAGGATGCCGACGATCATCTGATCTACGACCGGGCCAAGGGCTTTCTCTACTATGATCCGGACGGCTCGGGCGCGGCCGCGAAAGTGCTGATCGCCCAGTTCACCAACAAGGCCGTGCTCGCCTATTCCGAGTTCACCATCATCTGACGAAGTCGACCGGAGAGGGACAGCGCAGGCCCCGAGACCTGCGCTGTCTCATTTGTTTTCGGAATCGAACGCCAGGCCTCCCCCGGCCTGTGTTCCTGATCGCGACGGTCTATACCGTCCATACCGATCACGTTCTTCCGCACTTTCCATTCAACGCCGCTCTCACCATCGGGGTCTCCCTGTCCATGAATGCGTCCGTGACCCAGGAATGGGTGCCCGACGGCCACGGAGAAGGATGGCGCTTGTTACGCCCTTCCCTTCACAGGGCCTGCTTCCAATAGTCCCAACCTTCTTTTCGGACTTGACGGAATAGCATTGCATGGCGTCCAGTCGGAGTTGTTTCAAATCGGCTGTGGGGAGTCCGATGCGTCATTATATTTTCGCGGCCATTCTCGCCGGCCTGTCAGGACCGGCCCTTGCCCAGGGAGCTTCCGAGGGCCAAGGCATGAAGCTCACGGTGCGTCCCTCCGGTTATGAAGCGGAGCAGAACGAGGCCCAGCAGCGGCAGGAAAAACTGCTCAAGCGCATGGAGCAGAGCAACAATCACATGATCCGCTCCATCTGCATCAACTGCGGGGATTCGTGGAAGCATCAGATCTATACGCCCTTCAACCCTTATGCCTCCTTGAAGCCCTCGGCCCGTCCCTCGGACGATACGGAAAACTGAGGCTCCCTGCCAAACCTGGTAGGCGTTTCTGCAACCTTGGCCTCTATTGAGCCGGATGCGGCGGCCCTGTATACCTAAAGGGGCGCAAGGGGGGCCTCGCGTTATCGTCTCTGAGAATGGGGTATCACCGGCTGGTGACGTGAGATCTGGAATGGCGTGGATTTATCTGACACTGGCGGGCCTGTTTGAGATTGGCTGGGCCATCGGCCTCAAATACACGGATGGCTTCTCCCGACTGATCCCCTCTGTCCTGACCGCGGTGAGCATGGTGGTCAGCGTCCTGCTGCTGGGATTGGCCCTCAAGACGCTGCCGGTCGGGACCGGATACGCCGTCTGGACCGGCATCGGCACGGTGGGCACCGCCCTCCTGGGGATCGTCCTTCTGGGAGAGCCTGCCACCGCACTCCGCCTCGCCTGCATCGGACTGATCGTCGCCGGCATCCTCGGCCTCAAGTTCGCTTCGACCTGAGGAAGGCTTAAGTCCAATGGTTTCCCCGCCGCGAAAAAAGTACCCCTCATCCCTGGGACTCAAGATTTTCGTGGCGGTGATTTGCCTCGCCATTATCGGTCTCGAGGGTTGGCGTGATTGGAGCGCGCGCAAGCAGGAGTTCCTGCGGATCGAATCCGAGATGAGGAATCTCGCGAAGTCGCTGGCCCAGCATGCGGAGGATACCTTCAATCTGGCCGATGCCATCCTGGTCGACATGGTCGACCGGATCGAGCACCATGGAAGGCTCTCCGAAGACATAGCGGAGATGCAGAATTCCCTTTCGGGTCGCATTCAAACCTTACAGGCGCTCAAGACTCTTACCGTCTATGGAGAAGACGGCTTCGTCCTGAGCAGCTCCCTGCCCGGCCATGGCAAGGTGAACGTCCGGGATCTCGCTTTCTTTCAGCATCACTCGGCATCAGCTGAGAGAAAGTGGTTCTTCGGTCCCATCATTCGTGACCCGCTCGGGTCCGAATGGGTGTTGACCCTGTCCCGCCGCCTCAACAGGCCCGACGGCAGCTTCGGCGGCGTCGTTCAGGTGAGCATTCCGCCGCGCTATTTCGCGAACTTCTTCGGCCGCATCGATCTGGGGTCTCAGGGGTCGATCGCCATATTCAGCGCGACAGATGGAAAAATTCTCTCGCGCTATCCTTATGTCGAGCGAGTGATCGGCATCCCATGGACCCTCTCCAGATGGATGCTGGAGGGAGGCCCCTATGGATCGCGCACCTACATGTCTCCTGTCGATAATGTGGAGCGTCTCGCCGGCTATCAGAGAAACCACGTTTACCCCGTCGTCATCCTGACCGCCGTGAGTCTGGATGAAGCGCTGGCAAACTGGACGGGGGAATTCCAGATCCGTTCGGTCGGCATAGCTGTGCTCATCTGTATCATCGGCCTGTTGGGCTGGAGACTTGCGCGGGAATTGCGCCGCAGAGAACAGGTGGAATCCGAACTCGCCGTGCTGGCGACAACGGATGGCTTGACGTGTCTCGCCAATCGCCGAACGTTCGATCATCGGCTGGAGACGGAATGGCTGCGCGCCTCGCGTGATGGAGCACCACTCTCGCTTCTTCTCATCGATGTCGACCAGTTCAAAGCCTACAACGACATCTATGGCCATCAGCAGGGTGACGATTGCCTGCGGAAGGTCGCAAAGGTTATCGCAGGCTCCGTGAATCGTCCCGGCGATTTCGTCGCCCGCTATGGCGGTGAGGAAATCGCCGTGCTGCTGCCCGACACGGACGAGCCCGGAGCGGCAGAAGTTGCAGAAAACATCCGTGCGCAGGTCGAGGCGTTGGCCCTGCATCACGAAGCCAATGCCCCGTCCTATACCCTGACGATCAGCATCGGCAGCGTCACCCAGGCGCCCGCCCTCAACCGATCTCATGCCGGCCCGACAGAACTCGTGCGCATGGCCGACAAAGCGCTCTATCAAGCCAAGCAGGACGGACGCAACCAGGTCGCAATCGCAAAGGCAGCGTAGTGGTGAGCGCCGGATAGCGCTCTCACATAACGGCAAACAGCCATCGTGCCGCCGGACATGAGATCGCCACCCATTTTGCCGTCAAGGATGTCGTTACCGAAACCGCCATCGAGTTCAAAAGCAATGGAGGCAGAGCATGAGCCCTGCCTCCATCAAGTAGAATACGCGCTATAAGTGCTTCTTGCGCTAGAGCATCGTGCGGAACCGGAGGGCCGCGTCAGCGGAAAGTGGAGCCGGTTTTCCGCAATCAACGATGCTCTCATTCAAGGAGAAAGCATCGGATTGGCCCCAAAAGTGCAAATCCACTTTTCCCGTCTGATGCTCTAGAACACACATTCCCTGAAGGCTGGCAGAACCGAACCGCCCCATTCGCCATGATAGCGCTCCAGCAGCCGCTCGGCGGGTGTTCGGCCCGAGGCAACGATCTCTTCGGCATAGACGAGGTGCTTCGTCTCGTCCTGTCCTGCCCCGTCGAGATTGGCACGGCGTCTGAGGCCTTCGCGCGAGAGGGAAAGCGCATCGCGCGCGATGTCCTGAACGGAGCGTCCAGCAATCTCTGCTTTCAACGCGAGCTTCGGCACATCGGCGCGCAGTTGCTCGCGCTGCTCAGGCTTCCAGTTCTTCACGAGTTCCCAGGCACCATCGAGAGCAACCTCGTCGTACAGCAATCCGGCCCAGAACGCGGAGAGCGCGACGATGTGCCGAGCATTACCCACATCCGCGCCACGCATTTCCATGTAGCGCTTCAGGCGCACTTCCGGGAACAGCGTGGAGACGTGGTTGGCCCAATCGGAGCGCGTTGCGCGCTCGTCCGGCAATTGCGCGAGCTTGCCCGCGAGCAGATCGTGGAACGAAGCACCGGCAACATCATGATAGGTCGCATCGCGCTTGACGAAATACATCGGCACGTCGAGCGCCCAATCGACATAACGCTCATAGCCGAAGCCATCCTCGAACGCGAAGGCGATCATGCCCGTGCGGTCTTTGTCCGTGTCGCGCCAGATTTCAGAGCGCATGGACAAAAAACCGTTGGGCTTGCCGTCGGTGAACGGCGAATTGGCGAAGATCGCTGTCGCGACGGGCTGCAGCGCAAGCGAAACGCGCAGCTTCTTCACCATGTCGGCTTCTGACGCATAATCCATGTTCACCTGCACGGTGGACGTGCGGTACATCATGTCGAGGCCGAGCGAGCCGACCTTCGGCATGTAATTCGTCATGATGCGATAGCGCTTCTTCGGCATGACAGGCGTCTCGGCGCGCGTCCACAGGGGACTCATGCCGAGCGTCAGAAAGCCGATACCGAGCCTGTCGCCGATGGCCTTCACATCATCGAGATGCTTTGCGGTTTCCTGCGCCGTCTCATGAAGCGTCTTCAGCGGCGCGCCGGAGAGCTCGAATTGTCCGCCGGGCTCCAGCGAGATGGCGCCGCCCCCCTTCTCATCGAACAGGCCGATGGGATGGTCGTCCTCGATGATGGGCTCCCAGCCCGTGCGCTCCTGCAGGCCTTCGAGCAGCGCGCGAATGCCGTTCCCGCCGTCATAGGGCACAGGGGAGGCACCGGCCTCGTAGAAGGGAACTTTCTCGTGCTCGGTGCCCAGCCGCCACATCTCGCGCGGCTTCTCACCTTCAGCGATCCACTCGACGAGCTCGGAACGCGCGCCAATGGGGGTCGTATCGGATACGTCCCGCGCCATACATCACCTCATCCAAAAAGCGCGTTCAAGGCGCGCCGACTCAGGTCGGGACTAGATAGGCGGGTTAAGGCCAAGCTGCAATGAGGGGCGGCCCCACAATGTGCGGGACCATCTAGCGCATCGTGCGGAAAAGTGGACCCGGATTTCCGCATAAAGCGATGCGCTCCTCTCAAAAATGAGCATCGGATCGATCCCAAAAGTGCCCTCCACTATCGGGATCGATGCTCTAGAGCCTCAATGGCGGACGACCAGATCCCCCGTGGTCTCGGCGGAGAGCCAATCGACGACGCCAGCCAGGGCATCCCGGCTCGACAGGCCACGGCCGAGAGCTTCCGTGTAGAGGGTGAGCTGCCGGTCGGCGCTGGTCCCCCGGGCGACGATCCAGCGGGCGAGATCCACCTCGCGCTCGCAGCCGAGTTCCTTGGCGTCATCCGCGATCATGTCGAGAATATCGTCGAGCATCCCACGGACAGGCTTGGCGCTGCGTGTCTCCTCGTCGACGAAGCTGCCATGGATGCCGTAGCGCATGGCACGCCAGCTGTTCTCGTCGTTGATGGCGCGGGACGCGCCGGTCTGGCCGGCATTGAGCGTGGGGTCGAGGCTCAAGCGGCGCACGAGGCAGCGGTAGAGGGCGGCAATGGCGATGGTATCGTCCACGCGTGTGCAGCTGTCCGCCACACGCAGCTCAAGCGTCGGATGCTTGAGCGAGGGGCGGATCACCCACCACACGTAGCTCGAGTTCTCGATGGCGCGGGCGGCCACCAAGGTATCGATATAGCGCTGGTAATCCTCAGCATTCTCGAACAGGTCAGGCAGGCCGGTGCGCGGCAGCTCGCGATAGGCAGCCAACCGATAGCCCAGAAGACCCGTGCGTTGCGCCTGCCAGAACGGCGACGAGGTGGAAAGCGCAAGCAGCAGCGGAAGATAAGGCTGGATGCGGTTCATGATGTCCACGCGCGCGGCAAGATCCGGCACCTCCACATGCACATGCATGCCGCACAAAATCGTGCGGCTGCCGAGCATCTGCAGGTCATGCATCACCTTGCCGTAGCGCGGCTGCGCATTGTTGGCGCGCACGCGGGACCAGACGGCGAGCGGATGCGTGCCGGAGGCCATGATGGACAGGTTGTAGTCGCGGGCAATCGCACCCACGGATGAGCGCAAACCGGAAAGCTGCGAGCGGGCCTCCGCGAAATCGACCATCGGCTTGGTGGCGATCTCGATCTGAGGCTCGAGCATCTCGGGATGGATGCCATCCGAGAGCTGCTCTCGGCAGGAGGCAAAGAACTCCCTGATTCTGCTCTTGGCCACGTCCCGCTTCGTGGCATCGTTCACGAAATACTCTTCTTCGATGCCGAACTTGAAATCCCAGCTCATTTCCCGGTTCCTCTATTTGTTTTTCAGGAATGACCCTTGCATGCGCAGGCAGGCCTGCCACCGCACCAAACTCAGGCCGAATGGGGCGTGAATGGGGCGAATCGGCGCTAAACTGCTAAGCTTCTGATGCTAGAGGCGAATTGGCGTGGCCCATTGTCGGACGAGCGCGTCAGTTCCAGTCGCCGAGCATGGATTGAACGATCGCGAGGGCTGCCACTGCGGCAGTATCGGCTCGCAGGATGCGCGGTCCCAACGATACGCGAACACAACTTTCGTGGGCGGCGACAAGCGCTCTCTCCTGATCGGTAAAACCCCCTTCGGGGCCCACGATAACGGCAACGCCTGATGGTTTGTTCCCAAGCTTGGCCAGAGCCTCGACCGGATTGGCGACGGCTGCGTCCTCGTCACAGAACACAAGAACGCGATCTTTCTCCAACCCCTTGAGAAAACGTTCCAAATTCTCCTCTTCGCGCACCTCGGGGATCGTCAGGATCCCGCATTGCTCCGCCGCCTCGATCACGTTCGCGCGCATGCGCTCAAGGTTCACGCGCGTGCTCTGGGTGTGGCGGGTGATGACGGGTTGAAGGACGCCCGCGCCCATCTCCACGGCCTTCTGAACCATGTAGTCGAGGCGCGCGTGCTTGAGGGGGGCGAAGGCATAGACGAGATCGGGCTGCCCCGTCTGCTCGCGGACCCGCTCCATGCAGACCAGATCGGCGGACTTGCGCCCTTCCACCGAAACTTCCGCCCGCCATTCCCCATCCTGTCCGTTGAAAACCAGTACGCTCTCGCCAGCTTTGAGGCGTAAGACATTCAACAGGTAATTGGCCTGTGCCCGGTCGAGGGCGATCCTCGCATCCTTTTGAAGCGGGGAATCGACGAAGAGGCGGGGCGCGTTGAAATCGTACTCGGCCATGGAAACCTTAGGGGTATGAACTCCCGAGCTTTATCAACTTCCCGGAGCGATGGGGAGGGGAAGAGAGGCCATGCTCATCTGGAATTCAGGTGCGCCATGGCACAGCTTGAGGCATCAGGCGACCAATCGCCCCTTGGCCTTGGGGCAGGTAACCTGTTAACAGGACACAGGCGCGCGAGACGTCGCGGGCTTTTTAAAGGGTTTTCGCCATGACGCACATCCGTTCGACCTTGATGGCCGCGCTTGCCGCCGTTGGCATTTTCGCATCCGCTCCTGCCTCCGCGCAGTCGAGCGCCTGCATGGACGGGCAGAAGATCCTCCTTGAGCGCCAGGAGATCATCAAGCAGGTCAGCACGCTCACCGGTGGGGGCAAGAAGAAGCAGATCGATCCCCGCGCCGCCTGCACGGTGTTCGGCAAGCTCGTGACCAACGGCGATGCCGGCCTGAAATGGATGACCACCAACAAGGATTGGTGCCAGGTTCCCGATCAGGTACTCCAGAACTTCGAGAAGGACCACAAGCGTGCCCAGACCTTCAAGGGCCAGGCTTGCGGAGCCGCCGCGAAGATGGCCGAGATGGAGAAGCGCGCCAAGCAGCAGGCCCAGCAGCAGCAGCAACAGGGTGGTCCCCGCATGGGCGGCGGCCTGACCGGCACGCTCAGCGTGCCGAAGGGTGCTCTCTAAGCAAGGTTTATCACCATGGAGCGCCCCGGGGCGTCCTCCCTTCCCGATGCCGTGCGCGGCCATTGGGCCGACCGGTGGGCGCCGGTGGGCCTACGCCCCTACTTGCGCCTGGCGCGGATCGAGCGCCCCATCGGCTGGTGGCTGCTGCTGCTCCCCTGCTGGTGGTCGGCAGGGCTGGCTGCCATCGTGAAGGGGCAGCCCTGGCCCGACCCGCTTCATTGCCTTCTCTTCCTGATCGGCGCGGTCGCCATGCGCGGCGCAGGCTGCACCTATAACGACATCGTCGACCGCGACCTCGACATCCGGGTGGAGCGCACCCGGCAGCGCCCCCTGCCCTCCGGCCAGGTGAGCCTCAAAGGTGCGCTGGCCTTCCTCGGGCTTCAGGCCCTGGTCGGGCTTCTCGTCCTTCTCCAGTTCAACAGCTTCGCCATCGTGGTGGGCTTCGGCTCGCTCGGAGTCGTGGCGCTCTATCCCTTCATGAAGCGGTTCTTCTGGATGCCGCAGATCGTGCTGGGCCTCGCCTTCTCCTGGGGCGCGCTGATGGGCTGGGCGGCCGCCTTTGGATCCCTGAGTGTTGCCTCGATCCTGCTCTATGCCGCTAGCGTCGCCTGGGTGGTCGGCTACGACACGATCTATGCCTTGCAGGATATCGAGGACGACGAGATCGCCGGGATCAAATCCTCCGCCCGCTTCTTCGGCGAGCGCGTGAGGACGGGTGTGGGCATCTGCTATGCCTTGACGATTGCGCTCATGATTGCGGCCTTCATCGAGGCGGATGTCGGGCTTCCATCCTATATCGGTCTTGGCCTCTTCGCCCTGCATCTCGGCCGGCAGCTGGCCCGCATCGACCGCTCCGATGGCGCAGGAGCCTTACGCCTCTTCCGCTCGAATCGCGACGCCGGGCTGATCCTCTTCGCCGCCATGGTGGTCGATGCCCTTCTCCGAGGGATGTGACCAAGCCTTTTTCATGGGAAACAGGGTTTCTTCCCCGCCTTCCCTAGCATCCGCAAACGATCCCTCCCACCTTACAACAATGCTTTCTCCTTCCGCCGTTTCCCTTGTCCACCTCGCTGAGGCCGTGCGCGATGCGGCGCACCGGGCTGGCGCTTTGGCCCTGCCGTATTTCCGCGCAGGCGAGCAGACGGCGGCGCGGCTCTGGTACAAGGGCCAGAGCTCGCCGGTCACGGAAGCGGACATCGCTCTCGACACCTTCCTGAAGGAGCACCTGACCGGCCTTTTTCCCGAGGCCGGCTGGCTGTCGGAGGAAACGGTGGACGATCCCGCCCGGCTTGAGCGCAGCCATGTGTGGGTGGTCGATCCCATCGACGGCACACGCGCCTTCGCCTCGGGCCACCCTGACTGGGCAGTTTCCATCGCCCTTGTGAAGGATGGGATGCCGGTGCTGGGCGTTCTCCATGCCCCCATTCACGAGCAGACTTACGAGGCCATCCTCGGCAGTGGAGCTTGGCGCAACGGACAAAGGCTTCAACTGTCTGAGGCTGAGCCCCCTGCCCCTGCCCGCGTGGCAGGCCCCAAGCCGCTGGTGGACCAGTTCGAGCGCAACACCGGCCCCGTCGAGCGTCTGCCCAAGGTGCCCTCTCTGGCCCTGAGGCTCGCCCGCGTGGCGGAGGGCTCCATCGATGTCGGGCTGGTTTCCCACAATTCACAGGACTGGGACATTGCCGCCGCCGATCTTATCCTCCGGGAGGCAGGTGGCCGTTTGACGGATTTTGCAGGCGTGCCACCGACTTATAACAAGCCTCAACCCAGCCATGGCGAGATGATTGCCGTTGCGTCACGGTTGCATCCTCGTGCTATTGGGGCCATGAGGAACTGAACAAAGTTTGCCTCACAGCAACATCCCATTCCTGCACTCCTTCAGAAGAGTTCTGAACCCATGACCGACACGCCTGGCAAGCAGCTCCTTCACCTGGTTTTCGGCGGCGAGCTCACCAGCCTTGAATCCGTTGATTTTAAGGATCTCACCAAGCTCGACATCGTCGGAATCTTCCCGAACTACGCCGCGGCTCACGCGGCCTGGAAGGCCAAGGCGCAGGCCACCGTGGACAATGCGCAGATGCGCTACTTCATCGTGCACCTGCACCGCCTGCTGGAGCCGCAGGCTTAAAGCCTTCAAGGCCACGATGGGTCTCATCAAACGCATCACGCGCTCGCGGCCGGTCCAGGAGACCCTGGGTTTCCTGGTCGCGAGCTATCTCAAGTTCGTGCAGCGCACGAACCGGTTCGTCATGGAACCGGCGGATGCTTATGACCGGATCGGCCCTCAGATGCCGGTGATCGCAGCCATGTGGCACGGGCAGCATTTCATGATCCACTTCGCCAAGCGTCCTCAGGACCGCGCGGCGAGCCTCGTCTCTCGTTCCGGCGACGGCGAGTTCAATGCCGTTGCGCTGCGCCATCTCGGCATCCGGGCCATCCGGGGCTCGGGCGCGCGGGGCCGCGACATCCGGAAAAAGGGCGGCGTCCAGGCCATGCGCGCCATGCTCAAGGCCCTGGCTGGCGGGGAGATGGTGGTGATGACGGCCGACATCCCGAAGATCTCGCGGGTCTGCGGCCCGGGCATCGTCACTCTGGCGCAGATGTCGGGTCGCCCCATCGTTCCCGTGGCCGTGGTGACGAGCCGCCGCATCGATTTCAACAGCTGGGACAAGGCGAGCATCGGTCTGCCCTTCGGGCGCGGCGCCATGGTGGTGGGCGAGCCGGTGCATGTGCCGCGCGACGCGGATGCCGCTGCGCTCGAAACCGTCCGCCAGCAGGTGGAGCGTGAGCTCGATGCCATCCATGAGCGGGCCTATGCCCTTGTGGGCTCAAAGGATCCCGGCGCGAAAGCGGCTCCGGCCCTTGCAGGAGGCTCGCGCGCATGAGCACCCCGGTCCTCTTCAAGGCCTATCGCACGGCCACGGCCGTTCTCGAACCTGCCGTTCTCGGGCTTCTTCTGTGGCGCCAGCGGAAAGGGCGCGAGGATCGCACGCGTCTCGGCGAGCGCCAGGGCTATCCCAGCCGCCAGAGGCCGAAGGGCCACCTGATCTGGGTGCACGGCGCCAGCATCGGCGAGACCCTGTCCCTGCTGCCCATCGTCGAGCGCCTGACCCAGCGCGGCCTCGCAGTCCTCGTGACCTCCGGCACCCGCACCTCGGCCTCCCTGATCGCCCGGCGCCTGCCCCCTGGCGCGGTGCATCAGTTCATGCCTCTCGACGTGCCGCGCTATATCCGGCGCTTCCTCGATCACTGGCAGCCGGATCTCGCCCTCATTGCGGAATCCGAGATCTGGCCCAACACCGTCATGGCCCTCGATGAGCGGCATATCCCTCTCGTGATGGTCAACGGGCGCATGTCGGACCGCTCGTTCCAGCGCTGGCAGAAACTCCCGGGCATCATCCGGAGCCTGCTCGAGCGTTTCGCCCTGTGCCTGGCCCAGACCCAGGACGATGCGGAGCGGCTTGCCCGCCTCGGCGCGCCTCGCGTCGTCATGACGGGCAATCTCAAGTTCGATGCCGCCCCTCCCCCGGCCGATCCGCGTGTCGTGGCGCATCTCTCCGGTCTCGTCGCAGGCCGTCCGGTGTGGCTTGCCGCCAGCACCCATGCGGGCGAGGAAGGCGCGATCGTCGCCGTGCATCGGGCACTCGCCAAGAGGCACCCGCACCTGCTCACCATCATCGCACCCCGCCATCCCCATCGTGGACCGGAGGTTGCGGCCATCGCCGCACAGGCAGGCTTGCGTGCCAGCCGCCGTTCGGAGGGCATTCACCCTGACCGTGCAACCGATGTCTATGTGGCGGATACGGTGGGCGAGATGGGATTGTTCTATCGCCTCTCTCCCATCGTGGTGATGGGTGGATCTCTGGTCGCTCATGGCGGGCAAAATCCCATCGAGCCTGCGAAGCTCGGCGCAGCGATCCTGCATGGCCCTCACGTTCATAACTTCGAGGATGTCTATAACGCGATCGATCTCGCGCGCGGTGCCCTGATGGTGAAGGACAGCACGGCCCTTGCGCGAGCGGTCAGCGAACTTCTGACGAATACGGCACTCACCCGCGACATGGCCCGCGCCGCCGGAGAGGCCGTGCAGGCTCTGGGCGGCGCAGTGGAACGCACCATGCAATCCATCGAGCCGTTCATCGTGCAGGCGAAGCTCGGAGCGCGACGCTGATGCGTGCGCCCTCCTGGTGGCAAAGCAGATCCTCCCTCCTCGCGAACATCCTACGTCCAGCAGGTCTCGTTTACGGTGCAATCGCCGGAAGCAGGATGAAGAGGCAAGGCCAGCGCGCAGATCTGCCCGTCATCTGCATCGGCAATTTCACCGCCGGTGGCGCCGGCAAGACGCCTGCGGCCTTGGCTCTTGCGGAGTTCTTGGATATCGCTGGGGAGAGTCCTGCCTTCCTGTCGCGTGGCTATGGCGGCAGGCTCAAGGGTCCCGTGCAGGTGCGGCCGGATCACAAGGCCCTTGAAGTGGGCGATGAACCTGTTCTTCTCGCGACCACGGCCCCCACTATCGTGTCCGCCGATCGGCTGGCAGGCGCACGTCTCGCCTATGAGATCGGTGCCACCGTGCTGATCATGGATGACGGCTTACAGAATCCGTCTCTCCGGAAAGACTGCGCGATTGCCGTCGTCGATGGAGCAACTGGCGTCGGCAATGGTCTGTCACTGCCCGCAGGTCCCTTGCGCGCACCCATGGAGGCGCAATGGCCTGCGGTCGATGCGGTTCTCGTGATCGGACAAGGTGAGCCCGGCGAAGCCGTGGCGCGTCAGGCGGCTGTCCTGAGCAAGCGTGTTTTCAAAGGCAGTCTCGTGCCCGATACGAGGTCGGTCGAAAAGCTGAACGGCCGGAAGGTTCTGGCATTCGCAGGAATCGGGCGACCGGAAAAATTCTTCGACACCTTGCGTGCCTGTGGCGCCATTGTCGAAGAGTCCCGCGCCTTCCCCGATCATCATCCCTATAAGCGCAGCGATCTCGACAGCCTTCGCAGAGAGGCTGAAGAGCGCGGCCTTCTGGCCGTCACGACCGAGAAGGACCTCGTGCGGATCACAGGCCTGAACGGCTCGGGCGCCTGGGAGAGCCTGATGGTTCTGCCCGTGCGTCTTCGGCTTGAAGGCGAGGCCGCTTTCCGCAACTTCATTCTACGCAAGATCAGCGACCGTCGCCTGGGCCGCTCCTGAAATCGATCAATGGCCTTCGCCTCTATGGGGCTTTTTGTCCCGTGATGCGCATCATCACGGCCTCGGGCGAGGCATAGGCTTCCTGCAGTTCCACGCTCCAATACTTCAGCTCATCGAGCGGGATGGCCTCGCCGGTCACGGCGCAGCGGACGAAAGCCCCAGGTTTGATCACCCGAAGGTTGCTGTCGAGATATTGCACGACGGCCTCACCGCCACTGCGCTCATGTCTGTTCATCATTCCGGCCATCGCAAATTTGGACGCATCCTTATAAAGGTGCGTGTGGGCATGCCGCTTTTCAATGCCGTGTCAGAACAGAGCGCCCTGCTCTTCCGTCGCAACGAGTTTCGGCTTGGCAGGTTTCGGCCGTGATCCGATGCGGCCGCCCGTGGCGTCGACCTTGCCGTCAGCGAATTCGAGCACGAGCGCCTGTCCGTCGAGCACCGCATCCGCCGAGCGCAAAGGCTGGCCTTCCGCATCGCGCACGAGTGCGAAACCGCGTTTGAGCACGGACTTGTAGTTCAGGCTGTCGAAGAGCTTCGACACCGCCTCCAGGCGATCGGCCTTGCGTGCGAGCTGACCTTTCAGAGCAGGCACAAGACGCTCGGCTACGCGCTGCGTGAGTTCGGTCGATTGCGCGATGCGTGTGCGCTCCGCCCGCAGCAGCGCCTCGCGCGAGACGACGAGACGGCGTCCGATCTGCTTGAGGGTTTCCTCGCGCAATGTCACCAAACGGCAGACCGCGTTGTAGGGACGCGAGCCGACCGCATCGAGCTTGGCGCGCATGCGTGCCACATTCGCGACCGGTGACACGTGCGCGAGCTGGCGTGCTACTTTGAGCAATCGCTCCTCGTGTCCGCGCGCATTGCGCGAGAGCGCGGGATAGAGCTTCGTCGCCGCGAGATCTAGCCGCTGGCGCTTGGGCGAGAACAACGCCTCCGGCGTCGGCAGCGCGCGTGCCGTGGCACGCAGATCGGAACGTCGACGCTCGATCACACGCAGCATCGTCTCCGTATGGCGACGGGAGAGATCGTTGACACCGGCCATGAGCTCGACACGCACCGGCACCACCATTTCGGCAGCGCCCGTCGGCGTCGGCGCACGCACATCAGCGGCGTAATCGATGAGCGTCGTATCGGTCTCATGCCCGACCGCAGAGACGAGTGGAATGTCACTCTCGGCAGCGGCGCGCACCACGATTTCTTCATTGAAGCCCCACAGGTCTTCGATGGAGCCGCCGCCGCGCGCGACGATGAGCACGTCGGGACGCGGAACCTTGCCGCCGGGCCGGAGGGCATTGAAGCCGCGAATGGCGGCGGCCACTTCCGCAGCACAGGTGTCGCCCTGCACGCGCACGGGCCAGACCAGCACATGGCGCGGGAAGCGATCCTCCAGCCGGTGGAGGATGTCGCGTATCACCGCGCCCGTCGGCGAAGTGACGACGCCGATCACCCTGGGCAGGAACGGCAGCCGCCTCTTGCGCTCGGCCGCAAACAGTCCTTCGGCCGTCAGCTTGCGGCGGCGCTCCTCGAGCAGCGCCATGAGAGCGCCGATGCCGGCAGGCTCCAACGTGTCGACGACGATCTGATATTTGGACGAGCCCGGGAACGTGGTGATGCGCCCGGTGGCGATGACCTCCATCCCCTCCTCGGGACGGATCTTGAGCTTGGCGAAGGAGCCCTTCCAGATCACCGCATCGATGCGGGCATTCTGGTCCTTCAGGCAGAAATAGGCATGGCCCGAGGAATGGGGCCCGCGATAGCCCGAAACCTCGCCCCGAAGGCGCACGAAACCGAAGGCATCCTCAAGAGTGCGCTTGAGAGCGCCCGCAAGGTCAGAGACCGACCATTCGTGGGCGTTGGAGGGAACTTTTTCTGCGAACATGAGGAGAACCTAATCGCTCCGCCCCGGGTCTGCCAAGGCCGGGAGGGCCGATGAGCAGGCTCAATCCGCAGCGAAGCTCTGCTTGTCCACTGCCGGAACGACGCAGGCGGAAATCAGCTCCGGGGATAAGCCGTTTCCCTCCTCAGGACAGCTGCAGGGACATCGAAATGACGATCCCGGCCTGTGCTTTTCGGGGTAGGCGAAAAGCCTTTCAGCCGCTAAGAGCCCAAGCGTCTCCACGAAGGGCTTGAAGGCATGAACATTCTTCTCATCGGTTCCGGCGGTCGCGAGCATGCCTTGGCGCGCTCCCTGTCAGTCAGCCCCCATTGCAGCAAGCTCTTCATCGCCCCGGGAAATCCGGGCACGGCGCAACATGGCACCAATGTTTCGCTGGACGTGACCGACCATCAGGCAGTGATCGAATTCTGCCGGGTGATGGCCATCGGCTTCGTCGTGGTGGGTCCTGAGGCGCCCCTGGTGGCGGGACTCGTGGATGACCTGACGGCTGCTGGAATCAAGACTTTCGGCCCAAGCAGGGCCGCCGCCCAGCTCGAGGGATCGAAGGCCTTCACCAAGGATCTCTGCGCCGAGTTCAACATTCCCACCGCCGCCTACCGGCGCTTCACGGATGCCGAGGCTGCCAAGACCTATGTGCGCAACTACGGCGTACCCATCGTCGTGAAGGCGGATGGACTTGCCGCCGGCAAGGGCGTGGTGGTCGCCATGTCCTTCGAGGATGCGGAAAACGCCATCGACATGATGATCGGCGGCGGGCTTGGGGCTGCTGGAGCCGAGGTGGTGATCGAGGCCTTTCTCGACGGCGAGGAGGCGAGCTTCTTCGCACTCTGCGACGGAACGACGGCCATCCCCTTCGGCACCGCGCAGGACCACAAGCGCGTCTTCGATGGCGACGAGGGCCCGAACACCGGCGGCATGGGCGCCTATTCGCCCGCGGCCATTCTCAACCCCGAATTGCAGGCCCGCGTGATTGCTGAGATCATCGAGCCGACGCTCAAGGGCATGGCATCACGCGGAACGCCCTACAAGGGCATTCTCTATGCCGGCCTCATGCTCACGAAGGATGGGCCGCAGCTGATCGAGTACAACGCGCGTCTCGGTGATCCCGAGACCCAGGTGCTTCTGCCGCGCCTCAACTCCGATCTCGTCGAGGCGTTTCTCGCGGCATGCGACGGCAAGCTGAACACCGTTTCCCTGACATGGTCCGACAAGGCTGCGCTCACGGTCGTGATGGCGGCAAAAGGGTATCCGGGCTCCGTGGAGAAAGGCTCCGAAATTCGTGGGCTAGACAAGGCCGAAATGCTTGATGACGTTATCGTCTTTCACGCCGGTACCAAGCAGGACGGGGACAGGATCGTCGCCAATGGCGGACGCGTGCTGAACGTGACCGCTCTCGGGAAAACGATCACCGACGCGCAGGCGAAGGCCTACGAGGCCGTCTCCAAGATCGACTGGCCTTCAGGATTCTGCCGCCGCGATATCGGCTGGCGCGCCGTGGAGCGCGAGCGGGGCTGACAATCGGCCCATCTCCCCTAGCTTCGTGAAGGCCTCGTCCCTGCAACCAGCAAGCGGCCTTTCCATGAGCAACGACCTCTTCCCTGGATTCGAGAGCCACTGGATCGACACGGATATCGGGCGCATCTTCGCCCGCTCGAAGGGCGACGGCCCGCCACTGGTGCTGCTGCACGGCTTTCCGCAAACGCATGTCATGTGGCATCACCTCGCGCCGGCGCTCGCCGAGACGCACAAGGTGGTCTGCATGGATCTGCGCGGCTATGGCTGGTCCGTGGCTCCGAAGGGTGATGCGAAGCACGAGACCTATTCGAAGCGCGCCATGGGCCAGGATGTCATCCAGGTCATGGAAGCCTTAGGATCCGTGCGCTTCGCTGTTGCGGGCCATGATCGCGGCGCGCGCGTCGGTTACCGCCTGGCGCTCGATCATCCCGGTCGCGTGGAGCGCTTGGCTCTCCTCGACATCCTGCCGACCTATCACGTGTGGGAGCAGATGAAGGCGGGCAAGATTCCCGAAGCGCATTGGGGCTATCTCTCGCAAGCCTATCCGAAGCCGGAAGAGGAAATCGCGCGCGATCCAATTCCCTATTTCGAAGGGCTGATGAAGGCCTGGTCGGCAGCAGGCGATCTCGATGCGTTCGATCCGCGCGCCATCGAATCCTATTGGCAGAGTTGCAACGAACCCACGCGCATCCATGCCTTCTGCGAGGACTACAGAGCCGGTGCGACGCGCGACATCGAGGCTGACGAAGCGGATCTCGCGGCGGGCAAAAAGATCCAGTGTCCGACCTATCTGATCTGGAGCGACTTCTATCTCGTCAGCGGCTCCGTCGGCCACGCCCAACATCCGCTGGAGATCTGGCAAAAGAGCTTCGCACCGAACGCACACGGCATCGGCGTGACCTCAGGGCATTTCGTGGCAGAGGAAAACCCAAGCGCGACGTTGGAGGCGCTGCAGGATTTTCTGCAACCCTGAACTTCCACTGTCATCACCGACCTTGTGCCGGTGATCCCGACTGCGAAAGCGCAACGCCCTTCCAGGCCGAGATAGCCGGGACAAGCCCGGCTATGACAAGGAAAAACTCTACCGCCTCCCCTCGAAGAACTCCTTCAGCAACGTCGCCGCCTCGCTCTCACGGATTCCGCCATAGACTTCCGGCGCGTGATGGCAGGTGGGCTGATCGAAGAAGTGCACGCCGTTGTCCACGGCCCCGCCCTTCGGATCGTGGGCCGCGTAATAGATCCGCCTGATGCGGGCGAACGAGATCGCGCCCGCGCACATGGTGCAGGGTTCGAGGGTGACATAAAGATCGCAGCCGGAAAGCCGCTCGTCGTCCAGCGCCTCGCAGGCAAGGCGGATGGCCAGCATTTCCGCATGGGCGGAGGGATCCCGCAGCTCCCGGGGGCGGTTGCCCGCGCTTGCGACGACGCGGCCGTCCTTGACGATGGCAGCCCCCACCGGCACCTCGCCGCGCGCGGCGGCGGCGCGGGCCTCTGCGAAAGCCACGCTCATCGGATCTCCCTTGGACTCTCCCTTGGGGTCTTCCTTGGGATCGGGAGGGTTGTGATCGGCGTTGTTCATGTCGCTCGCTTCTGTTCCCTTCCTCTGCTATCAGGCTCCTATGACCGACAGCAACGACGATAATCGCAAGGGCCGTTCCTCGGGACGTTCCGACCGTGGCCACACCTCCGGTGACCGGCCTTTCCGCAAATCCCGCGAGGGCGGCGAACGCCCCTTCCGCGCCCGGGGTGAGGACGATCGTCCTCGCAAGCCCCGCACGGGCGGCGACAAGCCCTTCCGCAGCCGCGACAACGACGAGCGCCCCCGCCGTCCCAGGCCTGAAGGCGACAAGCCCTTCCGTGGCCGCCGTGAGGACGGGGACCGCCCCTTCCGTGGCCGCAGTGGCGATGATCGCCCGCGCCGCTTCGACCGTTCGGCGGAGGATCGCCCTCGCCGCCCGCGTCAGGAGCGCCCAGAGGTCCAAGGCGAGGCTTCCCCGGAGCCTGCCGAGGAGCGCATCGCCAAGGTGATCGCCCGTGCAGGCGTCGCCTCCCGCCGCGACGTGGAGGCCATGATCGCGGAAGGCCGCGTGACTCTCAACGGCAAGGTTCTGGAGAGCCCCGCCGTCAACGTGACGGCTGCCGACACGATCACGGTGGACGGGGAGCCCCTGCCCACCAAGGAGCGCACGCGCCTGTGGCTCTACCACAAGCCGCGCGGCCTCGTGACCACGGCCCGCGATCCGGAAGGCCGGCCGACCGTCTTCGAGAACCTGCCCGAGGATCTGCCCCGCGTGGTGGCGGTAGGCCGTCTCGATATCAACACCGAGGGTCTGCTGCTGCTCACCAACGATGGCGGCCTCGCCCGCGTCATCGCCCATCCCGACACCGGCTGGCTGCGCCGCTACAAGGTGCGCGCTCACGGCGACATCACGCAGGCCGATCTCGATCAGCTCCGCGACGGCATCACCATCGACGGCATCGAATACGGTCCCATCGAAGCACGGCTCGACCGGGTGCAGGGCGACAATGTGTGGATCACGATGGGCCTGCGCGAAGGCAAGAACCGCGAGATCAAGCGCATCCTCGAACATCTCGGCCTGCAGGTGAACCGCCTGATCCGCATGTCCTTCGGTCCGTTCCAGCTCGGCGATCTCGAGCAGGGCCTGGTCGAGGAAGTGAAGACGAAGGTTCTGAAGGATCAGCTCGGTGCGGCGCTTGCCACTGAGGCCGGCGTCGATTTCGAAAGCCCCGTGCGCGAGCCCATCGCGCCTTTCGGCTCGTCGATGAAAGAACGTCATGGTCGCGAAGAGCGTGAGGAGCGCCCTGCCCGCTTCGGGCGTGGCGGCGACGAACGCCCGCGCCGCTGGGGTGATGACGAGAAGCCTTTCCGGGCACGCGGCAAGGATCGTTACGAGCGTGAGGAGGAAGAGACCAAAAAGCGTCCCTCGCGCCTGGAGGCAAAGAAGAGTGTCTGGCGCGCCGGAGAGACTGACGAGGATGCTCCGAGCAAGAAGGCTCCGCGCCGTGGCGCCGATCCGCGCGAGGCGCGCGCCGCCAGTGCGGAACGCCCGCGCGAGCGCGTCGGCGCGATTGCATCCTCTGAGGGGCGCAAGATCGTGGTGGAACGCCTCGTGCGTCAGCCTCAAGCAGAAGAGGCTCCCGCACCGCGCAGGGGTCGTGGCGCGACCCGCGGCGAGGATCGCCCGCGCCGTCGTGACGATCGCGATGTGGCCCCTGCTCGCCGTGATCGTGAAGCCGGTGCAGGCCGCACCCGCCGCGATGAAGGCGAACGCCCTCGCCGTGGTGGAGGCGACCGCCCGTTCCGCTCGCGTGAAGGCGGCGAGGATCGACCTCGCAAGCCGCAGGGTGATCGCCCCTTCCGCGCTCGCGGTGAGGGAGGCGACGAGCGTCCGCGCCGTGGCCCTCCACGGGGCGAAGGACCTTCGCGTGGCGGCCCCCGCGGCAGTGGCGGTGGCTTCAAGGGTGGACCGCGAGGCGCATCCAAGGGCGGCTTCAAAGGCGGCTCGAAGGGTGGTTCGAAAGGCGGCCCGCGCGGTCGCCGCTAATGAGGATTGAGTGATGAGAATTGTGGGCGGGCGCTGGCGCGGCCGCTCGCTCAAGGGGCCGAGTTCGGACGCCATCCGCCCGACCTCGGACCGCCTGCGCGAGACGATCTTCAACATTCTGCAGCACGGCTACGATGACCCCATCGAGGGCGCGCGCGTGCTCGACCTGTTCGCGGGCACCGGCGCCATGGGCTTTGAGGCGCTCTCGCGCGGTGCATCCTTCGCGCTCTTCGTGGACGACGGCGCACAGGCGCGCGGCATCATTCGGGAGAATGTGGAAGCGCTCGGCGCGGGCGGCGCAACCCGCCTCTTCCGCCGCGACGCCACGCGCATGGGCGATGCCGCACCCAATGCGCCCTTCTCCGTGGTGTTCTGCGATCCGCCCTACGGCAAGGACCTTGCACCGAAAGCGCTGCGCTCCTGCGCAGACGGAGATTGGCTCACGCCCGATGCGCTCGTCATCGTGGAAGAAGCGCAGGGCGTCGACGTCACGCTGCCCGCAGGTTTCGAGGAGATCGAGCGACGGGATTATGGCGAGACGAAGGTGGTGTTCGCGCGCTATCGCGCCTGATGCCGCTTCATCTTCTCCGGTTGATTGCCCCAACCTAGCCTTCCCGCTATATCGCCCTTTCACGTTCCTCACGCATGAAAGGCCCACCATGAAAGCCGTTCTCTTCGAGCAATTCGGTCAGCCGCCCCGCGTGCAGAACTTGCCTGATCCGACACCTTCGGACGAAGGCGTCGTGATCAAGGTGGAGGCTACGGGGTTGTGCCGGAGCGATTGGCACGGATGGATGGGGCATGATCCGGATGTGGTGCTGCCGCATGTGCCGGGGCATGAACTGGCGGGCACGGTTCTCGCCACCGGGGGCCAAGTGACGCGCTGGAAGAAGGGTGATCGCGTCACGGTGCCGTTCGTCGGCGGATGCGGTCGTTGCTTCGAGTGCAATTCCGGCAACCATCAGGTCTGCGAGCACCAGTTCCAGCCGGGCTTCACGGCCTGGGGCTCCTTCGCGGAATACGTGGCGGTGGATTACGCCGACACGAACCTCGTGGCGCTGCCCGAGGGCCTCGATTTCGAAACGGCTGCAAGCCTCGGCTGCCGCTTTGTCACATCCTTCCGCGCCATCGTCGACCAGGGGCGCGTGGGACCGGGAGACTGGGTGGCGGTGCATGGCTGCGGCGGCGTCGGATTGTCAGCCATCATGATCGCCTCTGCCATGGGCGCGAACGTGGTCGCCATCGATCTCACGCAGGAAAAGCTCGACTTCGCAAAGCAGATGGGGGCGGTCGCGACGATCAACGCCCGCGAGGTCGCCCATGTGGTCGAGGCGGTGCGCGATGTCACGAGGGGCGGCGTGCATGTCTCCATCGATGCGCTGGGTCATCCGACAACCTGCTTCGACTCGATTGCGAATTTGCGCCGACGCGGGCGTCATGTGCAGGTCGGCCTCATGCTGGGCGATCATGCACGTCCGCAGATTCCCATGGACCGCGTGATCGGTTGGGAGCTCGAGATTCTCGGCAGCCACGGCATGCAGGCTTTCCGCTACGAGGCCATGATGAACATGATCGAGACGGGCAAGCTCGCACCCGAGAGGCTCGTCGGCAAAAGGATCAGCCTCGAGGAAGCGCCTGCCGCTCTCATGAACATGGACAGGTTCGAAGGGCTCGGCATCAGCGTGATTACGCGGTTCTGATCGCGTAGAGCCTCGGACGAGAAAAGTGGATTTGCGCTTTTCGGATCCATCCGGTGCTCCCTCCTTTAATGAGTGCATCGTTGGGGGCGGAAAACCGGATCCACTTTTCACTGCCGTGGCCCTTCGGGTCGCTGACGCGGCCCTTCGGGTCCGCACGATGCGCTAAGCGCTATTTCGGCAGCGCATAAGCGATCACGTAGTCGCCTGCCTTCGTGCCGAGCGAGCCATGACCTCCGGCAACGACGAGCAGATACTGACGCCCGTCCTCACCGGTGTAGGTCATGGGCGTCGCCTGACCGCCTGCGGGCAGGCGGTCTTCCCACAATTGCTTGCCGTTCGTGACGTCATAGGCGCGCACGTAATAGTCGATGGTGCCTGAGAGAAACGCCACGCCGCCTGCGGTCATGATCGGGCCGCCGAGATTGGGCACGCCGAGCGGAAGCGGCAGCGGAACGGGCGAAGCGTCGCGCGTCGTGCCGTTCTTGTGCTTCCATATGTTGTTGCCATTCGTCAGATCGGCTGCAGCCACATAGCCCCAGGGCGGCGCCTGGCACGGAATGCCGAGCGGCGATGTGAAGGCGTAGAGTTTCACCGCGAAGGGCGCGCCGAAATTCTCGTTGAGCGCCGGCAGGCTGCCCTCCGGCCGCTCCTCATCCTGCACATACAGGGTCCTGTCGTCCTGTCGCGGAACGAGTTGCGCCACGAAGGCGAGATAGGTGGGCGTCGTGAACGCGATCTGGCGCTGCGGATCGACAGCAATGCCGCCCCAGTTGAACACGCCGAAATTGCCGGGATAGATCAATGACCCTTGCAGCGATGGCGGCGTATAGCGGCCTTCGTAACGCAATCGCTTGAAAGCGATGCGGCAGGCGAGCTGGTCGAACAAAGTCGCGCCCCACATGTCGCTCTCCTTCAGCGACGGCGGATCGTAGGACAAAGCCGAGACAGGCTGCGTCGGCGCTGTTCTGTCGCCCTGCACCGCGCCTTGAGGTGCTGGTTTTTCCGTCACGGGCAAGGCAGGCTGGCCGGTGCGCCGGTCCAGCACATAGAGCTCGCCCTGTTTCGTCGGTTGCACGAGCGCGGGAACATTCTGCCCGCCGATGATCAGATTGATCAGGCTCGGCTGCGAGGGAACATCGTAATCCCACAGATCGTGGTGCACGGTCTGAAAGACCCAGCGCAGCTGCCCTGTCGCGATATCGAGCGCGACCACGGAGGACGAGAAGCGATCCACATTGGCGCTGCGGTTGCCGCCCCATTGATCGGGCGGCTGGTTGCCGAGCGGCACATAGATCATGCCGAGTTCCTCATCGACGCTGGAAATGGACCAGCTGTTCGGTGAGTTCGGCACATAGGTCCCGTTCGGCGCAATCGGCGTGGTGACATCGGGCCTTCCGGAATCCCAGTTCCACACGAGATTGCCCGTGTTGACGTCGAAGGCGCGAATGACGCCGGACTGCTCGTTGGTCGACACGTTGTCGAGAACCGTACCTCCAACGATGATGAGTCCTCGCGCCACCACGGGCGGCGAAGTCGAATAATAGGCACCGGGCTTCACATTCGGCATGTTGCGCCAGAGATTGATCTGTCCCGTGCCGCCACCGAAATTTGCGCAGACGGCACCGTTCTCAGGATGGATCGCGATCAACCGCCCGTCGGCTGTAGGCATGAACAGCTTCGCCGTGCAATCCTGCGCGACTTGAGTGCTCGACGTTGCCGCCACCGGCAGATCGGGAGCAGGCTGGGATTGGGGCTGAGCCTGCGCCACTTGCGGAGCGACCGGCGCAGCTGGTGCGGCGGCGGTGACGCCGGGGCCGGGATAGTAGGACACGCCGCGACAGGTGAGATGCTGGAGCGCGAGCTCGCCGCGCACCTGGGGTTCATACCGCCAGATCTGCTGACCGGTCGTGGCATCGAGCGCGATGACGTCCTGATGCGGCGTGCACAGGAAGAGCCTGTTGCGGATCTTCAATGGCGTGACCTGGAACGTGGTCTCTTCAGGATCGCCAGGCTGGCCGCGCATGTCACCCGTGCGATAGGTCCAGGCAACCTGCAGGTTACCGACATTTGCCGACGTGATCTGATTCAGCGGCGAATAGCGCTGGCCGGAAGCAGTGCGGCCATAGGCGTGCCATTCATCAGGCGGAACGCCAAGCGTATCGGGCGGAACCTGTGCACGTGCCTCGGGCGCGGTGCCTTCGATCGTGCGATAGTCCGTGAACCACGAGATGACCGCGACGACGAGCGACAGGCCAAGGATCGCGCTCAGGGGCAAGCCTGCGCCGCGAAAGGCAGAGACGCGCGTGGGGACGTCGCGAGCGGCAGCATGGGCCGGTCCGGCTCTCAGGGCGCGCCTCACCCACGGTGTGAGCAGGAAAAGGCCGATGAGGAAGACGACTCCTCCCCTTGCTCCGAGCGGCCACCAGTCGAGGCCGACCTCCCACAGGGACCAGATCAGCGTGCCGGCGACAACGAGAGCAAAGACCCACAAGGCAGCAGGCCTTGCGGTCACCAGGAGATAGGCTGTCAGAAGAAACCCAAGACCGGCGAGGAGATAGTACCAGGAGCCTCCAAGAAGGATCAGCCAGATACCGCCGCCGCCCAATGCCAAACCCATCAGGGCGATGAGAATGCCTGTTCCGAGAAGAACAGGGCTCCACGTCATCTTGTCCATGAGGGTCCTCCGACAAGCTTATCGGGCAACCCGGTAACGCCGGCTCATAGGAATTGTTCACCGCAGCAGAAGAGGCTCTGCGAAAGCGCTGCTCGCTGTGGACCTGGATTCCAGCAGCTCTCGACACAGCTATGCTCTCTGTGCCAGCCTGCCGCGCGAAGAATTCCTGGAGGAAGCCATGGCCTATCAGCCCGCCGCCACTCGCTATGACGAGATGATCTACAATCGCTGCGGGCGGAGTGGCTTGAAGCTGCCGGCGGTCTCGCTGGGGCTTTGGCACAATTTCGGTGAGGACAAGTCAGCGGCGACCGCGCGAGAGATCTGCCGCACGGCCTTTGATCTGGGCATCACGCATTTCGACCTCGCCAACAATTACGGCCCGCCGCCCGGCTCGGCGGAGACGCTTTTCGGCGAGATCCTGCGCAGCGAATTTCATGGCTTGCGCGACGAACTCGTGATCTCCACCAAGGCGGGCTATCGCATGTGGCCAGGACCTTACGGCGAATGGGGCAGCCGCAAATATCTGCTCTCCAGCCTCGACCAGAGCCTCAAGCGCATGGGGATCGACTATGTCGATATCTTCTACTCGCACCGTTTCGATCCCGAGACGCCGCTGGAAGAAACCATGATGGCGCTGGATTCCGCCGTGCGTCAGGGCAAAGCGCTCTATGCGGGCCTCTCCTCCTACAACAGGAAGCGCACCCGCGAGGCACTTGCGATTTTGCGCGAGCTCAAGACGCCCTGCATCATCCACCAGCCGAGCTATTCCATGCTCAATCGCTGGATCGAGGAAGATGGGTTGCTCGACACGCTCGATGATCTCGGCATGGGCTCCATCGTGTTCTCGCCGCTGGCGCAGGGCATGCTGTCGACGAAGTATCTCAACGGCATCCCTGAGAGCAGCCGCGCCGCCGCAGGCAAATCGCTGCGGACAAGCTTTCTCACCGAAGACAACATCGCTCGCATCCGCAGCCTCAACGACATCGCGCAAAGGCGCGGGCAGACGCTCGCACAAATGGCGCTCGCCTGGGTGCTGCGCGGCGGACGCGTGACTTCGGCCCTCATCGGTGCGAGCCGCCCTGAGCAGGTGGTCGACTGCGTGGGGGCGCTGAAGAATCTGTCCTTTGCGCCGGAGGAGCTGGCGGAGATCGATCGCTATGCCATGGAAGGCGGCCTCAATCTCTGGGCTTCATCGGCCGAGCGCGAAGGGCCCTCACGCGGGAAATGATCTCACGCGGACCTCCGGTTCCGCATAATGCGCCAGCACTGAATTCCATAGACGCCAACGAGGCTATTTCTGAGTACCTAGCCAGATAGTTTGAGAGACCAACGGAGATCGGATTAACTCGAAGCACGGCATTGTCGCAACGAGTGGATCGAGATCATGGGCTCTCGCGGCCATATTGATGACCGCAGACACGCCAGACGTTTTTGCGCCCGGCATCTTGCAAAGATCGTTCTGGGTCCGGATGCAATGATCTCATGTACGGTCGAGGACATCTCGACCGATGGCGCGAGGATATCACTCAGGCGGGACATTCTCTTGCCTGAGGACTTCGATCTCTTCATCGCAGCTCATGAGCTCCAGGTTCATCACGTCCATCTGTGCTGGCGGCATGGCGACTGTGCCGGCGTGTCCTTCTCTCCCTCCACAAAGCAACCGGAAAACACGTCATCCCTGGTGCACCGCAGCTTTTCGGGAGACGAGTCCGTGAGAGTGTTGGTCGAGGTAGAGCGTGATAGACCCACCCGCACACGAGCACCTTCGAATGTCAGGAAATGATGGATCCGCCGCCTCTTGCGCAGCAGATCGACAGAGCGCCTACTCTTTACCCACGGAATGAACACCAACGAGGCATCATGAGATCACAGCCTCGTTGACGCTGCAGGTCCGTACAATACCATCGAATTGCTGCCGTGGTTTCTCACATGCAGCATACGCCCTGGCCGTGGGACAACATCTCTCGGTCAGGGCGCCCAATCACGAATTGTCATCGCAGCGTCATCTGGATCGTCTAGGTCCCGCCAGTGGGGGCGAACAGGAGATGGGCTGCACGGATGCACTGGAGCTCATCCTCGCTACGATTGTGAGAAAGAGTGAGCGACAGAGGATGCAACGCGAAGAACCAACCTCCTGCCCCAAGTGGTTTCTCATCTTTTTGATGGGAATGGGCCTCGTAGGCACCTTTGCCTGCCAGATCCTGGTCTAGCGCATCGTGCGGAAAAGTGGACCCGGTTTTCCGCGCGAACGATGCGCTCAATAAAGAAAAAAGCATCGAATTGGATCCCAAAAGTGCAAATTCACTCTTGGGTCCGATGCTCTAGCGACAGCGGTTCGTTCCAGATCTCTCACCGACGCCCGAACAAGCGCTCGATATCGCTGAGCTTCAGCTCCACGTAAGTGGGCCGCCCGTGATTGCACTGGCCGGAGAGAGGCGTCGCCTCCATCTCGCGCAGCAGCGCATTCATCTCCTCCGGCCGCATGCGGCGACCGGCGCGGATAGAGCCGTGACAGGACATGCGCGAGAGAACGGCGTCGAGCCGCTCTTCCAGCGGATTGGCGGCTCCCTGCCCCCACTCGGCCAGTGCATCGGCCACGTCCTGCACCAGCGCTTTGATGCGCCCACCTGCCAGAGCAGACGGCACTTCGCGCACGAGCAGCGCGCCATGACCGAAGGATTCGACCACGAGACCAAGGCTCTCCAACATCGAGGCTTCCGCGAGCACGCGATCGGCATCCACCGGATCGAGATCGACCACCTCGGGAATGAGCAGCAACTGGCGCGCGATACCGGATGAGGCGCGCTCGCGCTTCAGCCGCTCATAGACGAGACGCTCATGGGCTGCGTGCTGATCGACAATGACGATGCCGTCCTGCGTCTGCGCAACGATGTAGGTGCCGTGCAGCTGCGCGCGTGCGGCCCCCAGCGGCGCCGCTTCCATTTCAGGTTCGATTTCGGCAAGCGTCGCGCGACTATCGGCAGACGGCACAGCGAGATCCAGCAAGGTGGCCTGCGCCTCCGCCAAACCGGGCGCAGGTGCGTAAGCCTGCGGAGCGGGGTCAAGCGGGGCCTGCCAATTGGCGAAGCCGCTCGACGGACGGATAAGGGACGGACGATGCGCGTAAGCGGGCCGTGAAGGCAGCGCACCTTGAGGGCGCAAGCTTTCCAGTGTGCGCGTGCCTACGGTCGAAGAGGCGCGCGTGCCGAAGCGATTGATCGCTTCCTTGATCGCCGCCACCACGAAGCCGCGCATGAAAGCAGGATCGCGGAAGCGCACTTCGGTTTTCGCCGGATGCACGTTCACGTCCACTGCGTGCGGATCGAGTTCGATCATCATGGCGAGCACCGGATGCCGGTCTGAGGCCATCACATCGGCGTAAGCACCACGCACTGCGCCAAGCAGAAGCTTGTCGCGCACGGGGCGTCCGTTCACCACGAAATGGATCGAGGTGGATGTGCCTCGATGATAGGTCGGCAGGCTCGCGAAGCCCGTGAGCCGAACGCCTTCGCGCTCGACGCCGATCGACATCGCATTCTCGTTGAAGTCGGAGCCAAGCACGCGTGATAGACGGCGCAGAAAGCCATGCTCGCCGGGCTCCTCAGGCGGATAGGTGAAGGACGTGATGTGCTCGCCCGATAACGTGAAACGTACAGTCGGATGCGCGATGGCAAGACGCTTCACGATCTCCGCCACGGCCTGAGCCTCTGAGCGGTCGCTCTTCAGGAACTTCAGGCGCGCGGGTGTAGCCGCGAACAGATCCGTCACCTCGACGCGTGTTCCCTTGGGCGCGGAGGCCGGCCGCACGGGATGCTTCACGCCGGCCTCCACCACGATCATGGAGCCGCTTTCAGCATCCGCCGTGCGGGTGATGATGGAAAGGCGCGCCACGGCGCCAATGGAGGGCAGAGCCTCGCCACGGAAACCCAGCGTGTTGATGGAGAAGAGATCGCCATCCGGCAGCTTGGAGGTGGCGTGGCGCTCGACCGCGAGTTCGAGATCCTCCGGCGTCATGCCCTGCCCGTCGTCGACGATGCGGATCAGGCGGCGACCGCCCGCTTCCACGGTGATCTCAATGGAGTTCGCGCCCGCGTCGACGGCGTTCTCGACAAGCTCCTTCACGGCCGCCGCCGGACGCTCGACAACCTCGCCCGCGGCGATGCGGTCGACGAGAATGGGATCGAGGCGGCGGACGAGCATGAGGCGCTTCTGCACAAGGGCTTCGGAAGAGAGAAGATAGGGATTGGGCGCCGCGGATACCAGCAGCCGCGACGTTATTCCCCTGCCCATTCGCGACAACCGAACTTCGAATGGTCAGCCACGTCTTAGAGCGGCAGAAAACCAAAGACGTGGATCCCCGGGACTGATCCCCGGATCAAGTCCGGGGCCAGGGATGACGGCATGATAAGATTACCCCTGCGCCAGGTACTGCTTGGCGAGGATCTTGCCCTCTTCCACGGCGGGCTGATCGAACGGATCGACGCTCAGCGCATAGCCGGTGAGGACCGTCTCCAGCATGAAATGCATGAGCAGTTCCCCCACAGCGCGTTCGTCGAGCTTCTCGATGTGGATGCGCCGGGTCGGACGGCTGTTCCTGGCCAGGGTATCGGCCGTTGCCCGGCCCTGGGCCGCCACCAGGTCGCCGATGCGCTTGCCGCCGAAGCCCGGCTCGCCCGCACGCTTGGCGAGCTTCTCGTCCATAAGCGGCCCCTGCCCTGCCACGCCCGTGGTCATGACGGTGAAGAGCTTGTCGTTGGGGCCTGCGAGGTAGAGCTGGAGCTGGCTGTGCTGGTCGACCGGGCCGATGGCCGCCACCGGCTGCGTGCCGTTGCCGTCCTTGCCGATGCTCTCGGCCCAGAGCTGTACCCACCAGCGCGTGAAGCGTTCGAGACGATCCGCATAGGCCATGGTGACGGCAATGCCCTTACCGTCTCTGGCCGCCGCTACATTGAGTGCGGCGCCGATAGCCGCAGGAGCGTCCTTGGCGGCACTGCCGCTGCGGAAGGGCTCATAGGCTTCCGCCGCGCCCTGGCGGATGGCGGCAATGTCGAGGCCGAGCACGGCTGCGGGCAGAAGGCCCACATTGGTGAGCACGGAATAGCGCCCGCCGATGCCCGTATGGTGTTCCAGGAAGCGCACGCCCTCGGGCTCCAGGAGATCGCGCAGGGCGTTCCTGCCTCCGTCCTTGCGCGGTTCGGAAAGGCCGAGGAACATGTCCTTCGGCAGGGCCTTCAGGCCAGCCTTGTCGAGGGCGGAGAGCACCGCAATCGTCTGCATCAGGGTCTCGCCCGTGCCGCCGGACTTCGAGATCGACACGAAGCGCGTGGACGAGAGCGGCAGCTTGTGCAGCACATGATCGAAGGTGATCGGGTCGAGATTGTCGAGGAAGTGGACCCGGGGGCTCTCGGTGAAGCGGCCCGCGCCCGGCACGGCATAATCCTTCAATTGGGCCAGGGTCTGCCCGCCCAAGCTCGAGCCGCCGGTGCCGAGGAACACCACGTCCGTCGCATCCCGGCGCAGCCAGGAGGCCGCCTCGCGCACGGCGGCGAGATCGTCGGTCGTGCGCGGCATGTGCAGCAGCGGCAGGCGACCTGACGCATCATCATCGGAAAGCCGCTCCATGGCCTGGCCCACAGCCTTAAGGGCCGCTTCGAACGCCGCCTGCGAAAGACCGCCCTCCCCGATACCGGTTTCCAGAGCGAGATCAATCGATTGCTGCAGGGCCATGCCGATACTCCGACTCGTTCACTAGGGAAGCGAAACTTTAGGGCAGAGATGGGACGGCGGCTAGCGCGTCGTGCGGAAAAGTGGACCCGGTTATTCGCTGGCGCGGCCCTTCGGGTCGCACCGAACGATGCGCTCATGAAAGGGGATCGATGCTCCAGGGGACGGTGAAGGACGCACCCTGCTCCTTTCAGCGTCCATACGAAAAAGGAGCCCGCAGGCTCCCCAATCGTTCGAAACTGGCCCTTTATCACAGCCCCGTCGGCCGCCCTGCGATGACGGTCAGCATCTTGCCACCGCCAAAGATACGTTCCGCGGCCTTTCGGATATCGGCCTGTGTCACGGCGGTGACCAGCGCATTGCGACGGCCGATATAATCGATGCCGAGGCCTTCGAAAGCGATCTGCACCAGAGTATGGGCAATCTTCGTCGAGGTGTCGAAGCCCAGCGCATAGGAGCCGATGAGGTAATCCTTCGCCTTCTGCAGCTCTTGGTCAGAAGGGCCATCTTCCTTAAGGCGCGCCATCTCGCCGGCGATCACGTCCAAGGCTTCGACCACGCGCTCGTTCTTGGTGGCGGTGTAGCCCCAGGTCATGGCGGCCGCGCGGTAGCTCACGAGAGAGGTGCCGACGCTGTAGGCAAGACCGCGCTTCTCACGCACTTCCTGGAACAGGCGCGACGTGAAGGAGCCGCCGCCGAAAATGTGGTTGAGCACATAGGCCGGAATGAAGCCGGGATCGCGCCATGCGATGCCGGGCGTGCCGAAGCGGATCACGGATTGAGGGACCTCGAGATCGACAACGATACGCGAGCCGATCTTCTGCAGGGATGCAGCCTCGATCACAGAGAGCGGCTTCGTCTCGGGCAACGAGCCGAAGACCTTGTCGAGCAGGACCGACAGATTGTCGGAGGAAATGGCACCGACGACGGCGATCTTCACGCGACCGCGCGCAATCATGGCACGGTGCATGGCAACGAGATCGTCGCGCGTGATGGCGGCAACGCTCTCCGGCGTGCCGGAGGTCGGGCGGCCGTAAGGATGACCTGCAAAGCCTTCCTCGAAGAAGCGGCGCGTGGCCATGACGCCTGGATCGTTCTGCTGATAGCGCAGGCCCGCGATGGTCTGCGCACGCACGCGCTCGATGGCATCCTGATCGAAGCGCGGTTCAACGAGCGCGAGACGCAGCAGCTCGAAGGCTTCATCCGCATGCTTCACGAGTGTCTTCAGCGAGCCGCCGATGGCATCGTTGCCGGCGTTGAAGGAGAGCTCGATAGCGCGCGCAGCCAGACGTTCCTGGAAGGCATCGGAATCGTACTCGCCCGCACCTTCATCAAGCAGACGCGCCAGCATCTGCGCGACGCCGGGTTTCTCGGCAGGATCGTGCGCCGATCCGCCCTCAAAAATGAAGGAGACCGCGATCAGCGGCACCACATCGGATTCAACATGCCATGCCTCGACACCGCCCGCGGAGGTCAGCGCCTTCACATTGGTGGGGGACGAAGACAGGGTTTCGACGGAAGCCGTCATCTTTACCTCAAATCTTGTGCAGGCGGTCAAGACGCCGACTTTTGCAGATAACCCGTCACGGAACGGCGGGCGACGAGATAGCGCTCGGCGGCGGAGGCGAGATCCTCCTTGAGCACGGTCTCGATTTCCACCGGCCAGCGGCGTACGTCCTCGATCGTCTCACCGATGGCGAGAGCGGAGCCATAGATGCGCGCAAGTGACGACTGGCTGTCGGTGGAGTAGATCGTCTCGGCCACGAGACGCGTCTTGGCGCGCTCGATGGCGTCGGAATCGAGAGCCTCGGCGGGAATGGTCTTGAGCACTTGGTCCACCGCTTCTTCGAGCGCGGAAAGCGAAACGCCCTCGGCCGGAACCGCATAGACGCAGAAGCGCGTGTCTTCCATCGCAGAGGACATGTACCAAGCACCGGCATTCACCGCGATGCCCCGCTCCATGACGAGCTTGCGATAGAGATAGGACGTCGGGCCGCCGCCGATCACTTCGGCCAGAAGCTCGAGCGCATAGCAATCGCGGTGCGTAGCCGTGCGGCAGGACGGCACGAGATAGAGCCGCTGCATCGTCGGCTGCTCGACCTTCGGATCGGCAACGGTGATGTGGCGTGCAGCCACAGGCTCAGGCTCGCGCGGACGCACACGCACTGGGCGCTTGCCTTGAGGCGTAATGCGGCCATAGGTGTCGTCTGCCAGGCGGCGCACCTCGTCGGCAGTCACATCGCCAGCGACGACCAGGATGCCGTTCTCAGGCGTGTAGAAACGCCTGTAGTAATCGAGCGCATGCTCACGGTTGAGCGTCTCGATCTCGTGCATCCAGCCGATGATCGGAATGCCGTAAGGATGATGTACGAAGAGCGCAGCGGCCATTGCCTCGGAAAGCTGAGCGGAAGGATCGGTCTCCACGCGCATGCGGCGCTCTTCGAGAACGACGTCGCGCTCAGGACCAATCACCGACTCTTCCAGCAGCAGATTGGTCATGCGGTCCGACTCGAACTCCATCATGACCTTCAGGTTCTCGCGCGCCACGCGCTGGAAGTAAGCCGTGTAGTCGAAGGAGGTGAAGGCATTCTCCTGACCGCCGAGGCCGGAAACCACTTTCGAGAATTCGCCCGCCGGATGTTTCTCGGTACCCTTGAACATCAGGTGTTCGAGGAAGTGCGCAATGCCCGATTGGCTGATCGGATCGTCAGCCGAACCGTTGCGATACCACACCATGTGCGTGACGACGGGAGCGCGATGATCGGGGATCACCACGACATCGAGACCGTTGTCGAGAGTGAAGGAAGAGAGATTGGGGCCGCTGCCTTCCGTGCGCCCGAAGGACGAGGCATCGGCTCTGAGGATGGGCTTGGAGGCAGTCTTCATATCGGTTCAACCTTAAAGGCAGCAAATCGTTTCGTAGGGTAATCCCTACGGGAATAGTCCAATCGGGGAAGCAAGCAAGCGAGGCAGGATGCCTTCAAGGTGCGACATGGTTAGCGCCAGAGGGCTTCAACAGGCTTGGCTTTGCAAGGCCCCTAGAACGTCTTCAGGCGAAGCGGGGGTGCCCGTTCGCCTGAAGAAAGAAGGAAATGGCAATAACTTATTGCCGTCTACGCCGCTCCTGCTCGATGAACGCCGTCGGGCTGTCGGGATCGCCCGTCGGGATCGGATCGGCGGAGGCCTTGAGAGGCGCACCGCTGGCAGCCTTCAGGAGATTCTGCGGAGGATCGCTCAAGTAGCGACGCTCCAAGCCGTCGCCCTGGAGCTCGGCCTTTTTCTCCTGCGAGAAAGCACGCAGCTCGTCCGGCGTCATGCGGCTGTTTTCAGCCTGTCCGCCAACCAGGGGCGGCGGGCTGGTGACGCGGTTATTCGGGTTGCGGCCCGCGCGGATCTCGTCGATGGAGAGCGGCTTGTCGCTGTTGTGTTTGTAGAGCTCGGTGCTCGTGTAAGGCATCTTGGCCTCGTTGGCGGCCTTGCGGCGGGCTGCCACGTCGGGGTCCTTGGGCCAGCTGGCATTCGCCTCAGCGCCGTTGCGGGGGACCGGGGCCGGCAGATCCATCTTCGGCGGCAGCACGAGAGGCGCGCGCTCATTATAGATGATCGGCTCTTTTTCCTTCGGGATGATGCCGATGCTGCCCAGGAGGCTCTTCACAGCCTCGCCTTCCTCCGCCGAGGCCGAGGATGCCGCGACCGCGAGTGCCAAAGCGCCCGCAAGGCCAAAGACTTTCATTCCCTTCATGGCACACCCACCATTGTTTCCTTTTATGCCTGGAACGCCTGATCGCTCTTTAGGGCGAACATAAGGCAGCTTGTCAGACGCTTTAGGGCTATCGCCCCCGCCTCGGTTCCAGGATGAAGGAGTCATAAAGCAAACCGATCACCCCGGCAACGATGGCCGCATCCGCCACGTTGAACACGTACCAGGACCAGTTGCCGATCTGGAATTGGATGAAATCGAACACGGCACCATAGGCCAGCCGGTCGATCACGTTTCCGATAGCCCCACCCACGATAAGTCCGAGGGAAACGGCCAAGAGCCTGGCCTTGGTGCGGCGAATCCAGAAGGAAAGACCGATGGAGGCGAGAATCGAGACGACGATCAGGACCCAGCGGCCCATGCCACCGTCCTGCTGAAAGAGGCCGTAGGAGATGCCGCGGTTCCAGACCACGATCAGGTTGATGAAGGGCGCGAATTCCACCGGCTCCTTCAGGGGCAGATCGTAGACGAACAGGGTGTAGAGCTTGGTTGCCTGATCGAGGACCAGGGTGATCATCGCTGCCGAGAACCCGAGGATCGCGGCCATCGAGAGCCCGGCCTGAACGGCACGGCCCTTAGCCCTGCTCTTGGGCGAGCGGGGCTTGGCCGCAGCACGGGGGCGCTGCGGGGCGGCCTCGGAGGCACTCGCGCCGGAGGCCGGCGCCTGGGAGCTCTCGCCTTTGATCATTCCGCAGCCGCCTTCAGCCGATCCCACTCGCGCAGGGCCGCCGCATCGCGCGGCGTCACATCCGGATATTCCGGATCGCTGCCCACATCCGGCGTGACCTTCCAGGAGCGGGCGCATTTGCGACCTTTGGCCAATTCCGGCACCACGGCGACGCCCTTCGCGTCTTCGAGACGGAAGGCGTCTGCGGGACCTTCGCCCTGCACTACCTGGATGGCGGAGGTGATGCAGATCTCAGCCATGTCGAGGCCCTGGACAGCTTGGAAGAGGCCCTCGTCGGCGATGTGCACTACGGGAGCGGCCTCGAGGCTCGCGCCGATGCGCTTCTGCGCACGCTCGATCTCCAGTGCGCCGGTGACGACGCGGCGCACGCGGCGTACCTGGGCCCAACGCTCGGCCAGCGCCTCGTTGCGCCACTCAGGCTGCACCTGCGGGAAGGTTTCGAGATGCACCGACTCGGCATTCGGGAAGCGCGCGAGCCACGCCTCCTCCGCCGTGAAGGAGAGGATCGGTGCGATCCAGGTCACCACGCAGCGGAAGGTCTGGTCGATCACGCTGAGCGCGCTCTTGCGGGCGACGCTCGAGATCGGATCGCAATAGAGCGTGTCCTTGCGGATGTCGAAATAGAACGCCGACAGGTCCGTGGTCATGAACGAGTTCAGGAGCGCGACCACGCGCTTGAAGTCGTAGCTCGCATAGGCCTCGCGCATGTCGCCGTCGAGTTCGACGAGGCGATGCAGCACGAAGCGCTCCAGCTCCGGCATCGTGCCGAACTCGACCCTGTCCGCCTCGCGGAAATGCGCGAGCGAGCCCAGCATCCAACGGATCGTGTTACGCAGCTTGCGGTAGGTTTCAGCGGTCGTCTTGATGATCTCGGGACCGATGCGCTGATCGTCCCAGTAATCGACCGAGGCCGTCCAGAGACGCAGGATGTCCGCGCCGTATTCCTTGATGATGGCCTGCGGCGCGACCGTGTTGCCGAGCGACTTCGACATCTTGCGGCCCTGCTCGTCGAGCGTGAAGCCGTGCGTGACGACGATGTCGTAAGGCGCGCGGCCGCGCGTGCCGCAGCTCTCGAGCAGAGACGAGTGGAACCAGCCGCGATGCTGATCCGAGCCTTCGAGATACATGACCTGATCGGGACCGCCATCGACCTTGCGGCGAACCTGCAGATCCGCACGCTTTTCAAGAGCGAAGGCGTGCGTGCAGCCGGAGTCGAACCACACGTCGAGAATGTCGTTCACCTTCTCGAAGTCGCTCAGATCGTAGCCACCCGCTTTCAGGAAGCGCGAACCGTCATCCGCATACCACGCATCCGCGCCTTCGTTCTCGAAGGCCTCGGCGATGGCGTTGTTGACCCGGCTGTCCTTGAGGATCTCGTTGGTGCCCTTCTTCACGAAGACCGCGATCGGCACGCCCCAGGCGCGCTGGCGCGAGACCACCCAGTCGGGGCGGTTGGCGATCATGCCGTTGATGCGGTTCTCGCCGGATTCCGGCACCCACTCCACGCTTTCGATGCCGCGCAGCGCACGCTGACGGAGCGTGTCGCCCTTGTCGTCGAGCGGCTTGTCCATCGAGATGAACCATTGCGGCGTGTTGCGGAAGATGAGCGGGCCCTTCGAGCGCCAGGAATGCGGATACTGGTGCTTCAGGCGACCGCGTGCGATCAACGCGCCTGCTTCCACGAGCTTCTTGATCACCGCTTCGTTCGCGCCCGCATCCTTGCCCTTGTCGTCATAGATGCGCTCGCCCGCGAAGAACGGGATTTGAGGGAAGTAGGACGAGTCCGGCGACACCGTGTGCGGCACTTCCCGGGTGCCGCAGGCGACGAACACGTCGCGATGCTTCACGTAAGTGTTGTAGTCGTCCGCGCCGTGGCCGGGTGCGGTGTGCACGAAGCCCGTACCGGCATCATCGGTGACGTAGTCGGCAGGCAGCATCGGCACCGGGTAATCCCAATAACCATTTGCGCCTTCAAGGCCGCGGAACGGATGCGCGCAGCGTTCGATCATCACCGGCAGAACATCCTTCACCCGCTCGTAACCAGTGACGCGCGCAGCCGCGAACACGTCCGCCGCAAGTTTGTCGGCGAGAATCAGACGATCACCCACCTTCGCCCAGTTGTCGTCGGCAGCTTCCGTGACCTTGTAGAGGCCGTAAGCAATGTCGGAGCCGAAGGCAATGGCGCGGTTCGCCGGGATCGTCCAGGGAGTCGTCGTCCAGATCACGACCGAGGCGCCTTCGAGGTCGCCGTCGAGCGTGTTGGTGATCTTGAACCTCACCCAGATCGTAGGGGAGGTCTTCTCGTGATACTCGACCTCGGCTTCGGCGAGCGCGGTCTTCTCGACGGAGGACCACATGACCGGCTTAGAGCCACGATAGAGCTGGTCGCTCGTCGCGAACTTGATGATCTCGCGGGCGATCTGCGCTTCTGCGTCATAGGACATGGTGAGATACGGGTTCGACCAGTCGCCGCCGACGCCGAGGCGCTTGAACTCCTCGCGCTGCACGTCGATCCACTTCTCGGCAAACGCCCGGCACTCGCGGCGGAACTCGACGATCGGCACCTCGTCCTTGTTCTTGCCCTTGGCGCGGTACTCCTCCTCGATCTTCCACTCGATGGGAAGGCCGTGGCAGTCCCAGCCCGGCACGTAGTTGGAATCGAAGCCCAGCATGCCCTGCGAGCGGACGATCAGGTCCTTGAGGATCTTGTTGAGGGCGTGGCCAATATGAATGTTGCCGTTGGCATAGGGAGGACCATCGTGCAGCACGAAGCGCGGGCGGCCCTTCTGGGCCTCGCGCAGGCGCTCATAGAGCTTCATCTCGTTCCAGCGTTCCAGGAATTGCGGCTCGCGCTGGGGCAGTCCCGCTCGCATGGGGAACTCGGTCTGCGGCAGGAACAGGGTTTCAGAATAGTCGCGTGCGGCGCTCTCAGGCTTATCGGTCATGACGGTCAATCGATCCAAGCGGCCCCTGATCCTGGGGCTCAATTCAGGCTTTGTTTGAGGCGAACGGCTCAAATCCCGGACCTTCGCGGGTTACGCGAGGGCCGGGCCGATAATTCGTGCGGCGCGGATGCGGGCCGTGAGGTGAGCCTGAAAAACCATGGGCATGGGAGCCTTTTAGCAGTGCCGGGCTGGATAATAAAGCGTGGTGATTTGAGCAACCGCTCCCTATGTATGGGGCCAGAACCGACTCGAGCCCGGAAGATTAGGACCGACCCATGGCAGACATGACCACCACAGAAGGCAAGCGCTCCCGCGCCGGCTTCGACCTGACGTCCCCCTCTCCTGAGCAGCTCCGCCTGCTCGTGGACAATCTCGATGACGAGGAGCGCCGCGTCCTCCTAGAGCACGGCACGGAACGGCCCTTCTGCGGCATCTTCAACGAGGCCAAGGAAAAGGGCACCTATTGCTGCCGCCTCTGCGGTCTGCCCCTCTTCAAGTCAGGCACCAAGTTCGAATCCGGCACCGGCTGGCCGAGCTTCTTCGACCCCATCGACCGCGCCCACATCGCCTTCGTGCGGGACACGAGCTACGGCATGATCCGCACGGAAATCCGCTGCGCCCGCTGCGAGGGCCATCTCGGCCACGTGTTCAATGACGGCCCTCCCCCGACCGGCGAGCGCTACTGCATGAACTCGGTCTCCCTGCGCTTCGTGGCAGAGGGCGATCCGCTGCCGGACGAGCTGGGCCGGGGCGCGCCCGAGGGCGAAGTTGTGGGCTAGAGGCCATGGACACGGGCGGACGGGAAGCCGACACGCAGGACCACGCGGACTTCTATGCCCGCCTGCCCGTTTTCGAGCAATTCTCCCGGCTCACCGAGCCCGCCATCTACACGCCCCTGCCGGACGGCTGGGTCTTAGGCCTGAGCGACATCGTGAAGTCCACCTCCGCCATCGCGGCGGGACGCTATAAGGAGGTCAACACGGCGGCGGCCTCTTTGATCGCCGCATTGGCCAACAGGCTCGGCGATCAGGATTTTCCTTTCGTCTTCGGCGGAGACGGCGCGAGCTTCGCCGTACCGCCTCAACAAGCCGATAACGCCCGCGAGGTGCTGGCTAGCGTTGCAGCCTGGGCCCAGGACGCCTTCGGCTTCACGCTGCGCGTGGCCCTCGTGCCGGTTTCCACGATCAGGGCGGAAGGCTATGACGTGCGGATCGCGCGCTTTGCCGCTTCGCATGACGTGACCTACGCCATGTTTTCGGGCGGAGGATTGGCTTATGCCGAGCGGCGAATGAAGGAAGGTGCCTTCGCGGTGCCGTCCGCCCCGCCCGGCACATGGCCGGACCTGACAGGGCTCTCCTGCCGGTTCGATGAGCTGCGGTCCGAGAAAGGCATCATCCTGTCATTGATCGTGATCCCCGCCCCCGGTGGCGATCAGGCCGCTTTCACCAGACTTGTCGGCGAGATCCTCTCCCTCGCCGACAATCCCGAGGAAGCCCGCAGGCCCATTCCCTTGAACGGTCCACCGCTTGCCGGACCGTTCAAGGGCTTCGAGATCGAAGCCAAGACGGTGAAGCAGGGCAGCCTCGCCGCCAAGGCGCAATTGGCGGTCAAGCGCCTGATCGCGTTCCTGATCTTTAAGGTCGGACAGCCCATCGGCGGCTTCGACCCGGTGCGTTATCAGGACCAGCTCGTCGAGAACACGGATTTCCGCAAGTTCGATGATGGATTGCGCATGACGCTGGATTGTACGGCCGCCCTCGCGGACCGGCTCGAAAGCATGCTCGCACAGGCCCAAGAAAACGGCATTGCTCGCTACGGCCTGCACCGGCAGCACGCCGCGCTCATGACGTGCTTCGTGCCCTCGCCGACGCGCAGCGATCACGTTCATTTCGTCGACGGTGCGATGGGCGGCTACGCCATGGCCGCGCGAGCGCTGAAGCCCGTGGCCTGATCAGCTTATCCCATCATCGATGGGGTCCGGTCTTCGGCAAGCATCCGCATGGCCTCCTCCGAATCCCGATCCATCTGCGCGACCAGTGCCTCGATCCCCTCGAAGCGCTCCTCGCCGCGGATCCAGCCGATGAACTCCACATCGAGCGTCTTCCCGTAGAGATCGCCTTTGAAATCGAAGAGATGCGTTTCGAGCAGAGGCGCGCCGTTGTCGAAGGTCGGACGGCGGCCGAAGCTGGCGACGCCATCGACCGGCTTGCCGTTCACGGAGGCGCGCACCGTATAGATGCCATGCCGCAGGCGGCAATCGTCGGGCAGGCGCATATTGGCCGTGGGATAGCCCAGCTCCCTGCCCCGCTTGTCGCCATGCCGCACCTCGGCGCGGACGAACCAGCGATAGCCTAAGAGCTTGTTGGCCTTGGCAATGTCGCCCGCCTCCAAAGCAGCACGAATGGCGCTGGAGGAAACCGGCTCGGAGCCTTCCACGATCGCGGGTGCGATGAAACAGTCGAGCCCGAGTTTGCGGCACAGCTCGCGCATGCGCTCAGGGTCACCCTCGCGCCCGCGTCCGAAATGGAAATCGTGGCCGATGACGACACCGGAGAGTTGGAGCTCCCGCGCCAGCATGTTCACGAACTCTTCCGCCTTGAGAGCAGCGAGCGCCTGATCGAAGCGCCGCACGAAGGCGCCTGCGAGACCAAGGCGCGCGAAGATCTCGAGCTTCACCGGCTCGGGCGTGAGGCGAAACAGCGGTTTGTCGGGCTGGAAGAAGCTGCGCGGATGCGGCTCGAAGGTGAGAGCGGCGGCGGGCTTGCCGGAGCGCAGGGCCATGTCCAGCAGATAGCGATGCCCGCGATGGACACCGTCGAAATTGCCGATGGCCGCCACAGCCCCTTTCAAGCTCTCGGGCACGGGCTCGCCATCGCGGCAAACCGCGAAGGAGGACGGGACCGGGGCAAGGGGCTTGTCGGAGGGCATGAAGCGGGTCTCTACCTCAACCGGCCGTGGGGTCAAGGGAGGGTTTCAGGCCCCCCAGGTGAGCACGTCCATGATGGCGGTCGGCGCAACCGGCTGGCGGTCCACCCAATCCTGCACGTGATCGGAGACGAGGTCACCCTTGTGCAGGCCAAGCTCCTTGGCATGAATGCCGCGTGCGATCAGAACGGAGTCGATGTCAAAGCCGACTGCACCCGTGATGTCGGTGCGGATCGCATCGCCCACGGCCAGCACCCGCTCCTTCGGAATCGCGCGATGGCTCAAGCCCGAGGCGACGGCGAGCGCCTTCTCATAGACCGGCGCGTGGGGCTTACCCGCATAGAACACCGTGCCGCCCATCTCCTCATAGGCGAGTGCAATGGTACCTGCGCAGGGCAGGATCATGTGGCCGCGCTCCACGATGAGATCGGGATTGGCGCAGACCATGAGCAAGTCGCGGCGAAGCATAGCCTCCAATCGCGCGCGGTAATTCTCGACCGTCTCGTGCTCGTCGTCGTCGAAACCGGAGCATACCACGTAATCCGCCTCCTCGATGGAGCCGAAGCGCACATCGAGGCCGTCATAGATCGGCATATCCCGGGGTGGGCCGATGTGGTTCACGACCTTGTCGAGCCGCTCTTCGATGGCAAGCCGCGTCAGGTCGCCGGAGGTCACGACCGCATCGTAGGCCGAGCGAGGGACCTGGAAGCCGTCGAGCTGCGTCGCCACAGCAGAACCGGGGCGCGGCGCGTTGGAGACGAGGACGACGCGTCCGCCCTTCGCGCGAAAACGCGTCAGGGCATCGCCTGCGGCCTCATAGGCCTTCACGCCGTTGTGCAGGACGCCCCAGACATCGCAGAGAATGAGGTCATAGCCGTCGGCAAGAGATTTCAGGCCCTCGACGAGAGCGGGACGGGAAGAGGCTGTCATAGGATCTCGCTGGTGATGAACCCGGGCGGGTAGGCCCTTGCGTCTCTTAAGTCAACCAGCCCGGCAGAGCATCGGACGAGAAAAGTCGAGTCCACTTTATAGGATTGAGCCGATGCTCCCTTGTTGAGCGGCGCATCGTTAGACGCGGAAAACCGGGTCCCCTTTTCACTGACGTGGCCCTTCAGGTCGCTGACGCGGACCTCCGGTTCCGCACGAGGCGCTACGGCATCGGACGAGAAAAGTGGATTTGCACTTTTGGGGCCACTCCGATGCTCTCTTCCTGGAGAAGCGCATGGTCTGGAGCGGAAAACCGGATCCACTTTTCGCATGAACGATGCTCTAGCCGGCGCGTCGCAAAAGCGGTTGCGTGCTCTCTGAGGATGCCTGCGGAGCGGCTGCGCCCAGCACCTCGGCCTTGACCGCGCGCGGTGCGGCAAAGACGAAGCCTTGAGCCAGCGGCACACCGATCTCGGCCAGCACCGGCACCATCTCCTCGCGCTCCACATGCTCGGCTACGAGTCGGATGCCCTCGCGGCGCAATGCCGAGGCGAAGTCGCGCACGCCGAGATCCGGGCTCAAGCGATGATGCTCCTCCTGCTCGGCGGCGACCAGAAGCTCGGCCGGGAGCTTCACGAAGCGCACGCCGAGATCGGCAAGTTCTCGCGCGTCGAAGCGGAGATCGGTGGCCGTGTCGAGGGAGAGCGGCACGCCCTTGTCGCGCAGGAGGCCCAAGGCTGCCTTCCGGTCGGCATCGAGTTCGCGCCAGCATTCCTGCGGGAATTCGAGCACCACCTTGCCGAGCGTCTCGGGCGCCGTATCGACCAGCCCGGTGAGCGACCAGAGAAAGCCCGGCTCCCGGACGGAGTGCGGCGTCAGGTTCACGCTGACGATGGCCTCGCTGCCCTTGGTGATGAGGTGGTAGGCCACGGCCATGGCGCGGTTCAGGACCCGGCGGTCGAATTCCGGTGCGCGGCCCAGGCGCTCGAGAGCACCGAGAAATTCAGAGGGGCCGAGCAGCGTGCCATCAGCCAGACGCAGGCGCGCCAGGGCTTCGTAAAAACGGATCTTGCGCTGAGGCAGCGAGACGATCGGCTGCAGATGCAGCTCGATGCTGTCGGCCTCGAAGGCCTGGGTGATCAGGCGCATGCGGCGCAGCTCTTCGTCTGCCGCCTTGCGGGGTGCGGGCTGCGGGGCGGGCCGGCTCGCGGCGGCAGGTATCGGGATCGAGGTCTGGGGCAGAAGAACGGGGGCAACCCGCTCCTGCTGCGGTTCCTCCGTCTTCGGAGCGGCTTTCAGGCTTCCCTTCAGCTCGGCCACATCGCGGTTCTGGGCGGCGACGTTCTTGGCAAGCTCACGCACCACGCCTCCGAGAAGGCCCACCGTGCCGGTGACCTCCGCCATGGTCGTGCGAAGCGCAGGAGTGGCCGCAGGGTTCGTCTGCAAGAGCTGCTCGAGCTTGGCCAGCCGCTCATTCACAAGAGCCAGATCCTCCCTCGCGAGCAGCGCGATCGTCGACGCCTCCTCAGCCTTTTTCCAGACCAGAACGAGGCCGGCGGAAGCCGCAATTCCTAAGAAGGCGACAAACGGCACGACAGCGGAAACCGGCAGGAAGCCGACGGCAGCGCCCGTCATGGCAAGGCTTGCGAGCGCAAGAGCGAACAATTTCGCCCTCAGCTCCTTATCGATATGAACTTTATCGGTCACCACGGGTGCCCCCGCTCCCCTGGTTTGGCGAAATGAAGCGAATCGGCAATGTAACGTTGTTGTACAGACTTGGCCTCATGCCTCAAGCGCTGCTGTACCGAAATCGACAACTTTGCCGCCCCTCTGTTGCCGGAAATACACAACTTCGAAAGGACGCGCCGATGGAAGAAACCGTAAAGGATCTGCTGATGCAGGTGGACGGCATGACCTGCCAGGGCTGCGTCAATGCGGTGACCAAGGCGATCCAGCGTCTGGATCCCAACGCCAGGGTCGATGTGGATCTGGAACATGGCCGCGTGCATGTGATCACCAAGGCTCAGAGCGTCGAGGTGGCCCGCGCGCTCGATGCGGCGGGCTACGATGCTCATGCCATGACGGGCTGATGCGTGGCTTGCGCCATGCTCATGGACCGCTCTTGGACCGCTCCCAAAGTTCCTTTTGCGGCTTTCGAAGACGGCTGATAGGCTCCCCCGGCCAAGTCATCCTCGGGGAATACAATGACCGCTCAGTCTCGGGCCGCTAACGACGTTTCTTCACCTAACGATCTGGACGCCTGGTGGCTTCCGTTCACGGCCAATCGATCCTTCAAGCAGCGCCCCCGCATGATCACCCGTGCCAAGGGCATGTACTACTACACGCCCGACGGACGTGAGGTGATCGACGGCGCGGCCGGCCTCTGGTGCTGCAATGCCGGCCATAACCGCGACGAGATCACCGCCGCCATCCAGGCTCAGGCTGCGGAGCTCGATTACTCTCCCGCCTTCCAGTTCGGCCATTCGAAGGGCTTTGCCGCCGCCTCCCGTATCGCTCAGCTCGCTCCGGGCGATCTGAACCACGTCTTCTTCTGCAACTCGGGCTCCGAGGCGGTGGATACCGCCCTCAAGGTCGCCCTCGCCTATTGGAACGTGCGCGGCCAGGGCAGCAAGACGCGCCTCATCGGTCGCGAGCGCGGCTATCACGGTGTCGGCTTCGGCGGCATCTCGGTGGGCGGCATCGTGAAGAACCGCCAGTTCTTCGGCACCCTGCTCGCAGGCGTCGACCACCTGCCCCACACCTACAACCGCGCCGAGCAGGCCTTCTCCCGCGGCGAGCCCGAATGGGGCGCGCATCTCGCGGACGAGCTCGAGCGCATCGTCGCCCTGCACGATGCCTCCACCATCGCGGCCGTGATCGTGGAGCCGATGGCCGGCTCGACCGGCGTGCTGCCGCCCCCGAAGGGCTACCTGCAGCGCCTGCGCCAGATCTGCGACAAGTACGGCATCCTGCTGATCTTCGACGAGGTGATCTCGGGCTTCGGCCGCCTCGGCACCGCTTTCGCCGCCGAGCGCTACGGCGTGATCCCGGACATGATCACCTTCGCCAAGGGCGTGAATTCCGGCACCGTGCCCATGGGCGGCGTGATCGTGCGTGAAGGGCTCTACAACACCTTCATGCAGGGTCCGGAGCACATGATCGAGCTGTTCCACGGCTATACCTATTCCGGCCATCCGCTCGCCTGCGCCGCGGCGATCGCCACCCAGGACATCTACCGGGACGAGAAGCTCTTCGAGCGTGCGAAGGCATTGGAGCCGGTCTGGGCCGATGCGATCCATTCGCTCAAGGGCCTGCCGAACGTGCTCGACATCCGCACCATCGGCCTCGTCGGCGCCATCGACCTCGCCTCACGCCCGGACGCGGTCGGCGCCCGCGCCTTCGAGGCCATGGACCGCGGCTTCAACGAATACAACCTGATGATGCGCATCACGGGCGACACCATCGCCCTCTCCCCGCCGCTCATCATCACCGAGGAGCAGATCGGCGAGATCGTCGACAAGCTCGCCAAGGTGATCAAGGCGGTGGCGTAAGGCCGAACAGCCTTAGGCGCCATACTCGATACTTTGTCGTCCCGGCCGTCCCCGGACTTGATCCGGGGATCAGCCCCGGCCATCCACGTCTTTGGCGTTCAAGACGTGGATGCCCGCAACACGTGCGGGCATGACGGTTATGGGGCAGTAGAGCAAGCAACCCTTGCCCCTCTGGCGCACACGGGGTAGGACGCAGCACGTTTTTCTTAACTGAACGGCTGCTGTTTACACCATGTCCAAGGCCGACAAGATCAAGGCCCGCGCGCCGCGCGGCTTTGCCGACCGCACTCCCGCCGATCTTTCCGCCACCGAGCGCATGCTGGCGGCGATCCGCGAGTCCTATGAGCTTTACGGCTTCGAGGCCGTCGAGACGCCCTTCGTCGAATATACGGATGCGCTCGGCAAGTTCCTGCCGGATCAGGACCGCCCGAACGAGGGCGTGTTCTCCTTCCAGGACGATGACGAGCAATGGCTGTCGCTGCGCTACGACCTGACGGCGCCGCTCGCCCGCTACGTGGCCGAGAACTTCGATGCGCTGCCCAAGCCCTATCGCAGCTATCGCGTGGGTTGGGTGTTCCGCAACGAGAAGCCGGGCCCGGGCCGCTTCCGGCAGTTCATGCAGTTCGACGCCGACACGGTGGGTGCTGCCTCCGTCGCGGCGGATGCGGAAATCTGCCTGATGGCCGCCGATACGCTGGAGAAGCTCGGCCTGAAGCGCAGCGACTATCTGATCAAGGTCAACAACCGCAAGGTTCTCGACGGCGTGCTCGAGGCCATCGGCCTCGGTGGCGACGAGCATGCCCATCAGCGCCTGACCGTGCTGCGCGCCATCGACAAGCTCGATCGTCTGGGCCCTGACGGTGTGCGTCAGCTGCTCGGCGCGGGCCGCAAGGACGAGAGCGGCGACTTCACCAGGGGCGCTGAGCTGGCGCCTGACGCCATCGAGCGCGTTCTCGCCTTCACCGCCGCCAAGGGGGTGGACAATGCAGCGACGGTCGAGAACCTGCGCGGGGTCGTGGGCTCCTCGACCCGCGGCGTCGAGGGTGTCAACGAACTGGCGGAAATTGCGACGCTCGTCGCCTCCTCGGGTTACGAAGACCGCGTCACCATCGACCCTTCAGTCGTGCGCGGTCTCGAATACTACACCGGCCCCGTCTACGAGGCGGAGCTCACCTTCCAGGTCCAGGACGAGGATGGACGCCCCGTGCGCTTCGGCTCCGTCGGCGGCGGCGGGCGCTATGACGGCCTCGTGGGCCGCTTCCGCTCGGAGCCCGTTCCGGCGACCGGCTTCTCCATCGGCGTCTCGCGCCTGCTCTCGGCACTGCAGATGATCAAGAGCCCCATCGTTTCGGGTGCCGAGAAGCCCGGCCCGGTGGTGGTGCTCGTCATGGACAGGGACCAGATCGCCGCCTACCAGCGCATGGTCTCGACCCTTCGCCAGGCCGGCATCCGCTCCGAGCTCTATCTCGGCTCCTCGGGCATGAAGGCCCAGATGAAGTACGCCGACCGCCGTCAGAGCCCCTGCGTGATCATCCAGGGCTCCAACGAGCGCGAGCGCGGCGAGGTGGAGATCAAGGACCTGATCGAGGGCGCAAAAGCGGCCGAGGCCATTGCCTCCAACGCCGAATGGAAGGCCGCTCGCCCGGCGCAGTTCTCCGTGTCGGAGGACAAGATCGTGGATGCGGTCCGCGAGGTTCTGGCGCGGCATTTCGGGTAAGCCTTAAAGCCCCTGGAACTCGGCCGCTTTCCTCCGGGTTGTCTCCTGAAGCTTGACTATCAGGAGATACCAATGGCTAAGGCCAAGGACAAAAAGAAATCCGGGAAATCCAAGAGCACGGACACGCAGCTATCCAAATCCATGAAGAAAGCCGCCAAGAATACCGGCATTATGGACCTGATCAGTTCGAATCTCGGCCGTGAAATCCTGGCGGATGCCTTGATCGCGGCTGCCGGAGCTGCGGCAGCCGCCCTCACCAGGACCCGCCCGGCCAAGCAGGCCGGTGCGGCGGTTGCAGATGCAGGTTCGCAAGCCGCCGACATGACCCAGACCGCGGCAGGCGCGGTCGCGAGCGTCGTGACGGAAGCAGCCCGTCAATTCCTCCCCGCCAGCATCACCGGTGCCGAGAGCAGCGAGCCGGGTGGCAAAAACGAAGGCAAGAAGGTCAAGTACGTCCACCGCTCCAGCGATCACAGCAAGCGCAAGACCTCGAAGGCCAAGAGTGACATCGCCCACAAGGAGTGATCTCCTCCCTCGCACTATCCGGGGTGACACCTTCCCCGTCATCCCCGGACTTGTTCCGGGGATCCACGTCTTCAAGACGCAGCTACTCCAAGACGTGGATGGCCGGGACGAGCCCGGCCATGACGATAGCAGTATCCGTCATGCGATCCCGGACTGCGCTCCGCAGCCCCGGGATGACGCCACTCTCCCCTTCCGTTCACCCTTCCGGCTGAAATCGTTCGCCTTCCCGGCCCGGCATTGCTAGAGAGCATGCCGGATCAAGGGATTTGAGCGACGCCAGTGACGGAGACGGATGCCATTGTTGCGCTGATCGCGCTTTTCGAGCGCGAGGGCTATGCGCGTGTCGAGCCGCCGGTTCTGCAACCGGCGGACGTGTTCATCGACCTCTCGGGCGAGGACATCCGGCGGCGCATGTTCGTGACGCAGGATGCCTCGGGCGCGGAGCTGTGCCTCAGGCCCGAATACACGATCCCCGTCTGCCTCCAGCATCTCTCCCGCCGCGGAGCCCGGCCCTCCGGCTATTCCTACGGCGGTCCCGTCTTCCGCATGCGCCCCAACGAGAGCGGCGAGTTCCTGCAGGCCGGCATCGAGTCCATCGGCCGGTCCGATATCGCTGGTGCCGATGCGGAAATCCTTGGCCTTGCTCTGGAAGGCTTGAGCCTCATCGGCGGCCCTGCCCCCATCGTGAGGCTCGGCGATATGGGCCTGCTTCATGCCCTCATCGATGCTCTCGGCGTCGCGCCTGCCGCAAAGCGCCGCGTGATCCGCGCCATCGTATCCGGCCAAGGACTGGCGAGCCTCTCCGAGGCGGAGGGCCCGGCCGCCCAGGAGCATGCGGGGCTTCTCGCCGCCATCGAAGGCCAAGCGCCGCAAGCGGCCAAGGCCTTCGTGGAGGACATTCTCTCGATCGCCGGCATCGCCACCGTCGGCGGCCGCAGCGCGGGTGAGATCGCCGAGCGCTTCCTGGCTCGCGCAGCCAACCGCACGGTTCTATCGAACGAGGCCCGGCAGGTTCTGGAGCGCTACCTCACCATCTCCGGCGACCCGGACCAGGCGGCGGACGCCGTCCGGCTCCTCGCCAAGGATGCGGGGCTCGATCTCGGTCCAGCCATTGGTCTCTTCGAGGAGCGCACCGGCTTCATGGCCGCGCGCGAGCTCGATGTGAGCGCCTTCTCGTTCGCCGCCACCTTCGCCCGTAATCTCGACTACTACACGGGCTTCATCTTCGAGGTGCAGGATCCGCGCCGCAGCGACGGCAAGCCCATTGTGGGCGGCGGCCGCTATGACCGGCTGCTGGAGCATCTCGGAGCGGAAAGCCCGATCCCGGCGGTCGGCTGCTCCTTCTGGCTCGACCGTATCGTGGGGAGGCCCTGATGACCGATTCCCCTCTCATTCTGGCGGTGCCCTCCAAGGGACGCCTGCAGGAAAACGCGGCTGCATTCTTCGCCCGTTCCGGCCTCGTCTTCTCCCAGTCGCGCGGCGCGCGCGAGTATCGCGGCACGCTCAAAGGGGTGCCGGACGTGGAGGTGGCGTTCCTCTCGGCCTCCGAGATCGTGACGCAGCTCGCCACCGGCTCCGTGCATCTGGGCATCACGGGTGAGGACCTGGTCCGCGAGCAAATCTCGGATGCGGACGAGGCCGTCGAACTCCTCACCCCGCTCGGGTTCGGTCACGCCAATGTGGTGGTGGCCGTGCCGCAAGCCTGGATCGACGTGCGCAGCATGGCGGATCTCGACGAGGTCGCGGCCGATCTGCGCGCCCGCCATGGCCGCAAGATGCGGGTTGCCACAAAATACGTGAACCTGACCCGCCGCTTCTTCGCCGAGAAGGGCATCGCCGATTACCGCATCGTCGAGAGCCTGGGCGCGACCGAAGGCGCGCCGGGGGCGGGCTCGGCGGAGCTGATCGTGGATATCACCACGACCGGTGCGACGCTCGCCGCCAATGCGCTCAAGATCCTCGACGACGGCGTGATGCTGCGTTCCGAGGCCAATCTGGTCGCCTCGGTTCGTGCGCCCTGGTCGTCTAAGGCTCGCGCTGCCGCGACCGCCGTTCTGACGCGCATCGCAGCCGAGGAAGAGGCGCGGGAAAGCCGCGAGGTCCGGGCGGCCCTCGATCCGTCCAGGGCTCAGGCTCTCGCAGCCCTCGTGCGGGATTTCGGGGCCACCCAGCCTTATGGCAATGCCCTGGGCCGCGAGGTGGTGCTCCATTGCCCGACTTCGGCGATGTTCGACATCGTGGCGGCCCTTCAGGGAATTGGAGCGCAGGACATCACGGTCCGCACCTTCGACTACCTGTTCCGTCCCACCAATGCTCTCACCGAGAGGCTTTTGAAGCGGATCGACTGACAGTTCTTCAAGCTGAGACCTCCTTAAGCGAGGCTTCAGCTTGCCTGTGACAACAACTGTCACAGGACAATATCACTCAAGGCGTTGCCCTTACGGTCAAGGCCTCTTATGGTTCCGGCGTTTTTACGATGAAGAGGTTCCGATGAACGCCCTTCGATTGGCAGCACTCCTGGCGGCTTTCGCCACTGTCTCCGCGGCTCAAGTTTCAGTCGCCGATGCCCAGACGGCCGCGACTCTCGGCCGGCCGGCAGGCCCGACCCGTCAGGTGGATCCCAAGGTTCCGCAGCCGGGCGCTCAGGGCAAGACCTTCCCTCTGAACTCGTCCTGGATTGCCGTGAGCCTGAACAACAAGCCGTTCACCGGCGAGCGTCCGACCTTCAGGCTCGACGACCAGCTGCGCGCGACGGGCTTTTCCGGCTGCAACACCTACGCGACCACCGCCTATCCTCTGCGCGAACAGGGACTGGCCGTCGCCCCCTTCGCCCTGTCGAAGAGGAACTGCGACAAGTCTGCCATGGCCATCGAGAATGCCTTCCTGACGGCACTGCGCAGCTCCGGCAAGTGGGACATCCAGGGCCCTACCCTGATCATCCGCAGCCAGACCGGCGAGCTGCGCTTCGAGCGCGCGCTGTAGGAAGAGCACGACTTCTCACGCAAAAGGCCGGCAGCAATGCCGGCCTTTTTCTTTTGGTCCTCCGATGTCATCACCGGCCTCGTGCCGGTGATCTCGATTGACCGGAATGCCATCCCTTTCTGATCGGGATGGCCGGGGCAAGCCCGGCCATGACGTAAAGATCTACTCAGCCGGCTGAGGCTGCATCAGGTCCACGGGGGTCGAGAGACCATTCTCCGCCCGCTTCAGGTCGATGCGTCGATCGTGATAGGCCGCAAGCGTCGAGCGGTGGCCGATGGAAACCACCGTCGTCTGGGGCAGCTCCTCCTTGATCACCTGATAGATCTCGGCCTCGGTCGGCTCGTCGAGCGCCGCCGTGGCTTCGTCCAGGAACAGCCAGTCGGGCTTGGCGAGAAGTGCACGGGCGACCGCGAGACGCTGCTGCTCGCCGAGCGACAGGGTCTGACCCCAGGCGCGCTCTTCGTCGAGCTTGTCTGCGATCTGCGGGAGTTTCGCGGCGCGCAGGGCATCAGCGATTGCGGCATCGCTGTAGGCTTGCCCATGGGCGGGATAGGTCACCGCTTCGCGCAAGGTGCCGATGGGAATGTAAGGCCGCTGCGGCAGCAGCATCATGCTCTGGCCCTGCGGCACCAGCACCTCGCCCTCGCCGAAAGGCCAGATGCCGGCGATGGCGCGGAACAGGGTCGACTTGCCCGAGCCGGACGGACCCGTCATCAGCGTGCGCTCGCCGGGACGGAAAGCGAGACCGTCCGCATGCATCAGGGCACGGCCGTCGGGCAGGCGCACGTTGAGGTTCCTGAGGCGCAGCTCACGGTTTGCCGCGGGCGTGACCGCGAGCTTGCTCTCGCCGCCGATACGCTGCGCCGACGCAATGGCCCCCTCGAAGGTGGTGAGACGATCGAGCACCGCCTTGTAGTCGGCCAGCGTGGTGTAGATCTGGATGAAGTAGGTGAGCGCCGATTCCACGCGCGAGAAGGCACCGACCACCTGCTGCATCTGACCCAGCGAGATCTTGCCGATGAAGTAGTAAGGCGCGGTGAGGATGTAGGGCACCACCACGTTGGCCTGGAAGTAGGCAGACGTGAAGGTGTTGAGCTTAATGAGGCGGATCACGATCCGCATGTAGTTGTCGACGATCTGGCCGAACCGCTTGCCGAGCCCCTCCTTCTCGGCAGGCTCGCCGGAAAGAAGCGCCACCTGCTCCGTGTATTCGCGCAGACGCGCAAGGGAGAAACGGTAATTCGCCTCCACCCGCTCCTGCTCGAAGTTGAGGGCGATCAGGGGACGGCCGATGAGATGCGTGACCCAGGTGCCGAGAATGGCATAGCCCGCGCAGACCCAGACCAGCAGACCGGGCACTTCGACATCGGTGCCGGGGAAAGTGAAGCCCACCGAGATCGTCCAGAGGATCGCCACGAAGGATACGAGCGTCGCTGCCTGGTTCATGAGGCCCACGGACAAGGAATAGGTGCTTTCCACGAACTTGCGCAGATCTTCCGAAATACGCTGGTCCGGGTTGTCCGCGCCGCGCCCGATGATCTGCATCCGGTAATGTGCGCCATCACCCAGCCACTCGCCGACATAGTAAGTGTTGAGGAATGCACGCCAGCGGATGGTCAGCACGTTCTGCAGCAGCACTTCCGTCAGCGCGATGGCGACGAAGACGGCTGCCAGCGGCATGAAGATGATGAAGAGCTGATACCAGAAGGCCGCGGCATCCTTGGCCTCGAGCGCGTTGAACATGTCGCGAGAGAAGAAGCTGAGGCGCACATTGAGTGCGACCTGGGCGAGATTGATCGCGATGAGAATGGCGATCATCCACGTGCCGATGGTTCCTTCGCGCGCCCGCACGAGACCGATGAAAGGAATGCGGATGACGCTGTCGGCCTGGGAATCGAGATAACGATCAGCAATGCGGCAGACGGTTTGGACCACACGCACATAGGACAAGCCAAAGACGAGGGCTCCGAACGCCGTGGCGCCCAGGGCTGCGGAAGGCGGCGGGACATAGCCCGTATAGTCACCCGTAATCGCTCCGAGCGTGGCCCCGAGAATGAGCAGGACGAGCACGACATGCGTGGCCGCGATCATCACGAGGAAGATGCGCAGGAATTTCGGGATATCGCGGCCGATGATCAGGATCCCGGCCAGGGCCAGGGTTGAGAGCGGCAGATAGAACGGAACCTGGACCGCTCCTGACAGGGAGGCGCCCAAAACGCCCAAACCGATGAGTGCCAGCGCAATGCTCGCCTTGATCATTCTTTTCTCCTGACGGGGAACCGCCCCTTGGCTCCATAGGAACATAGGACAGCCCGATCAACCGCGCTCATGGCGAAAGCAAGGAGAAATGTCCGCCTCAAAGGGGCGATCCCCGGTTTGTGATGTCGCGCCTGGAGGGCAAGAGGCGCTTCTCCACCGCCAAGGCCGTTCTTCAGAACAGATGATCCTGTTTAAAGAACAATTCAGTTGACATAGAGAACGCCATATCCCATGTGTCGTATCCACTCATGAGACGACCGTAAAGCGACCCTATGAACGCCCCTCTCGGATATCTCGGCGACCAGCCGTCGCAACGCCTGATCCCGGCGGAGCCTATCGTGCGCCTGGAGAAGATCTCGAAGACCTTTCCCGGACGCGATGGCCAGCCTGTCACGGCTCTGCGAGAGATCGACCTCGCGGTGCCCCAGGGCTCCATCCTCGGCGTGATCGGCCGCTCCGGTGCCGGCAAGTCCACCCTCATCCGCCTGGTGAACGGGCTGGAGAAGCCCAGCTCCGGCAAGGTGATCGTGGACGGCGCGAACATTGCCGCGCTGCCCGAATCCGAGCTTCGCCATGCCCGCCGCTCCATCGGCATGATCTTCCAGCACTTCAACCTGCTCTCCTCCCGCACTGCGGCGGAGAACATCGCGCTGCCTCTCGAGGTGGCAGGCTATGACAAGGCCGAGATCAAGGCGCGCGTAGAGGAGCTTCTGGCCCTCGTCGGCCTCTCGGACAAGCGCAACCGTTATCCGTCCGAACTGTCAGGTGGCCAGAAGCAGCGTGTGGGCATTGCCCGTGCGCTTGCCACGAAACCGAAGGTGCTGCTCTCGGACGAAGCGACCTCCGCGCTCGACCCGGAAACCACGCGCTCCATTCTCGATCTGCTCGCGCGCATCAATGCAGAACTCGGCCTCACCATTCTGCTCATTACCCATGAGATGGCGGTGATCCGCAACATCGCCCGCGAGGTGGCGGTGATCGAGGGCGGACGCATCGTCGAGCAGGGCGACGTGTTCGAGGTGTTCACCCGTCCGAAACATGAAGTCACACGCTCCTTCCTCGGCGACGAAGCCGGGCGCGTGCTGCCGCCTTATGTGCAGAATCGCCTGCAGAAGGAGGCGACACCGGACAGCCAGACGGTCATCCGCATCGGCTTTCGCGGCCCGCACGCGACCGATCCCGTTCTGGCGCGTCTCGCACGCGAGGAAGGCATTGAAGCCAACATTCTTTCCGGTGCGGTGGATGAAATCGCAGGCCGCCCCTTCGGCACTCTCGTCGTGAGCGTACCGGCGGCAGCCTCGTTGAAGACGCTCGACTTCCTGAAGAAACACGGTCTCGATACGGAGGTGCTCGGCCATGTCGCCTGAGATGATCCGCCTTATCGCCAGTTCCACCGGCGAAACGCTTTACATGGTCGGCGTCTCCGCGCTGATCGCCACGCTGTTCGGCCTGCCGCTCGGTGTGTATCTTGCCACCAGCGGCAAGGGTGAGCTGTTCGCGGCTCCCTGGGTGAACCGCATTCTCGGCGTCATCGTCAACGCCACGCGCTCGACGCCCTTCATCATTCTCGTCGTCGCGATCATTCCGTTCACCCGCCTGATCGCCGGCACCTCCATCGGCACCAATGCGGCCATCGTGCCGCTGACGATTGCCGCAACGCCTTTCATCGCGCGTCTCATCGAGGGCGCGATTCGCGAGGTGGATCAGGGGCTCGTGGAGGCCGCGCGCGCCTTCGGCGCAACGCCGCTGCAGATCGTGCTGAAGGTTCTGATCCCCGAAGCCCTGCCCGGCATCGTGCTGGGGCTGACCCTCGCCATCGTGTCGCTCTTGGGCTTCTCGGCCATGGTGGGTGCCGTCGGCGGCGGCGGTCTTGGCGATCTCGGCATCCGCTACGGCTACCAGCGTTTCATGCCGGAAATGATGCTCGCTGTCGTGGTGGTTCTCATCGTGCTCGTGCAGGCTGTGCAGAGCATCGGTGACCGCCTCGCCCGACGCCTCAACAAGCGCATCCGCCACGGCTGATCCTTCATAAGAACATCGCACAAGGAGTATCCCGATGTCCCTGAAGAAACTGGGCCTCGCTGCCCTTCTCTCCCTCGCCTCCCTGCCCGCTCTGGCACAGACCCAGACGATCCGCATCGGCGCTACGCCCGGCCCGCACGCGCAGATTCTCGAAGCCGTTAAGCCGATTGCGGCGCAGAAGGGCATCGAGATCAAGATCGTCGAATTCTCGGACTATGTGGTGCCGAACACGGCTCTGGCTGCCGGTGACATCGAGGCCAATTCCTTCCAGAACCAGCCCTATCTTGACAATCAGGTGGCTGACCGCGGCTTCAAGATCGAGAGCGTGGCGCTGACCGTGAACTTCCCGATTGGCATCTACTCGAAGAAGCACAAGAGTCTCGAAGAGTTGCCGAACGGTGCAACGATCTCGATTCCGAACGATCCCACAAATGGCGGCCGCGCCCTGATCCTTCTGCAGGACAAGGGTCTCATCAAACTCAAGGAAGGCGTGGGCTACAAGCCGACTCCCCTCGACATCACCGAGAACCCCAAGAAGCTGAAATTCGTCGAGATCGAAGCCGCCCAAGGACCGCGCGTTCTCCCCGACGTGGATGCCGCCATTATCAACACCAACTATGCAACATCGGGCGGCCTGGATCCGGTGAAGGACCCGATCGCCCGCGAGAACCCGAAGGGTCCCTACGTGAATCTCATCGCCGTGCGTAGCGAGGACAAGGACAAGCCCTGGGTAAAGGCCCTCATCGAGTCCTACCATTCGCCCGAGGTAAAGAAGTTCGTGGAAGAGAAGTTCAAGGGCTCCGTTCTCACGAGCTGGTAAGCCGTTTCTTCTCGATGAAGCATTCAGGCCGGGCTTTCGCCCGGCCTTTTTTCATTCACATCGCTTCACCGGTTATTTCCGTCGCGGCTCCGGCAAGCGCTCGCCGGCCCCTGCCCAATGCCCTGCTCTCTTCGATCTGACGGCATCGAGAAGAGTCCACGCAGCGTTGCCTATTTCAGCCTGGACATCGAGATCGCGATCCAGCTCCTCATGGCTGGTGGCATAAGGCTTCCAATAGCCAATATAGCGATCGAGCTCGGCAAGGTTGCCTGCCGGTTCAAGATTCATCGCGCGCAGCCAATCGGACAGGCTGCGGCGCACTCCTTCGGTTCCTTCCGCATCGCCGTGCACGATCACGGAGAACAAGCGACCGGAGAGATGCTTGGGATAATCCCAGCCTCTCAGCTCCAGCTCCTTCGCCTCCTGCACCTTCTTGCCATGCGTCGATGTCGGGTCAGGATTGCCACCATCGGCGCAGACGAGTCGATCCATCATCAGCTTCAGTGGAGAGGAGACCTGATACCAGTTCACAGGCGTGACGATCATGACGCCGTGCGCTTCCACCCATTTCGGATAGATCTCGTTCATCCAGTCCTGCGTCTGCCCGAGGGAGTAATTGGGATAGCAGGAGCACGGCCAGTGGCAGAGCGCGGCAGAAGTCGAGAAGCAGGTCTTGCAGGGATGGATGTGCCGCCCATATTCGGATGCCAACCGGCTGAGGTCCAGAACCTCGACTTCGACATTCTCCGCGCATGCGATCACCTGTCGGGCGATCTCGACGAGCCGATAGGTCTTCGACATTTCACCGGGACAGGTATGCTCGCTGCGCGATGCCGAGGAGATCAGGAGAAAGCGAGCGGGCCCATCGGGATCCTCATGCCGCTGCTGCGCGAGATCGATCGCTTCCTTCGCGGCGATCCAATCGACTCCAAGATCATAATCGGGGTCGCTAAATCCGGGACCTGCCTTGCGCGTTCTCGGGCTCTTGCGATGATGGCTGTAGGCATCCCAGGCTGCATCGGCAATGCGCCGCAGCTCTTGGGTCAAGGGCTCGAAAGCAGGGTCCTGAAAGGTCTGAAGGAAGCGCCTGCGGAACTCACCTTCATCGAGCGTGGGGTCAGGTGTGCCGGTTCTCGCTTCTGGGATGGACAAAGGGCACTCCCATTCTTAGATCGGATCAGTGCTAAGCTTCGGAACGCAGGCCCGCCTGCGCCGGTTCCGCGTGGCGCTGAATGGCCGGTCACGGCTTGTTTATCGAACGTGAGACCCCACCTCTGTCTCGCACTCTTTCATCCCTTCCAGGAGCAGTCGATGCCGACCACCCCACCCCTTCGCCTGAACGACGGAAACACGATGCCGCAGCTCGGCTATGGCGTCTGGCGGGTCTCGAACGAGGATGCCGTCGCCTGCGTGACCGATGTCATCAAGGCCGGCTACCGCTCCATCGACACCGCCTCAATCTACGAGAACGAGGAAGGTGTCGGCCAGGCGATTGCCGCCTCCGACGTGTCGCGCGACGAGCTCTTCATCACCACCAAGCTGTGGAACGACAAGCGCAGCTACGATGCGGCGCTGACTGCTTTCGACGAGAGCCTCAAGCGCCTCAAGCTCGATTTCCTCGACCTCTATCTCATCCACTGGCCAGGGGTCAGCGGTGAGGGTTTTCTCGATGCCTGGCGCGCCCTGATCCGTCTGAAGGAGGAAGGACGCGTGAAATCCATCGGCGTATCGAATTTCCAAGAAAAGCACCTGCAGAGGCTGATCGACGGGACGGGCATCGTTCCCGCGGTCAACCAGATCGAGCTGCACCCGCGCTTCCAGCAGAAGGAGCTGCGCGCCTTCCATGCGCAGCATAACATCGCAACCGAGTCCTGGGGCCCTCTCGGGCAAGGCAGCCTCGTGACGGATGAAAAGCTCGCTACCATCGGACGCAGATACGGCAAGACGCCCGCTCAGGTGATCCTGCGCTGGCATCTCGACAACGGCTTCATCGTGATTCCGAAATCGGTCACGCCGTCGCGCATTCGCGAGAACATCGACGTGTTCGATTTCAAGCTCGATGCAGAGGATATGCGCATCATCGAAGCCATGGATGACAGGAATGGCCGCGTCGGTCCCGACCCCGCAGTTTTCGGCTGATGGCGGAGTTGATTACAAGCGGTCCTTCGCGGGACCGCTTGTCGTCTCGAATTGATGGTAGATCGCTTCTGCAACCGGCAGGAGCTGCGCACGGTCGGCTTTAGCCGATACGACGTAAGAGAGGCCTTCATCGATCCACAGAAACGCCGAGACGTCACCCCGCGTCTCGAAGCGAAATGCGGTCTCACCCTCCCCAACGCTGGAGCGCACATAGAGCGTGAGGCGGTTGCCGCTTCCATTCTCATACATGAAGAGCGCCGCCGCCTCGGCTCCCGACGGCAGAAGCCTGCCGCCGATGAGCCGATAGCCTTGGGCGTTGAGATCCGGTGCTTTCAATGGCTTCCCGACACGACGCGACAGCCATTGCACGAGGTGCGCTTCCTGATCGCCGGAAACCTCGACAGGGTGAAGGCGCTCGCTGACATAGATGCGATGAGCCGCAATGGCACTGTCCGCCACGGCCATCTGCACGGCAGGTTGTGAGGAGCGCTCTGTCCACCATGCTCCGCCGGCTGCGCCAATCGCTCCGCCGAGCACAAGCCAGACGAGAGCTGCAGCCATTCTCTGGAGCCGAAAGGCTATCGGCCGTCGCTGAGCAGCGATGATATTGGCGACGCGCAGGCGTGCGGGGATCGGCTCCTGTGCCTTGAACGCAAGGCGCGCGCGCAATGCATCGCGCTGCTCGATCTCACGCTGAACCTGTTCGGCCCTTGCCGGGTCGGATGCCAGATAGGCTTTGACCGTCTGATAACGTGAAGGCTCAAGCCTTCCGTCGACGAAAGCCTGCAGGTCGTCCTCACCGATGGGTCGCTCACCCGTCACTTCACTCTCCTCAAAACGGCGTTGCGTCCGTTTTCCATGAACTCCCTCAAGCGTCCGCGCGCCCGGCTCAGGCGCGACATCACTGTGCCGAGCGGAATATCCAGAACCTGCGCGGCCTGCTGATAGGAAAGGTCCTCGACACTTACGAGGAGCAGCACCGAGCGCTGTTCCTCCGGCAGAGCGTCAAGGCCTGCCAGAACATCGCGAAGGCCCATATGGCTCTCCGTCGTCTCTGTCGATGACGGTGCATTCTCCAGCGCTTCGACGCCAACGTGAACGCCATGGCTCTTGCGTTGACGGACCGCATTCAGAAACAGGTTGCGCTCGATCGCGAAGAGCCAGGCCTTCAGATCGCCGTCGCGGCGGCGCTGGCTCCAGTGGCGGATCGCCCGCTCCAGCGTGTCCTGGACGAGATCGTCAGCCGCTTCATTGTCGCGCAGAAGCGCCCAGGCATAGCGACGCAAGCCTGGGATCTGCGGCTCGAGAAGAGAGACGATCTCGTCCACGGTCAAACTCTCGTAACGTCCTGCATCATCAAAGATGAGACTGTGCCTTATGGCGTGGCGATGTGCCAGACGTTGTTGACCCCGTCGCCCGTGACCTCGCCGGGCTTGGTGTCCTTCACCCAGAGGTAAAGCGGCTTGCCTTTATAGGCCCATTGCTTGGATCCGTCGTCGCGGGTGACCACGGTCCAATCGCCGGATGCAGCGGAACTCGCGGCAGCCATGAGCGGCGGCCAGTTCTGGGCGCATTGGCCATTGCAGTTGGACTTGCCGGCCGCATCGCGATCGAAGGTGTAGAGCGTCATGCCCTTGGCGTCGACAAGGGCCTTGCCCTTGCTCGTATCAGCCGCTTTCGCGGGAGCAGCCGTTTGAGCAAGCACACCTGTGGCGATGAGAACGCCGGCGAAAAGGGCAGAACTGAAAAGCAGCTTCATGGGTGTCCTCCTGACGGTCGTGATGACCACGCCCTTAAGACACGCCACACCAAGCTTTATTCCGGGTACGACAAAATTTTCTTCAACGTCCCATCGCGTTGAAGCCATTCTCGTCGATAGGCTCCCGCAGTTCGATCCTGTGGCGGCCGTTGTCGCGGATCTGCGCCGTGCGATAGCGGCCATCGAGTTCATCTGCTGGGTCCTGGAGCACCTCCACACCCGCCTTTCGCAACCGCTCGATCTCCTCGTCGACATCGGGCACGAGGAAACTGATGACAGGCACGTGTGTCACCTCGACACCCGCTGTGGCGTGAGGATCCTGAATCTGTGGCAGCAGGTGATCGACCTCGGTGACTTCCAACAGAAAGCCGCTTCGCTCCAGAACGGCCGTTCGTCCCTGAACGAAATTCTGACTTGCGATCAACCGGAAGCCGAGCATGCCCTGATACCAGCGCACGCTCTCGTCAAAGTCCGGCGTCCGGATGGAGGTGGAACTCGGGCGCGAGGTCGAAGCCGACTGCGCCCAGACAAAGGGCGAGCCAGCGAGGAGGAAGGTTGCGGTTGGCAGGATGGCGAGGCCGGCCAGGATGCTGCGCCGCAGGCTGGTGAATGAAAAAGAGCATGTCGTCACGGAGCATCCCTCGTCGGCCGCAAAACTTAGCCGCCTTCTCCTATGAACGCCCGTCAGTCCAGTTCGTTCTTGCCAGTTCGTTCTTGGCCCTAATCCTTCTTGGGCTGCATCAGTTTCAGCAGCAGAGAGGCCAGTTGCTCCGCCTCCGCCGCGGTCAGCTTACAACCGACAAAGCGGTTGATGGCCGGACCATAAACGCCCCACATGCGCCGCTGGAGCGCCCGCCCCGCGTCCGTGATCTCGACCCATTGCCGCCGCTTGTCACCGGGATAGGGAATGCGGCGCACGAGCCCGTCCGTCTCCATGCGGTCCAGAAGACGGGAGAGGTTGTACTGCTCGAACAGCACCGCGTCCTCGATCTCCTTCGGGGAGGAACGGCCATCGGGCTGGCGCTTCAGATGCCGGAGCACATCGTACCAGGACAGGCAGGGAAAACCGGCGCCTTTCAGCTCCGCCTCGATCTGGCCCACCACTTCCCTCTCCGCCCGGACCAGGCAGACCCAGGCGTCGGTCACGGCGTCCGATGGTTCCTGCATGTCTTGCACCACGGCAAAGCATCTCCTGTTTCTATGCAATTGCATCATATTTGACATTTCCATGCAAGTGCATATGAATATTCATGCATCTGCATGGAGTTTTCCGATGTCGAACAACACAACCTCTTCCAGCACCGCCTATGGCATTCTCCTCCTCCGCGCCTCCCTGGGAGTCATGTTCATCGCCCATGGCCTGGTTCTGAAATACATGACCTTCACCCTGGCGGGCACGGCGCAATACTTCGAGTCCCTCGGCCTTCCGGCTTTCCTCGCCTATGCCACCTTCTTCGCCGAGCTGATCGGCGGCATCCTGCTGGTTCTTGGTGTGCAGAGCCGTTGGGTCGCCCTGGCCCTCCTGCCGGTCCTCGCCGGTGCGACCTGGGTCCATATCGGCAACGGCTGGGTCTTCTCCGCTCCTGGGGGCGGCTGGGAATATCCGCTGTACCTGATCGTGCTCTCGGTGGCACAGGCTCTTCTGGGCGATGGCGCCCATGCGCTGAGCCCGTCCTCCCGCCTCCCCCTTCTCACTAGCCCGGCTTCGCTGAAGCCAGCGGCCTGATCCCTCCTTCCATCAAGGACCAAGTGATGAAGCTCTACTACACCCCCGGCGCCTGCTCGCTCGCTCCGCACATCGTGGCCCGCGAGGCCGGTCTTCCGATCACTCTTGAGAAGGTGGATCTCTCGAAGCACCTCACCGAGACCGGCCAGAACTTCCGCGCGATCAACCCGAAGGGCTACGTGCCCGCCATCGCTCTGAAGGACGGCTCCCTGCTCACGGAAGCGGCTGCGATCATCCAGTATCTCGCCGACCAGCAGCCCGACGCCGGGCTCGCACCGGCCCACGGCACCACGGAGCGCTACCGCCTCATCGAGTGGCTCACCTTCATCAGCTCGGAGGTTCACAAGGGCTTCGTCCCGCTCTGGAACCCTGCCACCCCGGAGGCCGTGAAGACCGCCGCGAAGGATCGCCTTGCCAGCCGTTTCGCCTATCTCGACGAGATCCTGGCGAAGCAGCCGTTCCTGATGGGAGAGGCCTTCACGATTGCCGACGCCTATCTCTTCACGGTCGTGAACTGGACGAACTTCCACGCCATCGACATATCGTCCTTCGAACACTTAAGCGCGTTCCAGGCCCGCGTGGCCTCGCGCCCGAAGGTGCAGGAAGCGCTGGTGGCCGAAGGCCTGAAGCAGGTGGCGTAATTCCCATCATTCGAAACGAAAAAGCCCCGGAGAAATCCGGGGCCCACTCCTTATCATGGCCGAGAACTGCTTCTATCCTATGCGAGAGCCGTTCATTGCCAGAAGTTCATTCGATGTCGGAGCCTCCCAACGCGTCTCTATGAAATCGAACATCGGTTTTGTGACAGTGAGCTTATAAGTAGCACCTTGCTGATCGTTACGTGCGCTCACTCTGTTCCAGCGTTCTTCAACATCGACATCCAACCAATGCAGCTGAACATCGAAGCTCTTGCCTCTGAAATGTTCGGCCATCGTCCTGCGCTGCTCCATGCGCTGGAAACCCAGATCAAGAATGACAGGCGCACCGCGCTCAACAACTTGCAGAGCCATGCTAGAGGTCATGGTCTCGCAGCGTCCGACACGCTCCCAGATCCAGGATGGTTCGAGGGGACGTGACATGTCGGCGGCAAACAGAGTTACCATCCATTCATCGATTGAGAACCGGATTCCGCCGATTCTGTCCGCCAAATTCATCGCGTAGGTTGTCTTGCCGGCACCGGCTGAGCCGACAATCAGATGGGCTCTCCAGGCTCGTTTGCAGTCAGGCGCGCGAGAAACCCTGCCAGTATCGAAATTTCCTCACTCGTCCATCTGTCGCGGAAGAAATCTGCTGAGCGGGATTCAAGTGTGGTGCGAACATCCGCCACCAGCTTCAGTCCTGCCTTTGTCAGAACAACATAAGCGAGCCTGGCATCCCGTGGATCGGGCTGACGTGTGACGAGGCCGGTCTTTTCCATCGGTGCCGTCATGCGTGTGACGGTGGAGGCGCTGAGGTGCAAGCGCTTGGCAAGATCAATCCGGGAGAGCCTGTTCAAGGGTGCCCGTGCAAGGTGCATCAACAGCATGGCCTCGTTGATATCGATGCCGTGCACGGAAGCGAGTTCCCCAGCAAGGCGCTCTTCCATAAGAGCGTTCGCCCGAAGCAGGTTGAGCATCGCAATGTATGATGGTTTCGTCATATGGCACATATTATTCCATTCCATGATACTTGCATATGCAAGTATCATGGAAATCTCGCGCAATGACGACGGCCGTTGCTCAAAGCGGCAACAAACGAGCCCCGGAGCTTCCTCCGGGGCTTTTTGCTGAATGCGATTAATAGCGCAACACTCGAAAGCGGCACTCAGAAGACGAGGAAGTCGCTTGCCGCAAGAGCGCTGCCGGCCGTCAGGTGAGCGAACGTGACCGCCGCGTATTTCGTGCCGGACCCGTCTGCGTCATAGAGCACGTCACCTGTCTTGATGTTGTAGATGATCCGGTCATCGTGCTGAAAGGCTTTCGTCCCAACCTGAAAGGCATCTTTTGAGAGACCGCCTTTCCTCAGGCCAGTAAAAACATTCGACGCCAGGACGATGATATCCTCCTTGGCGAAGTCCATGATCTGATCAACATTGGCCTTGCCGGCCCTGGTGGTGAAGGCAAAGACATCGGCTCCCTTGCCGCCTGTCAGCTTGTCGTTGCCCAGGTCACCGTTGAGATAGTCATTGCCTTTCCGGCCGAGAAGCATGTCCGCCTTCTCTCTTCCCTTCAAGATGAGGCTCGTCTCGACGACGGGAGGCGGCGCCGGGAGCCGCGAATTCAAAGCATTGCCGGTATAGGCGGCCATAGCCTCCCCCTAGGTTTGTTATTTAATATTATATCAGTATACTAAACCGTGCAATCATAACTCCAATAAAAAAACCCCGGAGTTTCCTCCGGGGTCTCTTCGTTTCTACGGAAGCGCTGGACTTAGAAGTCCATGCCGCCCATGCCGCCCATGCCGCCGCCCGGCATCGCGGGAGCGCTTTCGCGCTTCGGAGCGTCGGCGACCATGGCCTCGGTGGTGACCAGGAGGCCGGCCACGGATGAGGCATCCTGCAGAGCCGTGCGGACGACCTTCGCCGGATCGACGATACCGGCCTGGAGCATGTCCACGAACTCTTCCGTCTGAGCGTTGAAGCCGAAAGTGTCGGACTTCGCGTTGTCGTTGATCTTGCCAACCACGATCGAACCCTCGACGCCGGCGTTCTCGGCGATCTGGCGGATCGGAGCCTCGAGGGCGCGCAGCACGATCTTGATGCCGGCCTGCACATCGGCATTGTCGGCCTTCAGCTTGGCAACCGCAGCCTTGGCGCGCAGCAGAGCCGTGCCGCCGCCGGGGACGATGCCCTCTTCCACCGCAGCACGGGTGGCGTTGAGCGCGTCGTCCACGCGGTCCTTCTTCTCCTTCACCTCGACCTCGGTCGCGCCGCCGACGCGGATCACCGCGACGCCGCCGGCCAGCTTGGCCAGACGCTCCTGCAGCTTCTCACGGTCGTAGTCCGAGGTGGTCTCCTCGATCTGCGCCTTGATCTGCGCCACGCGCGCCTCGATGTCCTGCTTCTTGCCGGCACCGTCGATGATCGTGGTGTTTTCCTTGTCGATGCGAACGCGCTTGGCGCGGCCGAGCATCGGCAGAGATACGGTCTCGAGCTTGATGCCGAGGTCTTCGGAGATCGTCTGTCCGGCGGTCAGGGTCGCGATGTCTTCCAGCATGGCCTTGCGGCGATCACCGAAGCCCGGCGCCTTCACGGCCGCGATCTTCAGGCCGCCCCGCAGCTTGTTGACGACGAGCGTGGCGAGAGCCTCACCTTCCACGTCCTCGGCAATGATGAGCAGCGGCTTGCCGGTCTGCACCACGGCCTCGAGGATCGGCAGCATCGGCTGAAGCGAGGAGAGCTTCTTCTCGTGGATGAGGATGTAGGGATCCTCGAGCTCGGCCACCATCTTCTCGGCATTGGTGATGAAGTACGGCGAGAGATAGCCGCGGTCGAACTGCATGCCCTCAACAATATCGACGACGGTGTCCGCGGTCTTGGCTTCCTCGACGGTGATCACACCCTCGTTGCCGACCTTTGCCATGGCGTTGGCGATCTCACGGCCAATGAACTCGTCGCCGTTGGCGGAAATCGTGCCAACCTGGGCGACCTCATCGGAGGACTTCACCTTCTTGGCGCGAGCCTGAATGTCTTTCACAGCCTCGGCCGTGGCGAGGTCGATGCCGCGCTTGAGGTCCATTGGGTTCATGCCGGCGGCCACCGCCTTGGCACCTTCGCGAACGATGGCCTGAGCCAGAACCGTCGCGGTCGTCGTGCCGTCGCCGGCGATGTCGTTGGTCTTCGAGGCGACCTCGCGGACCATCTGCGCGCCCATGTTCTCGAACTTGTCGGCAAGCTCGATCTCCTTGGCGACGGTGACACCGTCCTTCGTGATGCGCGGAGCGCCGAAGGACTTCTCGATCACCACGTTGCGGCCCTTCGGGCCGAGGGTCACCTTCACCGCATCGGCGAGGATGTCGACGCCACGCAGCATCTTCTCGCGGGCTTCGGAAGAAAACTTAACGTCTTTGGCAGCCATGGGCTTAGCCTCCAGTTAAATTGGAAATCGTTGGAAATCGTATGATGGGGATCGGATCGGCTTGAATTAGCCGACGATGCCCATGATGTCGGATTCCTTCATGATCAGGAGATCCTGACCGTCGATCCGCACCTCGGTGCCGGACCACTTGCCGAACAGAACGCGGTCGCCGGCCTTCACGTCGAGAGCCACGACCTTGCCGGTCTCATCGCGGGCGCCGGGGCCGACGGCGACGACTTCGCCCTCCTGCGGCTTTTCCTTGGCGGTGTCCGGGATGATGATGCCGCCGGCCGTCTTCTCTTCGGCCTCGATGCGGCGGACGACAACGCGGTCGTGCAGCGGACGGAACTTCATGGAACTTCCCCTTTGACTGTTAACGCGGCCCCGATGGCCGCGCCCTGGTCTTATCCCTGTTAGCACTGTCGGGAGACGAGTGCTAACGCGGAAGCGAGATAAGGAGGTGTTTGGGGAGAGTCAAGGCTGACTGATGAGCTTGATTAAACCGAAACTTTATTCAATAACCTTCAGCTATGGCGAACCATCCTCTCTATCAGCCCCTCTGGGATGACCATGCTGCACTCCTGGCTGATCGCCGGGCTCTTCTGGCACGTCTGATCTCTCCTGCCTCTATTGAAAGTGCGCAACGCCTCCTCGACTGCAGAACCGTGGCAGATGACGCCATCGGGGACCAGGAGGCAATTGGGGTCCTGATCGGAGACGAGCTCGTCCGCGCAGCTGGCTTCGAGTGGGCTACTGTCGACGACGATTACGGGTCTGAACCTGTGGTGGCGCATCCCAGTAAGATGGCAGTGATTGCGTCCCTTTCAGCCGTGACCAACCGCTTCGAAGACGGCGATATTCCGTTCGACATCCAAGGCTTCATCGAAGAAGCCCTGGCAATCATCCAGGAAACCGAGACTAGCGACCGCAATACCCGCGAATAATACTATTAGCGCCGGGTGGTCAGCATGGCCGCGGCCACGATGAGGAGTCCTCCCCCGAGGGTCGCAAGCGTAGGAACCTCGCTGAACACCCCATAGCCGATGAAAATGGCCCAGATCAGGGCCGTGTATTCCAGGGGCGCGAGCCGGGCGGCCTCGGCCTTCGCATAGGCGGTTGCCATGAGCACGTGGCCGATGATCCCGAGAACGCCCATGAGCATGAACCAGGCAAGATGCACCACTTTCAGGGGCTGCCAGGCCCAAAGGCCGAAAGGCAGGACGAGAAGAGCCGGGCCGATATTCTGGAAATAGACGATATGCAGGAACTTGTCCCGCTGGGCCCGCTGGCGCAGCAGAACAAGGCTTAAGGCGTAAGTGACGGCAGACAACAGTGCAGCGCCAACGCCCATCCAGGAGCGGGTAGCTCCCGCCTCCTCCGTCTGTCCCAGCACGACCACAAGCGTGCCGCCGAAGCCGATGGCGATGGCTGCGACGATCCTTGGGTCCACCCGCTCTTTCAGCATGAGCAGCCCGAAGAGCGCGATGAACATGGGCGAGAGGAATGAGAGAACAAGCGTTTCCGCCAGAGGCAGCTGACCCAGCGCATAGAAGAAGCTGACTGCCGTGACGACCGCCGTGACGGAGCGCAGCACATTCGCCTGCACCGTCTCGCGGCTCGGCCAGCCCGGTTGCATGACGGCGACCACGCCGGTCGCGACGATGGTCCCGCAGGCAAAGCGCAGGAAGGTGACCTGGAAGGTCGGGTAATAGGCGGACATCCCTTTGATGACCGCATCCATGACGGACAGAACCGCGATGCCCGCGGCAGCCCGCAGGGCGGGACCGTATTGCATTTAAGATCACGACGATGTGAGGCGCGAGCTCTCAGGATGAGAGCTTTCGCAGAAGAGCGAAGTTCTTACAGCAATTCGGCAGTCGCTTCATCCGCCGTTTTGCACTGTCGACAGAAAAGGAGGAAGATAAGAATTCATGCATTTTTGCGGAGCTTGGCGGAAACAAACGCCGCGCTTGCCGTTATTGAAGCAAACCACATGAACAGGATGCTTCGATGCGCGCTTGGATCCCTTGCACCGCAATGCTTTTTGTCGCCCTGATGCCAACCTCCGGATCGGCTCAGTACGCCTATGGCGGCGGGCATTACTATGGCAATACCTACATCTCCTCGGAATACGATTATCCTTACGCCCGCACGCAGGATGGCTACGGCGAGGATTATCCCCTCGTGACGCGTCCGGCCTCACGCGGCTATCCCGCCACGACGGGCTCCGTACGTGCCGGCACGCGCGTTGCAACGCTGCCGCAGACCTATGAGGATTCCGGCTACGACAACAGCATCGACTATGCGATTGCGCCGCAGTTCCAGCGGCAGATCGTGTCCTATCGCGGCACGGAGCGCCCGGGCACGATCGTCGTCGATACGAACGAGAAGTTCCTCTATCTCGTGCAGGAGGGCGGACGCGCGATCCGCTATGGCATCGGGGTCGGCCGTCCGGGCTTCGAATGGGCCGGTCGCAAGACCGTTTCGATGAAGCGCGAATGGCCCGACTGGCGCCCGCCGGCAGAGATGCTGCGCCGTCGCCCCGACCTGCCGCGGTACATGGAAGGCGGCCCGGACAATCCCCTCGGCGCGCGTGCGCTCTATCTCGGCTCGTCGCTCTACCGCATCCACGGCACCAACGAGCCACACACGATTGGACAGGCTGTCTCTTCCGGCTGCATCCGCATGCTCAACGAGGACGTGGTGGATCTCTACAGCCGCGTGAGAGTCGGAACACCCGTCATCGTGATCTAAGCATCGTCATGACTCTCATCGTCGTGGCCGGCCTTGTGCCGGCCATCCACGTCTTTAAGTCGTTGCGGCTCCCAAGACGTGGATCCCCGGCACAAGGCCGGGGATGACGCAAGAAGCATTCGAGCTTACGCGATCAGGCCCAGTCGCCATCATCTCCGGCATCACCGCCGAAGTCGGAGAAGTCGTCGCGGTTCTGATCAGGGTTCTCATACAGGGAATCCGAAATGCCGGCCAAGTCGGTATTGCCGCCTTGATCGTTGCCGAGATCGGCAAGAGCCGACTGTCCTGCCTCGGCAGGATTCTCGTCACCACCGAAGGCATGGGACAAAGCATTGGCGATCATCATGCCACCCGCGACGCCGGCCGCCGTAGAAAGTGCGGTCTGCAGGAAACCGCCGCCACGCGGCTGCATCATGCCGCCGCCCCAAGAACCTGGGGCACCATAGGACTGATGCATCGGAGGTTGCTGCGGCGTGCCCCACGGCGACGCGCGGCGAGCGGGCGGCGTGTTGTAGGCCGGACCCGGCGGGCGCGCTCCGCCACCGAAGATGCTGGAGAGGAAGCCGCCCTGCTGCGGCTGACGGCTCGCGTGCTCCAGATCGGCACGCAAGTGATCGTTTTCTTCCTGGAGTCTCGCCAGCGCCTGCTCCTGCACGAAGATCGCCTGCGCCATGGCATAGGGCGCATAGGGCTGCTGGCGCAGCTTCTCGGCGATGAAGCGCTCGGCCTCCGGATCGCGGGGCTGGTTCGCCACCTGTTCGAGCCGTCGGAAGATATCGGCAATGACCTCGCGTTCCTGATCGTTCATGGCAAACCTCCTTCGCGCATGGACCATTGACCCCTCATGTAAGCGCGGCTTCGTGTTTTGTTAGGGGCGAACAAGGCCAAGCTTGCGCAAATTCCGCAGGGCATCCGGTGCAATGCCTTCCAGCTCGGCCACATCGCGCCATTCCGCACCATGGACCTCCGCCAGATCGGGGCTGACGCCTCCCTCCTGCGCTCTCACGATGTAACGGATGTCGTGATGCCAATGCTCGGGCTCACCCTTCTGAGGCCGGGCCGGAATGAGGTGGCTATCGATATCGATGGGAAGACGCGAGGCCTGATGCCACGGATCGATCACGAGATTCTGAACGCCCGTTTCCTCGAAGGCTTCACGCAAGGCGGAAACCTCGAGGCTCTCAGGTGCCTCGTAGTGCCCGCCCGGCTGCAGCCAGCGTGCAAGAGAGCGGTGATGGATCAGCAGGATGCGACGGCCCGCTTCATCCAGAATGAAGGCCGACGCCGTGATGTGCCCGGGAAACGTGGAGCGGGAGTGAATGTCATCCCCGTTTTCAATCTGGCGTCGCAGAACGATATGTCTCCCATCTGCGACGCCAAACGCGCGGTCATGCTCATCAAGCAGACGCCTGACCTGCGTACGAAAGGCTGCCGGATCGAAACCGCCGCTCATTTCTGATCCGTCATCTTCGCGAAAGCATCCTTGTAATCGGGATGCCAGCGGGAGAGCGCGGGGCGATTCTCGATGATGTCCTCCGCAGCCCAGCGAATGCGCTTCTCGTCCATCGCGCGTGTCGTCTCGTTGTCCGGGCAGAGCACATAGAAATCGCCGCGTTCCAAAGCCGGCAGCAGGAAGTCGAGGACCTCTTCCGGCGTCCAGGCACCGGCGGGCTTCTCGGTGACGCCCCTTGCGCGGGTGAAGCCCGTGAAGACGAAGCCCGGGATGAGGAGATGCGCCGTCATTTTGCAATCCGGCTTGTTGCGCAGCTCATGGGCCAGCGCCTCCGTCACCACCTTCACGCCGGCCTTGGACACGTTATAGGCCGTATCGCCGGGAGGCGTGGTGATTCCCTGCTTCGAGCCCGTGTTGATGATGGCGCAGGGCGTACCCTGTGCGATCATGGCGGGCGCAAAGACCTGCACGCCGTTGATGACGCCCCAGAGATTGGTTTGAAGAATGGCCTGCCAGCGCTGGGGATCGCCGAAGAGCTGACCGCCGCCTTCGGTGCCCGCATTGTTCATCAGCACGGCCACTTCGCCGAAAGCTGCATCGACCTTCTCTATCAGGCGCTCGACATCCTCGCGGCGGCTGACATCGGCGGGAACGGCAATCACGTTCCGGGTGCCGTTGATGCCTGCCACTTCCTGCGCGGCGCGCTGAAGAGCCTCGCCCGGAAGATCCGCGAGGCAGACCTTGAGCCCGAGTTCCGCAAAGCGCTTTGCCGCCGCGAGCCCGATGCCGCTCGCCGCTCCGGTGATGACGGCCACACGGTTGGGAGCGATTGCAGGATGATGAGCCATCGTTGGTGTCCTTTGCCAAAAGGGTTCGGCCAATGTTCGCGCAGTCCTTGAGTGCTGCCAATGCTCGAGCTTGGCAAGCGGCGGCTCTGCCTCTCTCAACAAGAGCCTGCCTGCCGCACAAGTGGCGCTGCGCGATGAGCTGCCAAGGGCGGGACACCGTTGCATAATCGTGTGAGCCATTGACGCAACAGAACAAGACCGGTAGAAACACGCTCATGATCACAGGCCGCACCATCTTCGTCAGCTATTATACGCCGTCCCCATAGGGCGGCTGCGTTTGGTTGCGACCTCACGATCCATGCCGCCGCATTCCGGCGGCGTTTTCATTTCTGGGATCGGTCTCCGGTCTGCGGCTTCCCGAAAAGCCCAGGAGACCCCAATGACACAACCCCATTCACCTTTTCTGAAGACGCTCGCCGAGCGCGGTTTCGTCCATCAGTGCACCGATCTCGCAGCGCTCGATGCGGCGCTTGGCGCGGGACCGATCACGGCCTATGTCGGCTTCGACGCGACGGCGGACAGCCTGCATACCGGGCACCTTCTGCCGATCATGGCCTTACGCTGGCTTCAGAAATCAGGGCACAAGCCGATCATCCTGATCGGCGGAGGAACGACGCAGATCGGGGATCCGAGCTTTCGCGACTCCAGCCGTCCCCTGCTCGACGATGCACAGATCGCGCACAACATCGCCGGACTGAGAAAGGTGTTCTCGCAATATCTCACCTTCGGCGACGGACCGACGGATGCCGTGATGGTGGACAATGCCGACTGGCTCGATCCGCTTCGCTACCTGCCGTTCCTGCGCGATTTCGGCACGCACTTCACCCTCAACCGTATGCTGACCTTCGACAGCGTGCGCCAGCGACTCGAGCGCGAGCAGCCCCTGACGCTTCTCGAATTCAACTACATGGTGCTTCAGGCCTTCGATTTCCTTGAGCTCTCGCGCCGTCATTCCTGCGTGCTGCAGATGGGCGGGTCGGATCAGTGGGGCAACATCGTCAACGGCATCGAGTTGGCGCGGCGGATCGACCAGCGGCAGCTCTTCGGCCTGACGACGCCTCTCCTGACGACATCGTCAGGAACCAAGATGGGCAAGACGGCGGGAGGCGCGGTCTGGCTCAACAACGAGCGCCTGAGCCCCTACGAGTTCTGGCAGTTCTGGCGCAACACGGAGGACGACGATGTTGCGCGTTTCCTTCGCCTCTTCACCGAGCTGCCGCTCGGCGAGATTCAGCGGATGGGCAAACTGCAAGGATCGGATATCAACGAGGCGAAGCGGATTCTCGCAACCGACGTGACGCGCCTGACCCACGGCGAGGGATCTGCACGCGAAGCAGCAGAAACGGCCCATCGCACGTTCACTGAAGGAGCATGGCCTGAAGGACTGCCCAGCATCGAGATTCCTGCTGAGGAACTCGATCTCGGCATTCCTGTGGCCACTCTCCTTCAACGGACCGGCCTCGCCATATCGCGCAGCGAAGGGCGTCGCCTGATCAAGGGCGGTGGAGCCAAGCTGAATGGCGAACCTGTCGATGACGAGAACGCAACGGCAACGAGGGCTAACCTGCGCGACGGCGCCCTCATGCTCACGGCAGGACGTAAACGCCATGCCCTGGTGAAAGCGATCTGATACCAGGGCCTACGGCCCCGGTCGCAACGTCTTGAAAGCAAAAGCCCCGCATCGGCGGGGCTTTTTTGTCTTACTCGGCATCCGTGGATTTCAGCGGATGGACATTCGTTTCGACCTCGTCCTTGTCGAGGAGACCGGCATCGTCCTCCTGCGAGTCGAGGCGGGTTTTTTTCCGAAGCGCGATGTACTTCTTCTGGATCTTGATGCGGCTCTCGCGGGCAATCTCGAGGGCACCCTGCACGAGCGAACGCTCGGCCTTCTCGTTCTGCAGCTCTTCTGTGAGGCGGCGATTGGCAGCCTCCAGCGTGCCGCGCTCCTGCTCGAAACGCTTGGTGAGCTGGTCGATGCGCTCGGTGAGGCTTGCGAGCTTGTTGTCGGAGCTTTCGATCTGGAAGTCCTTGGCCGCGATGGCCTTGTTGAGCATCTCCACGCGCTCCTGCAGCTCGATGCGCGAGCGCTGGAGTTCGTTGACCATCGCCACCTGGCGCTCGACTTCCTGCTGGGTCGCTTCGAGACGGCGGTCGAGGGTATTCTTCTCGATGGTGGTCTCTTTGAGGCTGCGCTCGACTCCGCGAAGCGCCTCGTTCTTGTCGCGCAGCTGGTCGCGGGTGTGCGACAGGATCTTGTCAGTGGCGGCGAGGCGCGAGTTGAGGCCCTCGATCTTCATGTCGAGCGCCGAGAGATCCGTCTGGTGCGAGGAGCGCTCGGAATCGAGCTGCGTCTCGAGGCGCTGACGCAGCACCTGCTCGGCCATGAGCTTGGTCTCGAGCTCGGAGGCGCGCTGGCGGGTGCCCTCGAGCTGGGTTTCCATCTCGCCATAGCGGTTGGTAAGGCTGGAGAGGCGATAGTTCTGCTCCTCCGCCACCTTCTGCAGGCGCTTCACCTCGTGATCAAGAAGGCCGTTGCGCTCACGGATCTCGATGAGTTCGCGCTCGGCACGGGCGACCGTCTGGTCCGCTTCCTGCGCCTCCAGGCGAAGGGCCTGGTTCTCTTCCGTGATGTTGCGAGCCCGCTCGGTCTCGATCGCCAGCTGGTTTTCAAGGTCGGCAGCCATCGCCTCCTTGTCCTTCACATTGAGGCGAAGATCCTCGATGTGGGATTCCTGTTCGCGGGTCCTGGCCTCGGCCTTTCGGAGCTGAGAGACGGTGGCGGACAGATCGTCCGCGGTGCGGGCGTGGAGGGTGCCGAGATCGTGCAGCTCACGGCGGAGCGCCGCCGTGGTCTCGGTCTCCTGCTTGAGCACGGCTTCCGTCTCCAACAGGCGCGACTGGAGCTGGGGATAGCTGCGGATGAGATCGTTCACCGGTTCGCTCAGGAGGGCGAAATCCTCCTTCAGGCTGCGGATCTCCTCCAACCGGTCGATCATGTTGGCGAAGCGAACGCGGATCAGTTCGTTCTTTTGCCCCACCGTGTCGAGTGCACCGTTGGGGCGCACCACGATAGGCTCCTTCTCCTGAGGAATCACGGCCGAGGCGGCAGCCATAGGTGCCGTTGCGTCGGACTGCACAGGCAGGACGCTGACGACCTCCTCACCCGGCTTCTTGCCACCGAAACGGTTTCTGAAAGACGTCCAACCCGGAGACATGGTGCCGCCCCCTTTGCGCCTATTTGTCACACTTTGGGCATCTTTTAACCCAGAGTCAGGTCGGTTGAAAACAAAATTTCGTTGCTTGTTGATGTGACATAGTTACTCGGCGTCAACGCTCACTGGTGCCGAGAGACGGCTCTGAAAGCCTGACTTTGCAAGGGTTTCAGGCATCGGCCCGCCGGTCGCCCAATCCAGAAGCTCGACCGTATGGACGATCGGGATCTCGGTTCCTTTTCCGATCTGGGTCATGCAGCCGATATTGCCGGTGGCGATCAGGTCCGGCTTGGTGCGCTCGATATTGGCCACCTTTCGGGCCCTGAGCTGGGTGGCGATCTCGGGCTGGAGCAGGTTGTAGGTGCCGGCCGAGCCGCAGCAGATATGCCCTTCCGGAACATCCTTCACCGTAAAGCCCGCCCTCTTCAGCAGGGTCTTGGGCTCGGTGCGGATGGCTTGGCCGTGCTGCATGGAGCAGGCAGAGTGGTAGGCTACCACGAGGTCGGTCTCCCGCACCGGCTCCATCAGGTCGAGAGTCAGGACATATTCCGTGACGTCCTTGGCGAGACTTGAGACGCGGGCCGCCTTCTCGGCATAGGCCGGGTCGTCCCGGAACATGAAGCCGTAATCCTTGATCGTCGTGCCGCAGCCGGAGGCGGTGATGATGATGGCATCCAATCCCTCCCCGTCCATCTCGGCGATCCAGGCGTCGATGTTGCGCTTGGCGAATTCATGCCCCTGCTGGTCCCGTCCCATGTGATGGACGAGCGCGCCGCAACAGCCCTCCCCCTTCGGCTGGACGACGTCGACGCCATGCCGATTGAGCAGGCGGATGGCCGCCTCGTTGAAGCCGGGTTTCAGCACCGGCTGGGCGCAGCCGGAGAGAATAGCCACGCGACCACGACGCTCGCCTTCAGCCTTGTAGGTGCCCGGCTGGCCGAAGGGTGAGCGGGGAGGCATTCGGGCCGGCGCGAGCTCGATCATGGCCTGCAGGCGGCTGCCGAGGAGCGGCAATGCGCCGATCAGCCCCTTGAAGGGCTTGGCCAGCAGCGCAGCACCAAGCGCGAGGCGGAAGCGGTTCGGATAGGGCAGGATGCGCGCGAGCAGTCCGCGCAGAAGCCGGTCATGCCCAGGCCGTGTATAGGTCGCCTCGATATAGGCGCGGGCGTGGTCGACGAGATGCATGTAGTGCACGCCCGACGGACAGGTGGTCATGCAGGACAGGCACGACAGGCAGCGGTCGATATGCTTCACCACCTCGGGCGAAGCAGGCTTGCCGCTCTCCAGCATGTCCTTGATGAGATAAATGCGCCCACGCGGTGAATCGAGTTCGTCACCGAGGAGCAGGTAAGTCGGGCAGGTCGCCGTGCAGAAGCCGCAATGGACACAGGTGCGGAGAATTTTCTCCGACGAAGCCATTGCTGGATCTTTGAGCTGATCAGGCGTGAAATTCGTTTGCATCGTTTTATCTCGGATCGCCGATTGCCACTGGTTGATGGCATCAATCGGATGGATCAGCATGATGATATTGAGGGCGGGATTGTCGTGGATCCAGTACCCGACAACAGCCTCTTCACGGCCATCTCAGACACCCGCATACATCCGGCCCGGATTGAGAATTCCGGACGGATCGAAGGAAGCCTTGATGCCTTTCGTCAGCGTCATCAGCGTCTCGTTCTGCGGCTCGAACACGTCGATGGCCGAGCGGGTTTCGGCCGGCGCGCGAACAAGCGTGGCATGACCGCCGAGTTCCTGAGTGGCTTCCCGCAGAACGGAAGAGCCTGCGCCACCGCTCAGCGGAGTCGAAATCCAGATGAGGCCGCCACCCCAGTCATAGAACCACTGCGCTTCGATCGATTGCGCGATCCGCTTCGTGAACTCGGGCCCCTTGGTCGGCGCCGTCGAGACACGCCAGATCGCGCGATCTGCGCCATTGGTGAGCACTGTCGCGTCGCGCACGGATTGCCACACGGCTTCCGCCCCCCTACCCTCCAGGACATCGGTGGATCCGCCGAAGCGCTTGAGCAGGCGGCGCAGCTCGCCGAGCCGGTAATCGACAGAGACCGAGAATCCTTCGAGCCGGATCAGCGTGCTCGCGCCCGGCCTGTCACGCCCCGGAATGTGGGCGGCACCCGTCACGTCGTAAGGCGAACCGAGCGCCTGCGAGAGTGCCTCGACGGCTTGAGCATCCTTGAGGCCGCGCAGCACGAGCGTCGTCATGCGCTCCTGTTTGGGAAGCACCTTGAAGGTCACTTCGGTGAGGAAGCCGAGCGTGCCCCAGGAGCCGGCCATCAGCTTCACAAGGTCGAGGCCCGTGACGTTCTTCATCACGCGTCCGCCGGACTTCACCACGTCGCCGCGTCCATTGACGAAGCGCACACCGATCAGGCTGTCACGCGCGGCACCCGCCATGATGCGACGCGGGCCGGAGAGGTTCATGGCCGCCACCGCGCCGATGGTGGGCTCCGCCTTCGTGCCGAGCAGCGGGCGATAATCCATCGGTTCGAAGGGCAGCTCCTGCCCCTTCCCGGCCAACGTGCGCACGACCTCGGACACGGGCGTCCCGCTGTGCGCGGAGATCACCATTTCCGCAGGCTCGTAGAGCGTAATGCCCGTCAGCGCGGAGGAAGAAATCGAGGCGTCCGTCTGGTTGGGGCGCCCCATCTCGGCCTTGGTGCTCTGGCCGGAAAGGCTGAGCAGGATGCCTTTTTCGGAAGCGTCACGGATGATCGCAGAGGTTTCCTGCTCGTCGCGGGGAAAATGATTGGTCACGCCGCGAGCCTTCCTTCAAGGGGAAACACTTTAGCCGGGTTGAGCAGCCAGCGCGGATCGAACACGCCGCGCACGCGCATCTGCTGCGCGAGATCGGTTTCGCTGAACTGGTATGTCATCAGATCGCGTTTCTCGATGCCGACGCCGTGCTCGCCGGTGAGGCAGCCGCCGACTTCCACGCAGAGCTTGAGAATGTCCTCGCCAGCCTTTTCTGCCTTCTCCATCTCGCCGGGTACGTTCGTGTTGAACATGACGAGCGGATGCAGGTTGCCGTCGCCTGCATGGAACACGTTGGCGACGGCGAGGCCGTAGGATTTTACGATCTCGTCGATGCGCTTGAGCACGTAAGGCAACTGACCCGTGGGAATCGTGCCGTCCATGCAGATGTAATCCGCCACACGTCCCGTGGCGCCGAAGGCCGACTTGCGGCCCTTCCAGATCGCGGCGCTTTCAGCCTCCGATTGCGAGACCTTCATCGTCTTCGGCTTGAAGGGTTCAGCAATCGCCACGATGCGTCTGAGCATGTCGTCGATCTCCTGATCCGAGCCTTCGACCTCCACGATCAGCATGGCCTCCACTTCGAGCGGGTAACCTGCATGGGCGAAAGCCTCGCAGATCTGGATCGCAGGCTTGTCCATGTATTCGAGCGCGACCGGAATGATGCCGGCCCCGATGATCGCCGCAACGCAGGCGCCTGCATCCTCCACCTTCTCGAAGCCGAAGAGCGCAGGTCGCGCGCCTTCCGCCGAACGAAGGATGCGCACGACTGCTTCAGTGACGACGCTGAGCTGGCCTTCCGAGCCGCAGATGAGGCCGAGCAGATCATAGCCGGGGCTGTCGAGATGCTCGCCGCCGATCTCCACCACCGTGCCGTCGAGCAGCACCATGGTGACGCCAAGCAGGTTGTTGGTGGTCACGCCATATTTCAGGCAATGCGCGCCGCCGGAATTCATGGCGATGTTGCCGGCGATCGTGCAGGCGAGCTGGCTCGACGGGTCGGGGGCGTAGAAGAATCCCTCATAGGCCACGGCCTGGCTGATCCCGAGATTGGTGATACCGGACTGCACCCGGGCCGTGCGGCCCTCGAAATTGACATCCAGCACCCGGTTCATCTTGGCGACGCCGAGCACGATGGCATCCTCTTGCGGAATTGCCCCGCCGCAGAGCGAGGTTCCGGCCCCGCGAGGCACCACCTTCACCCCGTGCTCATGGCAGAATCGCATGATGGCGGAGACCTCCTCCGTCGATGACGGCAGCACCACGGCCAGCGGCATCTGGCGATAGGCGGTCAGGCCGTCGGTCTCGAAGGCCCGGCGCTCATCCTCGGACACGATCAGGGCCTCGGAGGCCACGAGCCGGCTCAAGCCCTCGATGATGTCCTTGCGACGGGCCAGAATGGCCTCATCCGGCTTGGGGAATGCGATCGTCATGACACCCTCCCTGGGCGTTTTCCGGCTGCTTCCACGGCATGGCTGCCCTTCCCCACAAGGTAGCTGGCCTTGAGGGAATTTTCCAATAATGTAGAGCCTCTCTCTAGCGCATCGTGCGGAAAAGTGGACCCGGTTTTCCGCGCCAGACGATGCGCCGATAAACAAGGGGGCATCGGATGGGTCCCAAAAGTGCGTCCCACTTTTGGGTTCGATGCTCTAGGGTGGGACATTCGTCCAGATAAGGAGTTTTTGATGCGTTCCTTGGTTCTCTCTGCCTCCCTGCTGCTCGCCGGGTTCGCTCAGGCCCAGTTCGACCAAGCTCAAGCCCAGGATGCCGCTGCCGGTGAAAAGGTGTTCGCTCAATGCCGCGCCTGCCATCAGGTCGGTCCGACTGCGAAAAACGCCGTGGGTCCCGTGCTGAACGGCCTCTTCGGCCGTCATTCGGGTTCGGTCGAAGGCTACAACTACTCCCCCGCCAACAAGAATTCCGGGATCACCTGGGACGAGGCGACGTTCCGCGACTACATCAAGGACCCGAAGGCCAAGATTCCTGGCACGAAGATGATCTATGCCGGCCTCAAGGACGAGCAGAGAGTCAACGATCTCGTCGCCTACCTGAAGCAGTTCGACGCTCAGGGCCAGAAGGTCACCCAATGAGCGATCTGACCATGAGCCGACCCGAGAAGCCTCGGGTCGGCCTTTTCGTGACCTGCCTCGTCGACCTGATGCGCCCCTCCGTGGGCTTTGCGGCCGTGAAACTCCTGGAAGATGCGGGCTGCATTGTCGAAGCCCCTGTCCAGACCTGCTGCGGCCAGCCCGCCTACAATTCGGGCGACCGTGGAACCACGCGCGACCTTGCACAGCGAATGATCGAAACCTTTCAAGGCTTCGACTATGTGGTGGCTCCCTCGGGCTCCTGCGCCGGCATGATCAAGAAACATTATCCGGAGCTTTTCGAAGAGGATCCGAACTGGCGTGCGAAGGCAGATGCCCTGGCGGTCAAGACCTACGAGCTCACGAGCTTCCTGGTGGACGTGCTCGGCGTCACTCAGGTCGATGCCTCCTTCGAAGGTGCCGTGACCTATCACGATTCCTGCTCCGGCCTCCGAGAACTCGGCGTGAAGAGTCAGCCGCGCAAGCTCCTGGCGAGCGTGAAGGGCCTCACCCTCGTCGAGATGAACGACAGCGACGTGTGCTGCGGCTTCGGAGGAACCTTCGCGGTGAAATACAGCGACATCTCGGGCGCCATCGTCGATGCCAAGGTCAAGAACATCGAGGCCTCGCACGCGCCGACCCTGCTCGCGGGCGATCTCGGCTGCCTCATGAACATGGCAGGCAAGCTCAGTCGCGATGGCAAGCCCATCGAGGTGCGTCACGTGGCCGAGATTCTGGCCAGCATGACGGACGAACCGGCCATTGGCCTCGCCAAGGACGCGTTGCGCAAGTAAAATCAGCCATGACCGTTCACACCACCTCTCCCCAGTTCAAGCAGAACGCCGCCCGCGCGCTTCACGACCCTCAGCTGCAGAAAGCGCTGAACAACGTGAAGCAGGGTTTTATCGACAAGCGCCGGGCAGCCGCCGACAAGCTGCCGGAGTTCGAGGCGCTGCGGGATTCGGCACGCGACATCAAGAACCACACGCTCGAGCATCTCGACCTTTATCTCGAGGCTTACGAGGAGAAGGTGAAGGCGTCGGGCGGCCATGTGCATTTCGCCCGCAACGCGGATGAAGCGCGCGAGATCATCCTGAAGATCTGCCGTGACGCCGGCGCGAAGACGGTGACCAAGGGCAAATCCATGATCTCCGAGGAAATCGGGATCAATCACCACCTCGAGGCCAACGGCATTCGCCCCGTCGAGACGGATCTGGGCGAATACATCATCCAGCTCCGCAACGAGATGCCGAGCCACATCATCGCGCCCGCGGTGCATCTCAACGCAAGCCAAGTCGAGCAGGATTTTCGGCGCGTGCACACGCATCTCGATGCCAAGCGCGATCTGTCGGAACCCGTGCAGCTGCTGAGCGAAGCGCGCGCGGTCTTACGCGAGCGCTTCCTTGCGGCGGATGTCGGCATTACCGGCGCGAACTTTCTGGTGGCGGAGACAGGCACGTCGATCATCGTCACCAACGAAGGCAATGGCGACCTGACGCAGATCCTGCCCAGGACGCATATCGTGCTCGCTTCCATCGAGAAGCTGGTGCCGACGCTCGAAGACGTGAGCCAGCTGCTGCGCGTTCTCGCCCGCTCGGCCACGGGCCAGGAGATGTCGGTCTACACCACCTTCTCGACCGGTCCTCGCCGCTCCGGCGATGCGGACGGCCCTGAGAATTATCACGTCGTGCTCATCGACAACGGGCGCTCGGCCATGCTCGGCACGAGCTTCGAGGAGATGCTGCGCTGCATTCGCTGCGGCGCCTGCATGAACCATTGCCCGGTCTATCACGCAGTGGGTGGTCATGCTTACGGCTGGGTCTATCCTGGCCCGATGGGCGCGGTTCTGACTCCCTCGCTGATTGGTGTCGACAAGGCGGGGCACCTGCCCAACGCCTCCACCTTCTGCGGACGTTGCGAGAGCGTGTGCCCCGTGCGCATTCCTCTCCCTAAGCTCATGCGTCATTGGCGCGAGCGGGAATTCGAGCGGCATCTCACGCCTGCCTCCGTGCGTTCGGGCCTGGGACTCTGGGGCTTCGTCGCCAAACGCCCTGCCCTCTATCGGCTCGCCACCCGCGCCGCGATGGCGACACTTGGTTTCGCAGGACGCCAGCGGGGCCGCTTCTCCTGGTTGCCACTTGCCAAGGGCTGGACGAAGTATCGCGACTTCCCTGCTCCTCAAGGAGAAACGTTCCAGGCGCGCTGGAAGCGCGAGCGCAACGGGAGAGCAGCATGACCAGCGCCCGCGACGACATTTTCGCCAATATCCGCCGTTCTCTCGGCGTGAAAGGCAACGAGACCATCCGCAACCAGATCGTTCAGGATCGGCTGGAGCGCGCACCTCGCGGCGTCATCCCCGCTCGCGGGCAAGTCTCCGGCGAAGAGCGCATCGCCCTCTTCAAGACGATGGCCGAAGCCTCTCTTGCGACGGTGACCGAAGTGGCTTCCGCTATGGAAGTTCCGCAATCCATCGCGCTCTTCCTGCGCAATCACAACCTTCCAGCCAGCCTCCGCATGGGCGATGACCCGCGCCTGAAGGTGATGCCCTGGAGCGAGACGACGCTGGAGGTCTCGCACGGTCCGAGCGAGGGCCGCGATCTCAACGCCGTCAGCCATGCCTTCGGCGCCGTGGCGGAGACCGGCACGCTCGCCATGATCTCGGGTCCGGAGAACCCCTCCACCCTCAACTTCCTGCCCGACAACCACATCATCGTGGTCTCGGCCAAGGATATCGCCAGTGATTACGAATCGGTCTGGAACCGCGTGCGCTTCGCCTATGGCAAGGGCTCCATGCCGCGCACGGTGAACTGGATCACGGGCCCTTCCCGCTCCGGCGATATCGAGCAGACCCTGCTCCTCGGCGCTCACGGCCCCCGGCGGCTGCACGTGATTGTGGTGCGGGAGTAAGACGGACTCGAAAAGTCTGCGCAGAGGCATATTCTTGTCCTGCGCAGCTCGGAGGTCCCGATGCCCACTCGCCCGCTGATTTTTCGCTCCCTCCGCTGGTCGGCCTGGGACGGCTGCGAAGAAGGCCTGGAGCATGTCGATGTGCGCCCGGCCGATGGCGGCCTGACCATTTCTGGCGTGGTGATCGGCCGGGAGGATGGAACAAGGTTCGGCCTGCATTACCGCCTGAAGGTGGACTCCTCCTGGCGCACCAGAGCGGTCCATCTTCGGACGACATCCGGGCATGTTCTCGATCTGGAGAGCAACGGGCAAGGCAGCTGGATCGAGGACGGGAAGCCCAAGCCCGAGCTTCAGGGCTGCATCGACGTCGATATTCAGGCAACGCCCCTGACCAACACTCTGCCGATCCGCCGTCTGGAATGGGAGGCTGGACGAGCCGTCGATATTCGCCTCTGCTACATCGCCATTCCTGATCTCACCGTCTCTGCTCGCGATCAGCGCTACACAGCCCTCAATCCGGGGACCCTTTACCGCTTCGAGAGCCTGGAAAGCAGCTTCACGGCCGATCTATCGGTCGATGAGGAGGGATTCGTACGGGATTATCCTGGCTTGTTCCGGCGCCTGGACTGACGGTTTTTCCAGCCTGCGTGACAACTCCGCGCGCCCTCAAGCACTGGCGCTCGCCTGATATTTCCGCTAAGTGTCTGAAATCAAACGTAGTTTTTAACAATTCTAAACTAGAAAAACAAATGATCGTCTGCTCCTGCAATGTCCTCTCCGACGGCGATGTGAAAGCCTGCATGAAGCCTGGGCCGGATTGCCCGCGTTCGCCCGCGCAGGTCTATCGCTGTCTTGGCTGCAGCCCCAATTGCGGCCGCTGTGCTCGAACCATCCGGGACATCATGGACAAGGCGCTGGCCGAGGCAGGCGTGGCGCCGGTCGCCGTCTGCCAGAAGGGCTGCTGCCCCGCCTCCCTCGAAAAAGTGGCCGCCGAGCCGCATCTTTGAACAAAGAGGGTTTCACCCTAGTTCATAAATCCTCTAAAGATGGGCCGACGTTTTGTCGCCGTTTGGATGTGAGGGTAGGATGAAGGGTGATCCGAAGGTTATCGAGTATCTCAATCGCGGCCTGCGCAGCGAGCTGACGGCGGTCAACCAGTACTGGCTGCATTACCGGCTCCTGGACAATTGGGGCTACAAGGATCTCGCCAAGACCTGGCGCAAGGAATCCATCGAGGAGATGCACCACGCGGATCGCTTCATCGAGCGCATCCTCTTCCTCGAAGGCTTCGCCAACCTGCAGGTGCTCGATCCCCTGCGCATCGGCCAGAATATCCAGGAGGTTCTCGAGTCGGACCTCGCCGCCGAATACGACGCCCGTAACCTCTACGGGGAGGCAGCCGCCTATTGTGACAGCATCGGCGACCGCGTGTCCAAGAACCTCTTCGAGGAGCTGATGGCCGACGAGGAAGGCCATATCGACTTCCTCGAAACTCAGCTCACCCTCATCGAGCAGATCGGCGTCGAGCTTTATGCGCAGAAGCATATCGGCGGGCTCGAGGCCCACGAGCACTAAGAAATTCTCAATCTGATGAATGCAGCGGCCCGCCGATTGGCGGGCCGTCTTGTATCTAGCGCATCGTGCGGAAAAGTGGCCCCGGTTTTCCGCGCATGACGATGCGCTGCTCTATGAAGGGAGCATCGGATCAATCCCAAAAGTGCAAATCCACTTTTGGGTCCGATGCTCTAGGCCGTCTCCGCCAGCTTGCCGGGCTCATCAATGGCTGCAATTGGCAGCTTCACGATGCGCAGCTCCGGATCGTCGGGATCGATCTTGATCGAGAAGCCGAGGTTTCGGCACATGTCGAGCATCGTCGAGTTCTCGCGCAGCACCTGACCTTCGACTTCATGGAGACCCTCCACCTTCGCCCATTCGATCATGAGGCGCATCAGCGTCCAGCCCAGACCGAGGCCCTTGAGATCGGAGCGAAGGAGAATGCCGTACTCGCCCGTCTCGTGGTTGGCATCCGCATGGACACGGACCGCACCCATCATTCCACCTGTCTCTTCGTCAAACGCAACGAAGGCGATGGCGCGGGCATAATCGAGCTGCGTCAGGCGCGCGAGGAAAGTGTGGCTGAAATCGCGGACAGGTGCGAAGAAGCGAAGACGGAGGTCTTCCGGGGTGATCTTCTCGAAGAAGCGCTTGAACTCCTCCTCATCCTCCGGCCTGACGGGACGCACGAAGGCCTTGCGCCCGTTGCGAAGCGTGATCGTGCGCTCCCACTCCTTCGGATAAGGCCGCACGGCAAAGCGCGGATGCCCACTCCCCTTTCGCACTTCAGGTGCGACGAGCACGCGTGCATCGACAGCGATGACGCCGGTGTGATCCGCGAGAAGCGGATTGATGTCGAGTTCGCGGATCTCCGGTACGTCGGCGGCAAGCTGCGCGAGCTTCACGAGGGTCAGCGCAATCGCCCACTCGTCCGCAGCCGGCACATCGCGATAGGCCTTGAGACGGCGTGACACGCGAGTGCGTGCAATGAGATCGTTGGCGAGTTTCAGATCGAGCGGCGGCAAGGCGAGCGCCCTGTCGTTGATGACCTCGACTGCCGTTCCGCCACGGCCGAACACGACAACTGGACCGAACGATGGATCGTCCGCAAGGCCTGCAATCAGCTCGCGCGCCTTCACACGGCGCACCATGGGCTGAACCGTGACGCCCGTGATGGAGGCATCCGGCCTCAGGCGCGCGGCACGCTCGAAGATATCGGCCGTGGCCTTGCGCACCGCTTCTTCCGTCGTGAGATCGAGCTTCACACCACCGATATCGGATTTGTGCACGATATCAGACGAAAGGATCTTCACCGCCACCGTTCCGCCTTCGGCAAGAATGGGCTGCGCAGCCCTGGCTGCCTCATCGGGTGTCTTGGCCAAAGTCACGGGAGCGGTGGGAATGTCATAGGCCTTCAGCAGTGCATTGACTTCGAGTGGGTTGAGCCAGTGGCGGTTCTGCGCCAGCACCCCTGCAACAATCGCGCGAGCCATTTCCGGATCGGGCGAGAAATCATGCGGGAGATTGTCGGGTGTTTCCATCAACTCTGTCTGCGCTTCGCGATAGCGCACGAGTTGGAGGAAACCACGCACCGCGTCGGCCTCGGTGGCGAAATGCGGAATGCGCGCTTCTTCGAACACGCGCGCGGAATCCGGATCCTCACCGATCCAGGCCGCGAAGACCGGCTTCTGCTGATAGCCCCTGGCGCGATGACGCTTGATGACCTCGGTGACGGCCGCCGCGACATCGGCAGCACCGGCCACGGCCGTCGGGACGTTGAGAATGAGAACGGCGTCGTTCTCCGGATCGGCGAGCAGTGCCTCGAGAGCGCCTGCGTAGCGCGCCGGATCCGCATCACCGATGATGTCCACCGGATTGGACTGTGACCAGGTCGGCGGGAGAAAGGCGTTCAGCTTCTCAAGCGTCTCCGGCGAGAGACTGGCAAGCGTTCCGCCCATGTCGATGAGCCGGTCGGTCGCCAGAACACCGACGCCGCCGCCATTGGTGAGCAGCGCAAGTCGCTTTCCCGGGAAAGGCTTCTGTCGCCCAAGGGTTTCGGCCGCCGAGAACAGCTGATCGAGATCGAGGACGCGCAGCAAACCTGCGCGACGGAACGCGGCGTCATAGACTGCGTCGGAACCCGCCAATGCACCCGTATGCGTCGCGGCCGCTCTCGCGCCTTGCGCATGTCGCCCGGCCTTGATTACGACCACGGGCTTGATGCGTGCCGCAGCACGCGCCGCAGACATGAACTTCTTGGCGTTGTCGACGGACTCGATGTAGAGCAGGATCGCGCGCGTGCCCGCGTCAGCCGAGAAGAAATCAAGGCAGTCGCTGAAATCGACATCCATCTTGTCGCCGAGGGATACGACGGCGGAAAAACCGACCTGCCGTTGCGCTGCCCATTCCACGAGGCCGACCGCAACCGCACCCGATTGGGAGATGAGCGCGAGGTCTCCGGGCTTGGCGTCATGGGCCGCAAAGCTCGCGTTCATGCGGGCACGCGGAGAGAGAACGCCGATGCAGTTCGGTCCGACGATACGCAGACCGTAGCGACGTGCGGCGAGCCTCACCTGCCCGGACATGGAATCTGCACCATAGCCGAGGCCGGCAGTGGCGATGATAGCGGCGGCCGCACCTCTTTTGCCAGCATCCTCGACCACATCCAGCACGTTGCGGGGCGGCACGGCGATGACGACGAGATCCGGCGTCTCGGGAAGCCTAGCGATCGAGGCGAAGCACGGTCGATCCTCGATCTGTTTGTGATGCGGATTGACTGGATATAGCGCTCCCGTGAACCCTCCCTGGATCAGGTTTTTGAGGAAAGTCAGCCCCAGCGAGCCCGGGCGCGGGCTGGCACCTACGACCGCAATGGACCGGGGTGAGAACAACGTGTCGAGGCGATAGGTGGACATGAGCGATCCTTCGTCTCGGGAAGGTCTTGGAGCAGTTTCCCAAAGCTAACGCGTAACGCTCAGGGGTCAAATGTCCTGGATCAAACAATCTCTCGCGGAGGAGCGGCTACTCCGCCAGCACCCGGGTCGGCGGGAAGATCACCTCCACGAGCGTGCCCTCGTTGGGATGGCTCGAGATCTGCAGAGCGCCACGATTGGCCTCCACGAGCGCCTTGGTGAGGGGGAGCCCCAAACCCGTACCGCCGGGCTTTCGAGAGGTCGCAATCTGACGGAACGGCTCGAGAGCCGCCTCGACCTCCTCCTCCGTCATGCCGATACCGGTATCCCGCACCCGGAACGCCACCTCGCCCCGATCCGTCCTCGCGGTCGAGACGATCACCTGGCCGCCGGCCTCAGTGAACTTGATGGCGTTGGAGACGAGATTGAGCACGATCTGGCGCACGGAGCGCTCATCGGCCACGACCGGCGGCAGCTTCGGTGCGAAGCTCGTGCGCATGACGATGCGGTCGCGCATGGCCTGCGGCTGAAGCAGGGTGACGCAGGACGAAACGAGATCGTTGAGATTGACGCCGGTGAATGACAACTCGAGGCGCCCTGCTTCGATCTTCGCCAGATCGAGCAGATCGTTCACGAGGCTGATCACATGCGAGCCGGAGGCGTGAACGTCGCGCAGATACTCCTTGTAGCGGGCGTTCCCGATGGGGCCGAAGCGTTCCTCCAGCATCACCTCGGCAAAGCCGATGATGGCGTTGAGCGGCGTGCGGATCTCATGGCTGATCTTGGCGAGAAGATCGGATTTCTGCGCGCTTGCCTCTTCCGCTGCGCGCTTGGCGCCGACAAGTTCGCCTTCCGCCTTCTTGAACGTCGTCATGTCGCGCAGCACGGCACAGAACTTGCGGCGCTCGCCCTCGCCCACATGTCCGATGGTCATGAAGAGCGGAATGGTGCCGCCCTGCCGCTCGCGTCCCAGAACCTCGCGACCATCGTTGAGCAGGCTCGCCACGCCCGGCGAACGAAGGCTCTCGAGATAATCGAGGGCTGCCTTATGACTTTCGGGAGCGAACAGAATCGTGATGAGACTGCCCATCACCTCGCGCTGGTGATAGCCGAACAGCGCCTCGGCCGAACGATTGAGCGAAAGAATGCGGCCTGTCTCATCGAACAGGATCACGCCATCGGTCGCCGTATCGAGGATCGCCTCGAGCTCCTGCACACGGCTGTCCTGAGGGCGCAGTGCGCGGTCCTGAGCGAAGGACTTGCGGATGAGCATCAGCTCAGCCTGCTCGCCATCCCATTCCACCTCCGATGCACGCACGCTCACGGTGATGTTTTCGCCATGACGGGTCGTAAGCGCGAGCCCTGCATCTTCCTCCGCGAAGGAATTCAGGGCCGGAGAACCACGGAAGAGCTGCATGATGCCGCCGTCAGCCGTCACCTGCTTGGCATCTTCATAGCCTGTCAGATCGAGAAGGAAGCGATTGGCAAAGAGAATGTGTTCACCGCGATGGATGAGAATGCCGACGGGAAGACGATCAAGGATGCGATCGCCATTGTCAGAAACAGCAGGTGCTGCCTGCGCTTCCTCGGCGGATGCTTCAATCTCGTCGGACCCTTCTTCCTGCGATGCTGTTTCGTCAGGAGCAGATGCCGCTCGTGAACTTCTCTCTTCCAGGCGCGCACCCAAGGCACGAGCAATTTCGCGGAAGGCATTGCGTTCCGCAGAGGACAGGCTCGATGTGGAAGCGGGGCGCGCCTTCTGGTCGGCTTCTTCCGACCGAGCCGCGACGTCCGTTTCCGCGGGCTTCTCGGCAGGCTTCGTGCTGGCGAGCGCTTCCGCCACCTTATTGCGCAAGTCGGCGAACCAGTTCTCGTCTTCTTGAGGTGGGGCGGAGATGTCCTCTTCTTCCTCGACCTGCGCTTCCTCCGGCGGAGCGAAAGGAAGGGCTGCGTCCGTCAGGAAGGCATCGGTATCGGCTGCCGGAAGCTCCGAAGCCTCCCGCTCGCGCATCTCGTCCATGCGCAGCAGACCGAAGCCACGGAACCCGATGAGCTCACGCCCGGCTCCGAAAACCGGCATTCCCGCCCAGTCGACCGGCACCTGCTTGGCCTGTTCTTCCAGCGACCAGAAGACGGTTCGCCCGCTCCAGGTCTCGCCACGCGCGAAGAAGCCTGCGATTTCCCCTTCGGGATCGGTGACCACCCTGTGGGTCAGTTCATCCCAGGTGCGTCCCACAATATCTCCTGCCCGCGTCCCGACGGCCTTGGCCAGGGTCGGTGATACCTGTGTGAACCGCGCCTGGGCATCAGTCTGCCAGACGAAGCGGATGGAGCCGTGCGGCTTGTTCTGAGGGGCCGGGACTTCTTCGGAAGGAGGACTGAAGATCTCGGAAGCGGGCGGATTGTCGGCCTTGGAGATCGAAGAGGCGCTCGAGCGTTCGAAGCCTTGAGGGACCGGCCCCAGAAGCGCCGTCACCAGGACCTCCTCCCCGCTCTCCAGAACCGCCAAGCAGCAAGCACAGGGAACGGGTTGCCAGGGGCGGATCGGATTGAGGCGCAGTCGTTCAAGGCGCGCCCTCTCGCGGGGAGCGGCCCCTGCGGCCAGAGCCTTCAGGCGCTCGCGGGCGCGAAGATCCGACACCAGGCGGCCCGTCTTGTCGGTGAAAGCCTCACCCAGCCCCTCCGCTGCCGGAGATGTCCAGAGCAGCCTCTCGACCGACCGGTCCCAGACGAGCACAGGCGCCCCGGGCCTCGCCATGAGTCCTAGATCCGGCTCGGCGGCAAGGCGCGCGATCAGCGCTTCATACTGGTTGAGAGCCCCGTTCATACGGCCTCGATCTAGTCAACCTCGGAGTTATCTTATTGAAGAGGTTTTAGACGAATGTTGGCAAGGAGGCAGCAGGCTTGAGCCCTTGAATCCTTTTACTTTGAGGTAACCTTAATTGTTCAGGTCCAAAGGCAGTTGATTTCGCACCGCACAATGTGATATTGCACTGCACAAATGCCGCAAGAGGAGCGACCCATGGCAACGAACCCGAACCAGCCCTACGAAATTCCGGCTGAAATGCGCGATTTCGCCGAAAAGAGCGTCGAGCAGGCCCGCAAGGCCATCGATGGCTTCATGAGCGCCGCCCAGAAGACCGTCGACACCTTCGAGGGCTCGGCGAACACGGTCCAGGCCAGCGCCAAGGACGCCACCCGCAAGACCTTCTCCTATGCCGAGCAGAACCTAGCGGCGGCTTTCGATCTCGCCCAGCGCATGGTGCGCGCCAAGGACATGCAGGAAGCCATGCAGATCCAGGCCGAGTTCGTCCGCACGCAGTTCGAAGCCATGCAGACCCAGATGAAGGAATTCGGCTCGATCGCCCAGTCTGCTATGAAGCAGCCCGGCTCGAAGAAGTAAGCTCCTTCTCTCAGAAATCGTCGCGAGGACGTCACGATGACGGAAACCAAGAAGACCAAGACCCGCAGCGCCAAGAGCGCTCCGAAGGCTGATCTCGTCGAGATGGCGGCAGCACCTGTCGCTGAAGCGACGGAGACCGTACAGGCTGCAGAACCTGCGCCTGCCCCCAAGCCCTCCGTCTCCGCCAAGGCAAAGCCCCAGGAGAGCGAGCCTTTCGTCTTCGCCTTCCGGGATCAGGGCGAGGCACTCCGCCAAGCCATGCGCGAGGCGGTTGCCGTTTCCGCCAAGGGCGCCCTCGAGGTGAACGACAAGATCATCCAGGCTCTGCAGACTCAAGGGCATGCAGCCCTCGATCTGTGGCGCACGGCGATCGACAATTCCCGTCAGCCTGGTGGCTTCAATGCCCAGACCGGTGCGGCGCGCGAGGCTTTCGAGACCGCCTCCGCGCAGTGGAAGGACGTTGCCGAGACCACGGCACGCTGGATGACAAAAAGCGTGGAGCCGCTCCAGTCGGCTCTGCTGCGGCACCATCGCTGATCGCCTGCTATCGGAAATCAGCCTCATGCGATAAGGCTTGGCCATGACTGGCCAGGCCTTTTTTCATTCGCCCTCCCCTGTTCCCGCCGTGATCGCCGTCGTCATTCACGAGGGTCAGGCCCTTCTGGTGCGAAGGGCCAACCCGCCGGATGCAGGCCTCTGGGGCTTTCCCGGCGGTAAGATCGAATTCGGCGAGACAGTCGCGGAGGCCGCTAACCGAGAGCTTCTGGAAGAGACCGGCATCGAGGGCGAGGCGCAGGGCGTCATTACAACGCTCGATATCCTCGTGCCGTCCTCCGACGGCACCATTCGCCAGCATTACATCCTGATCGCAGTCCGCTGCCGTTGGATCTCCGGCGACGCTATCGCCGGAGACGACGCGCTTGAGGCAGGCTGGTTTCCCATTGCCGATCTCGATCCGAAGACGCTGCCCATGAGCGCGGATGTCGATGTGATTGCCCGGCAGGCCGACGCCATGGACAAGGCGGACAGCGCCTGATCTGCTCTGCCAGCCAAGAAAAAGCCCCGCCTTTCGGCAGGGCAGAAGTTTTGTTTGTCTCTAAACTTTGAGCCAGAGGCTCGAATTCAGCAACGCATTTACTCACGAAATATTCACTATAGCAATTACCCGGACCGCTCATGGTTTATGGAAAGTAAACATTCATCAAACGTCAAGCATGTCGGCAGCGAAATAAGCAATCATATTGCAGTATTACCCCTTCCGAGCCTATGACACCCGGGACAGGCAATTAATGCCTACCTTGTTTCGACGTAACAACGGATTTCAGTGATGCGTATCTCTCCTTTCGCTCTGCTTGCTGCTACCGCAGCTCTCGCCATTGCCGCTTCGGGCGCGCAGGCAGCCGACCTCCCGTCGCGCTATTCTCCGGCCGCCGCCTACAATGCCATCCCGACCTTCACTTGGAGCGGCTTCTATGCAGGCGTGAATCTCGGCTACGGCCGGAGCACCGGCGCCAGCCAATATTATGATCCCGCTTTCAATGTCACCGGCGGTGGCCGCAAGAGTGGCTTCATTGGCGGCCTCCAAGGTGGCTACAACTACCAGTTCGGCATGTTCGTGGTCGGCGCCGAGACAGATCTCCAATATGCCGCTGTCGGCGATAAGGGTGCGACCTACCGCGGCACCTCTTATCCGGGCGACTCCGACGGCTACTTCGGCACGGTCCGCGCTCGCGCAGGTCTGGCCTTCGATCGGGCTCTTGTGTTCGGAACCCTCGGCTTCGCCTACGGTGAAATTGGCGGCAACAAGGCTCTGGATGGAGCGCTTGGCTACCGCCGCGACAATGACATGAGTGGCGGCTGGACCATGGGTGGCGGCCTCGAATATGCCGTCACCGACAACTTCACGGCAAAAGTCGAAGGCCTCTACGTTAACCTCGACACCAGCGACAGCTATGCCCTGGCCAACCGCGTCAACATCCGCCGCGACACGGAATTCGGCGTGCTCCGCGCTGGCCTGAACTACAAGTTCAACTAAGCTCCAGCGCTACTCGCAATCATGAAAGCCTGGTGTGATCACCGGGCTTTTTCGCTGTATGGATTAGATCTGATACCCGAAACGACGAAATTTTTTAAACGTTATTATATAAAAATTTTTACCGTGCCCGCGGCATTTTTTGAGGGTTGCTTTATACCTTAAGGTAACGCAATACTTGAGCATTATTCTGATAATACGTTATTCCCCCTGCGGGCTCGCGGGAGGTTAATTAACATAAACAGATAGCCGCATCTCGAGTGCGGTGTGGGCAGACTTTAAGAGTGCAGCTATGCGTTTTTGGGGCCGTTCATGGCTGCGCCAGCGTTTCTCCGACACGCGCGGGCAATCGCATTTCCAGGATCGGAGATCCTCTTCTTTCGAGCTTTCGAGCTATGCTCGCGCCTTTGTGGAGAGCACATCCGACTGCGTGTTCTTTCTCAACCGCGAATGGCGCTTCACCTTCTTCAATCCGCGCGCGGCCGCAGAGCTGAATGTGAAGGCCGATACAATCGGTCAATGCATTTGGGAGCGGTTTCCCGAGACAAGAAGCACGATCTTCGAAGAAAATTACCGCCGCGCGATGAAGGAGCAGTCGACGCAGATCTTCGAGGCTTATTTCGCGCCCCTGTCCACCTGGTACGAAGTGCATGCCACACCTGTGGATGACGACCTCATGGTCATCTTCCGCAACATCAACGAGCGCCGCATCGCAGCCGAAGCTCTTCGTGTCCGAGAGCGGCAACTCGCCACCGTTTTCGGACAGACCGTTGTCGGCATTCTGCACCGGGATCTGATGGGGCGAGTGCTGATGGTCAATCAGCGTTATTGCGACATCGTGGGCCGCAGCAAGGAAGAGCTGGACGGCTTGCCAATGCAAGCCTTTACCTATGAAGAGGACATCGATTGGAACGCTGCCCTCTTCAGAAAGCACCTCGGGACCGCCGAGCCTTTTCAGATTGAAAAGCGCTACATCCGTCCTGATGGCACGCCAATCTGGTGTGCGGTGAATGTTTCCTTCGTCTGCGATGATGCAGGCACACCCGTCTCGATCATCACGGTTGCCGAAGACATTCACGCGCGGAAGATAGCAGAGGAGAAGGCCCTCGAAAGCAAGGATCTGCTCCAGGTTGTCATCGACAGCATTCAGGACCTGATCTTCGTGAAAGACCGGGAGGGACGCTTCGTCTTTTCGAACCGTCAGCTGACTGAGGCCTGCGGGCCGGTCGAAGGGGTGCTCGACCGGGAGTTCTTCTCACGGGATCCAACCGATATCCACGCAAGATCGGATCGCCAGGTGCTCACCACAGGGGCCCCTGTCACGATCGAGGAAGACATCCCGATCAGGGGTAATCCACGCAAGTTTCAGACCGTGAAGGTGCCCTGGTGGCAGAACGGCGAGATTGTCGGCGTCATCGGCATCTCTCGTGATCTGACAGAGCGCATGGAGGCCGAGGCAGAGCTGATCGAAAGCAAGCGACAACTCGCAACGCTGATCGATAACCTGCCAAGTCTCGTCTACAAGTGCGATATCGCTGCCCCATGGCCTTTCACATTCATCAGCGAGGGCGCGGAGGCGCTGACGGGGTATACGGCCAGCGAGTTCATGGAGAGGCGCCTCAACTGGGGGGAGATCGTTCACGCGGACGACATGCAGATGGTCGACGATGCCATCCTCGGCAGCATTCCAGCGAAACAGCCTTTCAATGTCGTTTACAGGATCATGACCCGATCCGGAGAAACCCGCTGGGTTGCCGACCGGGGACAATGCATCTTTGACGCGTCGGGCGAGCCCGCCTTTCTGGAGGGCATCGTCAGCGATGTCACCACGCAAAAAGAGGCGGAAGAGAAGATCATCTGGGCTGCTCATCACGATCCCCTCACGCGTCTCCCCAACCGCGCACTTTTCCAGGCCCGCCTGAGCAAGGCCCTGGAGCGATCGGCAGCCCTGGGACGCAAGGTCGGCCTGCTGATCCTTGATGTGGACCACCTGAAAGAGATCAACGATACTCTCGGTCACGACGCGGGCGACGCCGTTCTGCAGGCCGTTGCCAACAGGCTCAGCGCCGCTGTACGACCGATCGACACTATCGCCCGCAACGGCGGCGATGAGTTCGCGATCATTTTTCCAGAAATCGATGGCGAGCAAGATATCAGGACGCTCATCGCACCCATCCTGGAGCAATTGCAGAGGCCGCTCCCCTACGCGGGACGCGCGCTCGATTGCCGGGCCAGCATCGGCGCCAGCATTTGGCCGGATCATGCACAGGAAGCCGAAGACCTGCTGAAGCAAGCCGATGTCGCGCTCTACACGGCCAAGGCCACCGGACGCGACAAGGTGGTCGTCTTCGAGACTTCCATGCGGACGGAGGCGCAGCGGAAGGCGGAGATGCGCAGCAATGCCCGTGGGGCGATCGACGCGCGCAGCATCGAGCCTTTCTATCAGCCCAAGGTGCACCTGAATTCGGGTGCTCTCCAGGGCTTCGAGGCCCTCCTCAGGTGGCGCAATCGCCGCGCCGGCATCGAACTTCCCGGGAGCATCCAGGCCGCCTTTGACGATCCACAGCTCGCCGTTGCTCTCAGCAAGCAGATGCACGACATGGTCTTCGACGACATGCGCCGCTGGCTGCAGGACGGCATCCCATTCGGACATGTGGCAATCAATGCATCAGCTGCCGAGTTCAGGGACATGGAGTTCGCCGACAGAATTCTGGCACGCTTGCACTCTGCCGATATCCCGAACCGTTGTCTCGAGATCGAAGTGACCGAAACCGTCTTTCTCGGACGCGGTACGGAGTTCGTCGAAAAAGCCCTCCGCACGCTGAGCGCAGAAGGCGTCAAGATCGCGCTCGACGATTTCGGAACGGGCTATGCCTCGCTATCCCATCTCAAGCAGTTCCCGGTCGATGTCATCAAGATCGACCGTTCCTTCGTGCATGATCTGGCGAGCAACCCCGACGATCCGGCCATCCTCCAGGCGGTTCTCAACCTTGGCAAGGGTCTTAGAATCACGACAGTCGCGGAGGGTGTCGAAACGGCCGTGCAGGCGGCTTTCCTGCGCAGCCAGGGCTGCGACTTCGGTCAAGGCTTTCTCTTCGGCATGGCGAGCCCAAGCAGCTCCATTCCTGATCTGGTGGCATCCTGGGAGGCAGGCCAGTTCAGTATCGCTGAATTGGACACTCTTTTCCTGAAAGACCGGAAACAGCGTCGGCAGGAGCGGTAACGCACCGTGCGTAAAAAGTGGATCCGGCGTTTCGCACCCAGCGATGCGCTCATGAAAAGAAGGGAGCATCGGACGAGAAAAGTGGCTTCCACTATTCTCGTCCGATGCTCTAGGAACCGTTTTTTTTGCGCAGGCGTGATACCCCTGCCTCACTTTGCTTGAGAGCCAGCAAGCGTCGGGCGGCTGTTCCTCCCGGCGCTGAACCATAGAGCCGCTGGTTCAACACCTCGATCTGCCAGCGCTGCAATTCAAGCAGGGCCTTCAGACTTCTGACATGCGCTTTCAATTCGAGAGCGTCCTGTAAGGGATCTGGTCCACAAGCTTTCATAGGACCACCCCTGACGTTTCTGGGATGAATCATAGCTGAACGTGAAATCTTCTTGGGGACTTAGAGTCCCGGCCGCAATGAGATAGACCGATATTCATTCTTCCGCCGGCCGGAATAGCGATCCCGACCTGCAACGGTACGAAATAAACCGAACGCCGACATCAATGGAAAACAACCCCATGAGCGAGCCCGTTCTATGATTTGGGCTTCCTGTTCTCAATGGAACTCTCTTACATTTCCTGCTCAAGGGCAAGGTTCATGACGACGCAGGGCCCGCTTGTCGATTGAGATGCAGAACGCCGGAACCCGAAGGATCCGTAACGGTTGCAATGACATCCACCGATCCTCTGAAACGAGTTTTCTGCATGCCCGAAGAACGCTACGAAGCAGAAGCGGACACGATCCTCGCCCAGATCCCCGGTGCACAGGACCGTGAGACATCCTGGCAAGCGCGCCGTCTGCTCGCCGAGGCTCTGGAGAGAGCGGAAAGGCGTGGCCGGGAGATGTTCGCAAGATTGAAAGAATCGAGCGGCTAAGGTTTTCACACGAGCGAACGAGCTCTTCCTGCGACACCAGCAGCAGGAACGGCCCGTTAAGGGGTACGTTGCCTATGTGTGGTACAGCACAGCGGCAAAGCCTCGGGCGTGGTGATCTTCCGAGCATTGGGAGAACAGAATCGATGCGTTCATGGACGATGATTTTCCTGCTCGGCTTCCTTGGAGTATTTTCAAGCCACGCCGCTGCCCAGGCAGAGGATGCGAGCACCCGCATCGCCGCCCTGCCCTATTCCGATTGCCTGTCGATTATTGCCGAGGCTTCCCGGGAAGTAGACGAGCCCCCCGTGCAACTGATCAACAACGAAGAAGAGACGAGCGTTCGGATCAACGCCTCCGATGGTTTCGTCACGATCTCCTGTCACCGCACCACCGACAAGATGGTTCTGACCAAGAGCCCTGTTCCGGAAGCGGCAGGAATGACAGCTTCCCGTTGAAGAGCGCCCTTGTCTGGCGCGCCACCGCTGCCATCGTGCTCTCGACCGCGAGTGCGCTTCCAGGCACATTTGGCCATCTGGCGCCTTGATCTGGATCAATGCCATCCAGAAGTGGTCAGGCTTCCTCCCTCCCCTGGGAGGCGAAATGATGGGGCCAGCATCGAAAAGCGCAGTAACGTATCGTGTGCTTCTGTTCGACAGATTGTCGGGCACCTACACAACCGACAGCTTTGTTTGCAGCTCCGATGAGGACGCAATCTAGCATGCACGCAAGCTAGGTCACGACGGCAATATGGAGATCTGGAGGGAGAACGTTATCATCGGCGCGTTCCCGCCACCAATCCGCCTGATCCGACCAACTCTCGTTAGACGGTCCAACCAGGGCTTGTTGTCGTCCTCTTTCTGCCTTGCCCTGTGGTCCAGCGGCTTTGGCATTCAGCTCATCGCGACAGCATATCGCGCCGTTCTTTCTGAATATTTGTATACAATCTCATACAATTAACATATGTGAATCGGAATTGCTGGCATCCGCGGTGTAGAAATGCGACCTTGTCGTGAAGAGCTGAAGCGTATGATTGTGGATGTTTCATTGGTGGCGACCGCGATCGGAGCACTCGCGATCATCCTCATCTTAATGGGTGAGCAATCCCCGCAGCCTTCAATTGATGCAAATCGGGTGTCGCTCAGAGACTTGTCCCCCAGCGCCTCGGAGCGCTGAAGTTCTTCCGAGCCGCGACTTCCATGGCCTGTGGGGCTCAGGCATGTACACCAGCCAAGGAGTTCTCCGCCCTTGGTTTGCTGTAGCGCAATGTCTGCGTTCATGGGGGGCAGTAGTGCTGCGACGAAGGCTTCAAGGGCGGGACAATGCAGCCAAATGAAGACGAGCTGTGGCGCATGGTCTTTGATGTTGTGCCAGCCGTAGGGGGCAACTACCGGCACAGCTCCTGTCATAGTTGCGATCAAGCACTTGGTCCAAGCCTTGTCGAGGTAGCCTCTTCAACTGGAGGAGATAAGGCGACTAGCCTTCACCTGAGGGTTGATCACAAGAGCCCCAGTCTCCCGGCCAGAGACTCCTCGACGTACTGGCCGGGAGGGACGCATCAACCACAAGGGGTGTTGCCCAAGGTCTTGGGTGCGGCATATGCCGCCCTATGGGCGGTAGGAACAGACATCCGGGCAACGATGCCTTGGCGAATATCTGCGATCTGTTTGCGTTGCTATTTGGCATCGGGCTCTTGAGCTTGGTGCTCAATGTTGTTCCCGTTTGAAGATTCATCCCAACACCTGCGCCCTCTCCTCCACATATACATGTGAACGGATCTCGATCATCACCGCTCCATCATCGGAACGGCGTGAGTCTGGCGCCAAGGAGAAGACGTTCTAAGATTATGAAATAATAGAATATCTTCATTTCCGAGTGTGCGGCGATCTATTGACACGCATCCCGGCAGGTCGTGGAACCGAAGTATGCTGGGGTGGCCTCTTGGACGGGAGGGAGCAATGGGACAGCTTAACCGTCGCCATGCACTGCTCAGTATCGCCGCCGCGTCTACACTCGTCCCTTCAAGACAAGCCGTCGCTCAAAGTTCTGCCTCACCTGAAGGAAGGGAGATAGCTCCCGGCGTTCGTCGGGTGGACTACACCAAGCGAGATACGATGATCCCGAACTACAAGACGGTCTCAATGCGAGACAACATCTACCAACCGGGAGCAAGCACCAGTGGGTCGAGCATGGGCAACGATATGGTTTGCCACATGTTGGAAGGCGAACTCCCGGTCGACACGGGCTCCGGTGACACAGTCTACAAAAAAGGAGATGTGTGGTCGTGTGGGAAACGTATGCCTGAGCGGAGCAAAAACACCGGCAATACTGTCGCCCTCATGCGGGTGATCGACCTTCTGACAGGATAGTGCAACGTCCTGCAAGCTTGATTTCGTCGACTGGTTCTCGGCAAAAAGCCTCGTGCGATTATCTCGCCGGGGCAACCCTCCTAAAGCTGACGTATTCCGGGTGAAAATCACCAAGAGTGCGCTTTGTGCTTGAATGACGAGCGTGACGGTCAATCTGTTGCAAGAGTCCCGCTTGGTTGATCCCCAGAGACATTGCCCAGCCGGGCATGAACGGTCCCGGATGTGCAGCACGTTCCATAAACGCTCCTGACACAAAATCCATACAAGCAGGCCTTACCCTCTTTGACAGGATGGCCGGGAAACATGGGAAGCCCGCAAGCGCCATCAGGACGAGTAAGCCATTGAAGAACCACATCTTGCAGGCTGCGGAAGAATTAAGGTACGTGCTAGGCTGCTTTCTCGAATACTCAGCAACTAAGAACCAGCCTGAGCGTTATTTTTCTGACAGTGGCCCGCTCGGCTGCGGATCCGTTAACCCAGAGCATCTTGGCCGTTGGCCGGGTTGGCGACGTTCTTCCCCATTGCGGGAGGATGGAGTTATGGTGCGGATTCTAATGTTGTCTGTCGCCTTTGTCCTGGCCGTTTCCGCGGGAGCAGAGGGCGCGACATCCCGGAAACGAAACACTTCCGTTCAGGAGCGAACGTCACCACACCAAGCGGCGCAGGAACAGGATGAGTTCCGGTCATGCGACGTGGCTGTCCGTGAGTTCGTCCAAGGACGCAAAGAGGCTGCGGCACTTCCGATTAAAGAGGTCAAGGTCGATGGCTTGAGGATGACGTTAAACTTCATCCATCCCTACGGCGAAAGCGGCGACACGCCTCCAAATCTCGCCTTCACGCGGGGTGAGTCAATCGAAGAACGCCGCAAGGCACTGAACGAGGCTAAACAAAAAGTTCGGACGTTGGCAGAAGCAGCCAAAACTGGGAACGTCTGGTATGTCATCGTCTTGAACAAAGGCGGCACCTCCATTGATGAGCGCCGTAGCTCGACGAGCGGTCAAACGACTGAAAATCAACCCTCTGCCGAAGCTGTGGTGATGGCCAGCATTGAGGGTCGATGCATAACAATCTCTCAGTATGAGGCAATTCCTCTCGGGAGCCTGAATGAAGACTTACGGCGAGTTCTGGGGCAAACGGAACGGGAGGCATCACCGATTGAGGCCCCATCACCGATTGAGGTCCCTCCGCAACCACCTCCTTCATGAGCCTCAAGTCAATTGCAGAAAAGAGCGAGAGATGCCCTAGTGGGGCAAGGTATGCGGTGATGAGTTTGATGGGACACGATCTCGCTGTGAGACTTGAGTGTCGTGGCAGTTTCATGCCCCAGCAATGGAGCACTGCAGCGCTGTAGCCTCATGAAGTTCCAGGGCAGCCTAGCTGGAAGTGAGTAGCCTAGAGGCGGGTGAAACTGTCCTGTCCGCATGTCCAGATTGCGTAATGGAGGTTGTTCGCGTCTAGGCCGACAACCTGCGCATCATCCCCATTCTCGCCTGCGGAGTGAGCCGCTTGGATCGCCATGCGGATCGCCTGAGAGCGGCTGCCATAGACTTGCCTGCTCCCGTTGCTGGCGACAACAACCCAATGGTGGTGGATTGGCGCAATGACGAACTGCTGTTTCATAGCCTATGAACTAACATAGGGTAGCCGGTTGACCATCCTGCCTGAAAGGATAGCCAGGAAGCTAGAGTGCTGCAGCACGACAGCACTCCAATGCTATGGCACTTTGATGCTGGCCCTGACCTCGGCGGACATCGGGCGGTCGTACTTCTTCAGAATTTTGTCGATGGCCGATGTCGGAGCCGACAAGGAAAAGCTGAACCAAGTTCGCGAAAGGCTCTTCGAAGAGCTTGTAAGAACCCGAAAAGAGGCTGCCTCCACCCGTGTGGAGTTGGAGGAAGCGATCAAAGCGCGGGGCTCTGCCGAGGCTGAACTCGCGCGTCTGAAACAGGAAATGACAGAGGCCAAGCCCGCAGACCAACCTCCAGCCTCTCAAGCCGATGCCCAACCGCAGAAGCAAGCTCCTGAAATCACCTCTGCACTCCACGGATCCGCACAGCGACCAGTGCATCGCAGCCGAATGTCAAAAAGAGGATTGGTCCTTTCAAACAGAGGTTTACAGCTTCGACCACGAAGGCAATCCGGTCGATATCGCAGCGTCACGTCATAAGGGCCACGGCCTCTGTGAATACAGTTGCCCAGCAGGAAGGCGCGGCAAGCCACACCGGAAGCGGCAGGAAGGGGTTGACCTTTGAGCTGGGCGGCTACGGCAACGCCGATAGGTCACCTTCAACCAATGGTCCAGGTATTTGGTAGTCTTTCATCGCGGCTTCCAAGTGGTCGCCGGTGTCAGCAGGGCTCCCATGTGAGAGGGCCAGCCGAACAGGCGCTCCTCCATCCCGACAACGACACACCAGAGCGGCAAATGGACGGAAGGAGGCTAGCTGCTTTGCTTCCCATAGGCTTCCTGACGAAGCTTCCCGGAGAGCAAGGCTTCGAACCTACGATGCGCTAAGCTATTGATTTTGAAGTGGTACAGCCGCCCCGGCTTGAACGGGGGACCCCCAGATCCACAATCATGCGGCCCAGCTTGCCAGATGTATCCCCTGTTTCCCCGCGTAATCAAAAGCCCTTGTTTTATAAGCACTTTCTTTCTCCTGATTTCCTGATGCATCCTGGCATTAGATCAGTTTTGCTTACCGAGCGCTTACCGGAGGGGTCTGATGCCAAGTGGGAGAATGTCCAAGAGATCCGTTGATGCCCTGACCGTTTAGGCAGGCAAGGACCGGGCCTTTCTCTGGGATGATGCCCTAGCGGGGTTTGGGGTCGTGGCATTCCCAACCGGGAAAAAAGGCCTATGTCGCGCAGTACCGGAAGGATGGGCGTTCCCATCGGATCACCATTGGCGAGCATGGCCGCCTAACCCCTGACGAGGCCAGATCCGAAGCCAAGAAGGTACTTGGGGCTGTTGAGACAGGCGCGGACCCATTAGAGGAACGTCGTGCAGGCCGAGCTGTCCGCACTTTCAAGGAGGTTGCAAACGACTTCCTGGCCATCCATGTGGAGCCCAAGCGCAAGAAGCGCACCAAGGAGGAGTATGAGCGCCTTTTGCGGCTCTATATCTTCCCTGCCATCGGCTCACGCCGCATGACTGACATCCGCCGCAGTGACGTGGCGAGATTGCACGAGAAAATGGGCGATGTCCCGTTTGCAGCGAACCGGGCCCTTGCCCTCATTTCCAGCGTCTGGAATTGGGCCGCGCGACGTGACGAGCCTCGGGTGAGTTTTGGCGACAACCCAGCCAAGGGGATTGAGAAGAACCGGGAACAAGGGCGGGAGCGATTTCTCTCAAAAGACGAGCTGGCGCGCCTTGGCGACGCAATGCGAGAGGCCGAGACGATAGGCCTGCCCTGGAAGGTGGAAGAGGACAAGCTGACGAAACACGCCCCGAAGGGAGCGAAGCGGACCAAGCTTGACCCGTTTGCCTTAGCAGCAGTGCGGCTCCTCCTGCTGACAGGTGCCCGTCTGCGTGAAATCATTCATGCCGAGTGGCAGCATGTGGACTTTGAGCGGGGGCTTATTCTCCTGCCGGATAGTAAGACCGGCAAGAAGCCGATCTATCTTTCGGCTGCCGCCCTGGCTGTCCTGGAGGCTCTGCCTCGCATGGAGGAGAACCCGCATATTATAGCAGGGTCAAAGAGCGGGAAGCCACGGGCGGACCTGAAAAGCCATGGGCAGCCATCACGCGAGCGGCAGGCCTGGAGGGCATTCGGCTCCATGATTTACGTCATACGCATGCAAGCTTCGGAGCGGGGGCGGGATTAGGCTTGCCCATCATCGGAAAGCTCCTCGGACACTCTCAAAGTGCGACAACCCATCGCTATGCCCACCTAGACGCAGATCCTTTGCGCCGGGCTTCCGATCAAATTGGAAGCACGATTGCGGCCGCCCTTGATGGAGGCCCCGCTGCGACTGTCATTCCCATGGAGAGGAAGGCACGGGGCAAGTAATTCTGAGACGGCACACGGCTAGCGCAGCCACCCAAGATAAGGCGGCAGACCGCGAAAAGCTTTTGACTGAGCAAAGCGGCGTTGGATACCACAATCTAAGAACTCGTCCCGCCCGACCTTTTTTGAGGTGTGACGAAGTGTGACCGAGATTGCTGGGTGTTCCCTGATGTTGCAGGCCTACTGCATTACGGGCCCTTGCTGTTGGTCATGATAATTAGGCGGAGTAGCCTCAAAGCACAACTTGAACCTACCAAATGTTGGATAGCTTCCTGACCAAATTGCCCGTACGTTTGTTGGGAGACTTGCTGTGGGGCACTAAAGATGAAGAAGCTCAGGGGATTTATTTTTATCTCTTTGCTTCTCATTGCCTGGACAAATGCTCAAGCGGCACAGATCGAGTTGATCCCTAGCAAAGACCTTGCCCTCATAACCGTTGAGGGTGAATTCCAATACGGCGATGATGATGTCTTCAAGCAGAAGGTTTTTCTCGTCAAAGAGGCCATGGTCCTGTTCAACAGTGTGGGCGGGAACCTGATTGCTGGAATTGAGATTGGAAAAGCCATTCGGCTTAAAGGTTTCGACACGGTTGTTCCTGACGATATGCTCTGTGCCTCCGCCTGTGGTCTAGCCTGGCTCGGAGGAAAAACCAGATGGGCCGGTCCTGGGGGGCGGATTGCCTTCCATGCCGCTTGGAAGCTGGAGAACGGCAAGAAGGTCGAGACTGGGCCAGGGAACGCCCTAGTCGGGGCCTATCTCCACTCGCTCGGATTGAGCGAGGACGCTATCGTCTACATCACAAGCGCGCCGCCAGATGGTGCTGAGATGCTTAGCTTCCGAAAAGCTGAACTTCTTGGCATGCACGTCAAAAGGTTTGAGGTGCCACCAGAGCAACGTCAGCTCGCCGCGAAACCGGAGCTCCCGCAGCGTTCAGTGCCCGCAGATCCTGAAGCTGGTTACTACGATCCGAATGCTCGAACGCTTGCCCCAGTGACGACCAACCCCGCGCAGCTCACCGAGACCAAGACCGCAGCACTCCCTCCTGTTCAGACGCCATCATATGCAATAGGGCGCCCTGAGGGTCCCTTGATGGACCCTCAGGTCCTCGAGCTAGCAAACCTGGATGCTGCCGCGCAGGTTCAACGTCGACTTCAGGAGCGGGGCTTCTTCCATGGCCTTGTCGATGGTGTATGGGGGCAAAGGTCGCGAATTGCGCTCCGAGACTTCAAGATCCGCAATGGGCTCGGCTCAGACGACAGATGGGATCTGAGAACTCAGCTTGCGATCTTTGATGACCAGTATCCAGCAGCCCCTGTCGCCTACGTTCCCGTAAATCCTGAGCAGGATGTGAGAGGGCTTTTCACGCCTTTTGCCCCTCCAAAAGGCGCCACACTTCACCCGCTCAATCCCCGTGATGCGTTGAAGATCCAGAGCCGCCTTTCTGAACTAAGCTACTATCGCAAGACAGGCGATGGTGTCTGGGGCATGGCCTCAAGGTCCGCTCTCACGGATTTCAAAGTTGCGAATGGCCTTTCTGCTGATGACGTCTGGGACGGAATCGTTGAAGAAAAAATTGAGGGGCCTTAAGCCGTCCCTGCCACGGAAACACCATTCGGGGAGTGGATCCTGCCTGGAACTGCTTGCGGAGATCCGAACAATGCAAAACGGCTTGTGGTGGCTTCCAAGAACATCGTAGCCGGCACTGGCACCTGCGAATTAGGGACCGCCCTTCAGCGCTCACCTGATGGATGGCGCAGTGCCGGAGTATGCACGCGAGGTGCAGGATCCGCTTCCGTTCGCGTCCACCTTCAACTCCTCAACGGACGTCTAGTGGATCGTTCAGTCATCGGGACTGTCCCGAACGAGAAACCAACGGTATTCACTCGCTGTATGTGAGACGAACCGTGCTAAGCATCACTGAAGCGGTAGGACTCTCCGGTCCATAAATTTCGCGTCCGCTATTTTTGAGCCGTGACCGAGATTGCCAAGCGCTTCCTAATGTTGCCAGACTGCCCCATTTCATGACAGGCGGCATGGAGGGCAGCACATAAGCCCGAAACGTCATGCGGGGAAAAAACCACCCTTTAACCCTACACGCGCCACACCCACTGCCTGCGTCAGCAATGGTAGAGGGCGGCGATGCTCCCGCCCTCTGACGCCTTGCGGCCAATCATTTCCTTCGAAGCCGCCTAGCGAGCTTCTGCGCTTCAATAAGCCGGGCTTGGGAACCGGCATCCATCACCATCGCCTGAACCCGTTTAGCCTCTGCACCCTCAACATACTTGCATATTGCTTGAATAGCCGGACTTTCTGAGATGCCCGGAGCTGCTCAAATTTCTGTCGCATGTCGGGACCATTAAATGCGGACTGGAGTTGAGCAATAACAGACGGAATTGGAGCCCACGCATCCCGGACAGTCGTCACAGCTTCAACAATCTGCGTGAACACAGACGGAGCATCTGCCATCTCCTGACGACGTTCACGAGCTGCGCCGAGGTAAGCCTCTCCTTGCACCTTCCATTTGCGCTGGAGGCGGCGGGTTTCGGCTTCACCATGAATGCCCAGCCGCCGCATGGCCGTGGTGTGCGGCATAGGCTCTCTGATGATTAGGTCGGCAATCCGTGCTAGGGTTCTGGCATCACCTTCGTTCCGCCAAGATGCTCCCTTCGGACGGCCTCTGCCGCGCCTTACTTTAGTTGCTTTGGTCATTGGGACCACCGTTGTTGATATGCTTCCATATCGGCCCCTTTTTCAAGCGCGGTCCAGAGTCTTAAAATCGAATATCCAAGCTTTCGAGCGACATAAAATAAAGATAGTGCTGCCCGCCTGCATTTTATGTCGCTAAATATCTTGTTTATCGCTGCCGCTCCACCACACCCGCCTTCGCTGACGCGGGCGGAGATGAGATTACGTTTGAAGGCTGACTGGGACTGGACGAGCCTACGTGGAATTAGAATACGGCGTTCACCGCCATAGTGGAGGCACGAGATGGATAAGACCCGAAAGGTTGCCGACGCTGTCCTTGCCGAGTTGGAGACGCGGCAAGGCTTCCGCGAGTGGTGGGTCAGTATCGACCCGGAGGTGCAGAACCAAATCATGGAAGCGATTGGAACCGCCGCTATTGAGGCCGTCGAGAACAGCGAATAGGGACGGCGGGCGTGGGCACCGATCCGGAAGCGGTTCGGAACTGGTACAGAACCCAAGCCACGAGGAGACGAGCCTATGCACGTATTCGGAGCCTTTGAGTTGGACATCAGGCCGGGCACTCCCGACAATCCGGCATCCGTCAGAATTGCCCTCCTGCGCTACTCCAGGGGCGAGGATGGCCACCTGTTCATCACTCCGGAATGTGCATCTTTCGAGGAGGTGGAAGGGCAGATTAATTCCTTGCAGGATGAGTTAGACGAGATCCGCGAACGAGCCAGGCGAGCATTCCAGGTCGCATGAAGTCACCGACCGCATTAGGAGGCCATAGACGGCCATTCACGCTCCCGGGGCATCCACGTCCTGCATAGACAACACCTGCCAGCAGTCGCCGTATGGGCCCCTCCGAGACATAAAACGTTTGCCCTTGGCTTTGAAACGAGTGCGTTGGTGTTTGAAGCAGATGTCTAAGGTGCACAGGGCGGCATCCCCCACAATCTGAGCAAACGATTCAAAGCCACGTGCACTCGTTATTCAAATCCGTAGTGAGCTACAACCACACGCTTTCGCCCGGAGGTAACTCGAAAATCTGCTCGAGCTAACTCGGAAGGCGGTTCCACGTTATCGTGAGTTGCGGCTAAACTGGACTGGACAGGTTGCGGGTGAAGCAGGCGACATCGAGGATCCCCCTCGTTTGGCGGCGGGGCAGCACCGTCCCACCCGCTCCACATTTCCAGACGCGGGTCTGGAAGCGCAGGGGAGTAGCTCAACTGGCAGAGCATTGGGGCTTCAATCCCAAAGGTGCAGGGTTCAAGTCCTGCCTCCCCTGCCATCCTTTCAAGAGGCTGCGTATTGGAGACGTCCCTTTATGGAAGGATTAGAACGGTCACGGTCAGGGAGTTCGATGCCCTTGCGCCGCATGCTGCTGCATGGGATCGCTTAGGCTGGGAGGCACCCCAGAAAACCCCAACACTGCTTCCTGGCTGGGTCGATGCCTTCCTGCGCCATCGACTTAAGCCGAACGAGAACTGGTTTTGCAGCTTCGCCTATCTCGATGATACGCTGGTTGGGGTATTGCCTATCATCATCTCTCCGCATTCAGTCCTGCGCCATCACTGGCCACTACTGCGCACCGCTTATGATGCGTTAACGCCCTCTGGGGATGTCCTGTTGGCGTCCGAGTACGCAGCACCCGCCTTCAGAGCCCTTCTAACAGAAGTAAACCGTCAGGTGCCGAACCATCTCGGCCTTGAACTCAAAGCCGTACGCTGCAACTCCCCCGTATGGGAGGCTACTGCGGGGGGGAGCGGCAGTTATATCATCCGTACTGGACTGCACTCGCTATACTCGTATCTGAACGTCGAAGGCGATTTCAGTGCGTACCGGGCACGTTTAGGCAGGTTGCGTGAGGATCTGCGGCGATTCCACAGGAAACTTGAGGCGCGAGGACCTGTATTGCGCGAAATCCGAAAAGGACCAGCAGCGGGTGAAGCGTTCCTGAGCGAGTTTGTGGCACTCGAAGCGTCTGGCTGGAAGGGGCGTAATGGAACCAGTATCCTAAACGATCCAAGCGCATCTTCTTTCTACACCACACTCGTGCGAAACTTTGCACTTCAAGGCCGGTGGGAATGGCAGGCGATCCGAGTGGGCGACCGGCTCGTAGCAGCTGGTATGGGTGTCCGATGCGGGACCACCCTCATGCTCCCCAAATTTGCTTTTGATGAGAGTTTCTCTGAATGCAGGCCCGGTAGTTTGCTGGTTGAGACAATCCTTGAAGATGCTTTTTCCCGCCAAGACGTTGCGGAACTCCATCCCATGAGCAGTTTCGCCTGGAGTTGTCACTGGCGCATGAGCCATGCCAAATATACCGATTTGTATTTGATCCGCCGCGGCATCCTCCCAATACTGTTTAAACTGCCCTGCATTGTGGTGAGATCGCTGTACCAAAACCTTGTGCGGCCTTGGATTCCAAGAGCCGTGATTAATACTTACCACAGATTCAAGCGTCGCGGAGGTCGGAAGCCATGTCGAGCCGCAGACAGCCGGTCAGTTCAGCCCCAGGCATGCGATTACTGATACACAGCTTCGCTCGGCGCACGACTTCGGCCCGCGGGTGGTCCGTCCCGCCTTATGATGGTCTACCAGATCGGGTTCTTCAACCAGCTTCTCGCAGTGATCTCCTCAAGCGGACATCACTGCTCTCCTGCCGCATCGGGAGCCGGTGCAGTTTTGAGAGGACAGCATGAGAATTGCTTGTATTGGCGCAGGACCAGCTGGTCTCTATCTCGCTATTCTAATAAAGCTGCGCGATCCGAATACTGAGATCACGATTTTTGAGCAGAACCCTGCGGGCGTCACCCACGGCTGGGGAGTGGTGTTCTTTAACGACATGGTTGAAGCCTTACGGAAGAACGATCCTGTCACTGCGGATAAAATCCTGGATCAATCCTTTGAATGGGTCGGCCAAATATTGGATATGGAAGGAAGTCCGCCATTACGAGGTCTGGGCGGTGGCTTCAGCATCGGTCGTCAGCAGTTGCTCGATATATTGACCGCACGAGCGGCAGCTCTCGGCGTAAAGATCCACTTCGAGCACAAGATCACCGACGCGAGCCGACTACCGGATGCTGACGTGATCGTCGCTGCCGACGGGGCCAGCAGTCGACTGCGGCAGCTGAAAGCTGATCGTTTCGAGACCCAGATCTCTGAGGGACGCAACAGGTATGTTTGGCTGGGAACCACAAAAATCTTCAACAATTTCACTTTTGGCTTCGCGCCAACTAAGGCTGGATGGATCTGGTTTCACGCCTATGGTTTCAGCCAGCAGATGAGCACTCTGATTGCCGAGTGCTCCTCCGACACTTGGACGGGCCTCGGGTTTGATCGGCTGGGGCGGGACGAGAGCCTCGCATGCTTGGAGTGTATCTTCGAGCACCACCTCGCAGGTCATCGGCTTATCAGCAAGGCTAACGCAGACAAAGGTCTCCCCTGGCTCACTTTCCGCTGGGTCAAGAACATAAAATGGCATGCTGACAACATCGTATTGGTGGGAGACTCTGCGCATACCACCCACTTCTCGATTGGCTCGGGCACGCAGTTGGCGATCCAAGACGCCATTTCACTAGCCACCAATCTGCAGGCTCATACGGACGTCCAAGCAGCCCTAAAAGCATACGAAACGGAGCGGCAGCACGCCTTACTCCAGCCGTGCAAGAAGGCTCACCTGAGCGCTCAGTGGTTCGAGAGTATTCCTCGCTATATTCAACTCGACCCATCGCATTTCTTCACGTTGCTACTGAGCCGCCGCTCGCCAATAGTTCCTCTTCTGCCGCCAGCAATCTACTGCCAACTGGATAGGATCACGAACAAGACTCAAGTGCTTCGGAAATTGCGGAGCCTCGCCGCTACCCTCTACTATGAGCGACAGCGAACGTGATCAAAGGAATGCCAATCTCGCCCTCTCCCCGCTTGGTGCCAGAATCGCTCTGCAGTAGGGCAACAGCTGTACCCCAGGTAAGCACCTATGCCAGACCA